>JAEZHM010000080.1 GCA_023416585.1 Bacillota bacterium
CGTTTAAAAGCGCCATGACTTCCGATATCCTGACATCACTGAGGGTTAACAGGTCTCTTGCCACGTCTCTTCCCCCTTATTATGACTTGTGGACTTGTCCACAAATTGCCCAATTATAGCATGGGGGTTGTATGGCTGTCAACATACAGACCGGCATTAGGGCTTTTTTTCTACGTTTTTTCTAAAGACAGATTTCTGTCTGCAGATTGTAGAACTCTCTCCTATCTTTTTATAGCATAACCCACATTCGACTTAAGGCTTGAAGCGGACTCATCGGAACGGACGCGCCGAGCCACGATAATCAGCCGTTCCTCGCCATAACAAGTGGACAATGTCAATAGCGCATCGGACGCATCCACATTAACAGGGATGGCAAACTTCGATTTATCCTTTAACCCGTTCACAAAATCCATAAACTGCTCCTGGGAAGAAAAGGCCGGGTATCCTAAAAAGTTGATGAAACCGGCATCATGTACATTCTCCGAAACAACAAGTACAGCAAACACCACATATGTGTTTTCCTGGTACAGCGTATCAAACTGTATGATGCAGTGCTTTTCCAAATAGCCAAGCTCCAGGTAACGTTGAAGATGCCCGAACATGGAGCCGTCCTTCATATTATGGCCATGGATCACAAGATACTGCGCCGAAGCAGCAAGGGGATGGTTTTCATCCAGAAACAATGTCCCAGCAGTGCTTTTTTTGTGGTACACATCCCTCTTCAGATAATATTCATTATCCCGGTAGACCACAGGCAGATCCAGTTCTCCCCGTATATCCAGCCAGCCGATAACATCCGGGTTGGCTTTCAACAGGGCTTTAAACCGCGGAAGAGGAGATTCGCCGATCATCTGAAAGACGGATGCCGGGGCTGGGGTCGGCGCCGCAAGTGGCATGCCCGTAACCCCATGCCTTACAGCATAGGCCGGCGATGATTCCGGCGCTTCCGCTTCATGGTATAAAGATGCCACGGCTTCGTTCGTGCTGCGCGTAATTTGGGAATCGGCAAAAAACCTAACCACTTGAAGGCCCGAAATCACAACACCGATCATGCACAAGACTGTCAAGGCCGTACGCATGGCATTGGAAAGTGTCCGCTTTCCCGGGGTATAACGGTATTGCCGTGTGCTATGCTTGCGGTGGTATACAATGAAACGGGAACGCATATTACGCCATCCTGCGTTTACGCAAGAGCAGGGGTTGTGCCGGTAGCAGGCATAGAAGAACGGCAAGGGCAAGAGCAAAGTGTGCTAACTTTTTCCAAATCCCGCGTATCATTTGTAATCCTCCTCAACATCAAACAGAACCGGGGCCTGCTTTTACGCCAGTATTCTTTGACGAATCTGCGTTAAATAGAAGTATTAGTAGATAATGAGCCTGTTTGATGTTCCATACTGTCAAAGTTAAAATACCCTCTGTTCACTCAAAGCCGATCATAATGCTCCGGTGTACTACTACCGTCTGTTAATAGGAGGGACAGAAGATACCAATACAATTGTGGTAACTATGGATAGCGTCATTACCAGCGCCAAAATAACCCCCGTGCATTTTTTCCCGGCTTGGTGTTTCATATTGCATCCTCCGTAGGGCATATTGCCCCTTTTGTATGTTATGAAATACATAGCATTTGGATCAAATATTTCTATGACGTATCATAGCTAATATTCTATTTTTTGTCAATTAAATGATCGTGTAATCAATCGAAATATGCTCGAAATTGGCAATAAGAAGTGCTATCCTGCGTTTTATGGGATGCTTTGGAATAGAAAAATGCGAAACCTAAAAATGTAAATTTTTGGGTCTCGCTATTCATTATTACTTGTAAATATTACGTTTACGCTGCCTGATACCAAATCATTGACAAAGGCAGTACTTCCATATCAAGCGTTCAACCTTTCCGTCTCCATGGCGTGAAGGTCCCTTACCGAATCCCTGTAAACCACGTGTCCGCTGATGACGATGCGTCCGGTATGCCCGCTTTGCCCATGAAGCTTTTTCACAAGAGCTTTCACCGCCGCCTTGGCCATGGCGTCCTGATCCACCTGGAAGGTGGTCAAAGGCGGGTTGCACAGCCTGGCGAAAAGGAAGTCGTCAAAGCCCACGATGGAAATATCTCCGGGCATCTGATAACCGGCGTGCTTTAACTGCCCCATCAACATATGGGCCATCTCGTCACAGTTACAGACAAAGGCCGTGGGCATTTTCTCGGGCAGCGCAACTTCCTTTAATAGTCCGTTCTCTCCCCTGTCGGGCAAAATCCATTCTGGACGAAGCGGGATGTTGTTTTGCAGCAGAGATTTGTAGTAACCAAGATAACGGTCCAGTATGCTGCTGGTGGCATGTATGTCCCCCACAAAGCCAATGTCCCTGTGACCCATCTTCACCAGATGATTGGTCAAAAGATAGGCGCCGTATACACTGTCGCTGACAACACTGGTCACATCGGCGTGCTCGGTGTAAAAGTCCAGAAATACGCAGGGCATCTTTGTGGTGAGCAGCGACTTCATGTACTCCTCGCTCACCTGGCCCATGACGATTAACGCTCCCACCTTACCGCTGCGCACCATGGCCGGCAACTTCAGTTCCTGCTCGTCCGCGGTGTATAAAATTTCCAAGATCCCGTAGCAGGAAACCTCGGCAAGATGCTGCACCAGCCTTTTGTACAAGGCTGCATAAAAGGAGCTGTCGCTGAAAAAGCGGTCAGCCACCAGTATGCCCACATCCTGCCCGCCGCCCTCCTTCTGCTGTTTGGGGACCGATGTGTATTGATAGCCCATTTCTCTTGCTTTATCTATAATCTGCGCGCGCACAAAATCGCTTACGCCATCCTTGCCGCCAAGCGCCTTGGATACCGTTACCGTGCTCACGCCCATGGCTTTTCCAATCTGCCGCATGGTTACCTGCTTGCTCAAGTGTATGCCCTCCTGTGAAATTGCTGATTTGTAGCATATCACCGAATGCAGCCTATGTAAAGTAATTTACTTAACAACAAACTTTACTTTTTCACCTTAAGACTCCCCTTGCTTTCAAACACGGTTCCATCGGAAAACGGCAGAGGAACACCGTGTCATAGAAGGAGTGCGCAAGTTTTGAACTATCTGCCAGCCCCACGTAATAGCTCTCCTTTTCACCATAAACCTGGTGATGCTGCACTGGTTGCCCCCGGGCGCCAAGCCTTCACACCTCATTTTCAGCTGCCGCACGCCTGATTCGCACACAGCGGAAACCTTGCCCAGGGCAGCCGCCAGTCCGGTGACGATGGTGCAGCTCTACCTTAGCTGGTTCATGAAATGAGCTATGCTCTCCCCTGCGTTATCGCAGTAGTATTCAAAGATGAGTTCCTCTTACATTTAGAGACGGCCAATCTCCGTATCGGTCCCAGAAACCGCACTGTTTTCGATGATATACTCCATGATGTCATCAAGCGTAGTGAACGCCAAACCTACGTAGCTGTCCGCCGCTCCGTAGTAAATGGCGATGCGGCCGGTATCCGGGTCATGCAGCGTCGCGCAGGGGAAGCAGACGTTGGGTACGAAACCGCGCTCCTCATACCACTCTTCGGGGGTGAGCAGGTAATTGCCGCAGCGGTATTTAACGACTGAAGGATTGTCCCTGTCCAGGATCGCACCGCCGATCGAGTAGACATAGCCGTTGCAGGTGTTGGTTACGCCGTGATAAAAAAGCAACCAGCCTTCGCTCGTCTCGATTGGCGCGGCGCCGCCGCCGACCTTCAGCGATTCCCACCAGCAGCTGCCGCGGCTCATGACATGGCGATGCCTGCCCCAGTAAAGCATGTCTGGGCTTTCGCTGACAAAGATATCGCCAAAGGGCGTGTGCCCGCTGTCGGAAGGCCGGGACAAAAGCACGAAGTTGCCACCGATCTTGCGCGGAAACAGTACGGCGTTGCGGTTAAAAGGAAGGAAGGGATTCTCGATGCGTGTAAAGGTCAAAAAGTCCCTTGTTTTGGCCATGCCGATGGCTGCGCCGTAAAAATCCGTACACCAGATGACATAGTAAGTATCCTCGACCTTGATGAGCCGCGGATCATAGGCATAGTGCGGCATAAAGGGCTTGCCATCCTCGTCGGTAAAAGCGATCTTTTCGCTGTCGAAAGCCCAGCGGATGCCATCCAAACTGCGGCCCAGATAGATGTGGGGCACACCGTTGACCTGTTCGCCCCTGAACACACCGATGAAGCCGTCTTCATAAGGCATTACCGCGCTGTTGAAGATGCGCGCAACGCCAGGCAGCGGATTGCGCCCGATGACCGGATTTCCCGTATAGCGCCAAATCGGCGCGTTAACGATGCCTTCCGGGCGGTCCTGCCATGGCATGCAGGGCGTGGCCGGAGCGATCATTTTCCATTTGCTCATGCGTTTTGCAACCTTTCATGTGATGTTCGTGTCGTTTTACCCCGGGCAGGCGGCGCGAAGCTGCCTGCCCGGATATGGAAGGCGCAGGTTATTTGAAATAGCGGTCAAGCGCGTCCTGGTACTGCTGCTTGTAGGTCTCCTGGAACTGTGCGGGGGTATAGTCACCATTGAAGAAGCCTGCGAAGTCCGGGCTTATACTCAGGGAATCGACCAGGTCGAACTGCTCGCGCAGGCCGCACTCAAACATGACGTCGAAGTTTTGATTCTGGATCTCCGGCGTACGGCCGGTCACGCCGTACCACCAGCCAAGGGTCTCGGCGTCATCACGTATGGAGGTGTCAAAATTGTACCAGTTGGTGAAATCGTAAAAGACATTGTAGACCAGCTCAGGATCCTTGGTGCCGACGGGAATCATGTAATATTCGCCCGCGCTGAGCTTCATCTTGTTGGTTTCCTGGTTGCCGCTTAAGCCTACGGGCCACGGCACAAAGCACATATCGAAGTCAAGCGCGGCAGCGGCGGTGCCGTCCCAGTTGTAGTCGGCGTTCTGCGCAAGGATCCAGGCTGCGCCGGGGCACATGGCTACCTTGCCGTCCCGGTAGAGCCAGCGCATGGTATTGCTCGGATCCACACTGTCATATGGATACGCGCACTTGTAGGTAAGGTACATGTCCTGCATGAGCTTTAAGACCTGACCGACCTCGGGGCTGGAGAAGTTTTCCTTAGCGTCGGTAGCCACATGTGTGCCGTTGCTCATCATCAGGCTGTCGAAGGTTTCTGCCTGGAATCCGCCGTAGCCGTACACGTCGATGATTCCGTCGCCGTTACTGTCTTTGGTTAGCTTTTGACAGTATTCAATGAATTTGTCCCAGGTCCATTCTCCACGCTTGTAGAGCTCACGCGGATCCGTAAGGTTCGCGTCCTTCACCATCTGCAGATTGAACATCAGCGGATATGTCGCCTCCACCAATGACTGCGCCGCGACCGGTTTCATCAAGCTGGCTTTCCCATCGCCCAAATCCAGATAGTTCATGACGGCTTTCTTGCCGAAGATGTCACTGTCTTGCGGCACGATGGATTTCAAATCAATGCAGTAACCGTTCATCGCGGCAGGAATGCCGATGGATGTATCCACCAGATAGATGTCACACTCCGGCGTGCCGGCCAGGATGGAGGTGTTGACCGACTCACGCAGGCCAACATAGGTCATGTTGACGTACTCAATGGTGACGTTATATTTCTCTTCCACCTTCTTGACCACATCGAACATCAGCTGGTCGGATTCCAGGCCTTGATACGAGGGGTTATCTTCAAGCGCTTTGCTCGTGCTGTCATAGTACCTGTCCCACCACAGGCCTATGACGATATTGCGCTTTCCGCTTTCTGCAAGCGCTGCAGGCGCAAGCAGAGAGAATACCAGGATCATAGCCAGGAACAGGCCGAGCAGTCTCTTGGTTTTCATAACGTATCCTCCTTCATGCTAGCTTGACTTAATCAGCGGACGCCAACGGAAACGGAATAGACTTCCCACGCGGAGCTCGATTCGCACTGCATGCGGGCGCCCCAGGTTGTCTTGTCTGCGCCGCAGTACTTTTCGATCAGTTCATACGGAATCTGGCAGACGCCATCCTTGCATACGGCGGCGCCGTTATTGCCGTCGCCAACACGCATCCAACCCGCTTTAGCATCCGGCATAACGATCCACATCTTGCCGTCTTCACTTGCGTAGCTGATGGTAACGACGGAGCCGGGCACCAGCGCGTCAATGATCGCTTGGGGCATATCCAGCCCATCCTGTGCCCAGGCGGCCGCGCTCTTTTGGAATCCATCAAAGGGAACAAGGCTGGACAGGGGTTTTAGCTCGTTCAGGGTGCCCACGCGCACAGCATACACTTCCCATGCTCCGCTGGCCTCGCACTGCATGCGGGCGCCCCAGGTGGACTTGTCGGTACCACACAGCGCTTCGATCATTTCATAGGTCACGAAGCACTTTCCATCCACGCATATCGCTTTGCCATCATTGCCAACGCGCATCCAGCCAGCTTTAGCGTCCGGCATGACGATCCACATATCGCCCGTTTCGCTCTTATACTCGATTTCCACGACTGAGCCGGGCACCAATGCATCGATGATTGCCTGCGGCATTTCAAGCCCGTCCTGAGCCCACGCACCAGCGCTCTTTTGGAAGCCCTCGAACTCCACAGGGTTTAAAAGCGCAATTTGAGGAACCAGCTTGCCCACAGACACGTTGTATACTTCCCACGCGCCGCTGGCTTCGCACTGCATGCGGGCGCCCCAGGTGCTCTTGTCCTCGCCGCAGAATTTTGCGATCAGTTCGTACGGGATCTGTGCGATGGACTTGGAACTGTTGATGTAGGCGCTGCCGTTGCCGCTGCCGCCCACGCGCATCCAGCCGGCTTTGGCATCCGGCATAACGATCCATATGTCTCCGGTCTCACTGGTAAACTCGATCTGCACGGCGGAGCCGGGCACAAGCGCATCGATGATTGCCTGCGGCATTTCAAGCCCGTCCTGAGCCCACGCGCCGGCGCTCTTTTGGAAGCCCTCGAAGGTCACTGCCCCAGACAAATAGCCCAGGTTGGAAAGGTCTGCGCCGGTGTCGGGTGCTACGTACACAGCCTGCGTGTCAACCTTAAGGGCGTTGCCGTCCGCGTCGAGGAAGCGGATATTGTCCAGGTACATGCTCACCGGTTTGCCGCCCGTCTTGGTTGCGTAGTTGTCGGTTTCCTTGGACAGGATGATGTAGTTGCCCGCGCCGGCGATGAACTCCTCGCCCACATCCAGTATGGCGGTGATGGTCTTGGGATTCTTGTTTTCTCTGTAGACCGCCCACTCATCATAGGTCTCGATGAGATCTTTGCCGCTGTAAGCGTAGACGCGGCCCGAGCAGGCGTAGAATTTGCCATCGCCCAGATCGATGCCGACATCCATGGTGATGGTGCGGACCTTTGCGATGTTTTCACCCAGCAGACCATCCAGCGCGAAGGCGATATACGGTGTTTTCTTCTGTACATCCACCTTGAGAGCCTTGGAACCGTTATAGTCCACCACGGTGAGCACGGACGCGTCCGCGTTGCCCTTGCTCTGATCCATGCCCAGGAAAGCGCACACGCCGTCTTCAAAGTCGATGACGGTCTTGTCTGTGCTTTCCGCCAGCGAGCCGCCCACACAAGTGAGTAAGAGAGCCGCCATCATCGTAAGAGCCAGTAACCACTTTTTCAAAATGGATCCCTCCCTTTATATTTCCGTCCTTTCCAAGGACAGGATTTCATGGTTAACCGGGGGCTTCAATGCCAATGGAAAACAGGATTGCGGGTTAGCCTACGATACCGCTGCGTTCGATACCCTCGATAAAGCGCTTCTGGAGGACGAGGTACAATATCACCACCGGAAGCATCACCAGCACCACGCCGGCGTCCACATACAGCTGCTGTATAGCCGTATCGAGTATCTTATCCACTGTGACGATATTGACTTGCAGGGACGAAAGCTTCTTGCTGACAAGAATGTCGCTGCCGATTCGAAAGAGGTTGCCGAAAAAGGTGTCGTTGTACTGCCAGACCAGGGAAAACACCGCCACGGTGACGACAGCGGGGGCAGCATTGGCCAGCATGATGCGCAAGAATGTATACAAGGTGCCCGCGCCGTCCACAAAAGCAGCTTCTTCGATCTCCCTGGGCAGGCCGCGGAAGAACTGGGTAAAGATGTATATGTACAATCCGGAGCGTAGCCCGCAGCCCAGGATGGTCATGATAAACGCGGGCCAGGGCGTTCCCATCAGGTTGGTATCCAAATGAAGCAGCGAAAACAACCCAAGCGGATCAAAATTGCGAAAGATGATATACAGCGGCAGCATAATCGTATGGGAGGGGAGAACGATCATCACCACCACGCAGGCGAACAGCACTTTTTTCAACGGAAACGAAAAGCGCGCGAACCCATACCCCACACCGGCGCATACCAGCACCTGGATGACTGTCAGAGAAAGGGAATACAGGATGGTGTTGATCACGGTGTGAAGGTAGTCCATGCGCGCGATGGCACGGGTGTACCTTTCCAGCGTGGGTGCAATGGGGATGGTGAAGACCATGGGGTTGTAGGCGTCCGAATTGGAGAAGAAAGAGCTGCTGACGATGCCAATGACCGGCGCCAGGATCATATAGCTGATGCCGGTCAGCAATATCAAGCGAAAAATACTGAACAAAAGCGATTTGACTCCGCCTTTCAGGCCGCCTGTGAAGTCATCGTAACGCGTGCCGCGGCGGAAGGCGATCCATTTGCCTATGGTGGAATGCATACCATTTCTCTTCCTTCCGTCAATTATAGTAGAACGTCCGCCGCTGGATGAAGGCAACTGCAAGCGCCAGCAGCGCGCAGACAATCACTGTGCTGGAGAGGACGAACGCCGAACTTAAGCCATAGTTGAATTCCGTAAAAGCCGTGGTGTAGGCCAGATCGACCACATCGCTTTGCGCAAAGCCCACGACCATGGTGTAGACGACATTGGTGATGATATGCGGCATGACCATGGGGAACGTGACCTTCCAGAAGGTCTCATAGGCGGTCGCGCCCTCGATGCGGGAAACCTCGTACAAAGCGTCAGGGATGGTCTGCAGCGCGGCAATGAAGATGATGATCTGCACACCGGAGGCTGTGATGATATCACTGATACGGCTGACCGCGCCTACCAGATAATCCAGCACAACGCCTGGGATGGCCAGGTTTTCAAACAGCTCGTAGTAATAGCCCAGGTTGACGTAAGACCCCATGGAGGACGAGACCTCTTGGCTTACGGAACTTAAGCCCCCGGTCATCATCTTTGCGCTCATCTCCATGGTGTCCACAATCGCGCCGGCGTTTAAGATCACAGGCAGAAAGAAGATCGCACGCACGATGCCGCGGCCCTTGAATTTGCGGTTTAAAAGCATGGCGACAAAGAGGCTGAAAAAGATGATGAGCGGCACGTCGATCAGTATATCGCCCAGCGACGTGGTCAGAACCTGCTTGAACGTCGCGTGCGCGCGGAACGCGTAAACGAAATTTTTTAAGCCGACAAATGCAGCCTCGTAGCCGCTGCCCGAACCGACGGACAATTCGGAAAGGGAAAAGCGCACATTGAGGATCAGGCAGTAGACATAGAAGAACGAAAAGCCTATAAGCCAGGGCAGGATGAACAGATACCCTTTCACACTGCTCTTCTGACTCATATTCAGGCGAAACTTGTTCATTGGCCGTTCACCTCCCCAAGGCGGTATCCCTGCGCCGGGACCATAACCCCGTCGGCGGCAAGGGGGGCATCGCCGTAGTTTATATAGATGCTTACGCCGTTGTCATATGTCACTTTGACGATGCCGCTTGAAAGCGTTTCATGGCCCACCATCAGCGCTCCACTGACGGGCGACAAAGCCCCGTTCAGGAACGCGTACGTAGCAGCGGCTGTGTCCTTCCAGGCGGAAAAAGTAGTAGCGTAAAAGCGGTTCAGGCCCGTATACTTCATTTGGGTGGCGTCCTCGTTTGTGAATATGTAGCGGCAGGACGCGCCGTACTCGATCAGGTGGAGCAGGTCCGCCCGTGGATCGGCACTGTCCTCGCAGTTTAATTGGAGCCCTGTGTAATCGACGCAGCCGTGCAGTATCATTTCATAAAGCGGGATGGATTCGTCCACGATGAAATACTTGCTGTCCGTGATGGGCGCACCAATCACATGCGCCGTGTAGGGAAAAGCATAATCATTGCCGCCACTCACCATCAGCTTCCTGCCCGTATCAGAAAGCGTTTCAAACTGCGAAAGCACCACATCCAGCGCCTGCTGACGCGAAATGACGTTTGTGCGGCGCTTGTCGGCATGCAGCGCATCGCCAAGATCCCGCAGGGAAATACCTGTGATGTCATAGCCTTGTATCGCACCGGCAAAAGCCTTTGCATAACGCGGCAGGAACTTGGGGCTTAACAGGCTGTAAAGTGTCTCCTCATGCATAAGCGACGACGTACGCCTGAGTGTGCCCGGGTTCACCTGACCCAGCACCGCCGCGTAACCTGAGCCGTAATAGCGTGAGCTTTCCAGCCCGGCAGAATAGTGCTTTGAGATAACGGTTACGTTCTGGAAAGCCACATCGGCATACATTGCGCCGCCCAGGTTTTCAAGCACTGTGTTCAGTTCGTTCAGGCCGCTTTTCCCGCCCAGCGAGCCTAAGACATGGATGGAACTAGCCGCATCGTGATAGAAGCCGCCGTTCAGCCAGCCCTGAAGGTTCATCACCTGGTTTTTGATCCCCAGCGCATTGAATGCCCGCGCCATATCGGCGGCCTGGGCAAAGGTCGTCATGGGATACACGCGCTGGTAGCTGACACCCAGAAAATGCGCTGTCTGTTTGACACCGCCGATTACATCATAGTAGAAGGGAATGTCGCCGCACGTGGTTTTTTGCTTGAGTTTACCTTCCTCCATCAGCCGGCTGCGGTAATAGTTGGCCAGCCCGGCATAGCCTTTAAACTCTTTAGTAAGGAAAGAATAGCGCACGGTGAGATTTTCATCATACAGATCCTTCTCCAGGATCGGCATATCGGCCTCGGCGCCTGTAACGCCGAACATGCTCAGCATGTCGTAGCCGCGCAGCACGAAGGTAGGATAGGCGTAATTGAAGCTGTTCAAGTGGCCGGAGACGTCCGCGGTGATATAGCATAGCGGCGCCCCGCGCTCAATGGTGGCCAGCACGCTGCTGTTTTCACGGCAGATGCCATACAGCGGAAGGCGCGCTGTTTGAGTGTTCTGTGTTTTGGTGTAGTCCGCGTCAATCAGGTCCATGCCGTAAATATACTGGGAATAAGCAGCCGCGCCGTTTTTGCCGTTGTTGAAGCGGATGAGCGAGCCGGAGCCGTTGGGCACCACCATATAACCCGTTTCGTCCGTGCCGGCCGCGCCGAAGGAACGCAAAAGCTGGATACGGAAGATCTTTCCGCCGCCCTTTTCCCGCATGGCCGAGACCGGCACGCTGACCAAGAGCGCGTCGCCGTCCAGGCGGTATTCCAGCACCACGGTAAAGGAAAGCGCTTCCTCTTGGGTTTCACCGCCCAGCGCCATCTGCTCGTAATAGTCTTCCTTTGTAAAGCCCACTCCTTTCAGGATCGCGTCTATCTTGGCCTGGCTTTTTAAGTTGGTGCGCCCCGCCTTGATGATGTTCATCAGGCCGCTCCCGCCGCTTAAATACATGCGTTTTATAGTCGCAGCGTCCGCATCGCTTAACTGCGAGACGATGCTGTCAAATTTATCGCTGGAAAGATAAAAGGGAACGTAGTACGCAATGGTCTTCGTTTCGCCAAGCACGTATACAAATCGCACGCCGCCTTCAATGCTTTCCGCCGTCACCTGGCCGCGGGCGGCGGACATGCTGTAGGAATCGTAGGTGCCGGCGGTACGCGCGGCGTTGTAATAATCCAGTATGAATTGGGAGTGCAGATAATTGATGTTCGTGGTGTTAGCCACAGGGTCTTTGTCAGCGCCGGCCGGGTTGGAGCGGACCACCCCTCCCGTTCGCTTGTCATATACGGCTATCTCCGCCGTTTTTACATCGGCGTAAAGCTTCAATTGCCCATTCTCCGCAGCCAGCGCCATATCGGGCACAGCGGGGCTTTTATCCTCAAGCGGCGTGAAGGCACTGCCGGCGTCGTACGTATATGCGCCTTTCAAATCCTTTTTGTATTCGTCATAGAATTGATAGTGAATAAGGAAATAAGCCAGCCAGAAGAGCGCGCCGGCCATTAAGGCGCATAGCAGCACCAACAGCAGCTTTTTGAGCGCGCCGCTTACATGCCTGCCCGTTGTTTTCTCCATCGTCGTCGTCATAAATCCCGCTCCCGCTACGACCGAAAGATCAGTTCGGTATAGATGCTTCCAAAGAAGGAGATGACTTGCGAAATAAAATTGAAGACCAGCATGATAAGAAAAATAATGATGAATACCGCCAGCAGCGTAAGCAGCAGGGTACCCAGCGTTTTGCCCAGTGTGTAGTTGTGCACCTGCATGATGCCAATCAGCATCATCACGGCTGCGTAGGCAATGCCAGCCACGAGGATCAATGTATAAAAGGCTTCTTCATTTTCCGCCACCGCCTGGCTGACAACTGTCGCCAGCGCAAAGGATACAATGAGCGGCAGCATGGCATAACCTACGGCTATCATGATGTCCTTGAAGCGCCCTTCACCATCCATCAGGCAGGTGATGGACCAGTTACCCACACAAAGAATCATGTATAGCGCCAGCACGCCCGTAAATTCCGTCAGACTGTTGACTGTTTGCGGGTTGACGGTGCTAACCACAAAGCTGGCATACATACGGTTCAAGGAAAAGCTCAGGGAAAACAGCACAACCGTAAGCAGTGCGATGGGCACGCTGCCTTTTTCCTGGTGCCGAATCCAGTAGTAACCGTCCGATGGATGGCTGCATGTGTAGAAGAGATATTGCCACTTTTTGCGGCTGAGGAGTTCTTTCATGCCGCTTTCCTCCCCACCCCTTGGCGAACGCGACGCTTCTTAAGGTAACGTACGCCAAAAACCGGCATCACCGCCAGAATGATCGCGCCGCTTAATATCCAGTTCATGTTCTTTTTGAACCATTCGTTGCGGTAGCGCTTGAAGGCGACGGAATAATAGGCCTTGTTCATGCCGCACTCTAAGTATTTCATGGCAAGTCCGTTATCGCCCGCGGCCAGATACGCCTTGCCGATGCCTGTGTTGGCCAGTTCGTTGTTCTCATCCATGCGCAGCACGCGCTCCCATATTTCCACCGCCTGTTTTTCGTCGCCGTCGTACCTTAGTCCCACCGCCGTATTGATCAAAGAACCGTACTCCGTTGTTGCAAATGTGAGGATGGATGCTTGATACGCATCCAGCACAAGAAGCATCCCGTCCTTTTCCTCTATGGCGGCCGGTGTGGTGAATGTGCCCGCCTGCGTGCCTAAGCCCCCGAAGATGTACAGCAGGTTGCCTTCGTGGTCGTAGGTGAAAACACGGCCACGCTTTGAATCCAGCAGCGAATAGATGCCCTTGCCGTGGTAGACCACGTCCACGATCTTGGAGGGCCCTGCGTATTGTGTGAACGCGTTGATCCACAAATCGCCGCCAAGGTTTTTTTTGGCGCCCTTCAAGATAACGTCCTGCCCGCGTGGGTTCAGCCGCCTGACAGCCTGCAGGCCGTCAGTGTCCACATTGGAGGCATAAACAAAGCCTTCGTCATCGATGTCAATGCCGGTAAACTCGGTGGGAATGAAAAGCTGCTGCTTGGACCGCTCCTCCTTGGTGGCGATTTTGCGCCAGAACTTCTCCCACAGGGAGATCTTGACCTGAATGGTACCGAAAAAGCCGGTGAACTGGCCGTCGTTTTCAAAGACCATGATCCCTTCAAACATCTTCTGCGCGATGCAATAGATGCGGTCGGCGTAGTCTACGCTCACCTTAAGCGGAATGAAGACAAAGCCGTCCTCCAGCACATCGCTTTTAGGATTTGAGACGATGGAAGAAAGCGTGCCGTCCTCGTTTAAGATAACAATGCGCTTTTTCTGCGAATCCGCGATATAGATACGTCCTTTCTGTGACACGGCTACGCCGTAGGGAGAGGAAAAGGTGTCGCGCGCACCTGCGTTGTCAAACGAATCGATGATGCGCACTGCCTTTTGCATCCGCCCGTCCAATACCACAATACGGTTGTTGCCCGTATCGGCCACATAGATATCACCGGAGGGCGCGATGCACATATCCTGCGGTGTCAGAAATGCGCCAATGGGCTGTCCTAAAAGCTTAAAGTCCGTGCCGCGCAAGGTTATGTCCGGCACATAGGCTGCTGGCGTATAGGCAACATTCGCCCAATAGTCGTAATTGTAGGTCATGTACGGAAGGTCATCCTCCGCAAGCGCCGAGGCAATATTCAGCACCAGCAGGATCAAAATGGACAAAAGCCGGACAGGGAAGGGCTTCATCGCTTTCCCTCCTTTCCTTCACTCCTTCATACCTGAAGTGGTCATAGTCTCTAAAATGTTGCTCTGCGAGACCAGGAAAAAAATGATCGGCACCGCCGCGATGATGAAGGTAACCACAGCCGCCGCGCCCGCGCGCGATATGCCGCCCGCCGTAATCTGCTGGAGCGAGTACTGCAAGGGTTTTAATTCCTCGTTGCGCAAAAACAGGCTGCCCGTATTGCCCCACATCTGCTGGAACTGGAAAATGGCCAGTGTCAACCAAGCGGGCTTGACGTTGGGCATGACGATATGCCAAAAAATACGCCACTCGCTGGCACCCTGGATGCGCGCCGATTCCATCAGCGAATCGGGCAATTGTTCCATGAACTGCTTCATCAAGTACAAGCCCATGCCGAACGACCACGCGGGCAGGATCAGCGCCAGGTAGGTGTTGTTGATTTTAAGCCAGGAGATGATCATGTACTGCGGGATCTGTGTGACCGTCCAGGAAAACATCATGGACAGGACGACCATGGAAAACAGCAGTGTCTTTCCCGGAAAATGATGCTTGGCAAGCGGATAGGCCGCCAGAGAGGCGACGACTACGTGGCCGATCATTCCTCCCATCGTAATGATGACCGTATTGAGAATGTAACGTGAGAACGGCACCCACGACAGGTTTATAAGCACAAACAAGTCTGAAAAGTTCGCCAGTGTAGGGTTTCTGACAAAGATGCGCGGCGGGAACTGGTACAGCTCATCCAGAGGCTTCATGGCGTTGTTGATAATCATCAGCAGCGGCAGCACCATGAACAGGCCGCAGATGAACATCAGCGTGAACAAAAGCGCGTTGCCAGCCATGGAACGGTTGATCCTGCGCTTTTTTCGAAAGAACAAACGCGGGCGCATGGGCCGGCGCTCGATTTTCCTGCTTCTCATATCATTCGCCCACCCTTCGCAATACGCGCTGCACCAGCTTGTTCGTGCCCACCATCAGCAAAAACAACAGCGTGGCGATGGCTGAGGCATAGCCCATGTCCAGCCTGGTCGAGCCATAGTCCAGCAGGTGCGTGACCACTGTCGCGCCCGCATAGTTGACCGAGGGATTCCCAGCCAGGTTGATCGAAATATCTGCCACGGCAAAGGACTGTGTGATCTGCATGACCGCGCCGAACATCAGCTGCGGCTTCATGGCCGGCAGTGTCACGAACCAAAGCTCCTGCCAGCGGTTTTTGACGCCGTCTATGGCTGCGGCCTCATACATGTTCCTGTCTACGGTCTGCAGGCCTGCGATAAAGGCCAGGAAGCCCGTGCCCAGCGAAAGCCACAGCTGCACCACGATCAGCACCGGCATGATGTACTTTTCCGTCTTCATCCACAGGATCGCTTCATTGATAATGTCCAACCTTAAAAGGATGCCGTTCAGATAACCGTAGCGGTCGCCTGTCAGGATCAGGTTCCATACCATATAAGCGTTGCCGCAGATGGAAGGCGCATAAAATACAAGCGTGAGGAAGGCCCGCAGCTTGCCGTTAAATTCATTGATGATCCAGGCAAACAATAGACAAAGCAAATAGCTGAGCGGGCCCGTGACAACAGCGAAGATCAGCGTGTTCTTAAGCGACTGGATAAAGATGTCATCGTCCAGCAGGAGCTTGACGTAATTCCCCCAGCCCACGAAGGCCGGTGGTTCCAGCATGTTAAAGTATGTGAAGCTTAAGCCTACGCTCATCAGCACCGGCAGCACAGTGAAAAAGAAGAACAGGATGAAGTACGGCGCCATCATCAGGTAGGAGACGCGGTTTTTATAGATCTGATGGCCGAGTGTGTACTTGCCAAGAAGCCTTCTTTGTTGTGTAGCCAGCATCGTCTTCCTGCCCCCCCGTATTTTACTCGCCCGTTTTTACCGGAAGACCGAACTCCCTGCGCTTGTAGGTGATCTCCGCGTTGATGTAGTACACCTTGTCCATCAGTTCCTCCCTTGGGGTGGAACTTAAGTTGTCGCGCGCCTTTTTGCTGGGATCCTCGGTAACGGTGTAGAAGGCGTTGTTCACATTGCGCCAGGAATAATAGCCGCCCGGAACCTGCGGTATGCCCTTGACCTGACTTAACTGCTCTGTCAGCGCCTTAAACTGACGCAGCGGCCAGGACAGGTTGTTAAGCGCTTTCTGGTTAGCCGTAGGGACACGTGCTGACGCGCCCATCAGGCTTTCCATCTCGCGGCCGTAAAGCGTTTGTGTTTCCTCACTCGTCCACCATTTGAGAAATTCCCAGCAGGCCTTTCTGTTTTTAGTGTTTGCCATAATGATGTCAGCCAGACCCGAACAGCCGGTGGTGTGCAGGATAGAGCCATCCTCCTGAACTGTGCCGGGTACGGCGGTAAAATCCCACAGGCCAAGGATGTCCGGCGCAGAGACCTGCAGATTATTGAAAGTCGTATAGTCTGAAATAATGATGGGGCACTCGCCCGTACGGAAGCGTTCCTCGACGCTGGTCTCCTTGTCGAGCTTATAATCGGTGTAGAACTCGCAGTATTTTTTGAAGGTGTTCACGGCTATGTCGGAATCCAGCATGGAGGCGTCGCCGTTATCGGTATAATACTGGCCGCCGTTCTGATACAGAAGCATGGCGAAGATCTGCTCGCTGGGCAGCATGCCGAATTCCATCTGGTTTTTGCTCAGCATCGACATGGCGACCTTGACATCATCCCATGTTTTGGGCACTGGAAGGCCAATCTCGCTTAAGATATCCTTTCGGTAGAACATCATGGGGAAGGTCAGTGTATCCGGCAATGCATAGGCCGCGCCGTTAAACGAAAAGGGGATGAGTGCGCTTCCAGAAAACCGCGCAGCGACCTCCTCAAAATCATGAAATTGCCTGAGGTCCAGTACAGCGTTGCGTAAGCCGTAATTGACGGGCGTATCGTTGCCTGTGTTCAGTACAGCACCCGCGATTGCGTTGGTGTTGGCCACCTGTATAGCCACGTCGGGGCCCTGGCCGGACAGCGTGGCACGCAGCAGCGTGTTCATATCCACCAATTGTACGTTGACTGCCACACCGCATTCGGGCGTAAACTTTTCATCGATCAGGTCTTTGATGATGTTCGCCTGGTCACGCCCAGTGCTGACCCAGAGCGTGATAACAGTAGTTCCCGCATCCTCGCTTACGACGTTTCCGATCTGGTTATAATCGATGACGAAGCTGAAATAGAGGCGGCTTAGCTCGTGCAGCGCGCTTGATCCCCAGTCCCCATGGTCGATTCTAATTCTTGTATCGGATGAATGGATGTAGATGCGGTCCGCCTCCAAGGGCTGGCTAAGCACCTGCGTGATCCAGTTGCCCACTGCGCGAACGTTGATTTTATAGGAAGTGATAACTTCGGTGAAGCGCTCCTGGTCAAAGATCAGTTCATCCAGCTGATCATACATGGTTTTGAGAACCGTCAGCTTGTCGCTACTTGTTCCCGCGGTCTTTTTGAGCATTCCTATAGCTACGGACAGATCGTATTGCACCTGAATCAGCTCGTCCTTAAGCCCTGGCAGCGAGGCTTCGATCTGGTAATCGCGGAATTTGTCGGGCGCCACGCCGGTGATTAATAGTACCTGACGGTAGATGACATTAAGCTTAAGCACACAATTGCTTATTTGCGATATGATCTGCGCCATGTCACCCAGCACGACTTCCATACGCAGCGTATGTGTTCCTTCGGCCAAATAAACATCATAGGGCGAGCCGGTTTCATCCGAAAGCGTATCCAGCCGCCAGGATTGCGCATATGGAAAAGGATAGCTGGCAAGCTCCTCAAAAGGTACTTGGCCGTCGATATAGATCCTGCGGGATACATTGATGCCGCGCGTAAAATTCTGCTTGCCATACATAGATATGTTGTAATACCCATCCTCGGGCACGGTGAAAGACCATTCGATCCACTGTCCGGCGCGCCTCCATGAATTTCCGCCGATAGCGTTGTTGTTAAGGAGCTTGGCGCTGGAAGGGTATATGGCGGGCGAAGAGGAATCATGCTGGGGATAGAGCATCTGGGACGACATTTTGTCAGCCGTCTCCGCTTCGATGCGCACGGACACACCTTTCGTATCCTTTGCACCATGAGCATCCAGTTCAGACTTGTAGCTTGCATAAGCAGTGGTTTTGCGCGAATTCTTAAGCGTGATCCGCCCGATGACAAGCGGCTCACGCAGCGACAGCAAGGTAATGGTGTGGGTGCCCTTCGTAAGATAAATGCTCAGCGAACCATTGATATAGCCGTTGCTGTCGTACAAGCCGGCAGTGACCCATTCAGGTGCTTCTATAAGAGAGGGCTTCAGGTCGTTTCCCTGATTGTCCTTTCTCCATGCCCGCACTGTCACACCGTTTTCGCCAATGGTCTTATCTTCCGTACAAACCCACACGCGCTTGAACTCCACCAGGGCCAGTTCGCGGTAAGGCAATGCACCATCCACAAAGAGGGCACGCTGGATCTCCGTGGCTTTCCCCGCGCAGGGATAATACGTCAATTCGACATCATAGAGACCTTCCTGCGCAACGGTCACTTCATATTCCACCAGCGCATTCTCACTTGTCAAAAGCGCGGCGCCTATATTTCCGTCCGCGTCTTCCGTCAAATTGGGCACCGCAGGAAGGCTGTTCTCCTCATAGCGCACATACTGACTGCCCGGAATCTGGTACTCCGCGTCAGGCCGTAAAAAGCCGTGCGCAGAAAGATAGGTTCCGTAGGAAGGGATGGCATCATTGATGGAATATGTACTGACGATCTCGTTAAACTTGTCCTCGGACAAGTGTATTGCGGCATGCGCACGCAAATCTGGCGGCAGGCACAAAAGCACCGCCGTCAGGAGCCCAAAGAAAAGAACCTGTCTTGACTTATCCATATCATTCCGTCCCGGCAATCCCTAACGCGCACGGTCACTTTACGCGCAGCGGGTAATTTTTAAGATCCGGCAATTCATTCCGCGTAATGACATTCTCATGGGCATATACCTTTTGAACCATGTTAAGTTCTGTATACCGCTCGGAAATATCATTGAATGCCTGGCTCTTGCTAACAAATTCACCGCCCCAAGTACAGAAATAGCCCCACATCGCGCCGTCACGCAAAGCCAGATCGGGGTCAAACAGACAGCCGTTCTCGGAAAGGACGATCATCTTTCTGGCATCCGTATACTGTGTGGCCTTTATAAAGCGCGCGCTTTGAGGCGTGTAGACATGCTCGCCCGGGTAGATGTCTTCGCCAATGATGTCCACGTAATCGTCGCCCGGGTACCAGTCCTTGTCCTGGCCGTTCCAGACCCAGATCAGGTTTTTGAGCTGATAGTGGTTAATCATCTCATCATACAAAAGGCGGTAGAGTTTTATGTAGGCCTCCGAGCCTGCGCTTCCCCACCAGAACCAGCCACCGCTGGCTTCGTGCAGCGGCCGCCAGAGAATAGGCACATCCGCGTCGCACAGGCGTTTGAGCTGCCCCGCGATTGCCCCGATATCGCTCAAAAGCAGCGCATACCCTTCCTTGTCCCGTCCGTCCATGATCGCGCTAAGGTCGATGTTCGTATACTCCTTGTAAAAGCCTTTGTACCAGGTATCCGTCAAGTATTTCTCAGGCGCGTTCCAGTGCCAGCACAGCGTCACGATACCGCCTTTATCCCAGTATTCAAGCGCGTGCTCGATAGTTTTGGATGAGCTTCCGTGGCTAACGCGGGAGGGGGAATATTCGATCATATCAAGCCCGAGGATCGCCGGAAACGTACCGCCCGTAGCCTTCCATATACAGGCATTTTCGATGCCATACATGCCGCCGTCCGAATATTGGCCGGACAGTACCTTTTTCCCATAGTTGTCGGTGAGATAGGTCATCAGCCTGCGCGCATTGTTAGAAGCATTCGGGTTGACAAGCAGAGGTTCCACATCGTAAAGGCCGCCCCACAGTTCGGGCGAAGGTTTGACCTTTATCTTGTCTATGCGAATCCACCCCCAGAACTTCTTAACAGCGATGCGGTGTTCGCCCTTTGCCATATACGCCCGTTCGAGGACAGCATCCGTATACGCTTTGCCCTGAACACTGACCACACCCAATTGCTCGCCGTCCACCAGTACGTAGTTTTCCTTATAACTGCCGTCTATGCTGGCGCTGTACACGTCTATATCATAGAAGCCGTCCGCTTGAACGCTTACCGTAACCTCCACGCCATCGCCATCGTTTTCAAGCCCATGCACGAAGGCCACTCGGCTCCCGGCACTGCCTGTGCCAGCGCCACCCAGCAGCACGCCCGCTTCCGCCTCATATTCGTCGGCGCCCGTCCAGGAACTATCCTCCGCAAGGGCGCTTAAGGCCAATAGGCATTGGGTCGACAAAAACAACAGCATAAACACGAAACAAACGTACTTGTTCATTCCTGTCCTTTCTTTAGCGCCCACCGCACTCAAAATGTGTCCCTCATTGACTTACATATTTTAATTAACAAATAAGCTAATATTAACTTCTTTTGTTCCGATTATAACATTCATATTCAAGCGTTGCAAGCTATATAACTAAAATTTATGGGTAAAATATACAGATATTTTTCCTTTTTAGTTCTTTATTCATTCAATTGTAAGGTAATTTCAATTATTTTTTAGGTTAGCACTTTTAATGTAGAGTGTTCCAAGCAAAGTAAAAAAGCGCCGCATTGAAAGATCAATTGGCGCTCACAATAATCAATTCAGTTAGTATTATCCTAATTGGATTGAGACGGGTAAAGGTAAATGCTCAGCACATCCGATATCCGCGGAGAACGTGGGTGGCTCTCGTAAAAAAATGACATTGACAAGTCTTTGCCATTCACCTTCGCCAAACTTAATTCAGAAGAATGGGCGATATGATATACTTGCAAGAATCTTTCCTTGCAAAGCCATCAATGGCAGACACTTTCATGCATCCAATAGCTGGGCTGGAGATCGAAGAAAAGTTGATCATAGGTAAGAAGGCTATGAGGCATTAGCTTCACGAATATAATTTTGTCTCAATTTGAATAATGGAACAGAAAAATGAAAAATGGGATTCCAAAGAGATAATATCCCTTAAATAGAGGACCGGGGACAGCGTCCCCGGTCCTCGTTTTCTGTCTCTCAGTCCTTTACAGCAATACACTCCATTTCAATCGCCGCACCAAGGGGCAGCTTGGAAACCTGAACACAGGTACGGGCGGGAAAATTCTTGCCGAAGGCTTCGCCGTATAATGTGTTCACCGAGGCAAAGTCATTGAGGTCCGTCAAAAACACGGTAGCCTTCACCACATGGCCAAGGTCCAGTTGAAGCTCAGATAGCACGGTGCGGATATTCTCAAACATTTGGGCGGCCTGATGAAGCACATCGCCTTCCGCAAGCTTTCCGGTATTCGGGTCGATGCCCAGCATCCCGGACATATACACCGTGCCATTTGACTCCACAGCGGTGGAATATGGGCCGACAGCCTTAGGTCCCTTTTCCGTCAGAAAGTGCTTGATCTCCATATTATTACCTTTCCTCCGTGCCTACATAAATTCTTTCAGCCCTGGCCATGTAGGTATCCTCCGCCACAGGGATACGTTCCACCTCCACGCCATTTACCTTCTTGACAAGCTCCGAAGCCACAACATGGCCGTCTCGGGCTTTCATGGTCCTGTATTCATCACCAACATATTTCGTGTATTTGTGTTGCTTATCCTGGATGATCTCCTGTTCCTTTGGCGCAGGGATCGTTTCAACTTCCCTGGTAACAAGCTCGTAGCTTACATCGCCCTGCGAGGGGCCCCAGATGGAAACCTCGCAATAGAAACGTTTGCGGTTGGCCGGGTCCGTTTTCACAGCAGCGGTGATATAAATCTTGCCCTTGGTATTGTTTTTGAATACAAAGTCAATTTTCCGGTTGCTTGACATATATACGGTGGCGTCTTTACCGAAAGATGTATAGCTTACGGGGTCAGAGTGCGGCTTCCTGTCGATAATCTCCAGCCCCGCGCTGATAGCCGCCACATACACAGTGCTGCTGGCTTGGCATACGCCGCCGCCAATGCCTGTTTCCAATTCGCCGTAGGCATATTCAGGCGCAGGTAAGAAGCCGTTCTTTTCCGTCCTCCAGCCCACGATATTATTGAAGCTGAACTTGTTACCAGGTTCCAATACAGTGCCGTTGATCTTTTCAAAAGCGAGGCGGATGTTGTTGTTGCGGTTGTCATCGCTAGTGGGAGAAATCGGGGTGGTAGCCCTATAGAGGAGAGCAACGTTCTCCCGGAGCATGGCCTCCGTAACCTCCGGCGGATCATACTTGGGAACGATCTGGATATCGCCGCTTTGCATGGCGTTCACCTTGTCGTATATCTCTTGCTTCAACGGCTCAATATCAATGGATCTCCCCTGCACCTCGGGAACAAAGGTAAACGGCTGCGACGCGTTAGGATCGAAGGAAAAGGATGCGTTTTGAGGCGCGCGGTATATATCATTCTTAAGCTGCGTAAGCAGAGCGTCAACAGGCTGGGTATTGGCACCGGGCGTGGCGGAATAAGCCTTGAAACCCTGGGCCTGATACGAGTCTATATCCCGTTTCCTGTCAAATACCGTACCCCTATGGCCTATAGCCCAAGCTTGGTTCAGGGCCGTATCCGTATCGTATGTAATCCCAAGCATGGAACTATTGATTTCAGTATATACCTGATCCCCAGCCATCAGGCGGATGGATAAGCTGCCAACCTTATTCTGAGCTCCGGCCCGGATGGCGGCTACACCATCCTTGGCCGACATACCCCCCAAGGGTATATTGTCCACATATACATTGGGTGCGAACGTGTCGTCATAAACCCGCACTTCCAGCCATGTCTTCAAATAAAACGAGCCAAATGCCAAAACGCCCAGGGCCAAAACCAAAAACAGCACACGCCCTATACCGGACTTGTGTTTTTTTCGCCGAACCACTGTTCCGTTTGCGGATTGCCTATAGTTTGCCGCCGCAGGCTGCGATGCGGGCTTTTCCCGCGGAGGCATTGATCGTGGCTGCACTCTTTCTTTTCCCACAGGCTTTCTTGCCGTACGGGTTGCCGCCTGAGAGGGGGGGCGGTATCCTTGCTGATACATAAGGCTTCTCCCTGTTCATCAGGTTTATCTAAGGTGTATCATCTATTTAACGTATGAAGCGGCCCAAAAGCTTCCAACAATTTGAATGCATCCTCGCTTGCAGTCGGCCAGCTAGGAAGCATGGCGCCAATGTCCATATGCCGCCCGTCCTGGCCGTGAAAATCGCTGCCTCCTGTAACCAGCAGACCGCTTTTTCGGGCCAAGCCATCCCACGTCCTCGTCATCGATGGCAGGTGTGCGGGATGGTAGGCTTCCAAGCCCATAAGCCCTTCATCCTTCCATTCGTTGAGTAACGGTCTTAAGTCCTCCGGATCCATTTTTAAAAGCCCCGGATGAGCGATCACCGACACAGCGCCCTCATCCCGCAGCAGCCTGACCACCTGGGATACCTTGCGCTTTGGCCTGGGTTCAAATCCTGGCCGGCCGGGAGACAAGTATTTCTCAAAAGCTTCATAGATACTGTCCGCCAGGCCCTTCTTGACCATCGCCCTGCCGATATGCGCGCGCCCCAGGCTGTCCGCCTGAGGCGATGCAATTTCATCAAGATCAATAGGCATGCCAAGCGTTTGGAGCTTTTCAATCATCCGCCGGACACGTTCTTCCCTTTCCCTGCGCATGTCCTGTAAAAGTGCATGCAACCGCTTCATATCTTCATGTATCCCATAGCCCAGGATATGAACCTCATTGTCGCCACCCGCGCTGATTTCCACGCCAGGAAGTATATCAATGTCCGTTTCCAAAGCTTGTTCCCTTAACTTGTTAAGCCCATCCAGCGTATCGTGATCGGTGATGGCAAGCAGGTTCACGCCTTTTTCCTTTGCCAGGCTGATAACCTGAGCCGGGGAAAACTGGCCGTCGGAAGCGTCGGTATGCACATGAAGATCGGGAATGAAATGTTTCGGGCTAGGCTGCATGAAGCGCCTCCTTCCGGGTATTAAGGGACGGGCTATATCTGCCCGCCCTGGTCCCCGGTAAGGATGCGGCGCATATCCGGCTTGGGCGCGGCGGGCTTTTCTGTCTTATCCGCGGCCTTGTCGGGCTCCGGGCGCAGAGGCTTGGGTTCGGGTTCCGGCAGTTCCTTGCCATCCATGATGGCCAGGAATTCCTTGCGGGATAGTGTCTCGTGCTTTAGGAGCGCTCTAGCCAGGGCATGGAGCTTGTCGATGTTGTCCCTTAATATCTTGCGTGCTTTTTCATAGCTTTCGTCCAACAGGTGGCGTACTTCCTTGTCAATCTGGTAAGCCACTTCCTCGGAATATTCCCGGGTATGGCCAAACTCCATGCCGACGAATACTTCCTGGTCGTTGCCCAGATATATAGTCCCAAGGGCATCGCTCATACCGAATTGGGTGACCATACGGCGGCACAGCTCCGTGGCGCGCTTCAGGTCCGAAGAAGAGCCGGTGGTAATGTCCTCCAGCGCTTCTTGCTCGGCGGCATGGCCGCCCAGCATCATGGCAATGGTATCCTTCAAAGCGTTGCGGCCCATGTTGTCCCGCTCCTCGGTAGGCAGCGCAAGGGTATGTCCGGCCGCCTGGCCGCGGGGCACGATAGTAATAAGGTGTACTTCGTCACAGCCGGGCAGGGCGTTGCCAACAATGGCATGGCCGGCTTCATGATAAGCAACCTGCTTGCGGTCCTTTTCGTTCACCTTGTGGCTGCGCTTTTCAGGGCCCATCTGTACGCGGGCGATAGCATCAATGAGAAGCTGCTGGTCGATCTCCTTTTTGCGGGTACGGGCAGCCAGGATGGCAGCTTCATTCATCACGTTTTCCAGATCCGCGCCGGTAGCAAAGGGCATGCGCTTGGAAACATTCTCCAGGTCAACGTCACGGGCGAGGGGCTTGCCCTTGGAATGCACCTTCAATATGTCGACGCGCCCGTTCATATCAGGATAGTTCACCGTCACCTGCCGGTCAAAACGGCCGGGCCGCAAAAGCGCGGGGTCAAGTATATCCCGGCGGTTGGTAGCCGCCATGACGATGACGCCCTCGTTGGTGGTGAATCCGTCCATTTCCACCAGGAGCTGGTTCAGTGTCTGTTCCCGTTCGTCATGTCCGCCGCCGAGGCCTGCGCCGCGGTGCCGGCCTACAGCATCGATTTCATCAATGAATACGATGGCGGGAGCGGAGCGCTTGGCCTGGTCAAACAGGTCACGTACACGGCTTGCGCCTACGCCTACGAACATTTCCACAAAATCGGAACCGGAGATGGTAAAGAAGGGCACATTGGCCTCACCCGCAACAGCCTTTGCAAGCAGCGTCTTGCCTGTGCCCGGAGGGCCTACAAGCAGCACGCCCTTGGGAATACGGGCGCCCATCTCAATATAACTTTGGGGATTGCGCAGGAAATCAACCATTTCCCGCAGCTCTTCCTTTTCCTCATCAGCCCCGGCCACATCAGCAAAGGTGATGCGGTTTTTGCTGGCATCCACCACGCGGGCGCGGCTCTTGCCAAAGTTCATAACCTTGCTGTTGCCGCCGCCCTGCTGGCGCATGATAATGACCCAGAAAAGAACGGATACGCCGATAATCAAAAGGAATGGCAGAAAATCAAGATACCAGGGAGTAACAATAGGAGCGCGGTATTCGATGCTGAAACCAAGGTCGCTGACAGAAACCTGCTCAATAGGTACGTTCCGTTTGGTAGCCGTAATCTGGCGAACTGTTTCAATAAAATCGTCGCCGATAGTTGTTTCAAAGTCATAATTCCTGTCGGGGAAATCACTTTGCGCAACTTTAGTGTCGCGCAGCATGCCCACCAGGCTGTTGTTGCGGATGGCCACCTTGGCCACCTGATCACTCTTGATCATATCCAGCAATTGGGGATATTCGATCCTCTTGTTTTCTGTAAATCCAAAACCGCCGTTCAGCAGAACA
>JAEZHM010000112.1 GCA_023416585.1 Bacillota bacterium
AATCATTATGCAGGAAGCTTTGGGAATGATCGAAACCCGGGGTCTGGTAAGCGCGATCGAGGCGGCGGACGCGATGGTCAAGGCGGCCAACGTCC
This sequence comes from Bacillota bacterium, assembly GCA_023416585.1. Classification (GTDB taxonomy): domain Bacteria; phylum Bacillota; class Clostridia; order Christensenellales; family Aristaeellaceae; genus JAEWAH01. Next base: position 96 of record JAEZHM010000112.1, read on the forward strand.
ACCTGATCGGCAAGGAACATGTGGGCGGAGGCTTGGTAACCGTAATGGTGCGCGGTGATGTAGGCGCTGTGAAAGCGGCCGTGGAGGCAGGCGGCGCAGCTGCCAAGCGCGTTGGCGAACTGATCAGCGTGCATGTAATCCCCCGTCCGCACGGCGATGTGGAAGCTGTTTTGCCAGGCGCTGAGGCGGAAGCTGAAGCAGCCGCTGCTCCCAAAAACACAAAGACCAAGGCGTAACCCGCCTTAAAAAGGAGAATATATCATGGAAAAGCAAGCACTCGGCATGGTTGAAACCAAAGGCCTCGTCAGTTCTATCGAGGCGGCGGACGCAATGGTCAAGGCTGCCAACGTTCATCTCATCGGCAAGGTTCATGTGGGCGGCGGTCTTGTGACCGTTATGGTGCGCGGCGATGTGGGCGCGGTGAAGGCGGCTGTGGAAGCCGGCGGCGCGGCTGCAAAACGCGTTGGCGAACTGATCAGCGTGCATGTAATCCCCCGGCCCCACGATGACGTGGAAATGATCCTGCCCAAACTGTAAGGAGGGGAACCCTTTATGCTTAAAGGCATTTCTCCCCTGCTTTCACCGGAGCTTCTCAAAATTTTGGCGGAAATGGGCCACGGTGACGAGTTGGTGATTGGCGATGCGAACTTCCCGGCGCAGAGCATGGGGCAGCGCTGTGTGCGTTTAGATGGGCACGGCGGCGTAGAACTGCTGGATGCCATCCTTCAATTACTGCCTTTGGATACCTTCGTGGATGCGCCGGTGACGCTTATGCAGGTGGTTCCAGGCACGATGGACGGCGAGCCGCCCATCTGGAAGAGTTTTCAGGAGACGGTGGAAAAGCACCAGCCTGGTACGAAGCTTGGGCATATTGAGCGCTTCGCGTTCTATGACCGGGCGCGCAAGGCCTACGCCTGCGTGGCAACCGGCGAGCGTTCGCTCTATGCTTGCATTATCTTAAAAAAAGGTGTACTTTAATATGCCGGCGGTTCCGCACGATAAGGAGGGGTGTGCGGAGCCGCGGCAGTTATCTTAAAGATGCCGGGCAATGGGCAACGTGTGAATGAATACCTGATCGTCACCTTTGAACGCAGTATGAACGAAAGGAACATTCCCATGAAAAAGATCATCAACACCGCTGAACGGTTTATTCCCGAAATGCTGGAGGGCATCTATACCGCCCACCCCGGAGAACTAAGCTTTGTGAATGACGATCTCCATTGCCTGGTGAATGCGCGCACACATGCGGGTAAGGTGGGTCTGGCAACCGGTGGCGGTTCCGGACACCTGCCGCTGTTTTTAGGCTACGTCGGCGAAGGCATGCTTGACGGCTGCGCTATCGGCGATGTGTTTCAATCACCCAGCGCTGAGCAAATGCTGGCCGTGACAAAGCATATCGATCAGGGCAAAGGCGTGCTCTACATCTACGGCAATTACAACGGCGATATCTTCAACTTCGACAGCGCCGCCGAAATGGCGGATTTTGAGGAGAACATCCGTGTTTTAAGCTGCGTTGCCGGCGAGGATGTGGCCGGCCCCGCCGCCAAGCCTGGCGAGCCCAACAAACGCCGTGGCGTTGCGGGTATTTTCTTCGTGTTCAAGTGTGCAGGCGCTGCTGCGGCTGCCGGGCTCGACCTTGATGAAGTAAAGCGTGTGGCGGACAAGGTATGTGCAAACGTACGCACCATGGGTGTGGCACTTTCCAGCTGCACTGTGCCGCGGGTGGGCCGCCCGAGTTTTGAAATCGGGGACGACGAAATGGAAATCGGGATGGGCATCCATGGCGAGCCGGGCGTGCGCCGCGGCAAGCTTCAGCCCGCCGATGAGATTGTGGATGAGATGCTTGCGCCTGTTTTGAGCGACTTGCCTTTCGGGGAGTGTGACGAGGTGGCCGTACTGATCAACGGCCTTGGCGCGACGCCGCTGGAAGAGCAGTATGTGATGTTCCGCCGCGTGAGCGAGACGCTTAGGTCGCGTGGAATCAAGGTGTTCCATGCTTATATCGGTGAGTATGCCACCTCCATGGAAATGGCCGGTTCGTCGATATCGCTTCTCAAGGTGGACGATGAACTGAAAAAATACCTCTCCGCACCTGCGAATACGCCTTTCTTCAAGCAGTTTGCGTATTAAGGAGGTTGTTCCATGGCAGATTTGAAGGAACTTCTCAAGGTTTGGGCGGAACTGATGGCGGCTAACAAGCAGCGCCTGATTGAGCTGGATGGCGCGGTCGGCGACAGCGATCTTGGCCTGACCATGACAGACGGCTTTCGTGCCGCCTTTGAGGCGGTGAAGGACAGCACGGAGACCGATGTAGGCAAGCTTGCATATTTTGCTGGCAAAGCGATGGGTTCGGCTGTACCTTCCACCATGGGCACATTGATGGCCAGCGGCCTTATGAATGCAGGAAAAGAGCTGAAGGGGATTGAATCCTTAGAAGGTTCTTCCTGGTCTAAGTTTTTTCAGACATTTTTCGATGGCGTACAGAGCCGCGGCAAGGCACAACTGGGTGAAAAGACCTTTTTGGATGGGTTGTATCCCGCAATAGAAGTATTGAAAAGCAACGCGGATGACATAAAAGCCGCCGCGCCCATCGCAGCCAAGGCTGCCCATGATGCATATCTTTCCACTCAGGGAATGCTGGCCAAACACGGCCGGATGGCAATCCGCGGTGAACAATCGCGGGAATACCTTGATCCCGGTGCTTATGTGGCAGTGCTTTTGATGGAAGGATTCTCTCAAACCATGATGAGATAGGACGGATACCAGTATGACGATCAGGGAAATTGCCAATTTAGCAGGGGTCTCTCCGGCAGCGGTTTCGCTGGTCATCAACAACAAAAAAGGGGTTAGCGAAGAGACCAGGCAGCGGGTGCAGGCTGTCATCGATGAGAACAACTATGTGGTTCCCGGTCAGAAACGTGTAAACAAGCCGAAACGTTTTCGCCTTTGCTTGATCAAATTTCGAACACACGGCATCGCGATTGAGGAAAATCAGGGATTTATCGCATCTATCATAGACCAGATTGAGAGTGAGTGCCGTCATTTTGGGTACGACCTGGCGATGGTCAACTGCGAAGTGGCCACCGCGTCGGAAACCTTGAAAGAAGTGATGGCCACGCCGCCTGATGGCGTGATATTGATGGGCACGGAACTCGGCGAAGATGATTATAAGCTGCTTGACCTTTTGACCGTGCCCACTGTTGTGATGGATAATAGCATGCGCGATGTGCACATCGACAGCGTATTGATGGACAACGAAGCCATCAGCGCTGAGGCGGTGCGCTATCTTTACGGCCTTGGGCACAGGGATATCGGTTACTTCCGTTTCAACCTTCCCATCAGCAACTGTCAGGAGCGCTACCAGGGCTATCTTAGGGAAATGGAGCGGCTGGGGCTGCCTATCCCCAAGCCCATCAGCGTAATGCCGACGTTCAGCGGTGCGTACAAGGATATGAAGCGAATGCTGGAGGCGGGCGAGTACGTGCCCCACGGCGCTTGCGTTGCGGATAACGACACCGTCGCCATTGGTGTCATGAAGGCTATCCATGAGGCCGGTTACCGCATTCCGGTGGACATCTCCATCGTCGGTGTGGATGATATTCCTTTCAGCGCCATGACCACGCCGGCGCTTACCACCATGCGCATCTCACGCTCTGCACTGGGCACGCTTGCTGTGGATACACTGCGCAAGCGCATTAAATACCCCAACTGGGCCAATATGAATATTAGGCTGGCCGGGCGGCTGGTGGAGCGCGGAAGCACCATGCCCAGGCAGGAGAAATAGGCGATTGTACTCGCGTTTGAGCATCCGCCGTGAAGTCGCTCGAACGGGAGCTGGCGCTGTATTTAGTGCTCCTTATGAATTTGGGGAGGGATGCCCATGCTCGTAGGCCGTGTAACAGGCAATGTTGTAAGCACCAATAAAGTTTCCGCCCTTTTCGGCGTGAAGCTTTTGATTGTGCAGCCTGTGGAGCTGGACACCCTAAATATGAAGGACGATTATGTGATCTGTGTGGATGATGTAGGCGCCGGCGAAGGCGATCTTGTGTTTTGCGCATACGGCAGTTCCGCCAGGCAAACCGATACTTCCAAAAAAATAGCTTCCGACTATTCCATTTATGGGATTCTTGATTCCATCGACATCCACGGGGCACGAACCTACGATAAGGCAAAGGAGACGGACGCATGCAGCTGGCAAGAGTGATTGGGTCCATTGTGAGCACCCGCAAATCCGAGCGGCTTGAAGGGCTTAAGCTGCTGGTGGCCGTGCCCATTGATATGGATACCATGCAGGAAAAAGGTGCGCCGTTTGTCACTGTGGATACCGTAGGGGCGGGCGAGGGGGAAATCGTGATGTGGGCAGGAGGCAGTTCTTCCCGCCAGACGGATTTGACCACCGGCAAGCCCGTAGATAGCTCTATTGTAGGTATTGTGGATTATGTGGACGTGCTGGGCATGCGCAAATATGACAAGTTCAAGGCGGAAAACGGCCTATGAAGCTTGCACGGGTAACGGGTACGGTGGTATCCACTATAAAATATGAAAAGTACCGGGGTCTTAAGCTGCTTAGGGTACGCCACCTTGATCTTAACCTGAACGAGACAGGCGAGGAGTTGGTAGCGCTGGATGCGGCCAACGCAGGCATAGGTGATATTGTGCTGGTCAACAATGATGGCGGTGCTGCGCAGATGGTTCTTAACGATAAAACCCTGATTGCAAGCATTACTATTTGCGGGGTGATCGACTCGTTTACCTGCCAGGGAAAAACGACACGGTGCCACGGGTAATACGCATAAGGAGGCGGCGGCTTGAACATCGGGCGAGTGGTAGGCACTGTGGTGTGCACGGTAAAAACGCCGACGCTTATGGGCATGAAGCTGATGGTGGTCCGCCAATTGGTGAACGGCGTGGATAAGGGATTGGTGATCGCTTGCGACGGCACGCACCAGGCTGGTATCGGTGATACGGTATACATGATCGGCCGGGCGGAGGCTGCGCTGATGCTGAGCAAGGAAGCCCCGCCGCCCAGCGATTTGACCATTGCAGGAATTATTGACCCGGAGACATTATAAGTTAACTAAGGGATCAAAATGTGTGTATAGTACGCATTCCTTGCCTTCCCCTTGAGGGGAAGGTGGCGCGCACGCCGGATGAGGTGTTGGCTGTGATTGTCCATTCAGTCATTACCACCTCATCAGTCTCCTTCGTCGACAGCTTCCCCTCAAGGGGAAGCCTCTGCTTCTCATCTCTCACCCTGTTTTCAAGGCAGTGTCAATGATGCTCAATATAGTGCAGAAAAAAGGCTGGTGACCATAAAGGTCTCCAGCCTCTTTATGTCCTTGCTCCATACTGGGCATTTAATCCCAAAGCTGCTCCGGGTATTGCCCCTGGGCGGTCATGCGCCTGAGTGCGCCGACTATGGTTTCTCTGTCCTCCCGGTAGGTGACGCCATACCAGTGGCCGGAGGTATGCAAAACCTTCACCTGGGCAATGCCACGTTTGGGTAGATTGCCTGCAACTACCGGCAGATAGAATTCTGTCGACAGCGGGTTCTTGGGCATTGTGTCCCTAAGAAACTCTTCAAACTCCAGTTCGAGCTCCTCGAAAATATCGGGATGGAACCCAAACAGATTCATGGACGCCACCGATTTTTCCGGCAGGCGGTAGTAGATCTGTCTATCCTCGGTGTACAGGGGGCCCTCGATGGTTTTGATAATGTGGGTGCGCTCGGTAATGGATAGAAGACGACCCTCTTCGTCCAGCTCGCATATGCCCCGGGCCACTGAGCCCTTGTCCGACAGCGTGTTTTCCAACAGATACCCTACCATGGCATAGCGGTACGCGCCGCCGGACTTAACGCCCTTTAAAAAGGCATACACCTGGTCATATGCTTCCCGGCCATAAAAATCGTCGGCATTGATCACGGCAAAAGGCGCATCTGCCGCATTTCTGGCGCAAAGAACCGCATGGCCTGTGCCCCAGGGCTTTGTCCGCCCGTTTGGTATGGCAAAACCTGCAGGGATTGCCTCAAGCGACTGGAACACGTAGTTTACTTCCATACGCGCTGCGATCTTGTCGCCGATCATGCGGCGGAAAAGATCCTCGTTTTCTTTTTTTAGAATGAAGATCACGCGGCGGAATCCCGCCTGATATGCGTCATATAAGGAATAGTCAATGATCAGATCACCATTTTCACCTACAGGATCCATTTGCTTCAGACCGCCGTACCGGCTGCCCATACCGGCGGCCATGATGACAAGAATGGGTTCCTTCATCCCTATATCCTCCTTTAGGCATGATGCCCGAAATCATCCACCGCTCATTATACACTCGAAAGGAGGTTTTGTCCAAAATCAGGCAAACTTCCTATGCGTACGATGCAGGGGAACCTGGAATAATTTACTTGTTCTGCATGTAAGGATAAGCTATAATCATAGGCAGTTACATGAGACAGAAAGCTTGAATGAATGCCAAAGGAAAGCTGTTTTCGGCAAGAAGCTCAAAAGCCGGTTGCCGTTATGCCTTTCGCACATATCCTATGCCTGATTGAAGGTGCTTCTATGAAAAAGGGTATCGGCCTTATGCTCGTTCTGTTTCTTTTCTTCGCAGTGCTGCCTGGCACGCTGGCAGTACTGCCTGGAACAAGCGCTAACGGAGATTTCGAATATGTCCTCCGGCAGGATGGCACCGCATGCCTTACCCTTTATACGGGCACGGCCAAGGCACTGTCTATTCCCAGTGAGATTGACGGCCATACCGTGAAAGCCGTGGGGGAGGATGCGTTTCCCAAAGGCCTTGCCATCTCCAGCATCCTGATTTCAGGCAGCATTCGGGAAATCGGCGAGGGGGCTTTCCGCTACCTTGATAAGCTGGCCGCCATTGGGGTGATCAATGTCAATCCCGTATATGCCTCTGAACAGGGAGTGCTGTTTGATAAAAAGCAAAAGCTCCTGCATACCTATCCAAGAGGCCGGGGCGGTGTGCTGTACGGTATCCCCAGGGGTATTGAGGCAATTGCGAAAAATGCGTTCTACCAGTGCCGGTATCTTCAAGGCGTCTTTATTCCCTCAAGCGTGATGACCATCGGTGAAGGGGCATTTTACGGCTGCAAAAACGTGACAAGGCTTCTTTTGGAGGATGGCATAAGGACCATTGGTGCCAAGGCATTCGCTGGCCTAAACCAGCTTATGTCCATAAAGATCCCAAAAAGCGTATCCAATATCGGTCCGGGAGTGTTTTTAAGATGTGAAAACCTGGAGGATTTGCTTGTGGACGGGGATAACCTTGTTTATACGGCTATCAACGGCGCTTTGGTGGAAAAGGAAACAAAGCTTTTGCATACCTACCTTCACAAAAAAGCAGGCGCGGTGGTGAGAATTCCCGGTGGGATCAAAGCCATTGGCGAATTGGCGTTTTCAGATTGTTTTGTGATGAAAGAGGTCACGGTTCCTGATAGCGTGGAAAGCATCGGCACGGAGGCATTTGCGCGCTGCTATAACCTTACTTCTGTTGATTTGCCGAGAAGCGCCATGACGATCTGGCCGGCCGCTTTTCTTGACAGCATCCGCCTGAACATGAAGGTAGCCGAAGGAAGCGATGCCCACCGGTACGCGGTGGAGAACGGGATTCCTTTTGAGCTCGACGGCAAATAGAGTAAGTGGTGTGGCGTCAGATGATAAGGGGGGAGGGATTTTGATGCGAAGGCTGATGGCGGTTATTCTGTGCGCTGCCCTTATGTGTATTGCTTCCGCTGCCCTGGCGCAGGAGGAAGCTGTTTTTAGCAGCAGTGGATTTGAATACGTGGTTCAGGAGGATGGCACGGCCAAAATTACTGGCGTTTATGGGGAAATCAAGGAGCTTACCTTTCCAAGCTGGCTAAATGGCTATAACGTGACTGCCATTGGGGAGGACGTATTGAAGCAATCCTGCTGGGTGTCTAGCGTTATCATCCCAAAAACCATTGTCAGCATCAGCAGCAAAGCGTTCTCTGACGCCTATAGCGTGGGAAGCATTTTTGTTATGCCGGGCAACCCAAAGTATGAATCCATCGGCGGTGTTTTGTATGACAAGACGGAAAAGCGTCTGCTTGCCTATCCCATCGGCCGGTGGAGTGAGCGCTATTCCATCCAGCAGGGAACGCTTGAAATCGGCGAGGATGTTTTTTACGGCAGCTATAGTTTAAAGACCATAGAGCTGCCCGAAAGCTTGAAGAAGATTGGCAGCAGGGCTTTTGCGGAGTGCTATTTCCTGTCGGAGCTAACCTTGCCGGAAGGCCTTGAAAGCATTGGCGAAGAGGCGTTTTACGGTTGTGAAGGTCTGAAGGGAATGACTCTGCCTGCCGGCTTGTCGTTTATTGGGCATAAAGCGTTTGCCAACTGCCCCAATTTGAAGGAATTAAGGATGGAGGCTAAAAATCCCCTATATAGCCTTTTGGACGGCGTATTGTATTCTGATAATGGAACGCAGCTTCTTTGTTATCCGGGCAGTAAAAAAGGGTCAAAGTTTACTGTTCCCGAAGGGACCGGGACAATAGCTGAGGAGGCTTTTGCGGGAAACCTGTTTTTGAGTTCAGTGGCCGTTCCTGAAAGTGTAGAGAGTATTGGCACCGCTGCGTTTGCTGGCTGCACAGGCCTTCGCGAGATTGTGGTGGCGGAGGGGAACGGGGACTATCATGACGAGGATGGCGTGCTGTTTGATACGCAGCTTAAGAGCCTCATAGCATATCCCGCGGGAAGGGATGGGGCGGCCTATGAAGTTCCCGAAGGAACAGAGTTAATTGGTGACAAAGCTTTTGCCAATTGCCTGTTGCTTGCGGAAATCATCATTCCCCAAAGCGTTACATCCCTTGGAGAAGCCGCGTTTCAATCTTGTCAAGCCCTTGCCGCCGTTATGCTTCCGGGCCAGGTCAAAAAGGTCGGCAAACAAACCTTTGCGTACTGCTACATGCTGGAAAGCGTTACGCTTTCCGCCGGCATAGAGGAGATTGGCGATCAGGCATTTTACGCAAGCGCCCTGACCAGTATCATGCTGCCCGACGGACTTACAAGCATTGGAGAAAGTGCCTTTGGCTATTGTGCGGATCTGATGGGCGTGTATATACCTTTAAGTGTTAAGCTGATTGCCAAGGACGCGTTTTCTGAATGCTACAATGTAATTCTGGAAGTTACGGCGGGAAGCGCAGGTCATACCTTTGCCAATGAGAATAAGCTGGCCTATACGCTGCATCCGGTTTGGTTAAAATGAGTGAATGAAAAAGAGCAGTAAAAAATGAGGCAATGATGTACCTGCATCATTGCCTCAAATCTTATTCCACCGTAACGCTCTTGGCCAGGTTTCTCGGCTTATCCACATCGCAGCCCCGTTCCACGGCCATATAGTAAGCCAGAAGCTGCAGGGGGATAATGGTCAGTAGGGGCAGAAACATATCCTTGGTATCGGGAACCAGCCAGATTTCGTCCGCCTCGGGAGCGGTCTTTTCCGCCAGCGCTTCCGACGCTATCAAAAGCACCCTGGCGCCTCGTGCCTTGACTTCTTTTACGTTGGAAAGTGTTTTGTCGGCCAGGCTTTGCTGGGTGAGTATGACCACCACCAGCGTACCCGGCTCGATCAGGGCGATGGTGCCATGCTTCAGTTCGCCCGCGGCGTAAGCTTCGCTGAAGATATAGGAGACTTCCTTCAGTTTCAGCGAGGCTTCCATGGCTAATGCATAATCCAATCCGCGGCCCATGAAGAATACGTGCTTCAGATCTTTATTGCGGTCAGCAAAACGTTGCATGGCTTCCTTTTGCAAAAGCAGCTTACTGGCCATTTCGGGAAGTGCGGCCAGGTCCTCCAAAAGGGACTCATATTCACCGGCGGAGATGTTCCCCCGCTTGAAGGCCAGATCAATGGCCAGGAGAGCCAGCATCTCCACCTGGGTGATATAGGCTTTCGTGCTGGCCACAGCGATTTCCGGCCCGGCCCAGGTGTATATGACAGCACCTTCCCCGGCTTCCCTTGCAATGGAGGAGCCCACCACATTAGTCAGCGCCATTACTTTGGCGCCTCGCTTGCGGGCTTCCCGAAGCGCCGCCAGGGTATCCGCCGTTTCACCGCTCTGGGATACAGCCAGGAACGCCTCCCCCGGATGGATGATGGGATCGCGGTAGCGGAATTCCGAGGCGATGTCTACATCCACCGGCAGCCTGGCCAGCCGCTCGATCATATACTTGCCCATGACCGAGGCGTGGTAAGCCGTGCCGCATGCTACGATGGTCAGCTTTTGGAGGTTTTTCGCCTCATCCTCACTCAAAGGCAGGCTTTTTTCCCTGATCTGCTTCTTTGCCGCATCCACATGGGCGCTGAGTGTTTTTTGAAGGGATTCCGGCTCCTCGCTGATTTCCTTGAGCATGAAGTGAGCATATCCGCCCTTTTCGGCGGCGGATACATCCCAGTCCACGTGGAAGATGGCAAATTCCTTGCTGCGGCCGTATGGATCGTACAGGGAGATGCCATCTTTGCGCAAAAGGGCAATCTCCTTGTCTTCCAGCAGGATTACATCCCTGGTATAGCTTAAAATGGCGGGGATATCGGAGGCAATGAACTGCTCGCCCTTACCGGCGCCAATGACCAGGGGGCTGTCTTTACGGACGCAGAACACCGCGTCCGGCTCATCCAAAGATAGGATACCCAGCGCAAAGCTGCCCTCCAGCATGCCGATGGCCTGGGTGATGGCCTTTAGCATATCGCCTTCGTACAGGTGGTTGAGAAGATGCGCCACAACCTCCGTGTCCGTTTGCGATATGAAGCGGCAGCCGGCGTTGTTAAGGTACCTTCTCAGCGATTCATGGTTTTCAATGATCCCGTTGTGCACCACGGCTATGCTGCCCTTCACATCCGTATGGGGGTGGGCGTTCAGATCGCTGGGTTCCCCGTGGGTGGCCCACCGTGTGTGGCCGATACCTGAATTGCCGGATACCGGCTTTTCATGAAGAAGCTCATCCAGGTGGCTCAGCCGGCCCTTGGCTTTGCGCACTGTGATGCGGCTGTCCTCCTTTACCGCGATGCCTGCACTGTCATATCCGCGGTATTCCAGCCGCCTTAGCCCTTCTATCAGAATTGGTACCGCGTCTTTATCTCCGATATAGCCAACGATTCCGCACATATAAACGCCTCCGAAAAATAAGATGTATTAAAACGTATCAAAATAATATCATACGTTATCCTATTATGCAACCGGTTACTCGGCGTTACTTGTAAATAATGTTTCGGGATCGAAAGGATGGCCGTCTTTTGTTACAAAAAGGTGCAGATGAGGCCCCCCGTCTGTCTCAAAAAGGGTGGAATTGCCCACATGGCCAATGGCCTGATCGCGTTTTACGGGATCGCCAAGCTTTACATAACTGTTCATGGAAAGGCCGCCGTATAATGCCACAATTCCCCTGTCATGCTGTATGGTGACGGATTTGCCTAGTATTCCGCTATCGGAGGTGCCGATGACCGTACCGTCGCCCATAGATTTCACCACATCGCCAGTCTTGGCCTGATAATCGCAGGCGCTGTGAAGCTGCCAAATACCGGCTGCTTCAAAAAATACGGGATGTGATGCGTCAAACACCCTGGAAACCGCCCCAGGAACAGGTCTCAAAAAGGGCAAAGGTGGGGTAGGGGTGGGAAGTGGCCTGGTGGGGGAAGGCATCATCGTCACATCGGCCATACGCTGAACACCTTCATAAGGCATGTCCGCAGCCTGGCCATTGTCCTGAACTGGCGGAGGCTCCGGGGTGCGGGTGGCCCTTGTCCACACGGCGGTGCCGACGATCACCAGTACGCAAATGGTGAGAACCAGGTAAAAGCCCTGTTTCTCCATAAATGCGGAGTAGGCCTGCATTCCCTTTTTGATGTGCTGCCGGACTACATTCCACAAATCAGTTGCCCGCTTCATAGATGTCCACCTCCTGGGATATTTTGTCCCGGGAAGGCAAAAACATGTATGCACGGGTCATGCAAATGCCACAAATCCGTTTCTTTCTGTATTTATTTTTGCGGCAGGGCTATGATTTGGATACCTGTGTAGTAGTGCGTCAAAATGTCCTTCCAGGAAGAACCTGCAGCAGCCATGGCATTGGCCCCTGCCTGGCTCATACCCACGCCGTGGCCGTAACCTCTCTGGGTGAAGGTGATCGAGCTTTCCGTGGCGGTAATGGTAAAAAGTGTGCTGTTCAAAGAAAGCGCGGTGCGAAAGTCTTTTGCCAAAACCTCCCGATCGCCCACCTGCACCTTAGCGGCGCGACCTGTTGCCGTTCTTTCGGTGATGGCTACCTGCAGCGCCACGGTGTCCGGGGATATGTTGGCGCCGGGGAAGGCTTTGTTAAGTAAATCGGCAGCTTCCTGATGGGTGAAGGATTGCACCGTTTGATATTTGGGGTTGCTTTCTTCGCCCTTGCTTTCTACGCCCGTGAGGTAGGGCAGCGATTGGGAGAATACCGCCTGCACATCTTCCGTGTGGCCGCCGCTGACCGCATGATACATCACCATGATGGGATCCCCAGCGTAGGTGAGAATGGTTCCCTTCGTTTCCATCACTGCGCGAAAAATGCGGGCTTCATATGCCTGGGCTGAAGCGCCCCATTTTTCGGCCCGCTCTGTTTCGCTTATGTATGCCTGGCAATGGGTGCTGTCGGTGCAGATATCCGCCTCAGGATGATTTGCGCAGCCCTTGCCGCTGAAGGCGGCGGACTGGCTCACCGCTCTTGTCCGCGCTGCCGCCGCCTGCGCTTTCAGCGCTTCCAAATGATAGCTGGCCGGCATTTCCGCCGCCACCACACCGGCCACATATTGTTCCAGAGGTATGGTGACCAGCTTATTACTTGCAACGTCCCATACTTTGATCGGCCAGGTATTCTCGTTGTTCAAAAGCTTTTTCCAATCGGATGAGTTGTTTTCAGGCGTGCGCGGTACCGCCTGGGCGCTGTTCAATGCCCATTGGGTAAAAATCCGCCCAGCCCTTGCAGGAAGCTGATTCCAGGCCATTTCAAACTGCAGGGGGGCGGCCTGCCATTCCTCTGCGGTCCTGGGTGCGCCGAACATGTTCCATAGCACAACCACGCACAATAGCAGCACCGCCAGGCGCAGGGATATGCTGTTTTTGCCCACGTTCTTCCCTCCTTCCTCCAAAACCCTATTCCGGTTACACGATAAAAAGAACGGCAGAGAAAGGAGAATACCAGTTCCCGGCGAAATATACCAGGGAATATAAAGGAGATGGTGCGGATGGGCCGCGTTGGCCGACATTTTTTTGTTGTCCTGATTTGCTTTATCCTGCTGTTTCCGTACATAGGGTCCGCCGCTTCCAGCCTGGCCATACAGGGGTTTTATGAATCTGCTTTTCAGGGGGAATACGGGGACACGCTCAGGTCTGCCACCATCCGCTGGACACGGCCGATAACGATCTACATGAAAGGTGATTACACCAAGGGCGATGTGGCCACCCTGGCCACGCTTTTGTATGACCTTTCCGGCAATGTGCAAAATCTGCCCCAGCTTTCGCTTACTACCAAACCTGAAGGGGCCAATGTAACCATATCATTTGTGCCTTATGATAAAATGGATGAGGCGGTCACGGGCTACGAAGAAGGAAATGTGGGCTTTGTTTGGGTCAATTACGACAACTTTGTTGTGTTAAGCGCCGAGATTGCCATTTCCACCACCAATACTTCGCAAAAAAGCCGCAGTGCCGTTATAAGGGAAGAGGTTGTGAACATGCTGGGGCTGCTCAACGATATATCCTGTACGCATAAAAGCATCATCTGCCAGGAAGGAAAAACGGTAACGAATTTGTCTTCCATTGATTATGAGATGCTGAACCTTTTGTACGGACCGCTCATGCTTCCCGGAACAACCAGGAAGCGGGCCGGAGAAATACTGGGAAAGTAACAGATTTATATAAGGATTAGGAACAGGAAATAGTAGGAGGGGTCAAGATGAATGTGCTCAAGGAGAAGCGCGTTAGGGAGGAACGAAAGGTTTTCTCCAGCCTTGAGATACTGGATACATTCACCGCGGAATGCACGAGGTTGTGCGAACTGGACCGCCTGATCGAAGCCCCCAACTGGACGAAGGATGGCAAGTCTCTCATCTATAACGCGGGCGGAAGGATTTATGCCTATGATCTGAAAACGGGCGTTCATAATGTGGTGGACTCGGGCTTTTGCACCTGGTGCAACAACGACCATGTGCTCTCGAAGGACGGTAAATCCATCGCCGTAAGCCATCATACCGCGGAGGACGGCCTGTCGCGCATATATATCTTTCCTCTAAATGGCGGGCAGCCGGTGCTGATTACACCTATCGCTCCAAGCTACCTGCACGGCTGGTCGCCCGACGGAAGCACGCTTGCCTATTGCGCCGAGCGGAACGGGGAATACGATGTATATGTGATTTCCGCCGCGGGTGGCGAGGAAACGCGTTTGACCGATTCGCCGGGATTGAATGACGGGCCGGAGTTTTCACCGGATGGAAAGCATATCTGGTTCAACTCTGTGCGCTCCGGCCTCATGCAGGTATACCGAATGGATGCGGACGGGAAAAACATCGTCCGCATGACGGATGGGGAGACCAACAACTGGTTTCCGCACGTGTCCCCGGATGGGAAGTGGGTGGCGTACATTGCTTACCGCAAAGGAGATGTAGCCCCCGGCGAGCACCCGGCCAACAAACACGTGGAGCTTCGCCTGATGCCGTATGGTGGCGGAGAATCAAAACTACTGGTATCGCTGTTTGGCGGCCAGGGCACCATCAATGTAAACTCCTGGGCACCGGACAGCCGCCGCCTTGCGTTTGTGCGGTACCGGCTGATGGAATAAGCAATTCCTATTGGATGGTATTCTTAATGATTAATGGGAGGATGTATAGCGCATGCAGACTGTTTCTTTGAACGGGCAATGGCGGATGTGCATGGCTGAAACAAACGGATGGATCCCGGGTATAGTGCCAGGTTCCGTATATCAGGATATGCTCCGGGCCGGCCGGATGGAGGACCCTTTCTACCGCGACAATGAAGACAAGGCGCTTGCCTTGATGGACAATGATTTTATCTATGAACGGGACTTTGCTGTAACCGATTCGCTTTTAAGCTGCCGGCGGGTGGTTCTGCGTATGGAGGGCCTGGATACCCTGGCGGATGTGTATATGAATGGCGTCAAAGTTCTTTACGCCGACAACATGCACCGCACCTGGGAAGCAGATGTGAAATCCCTGCTAACCATCGGGGAAAACTGTATCCGCGTTAAGTTCCATTCGCCCACCCGCTACATACAGGAAAAGTTTGAGGAAAGCCCGGAGTATACCGGTTCCGAGGACTGCATGCGCGGTTTCGTGCACCTGCGCAAAACCCACTGCATGTTTGGCTGGGACTGGGGCCCCCGGCTGCCCGACTGCGGCATCTGGCGGAACATTTCCCTTTTGGGCATTGCGGGCGGACGTATTTTGAACGTGCATGTGCGCCAGCATCATGAAAGCGGAGAGGTGACGCTTTCCGTAAAGCCCGAGCTGGAAAAAATGGAGGGCCTCGCACAAAACGTTACGGCGGAGGCGGTGGCCCCCGGCGGGAAATCTTACCCGATGGACGGGGACGGAAACATACATATCGCCGATCCCATGCTCTGGTGGCCCAATGGCTATGGCGCACAGCCGCTGTACACTGTCCGGGTGACACTTTTAGGCAATGCGGGGAATGTGCTGGACGTGTGGGAGCGGAGGATCGGCCTTCGCACCATGACAATGCACATAGAAAAGGACAAATGGGGCGAAAGCTTCTGCCATGAGGTGAACGGCGTACAAATCTTCGCCATGGGCGCGGACTATATTCCGGAGGACAACCTCCTGGGCCGTGTAACGCCTGATCGCACGCGCAAACTCCTGTTAAGCGCAAAAGAGGCCAACTTTAACGCTATCCGCGTATGGGGCGGCGGCCACTACCCCTCCGACGCCTTCTATGATATATGCGACGAACTGGGGCTTGTGGTGTGGCAGGATTTTATGTTTGCCTGCGGGGCGTACAAGCTCACCGACGCTTTTGAATCAAGCATCCGCGCGGAATTCCGCGACAACATCCTGCGCCTTCGCCACCACGCGTCTCTGGGGCTGTGGTGCGGCAACAATGAAATGGAGATGTTCGCCACCCAGAATCATTGGGTTTCAACGCCCACCCAGCGCTATGAATATCTGCGCATGTACGAGTATATCCTGCCCCGTATGGTCAAGGAACTGGACCCCGACACCTTCTACTGGCCGGCCTCTCCTTCCTCCGGCGGCAGGTTTGACGATCCCAACGCCGAGAACCGGGGCGATGTCCATTACTGGGATGTGTGGCACGGTCTGAAGCCCTTCACCGCCTACCGGGATTTTTACTTCCGTTATGCTTCGGAGTTTGGCTTCCAGTCGTATCCACACTTTAAAACGCTGGAGGCCGTGACGCTGCCGGAGGAGCGCAATGCCTTCTCCCGCGTGATGGAAAAGCATCAGCGCAACGGCACAGCCAACGGCAGGATCCTCATGTACCTATCGCAAACGTACCTGTATCCCAAGGATTTTCAAAGCCTCATCTATACTTCCCAGCTTTTGCAAGCCGATGCCATCCGCTATGGCGTGGAGCATTGGCGGCGGAACCGGGGCCGCTGCATGGGCGCCATCTACTGGCAATTGAACGACTGCTGGCCGGTGATTTCCTGGTCGTCCATCGATTATGACTTCCGCTTTAAGGCGCTGCACTATGCCGCCAGGCGCTTCTTTGCCCCCCTGATGATCTCCTGCAAAGAGGAGGGCGAACTTACAGGGATGGCTTCTGTCAATGAGGAGCTGATGACACCGGTTAAAAACACCGTGCAGCTTAGCGTGGCCAATGAGACCATGATAGAGCAAACATGCACCGTGGTTTGGTCGCTGAGGGACGCAAAAGCCAGAATACTCAAGCAAGGAGAACAGCAGGTGACCGTGGCCGCACTTTCCAGCCTGTGGCTTGACGAAATGGAGTTTGAGGGCATGGACAGGCAGGAGCAGTATGTTTCCTTTGCGCTGCTTCAAAATGGTACGACGGTGTCATATGGCACGGCGCTGCTTACGCGGCCCAAGCATTTCCGCTTTGAAGACCCGAAACTCACCGTGCTTGTGGAAGGCAACGAAGTTGTTGTCACCGCGCAGGCTTACGCCAAGAGCGTGTTCATCGATACCGCCGACGGGCTAATGAAGCTTTCGGACAACTGGTTTGACATGGATGCGGGGGAAAGGCGTGTGAAGGTTTTGGAAGGAAACACGGAGGGCATCACCGTAAGGTCGGTGTTTGATATCGCATAACGGGCATATTGGTTTACTATCCAATTACGCAGGAATATGAAAGGAGTCCTCATCATGCAATACGTACCCTTTGGCAAGACAGGCATTCAGGTTTCCAGGCTGGGCTTTGGCTGCATGCGCCTGCCCTGTGATGAAAAGGACGGCGTGAAGGTTTTCAATACCGAAAAGAGCATCGAGATGCTGCATAGGGCCATGGAGCTTGGCGTCAACTACTTCGACACGGCGCCCTATTACTGCGATAAGCAAAGCGAAGTCATCGTAGGCAAAGCGCTGAAGGGCCGCCGCGACAAGGTGTATCTTTCCACCAAGAATCCCATTGAGAACGACTCCGGTGACGATTTTGAAAAGCGACTGGAAACTTCCCTTTCCAAGCTGGATACCGATTATATCGACTTTTACCATCTCTGGGGAATTGATCTTGAGACATACGATACCAAGATCGACGTGAAGGATGGCCCCCTGTCCAGGGCGCTTAAGCTGAAGGAACAGGGCTTGATCCGCCACATCTCCTTCTCCTTCCATGACGACCCGGAAAACCTGATCAAAATCTTGAAGCGCGGGGAGGGCATCTTCTCCTCAGTATTGTGCCAATACAACCTTCTGGATAGGTCCAATGAGGAAGGCATGGCGCTGGCTCATGAGCAAGGCCTTGGCGTAGTGGTCATGGGCCCGGTGGGCGGCGGGCGGCTGGGCGCGCCTTCGGATGTCATACGCAGCCTTCTGCCAGGCAAGGTGGAATCTTCTGCCGAGGTGGCGCTGCGCTTTGTGTTCAATAATCCCAATGTGCATGTCGCTTTGTCGGGCATGGGGAGCATAGACATGGTGGAGGAAAATTGCCGCCTTGCAAGCAATATCAGGCCTTTGACGCAGGATGAGTTGAATCGGGTGGAGACTATGATGGCCGAAAACCAGCGGCTGTCGGAACTGTATTGCACCGGCTGCAACTACTGTATGCCCTGCCCCGCCGGTATCAACATCCCCGAAATATTCAAGATGATGAACTACCACAGGGTCTACAAGATCACCGATTACGCCAGGGATGAGTATGCCCAAATCGGCAAGGTGGAATGGAAGAAGTACGAAAATGCCTCCGCTTGCCTGGATTGCGGCGCTTGTGAAGGAAAGTGCCCCCAGCATTTGCAAATCCGTGACCAGCTTCGCCAAACACACGAGACGCTGGCGAGGTAAGAGCAGGGCAGTGAATGGCCTGCGTGGGAACCTCTTTTTGGAAAAGGTGTTCCCACGCACCATCTTAAGAAAAACTTCATTGCTTTGTTGACTGCATTTATGTTCTCGAAAAGCATGATACCTCATCTGGCTCAATCGTCGCACTACTCACTGCATTCACAGTGCTCGTTTCGCCAGCCTCCTCCACACCGCCCTATTCTGCCACTGGCAGGGGCGGTATTCCGGAGCCACAGGCGGCGCTTCGGCTACGGAGCCACTGGCGAGGGCAGTGTTCCGGAGCTCTCAAGGGGAAGGCTCTTTTCATTCTTTTTGCGATAACGGTACAAATATCTATGTCGTGACCTACTAGATTCTTCTGGTTGACAAAATGACCATTTTGCACTATCATGTACGAGCGCAGTTTTTCAAAGACTTTTGAATGCGCCCTGTACCGCTGATCGGACCGCGATTTCCGTTTCGTGGAAGTCGCGGCTTTTTTATGGGGGCGCCTGCGCCCCATTATGGGGCAATAGCCCCGTTACATAAAGGAGTACTCATGGAATTCACACAATTATCTATCCATCCTGTTATTTTAAAGGCGCTGGCCCAGGAGCAGTATGTTACACCCACGCCGATTCAGACAAAAGCGATCCCACCCGCATTGTCGGGCCGGGATTTACTGGGTTGTGCTCAGACAGGAACGGGAAAAACGGCGGCCTTCGCTGTTCCCATATTGCAGCGGCTGCATCAAAAGCCCGTGCAAACACTTGGGCGCCGGCCCATCCGGGCGCTGATTTTAACCCCTACCCGGGAGTTGGCTTTACAGATTTACGAAAGCTTTTTGGCATACGGCCGCTATACGGGGCTGCATGCCGCGGTGATCTTCGGCGGCGTGGCCCAAAGGCCCCAGGAGCAGAGCCTTCGCCGCGGTATCGACATCCTGGTGGCTACGCCGGGGCGGCTGAACGACCTCATTAACCAGGGGTTGGTGAACCTGAATCAAGTGGAGATGCTGACATTGGACGAGGCCGACCGCATGCTGGACATGGGATTTATTCACGACGTGAAAAAGATCCTTCAAAAGACGCCCGCCGACAAGCAGACGCTTTTCTTTTCCGCCACCATGCCCAAGGAAATCTCAGACCTTTCCGATTCGCTGCTTCGGGACCCGGTGAAGGTGGACGTGGCTCCCGCCGCCCAGATGGTGGATTTGATCGCCCAGTCGGTGTACTTTGTGGACAAGGTTAACAAGCGCAGCCTGCTTATGCATTTGCTCCGTGATAAGGCGTTGCAGTCCGTGCTTGTGTTTACACGCACCAAGCATGGCGCCGACCGTGTGGTGCGCGAGCTTCAAAGGGGCGGCATCAATGCCCAGGCCATCCATGGCGATAAGTCCCAAGCTTCCCGCCAGCAGGCTTTAAACGGATTCAAAAACAAATCCATCCGTGTGCTTGTGGCTACGGATATTGCCGCCAGGGGCATTGATATTGATGAATTGTCCCATGTAATCAATTTTGAATTGCCTGATGTGCCGGAAACGTATGTTCACCGCATCGGCCGCACGGGCAGGGCTGGTCATACAGGCATTGCGATCTCCTTTTGCGATATTGAGGAAAAGGATAAGCTTCGCGCCATTGAAAAGCTTACCGGCCGCAAGGTCCCGGTGGTGGAAAACCATCCTTACCCCATGCAGGTGTTTACACCGCCACCCAAAGTGCCAAGGCCGCCAAGAAGGATCGAGGAAAATGAGAGGGCGCGTGCACATTTCGCCCGCTCTTGATCTTAGGACATAACAACAGCGCCGCTATCGTTCATAGCGGCGCTTCCATTTGTCCTGATCATGTGTGAGCTATATGGACTATTCTTGACCCGGCAGGATCCTGCGCAAAAACTGGCGGGTGCGTTCCTCCTTTGGTGCGCTGAAAAAGTCAATGGGGGAACCCTCCTCCACGATCACACCCCTGTCCATGAACATGATATGGTTGGCTGACTCCTGGGCAAAGGACATTTCATGGGTGACAACCACCATGGTGGTACCCTCCCGGGTCAGGCGCTTCATCACGGCAAGCACCACGCCGATAAGTTCTGGATCCAGGGCGGAGGTAGGCTCATCAAATAGGATCACGTCCGGGCTCACCGCGATGGCCCTGGCGATGCCCACGCGCTGCTGCTGGCCGCCGGACAGCTTGGCCGGGTAATAGGCTTTGAAATACAAACGCTGTGCGCTTGCGTATTCTCGCGATATCTGCTTTGGTTACGTTCGTTACGCAGACCTTCAGGTCGTCAATCAATAATTCCCCCTTATCCGCCTGCTCCAGAAAGTTGACGCACGAAGGAGCGTGGTCTTGCCCTAACCGCTGTGACCCAGGATCACCACCACATCGTCCTTTGAGACCTTGATGCTGACTCCCTTTCATACCTCATGTTTGCCGAGTGATTTGTGTTCACGGTCCGTGACCCTTTTGATCAGGATGAAAGTGAGCGTTTGCCTGATCCGGGTTGCATAAGGGGGCAGAATCGGTTACAATTTTATCCGAGTACAATTAGGAGGTATCAATGCAACACTGGAAAAAGACAGTTACTTTGTTTCTCACAGGACAGGTAATCTCCCTATTTGGATCTTCGCTTGTGCAATACGCACTGATGTGGAGCGTGACGCTGCATTCCAAGTCCGGGGCCATGATGACCATCGCCATCCTCTGCGGTTTTTTGCCTATGTTTTTTCTGGCACCATTTGCCGGCGTTTGGGCAGACCGTTATCCCCGCAAGCGGCTCATTATCCTGGCGGACGGCTTCATTGCGTTAGCTGCACTGGTACTTGTGGTGCTTTTGCTGCTTGGATACAACGGGCTTTGGCTAATCTTTGTTTTCATAGCTGTGCGGGCGCTGGGCTCGGCGGTGCATAGCCCGGCCATCAGCGCCGTTCTGCCGCAAATCGTGCCGCCGGAGGCGCTGACCCGTGTCACCGGCATCAACAGCAGCGTTCAGGCTGCCGTGCTTCTGGTGTCGCCGATGGTTAGCGGTGCATTGCTGACATTGACTAGTTTACAGGTCATTCTTATGGTCGACGTAATCACCGCAGCGGCAGCCATTACCATCCTGCTGCTGTTCATACCCATTCCTACCCATGACAAGGCAAATACAGCCGGTAGCACCGGCTACTTTGCCGACATGAAGGATGGTTTTGCCTATATTGCCGGACACCGTTATATCAAGTTTTTCTTCATGTTTACCCTTGCGTTTACGCTGATGGCAGCACCGGTTGCCTTTTTGACGCCTCTGCAGGTGACGCGCAGCTTCGGCGCGGATTATTGGCGGCTTACCGCCATTGAAGTTGCCTTTTCCATCGGTATGATGGCAGGCGGCGGGCTCATCGCTACCCTGGGCGGCTTCAAAAACCGTATGCACACCATGGGGGCGGCAACGCTGCTCATGGGCCTGTGCACAGTGGCGCTGGGGCTTACACCCAACTTCTTTGTTTATTTGAGTTTTATGTTGGCAGCGGGATTTTGCATGCCATGCTTCAATACGCCTGCCACCGTCATTCTTCAGGAGCGCGTGGAAGCCGACTATCTGGGCCGCATTTTCAGCGTGATGGGCATGATAGGCAGCGTCGGCATGCCCGTCAGCATGCTGGTGTTCGGCCCGCTGGCGGACACCGTCCCTATAGAAACGCTGCTGATTGTGACCGGGGCTGCCATTGTGGTGATTGGTTCCATTACACTTATGAGCCGTACGATGCTGGATGCCGGCCAGCCTA
The DNA here is from genome assembly GCA_023416585.1 of Bacillota bacterium. Lineage (GTDB taxonomy): Bacteria > Bacillota > Clostridia > Christensenellales > Aristaeellaceae > JAEWAH01. Next base: position 22,354 of record JAEZHM010000112.1, read on the forward strand.
AGCCGAAATCGGATAAGGCATCATAACTGGCACTAAAAAGAGCAGGTCTTCTCTGGCCTGCTCCCTTTTTTACTATACCCCTATAAAGTTTTCCTGGAAGGGGTGCGGGGAGGGCTCCTTTTTCACAAGGAGCTCTCCCCGCTAATAATTCTTTCCGCGTTCCCGTTCCCTTACGCTGCGGGCTTGGCGGCTACGAATTGCATATCGTTGCCGTCCTCTTCGTTAAAGAAATTATAGAAGGTGAAGTTATAGATGAACCTCTCGGCGGGATAAATGCCGTAACCGTCTTGATTGTGGTCGGTGGTATCATAGGGGTCGGCTACGATGATCACATCATCCTGCTCCACTTCGGTGCCCAGGGTGTCGTAGCCGATGATCACCTGCCAGTGCCCGCCCCAGTCGTTCCAGCCGATCATGATGGGCGTGCCGTTCTTTAAAAACTCCTGAATGGCGGAAAGGGTAAACTTATCGTGCACTTCGTCGCCATAGTCCTTTGTGATGACAAGGTCAAACCCGCCCACGCCCTTGAAAATGTCAACGATTTGTGTAAGGCTGGTGGAGCTGGGTTCGGCGCCGCCCTTGCCGCTTGTAAGGCCCACAGAGCGGAATTCAGCCAAAGTCTGCTCGTTATAATCACCAAGCTTGCCGAAGTAGTTCAAAACCATTAGTGCTGCGCTTACACCGCAGGACCATTCGCTGGTCTGCTGCTGAGTTTTGAAGTGGGGCAAAATGGTCAAAGTGTCGGTGGATACCATGTTGTACACATCGGGATGGGCAAAATAGGGGGAATCCTGATGATCACCCAGGCGTTCCACGGAATCCGCGCCGTCTTCGGGAGAAAGGTCCGCCGTGTAGGGGATCTTCATCTCGTCCGTGTAGTTGTCGCTGCCCTGGGCCATGGCAGGGCAAATGCCCGCTGCTAGGGCCAGTACGAGAAACAGGGAAACGAGTTTACGCATGGTTTTTTCCTTTCGGGGGCTGTGCCCCAAGCGTAGAGATCCGGCCTTTGGCCGCGTATATACGCTCCCGGGCATTATACAAGATGCAGTATAAAAATGCAATAAAATCATAAGGATAAAATTTCACAAACATTCACCAGGGGCCCTGTCAAAGGCTCCGGAACATCGCCCCCGCCAGTGGCTCCGTAGCCGAAGCACCGCCTGTGGCTCCGGAACACCACCCCTGCCAGTGGCAGAATAGGGCGGTGTGGAGGAGGCTGGCGAAACAAGCGATGCGAGCGGTAGCGAGTCAGCGCGCCGATTGAGTCAGATGGAGGGATGAAGCGAGGCGGAGGAGGCTGGCGGAACAAGCGAAGCGAGTGGCAGCGAAGCAGCGCGATGATTGAGCCAGCCGGAATACAGCCCCTTTGGAATCCCATATCAGAGTTCTGCATAAAAGTATCTTGACGAAGTTAGGGACAATGCAAGTTTTGAAACTGAAAAACGAGGTGTTCCGTCAATCAGGGAAGGATATGTAATCAGGATGGCGTATTGTGAATGTGGAGTTTAGGTAAAGAGAGGGATGGTTTTGTGAATGACAAGCGTTTTGTGAGAATTTATTCTCAAGGTACTGTTAACATTATGGAAATCTGGGTGGACAAAGAAACGGGCATCAACTACATCTTCCACAAAAACGGCTATGCAGGTGGCATGACGGTGCTTATGGACAAGGATGGAAAGCCAGTAGTTTCGAAATTGTCTCCCGCGGAACTGGACCGGCTGTAAGCCGAACGCATACTGCCCTGCTGGCCGGCCTCCTCCAGCCACCTTCGCCGGAAGGCGGTAAAAGAGCTTGACAGTTTGGCAAAAATACCATACAATAGCTGTAGTTTGAAAAGGAGGTGGCAGTATGACAGCCAGATCAAGCATCATGCAAAATCGGAAGTTGTATTGCCCGTTCCATCGGTCAATATAGTCTTGTAATGAAGGCGGATGCATTCGCCTAAGTTTTTTCAAGCACTTCTGATTTTGCAGAGGTGCTTTTTTGTGTGCCAACATAAATCTCAGGCCGCAAGAAAAGCCGTATGGCAGACAGAAAGAGGAGAATGCATGAATCCGCGTTTTAGAAAGTTCCTTTCCTATTACCGCCCGCATCTGAAAACATTTTCTTTGGTCATGGGCTGTGCCCTCGTATCGGCAGGCGTGACGCTGACCATCCCCCTTGTTTCCCGCTATATTACCAAGCAGATTCTTGTTGGTGTCCCTGAAAATGCGCTGTTCCAGATTTTGCTCTCCGGCGGGCTGATGCTTTTGCTGATCCTGATTTTGACCGTATGCAACATGGTATATTGCTGCCAGGGCCATGTGATGGGCGCCAAGATGGAGACTGTCATGCGGGCGGAATTGTTCGCCCACTATGAAAAGCTGTCCTTCCGCTTCTATGATGAGCAGAAGATCGGGCGGATGATGTCCATCATTTCCAATGATGTGCTTTCGATGACCGAGCTTTACCACCACGGTCCGGAAGATATACTGATGTTCCTGATCAAGTTTGTGGGCGCTTTTGTAGTGCTCTTGAACATCAATGTTCCCCTGACCATTGTCACCTTTTCGCTTTTACCCTTGATGGTGCTGTATGCACTTTACTTCAATCCCAAAATGAAGGCTGCCTATAAGCGCGGCCGGGAGCGCATTGCCGATGTGAATGCCCAGGTGGAAGACTCCCTCTCGGGGATCAGGGTGGTGCAGTCCTTCACCAATGAGGAGATTGAGCAGCAAAAGTTTGACCGGGAAAACCGCAGGTTTCTTGATTGCCGGAAGGATGTATACAAAAACGAAGCCTTCTTCTACGATGTGATGACAAGCTTTCCCCACTTGTTTACCTTGGTCATACTGGTATTCGGGGGCATCTGCATCATTCGTGGCACCATGGACCTGGCGGATCTGCTGGCCTTTACGCTGTATATCGGAATACTGCATGAACCCATCAACACAATGCTCAACTTCATCAGGCTCTACCAGGAGGGAAGCACAGGGTTTGCACGGTTCATGGAGATGCTGGAAACGAAACCGGACATCAGCGGCCGGGAAGATGCCGTTTCTCTAGATGATGTGCAAGGCCGGATTGCATTTGAAAACGTTACATTTGGCTATCAGGATGATCAGGAGCCGGTGCTTCAAGACTTTTCATTGGACGTTATAGCCGGCGAATCCGTTGCCGTAGTCGGTTCCTCTGGCGTGGGGAAGACTACGCTTTGCTCGCTGATCCCCCGCTTTTACGATGTCACGGAAGGTAGAATCCTTATGGACGGGGTGGATGTGAGAAATATCCGGCTGAAGGATCTGCGCAAGAATATTGGCGTTGTGCAGCAGGATGTGTACCTGTTTTCCGGGACCGTGCTGGAGAACATCCGCTATGGCAAGCCGGATGCCACCCTGGAGGAAGTGATAGAAGCGGCCAAACAGGCCAACGCTCACGACTTCATTGAAAAGCTGCCCAATGGCTACGATACAGACATCGGCAGCCGGGGCGTGAAGCTATCCGGCGGACAGAAGCAAAGGATCAGCATCGCCCGGGTTTTCCTAAAAAACCCGCCGGTTTTGATCCTGGATGAGGCTACCAGCGCGCTGGACAACGAAAGCGAGCGGATGGTGCAGGAATCCATCGAAAGGCTGATGGCCAACCGTACCACGTTCATCATTGCCCACCGCTTGTCCACCATACAAAACGCCAAGCGTATCATCGTGCTGGAAGAAAAGCAGGTAGCCGAGGAAGGCACCCATACCGCCCTTTTTCAAAAAGGCGGCGCTTACGCCAAGCTCTACCGCGCAGCGGAGGTTACGGTGGAGGGGTAACGGGGGACGTAGGCTCAAATATGCGGGTAAGGAGTTTTGTATAAAATCTCCTTACCTGCACCACTCATTGATTTTGTGTTTTTGCATTGAAATTAACGAAAAATCCACTTGTGTAGGGAATGTGGACAATTATTGTAAGGTTGTGATACAATTTCATTAGCAAGTTTGGTACAGAAGATATCGATAACAAGAGAGTGATAATATGGCGCAATATAAATGGATTCAAATATCAGATATTCACTATGCATATAACAATTTGGCTTCCACAGATATTAGAAATTCGTTCAAAGAGCAGTTTTTTGGACAGCATTTTGACTTGATTTTTTTGACCGGAGACTTTTCATACCGAAATAATTTCGATGAAGCAACTATCGTTTTTATTAAAGAGTTTATAGAAAAAGCAACATGTCAATACGATCATGTATTCCTTGTTCCAGGAAATCATGATATAAATAGGAGTTCTATGCGAGCAGGGGCTTTAGGAAGTATTAAAAATATAGAATCGACAAATTTAAACATGCTTTATACGTTTGATATGGGGCTTCAAGCATATAAATCATTTTGTGCGAAATTAATGGATGAAGAATATGCAAAATTGTGTACTTATCCATGTATTGTTAAGTCATTACCTGAGTTCAAGCTAGATGTGGTTTTGCTCAATACTTGCCTTACATCCTATGGAGATGATGACCGGGAACATCTCTATATTTGCAGTGATATTTTGCAAAAAAAACTTATTAATGATATAGATAACGAGCATATACAAATAGTTATTGGTCATCATGGGTTTGATTTTTTAACGGGTGCTGAGGGGAAAAAATTGGCTAATTGGCTAGTAAAATATACGAATACTAAGTTGTATTTATGTGGCCATGCGCATGATCTAGGTGTAAAGGTAGACGACGGTGCTACACAAGTTGTCTGTGGAGCCCTAGTAAAAGATGATCAAGTTGATTGTGGATGCGTAGTCGGAATAATTGATACTGAGAGCAAAAAAGTTGAAGGAACTTGCTATTGCTTTAGTAATAATGCATGGCAAGTATCTAAAAAAGCCGATGGGAGTTCTAGATATTTCAGTGCGCCTTTAGAAGCACAAATTCCTGCTAATGCCTCAGAATTAAGAAGGCAAGACGATCATTCAAGAAATGTAAATTATATACCTTCCCAGTTTGATAAGGAAAATTTTTTATTATCATATATTCAAAGCTACATTTTGTCCTCTTCTGCGGATCACAATTCAAAGATTAGTAGCTTTAACAGTCATGATACCTTAATATGGAAAGAAATATTTAGTATGAGAGAATACTCGTTAGCTCTTCGTCTAGCCGATAAAATATACAGCATTTTTGTTGAAGACCCTAGATTCCCATTTGTTTCGAACCTGTCTTCGGTTCCAAAGAGTGGCATTGTAGAATTGATTACTGTTAATCAATGGCGATCTTTATTATCCTCGTTAATAGGCATCACATATGAGGAATGCACTTCTTGTAATGATATATCATGTTTGTACTGTGCATGTATACAACCAATTGAGAAAGATATCAACGCTTTTAAGTCATCTTTATCTAGATATATAGTTCACCCAAATTACTTGACAAGATACAGTGATATATATGGCTATTTTTCTGGTATCAAGGAGCAGATAGAACGTGATGAGAAAGAGTTTAAGCTTCGTGCAGAAGTAGTTAAATGGATTACTGATGCTTGGCAATTAGGAGATGGTCAATATTTGCTTCTTGAGGCAAGCGAAGGTTTTGGCAAAACTCTCTTGTGCAGCCATCTGTTATATAATCAGGCGAATGCTCAAATAATTATTGGTTCAGGGAGTAAGGCGGGTGGAATTGCACCTTGGTTGCCTAATATGCTGTGTGTCTTTGGAAAGAGCACAAAAACATCAAAAAGGGCATTTCAACTACTGATGGCACAAGTAAATTCTATACTTGTATCACCAATAAATTTTGATGAGCAAAGTAATTACGCTGATGTTCTCACGCTTGCCCTCAAGGAATTAGTTGATGAAGTCGGGAATGTGCTAATTATAGTTGATGCGATGGATGAATTTTCTTTTTCAAAAGATGCGTTTTGCTTTTTGCCCATGTCGCTACCGCAGGGGGCTACTGCTCTTTTAACAATGCGAAAAGAGAATGGTATTAGAAAACAGCTTGAAGATATGCTTAGTAACACACAAAGCAAATCGCTTTCTATATTTAGAAAGCAAGAGATTCCAATTATTCTTGGACTAAACAAGGGTCATAAAGATGATTCGTTTTTAAAAAAGGTTATACAAAGGACAAACGGTATACCAATTTTGGTTAGCCAAGCAGCTAAGGCATATTCAATTAATGGAAAAGATGCGCTTACAAATATTGATCCTACGATAGATAGTTACTTTAGACGTATGCGCATGGTATGGTTAAAATCTGCAACATGTAAAGCTATATTAATGCTACTTGTTCTTGCAGAATCAGTTGAACAATTTACAATAGACATGGAGCTATTACTGTGTTGGGTTCGTGCTAGAACAGGTAATAATGATATTGACTCAGATGTTATAAGATGTGACTTATTATCTGTCCAAGATCAACTTGACAATCCTGAAACAGGAATTTTTGGTCTGCGTTATCATGGCTTTGCAGAAAGCATGGTCGGAACTAACGGATATACTTGTGCAGAATGGGAAAGCGGAATGCAAACTGTATTAGACTTGTATAATACGAATAAGATTGATACTGTTCCAGCATCTATTTTGGTGATACACGCTAATAGACCTCAGAAATCAAATGCTAACTGGGAGAGAATTGGATGTCGCTTTGTTGCAAGTGCTAAAGTGAAAAGAGATGAAAACGCTCTTCTGTTTTTAATACATTCACTGCTTAGCGATAAGAAAAAAAATATACCGAAAATTGATTCAACAAATGGTTCTGATAAGCAACAAATGCAAAATACAATTATTGATGATGCAATAAACACCGCATGCGATTTACAGTTGAATTATGCATGTGAATATTTATATGATTACTATTATGTTGCAGTGGGATCAACAGAATCAAAACAATATGCTCTGAAGTATCTGCAAACCATGTCGGACAATGGATTCATTGATGCTACTTCAGTTTTGGGATATCACAATGTAACGGATGAGACTGGCGAATTTGCATATGGCATTCAATTGTTGGAACAGGCTGTAAAAAAAGGAAATTTGCATGCTCATTTTCAATTGGCTTGCATCTTGGCAAAAGGCAAACAAATACTAAAGGATATAAGGAGGGCCGCTGCCTTATTGGATATTCCGGGGAATAATGTTGTCATGAAAAATCGTTTGGCATATATTTATGTCGTTGAGTGGGATGACAAATCCATGTGCGATAAAGGTGCAGCAATATGGAAGCAAACATGGGACCAGGGAAGTAGATTGGGCGGATTTAACTATGCGATATGCCTATTAGAATCGTCTAAAATCGAAGAAAAAGATGAAGGGAAAAGAATTCTTAATACACTTGCAGACTCTGGCATGGTAGACGCGTTGTCAGCAATAGGAGATTCATATAGATATGGAATTAATGGCTTTAACGTTGATAATAAAAAAGCACAGAAATATTTGAAGCAGGCCGCCGATACTGGAACTGCTGAAGAAAAGTTTCAGTATGCTGATTTCCTTTTGTCAGAATATAATAATGGACAAGTGCATCCTATGACTTATACTTATTTTAGGCAAGCGGCAGATGAAGGAAATGCTGAAGCTATGTATAGACTTGGTGAAGAGCAGCTTGATAATGGAAGGCTTAGGACAAACATCCCTGAAGGAATATTATGGCTTAAACGAGCTCATGAAAAAAGTAATCTTGATGCTATGGCTTTATTAGGTAAACTGCAAATTGTAGGAATTTATGTAGAACAAGATGTTATGTCAGGTGTAAATATGCTTCGTTCAGCTGCAGATCAAGATTGTATAAAAGCAATCATTGAAATTGTTGATATGCATCTTAATAATTATACTCATTTTTCAAGTGAAGAAATTGTCCGCTGGCTCAAAAAAGCAGATGATGAAGGGGACATATATGCTCCATACTACTTGTTTTTAGTATATCAAAGGATAGGCTCATTCGATATTAGCTACTTATTGCGAGCTAAAGAACGTGGTAATAATAGCGCACATATACTGTATGACTATAAAATCCTATGTACCAATGATGATAAAATTGTTCTTACTAATACTTTGGAAGATTTAAAAGGCCTCGGAGAGAATGACAACGATTATGCCTTATGGATGTTATATCACGTTTATTCTGGAAAAACTAAAATATCAGCAGATACAAGATTGGCTAGGAGTTACCTAGAACGAGCAGCAACCCATAAATATATTGAAGCAATGGAGGAACTTGATTCTTTATATGCTCACGAACCTGGGAAAATGCGGGAGAGAAAAGAACTGCAAAGCAAAATCAATAGGAATAGGGTGAACAAAGATTTTAATCAATTCGAAGATGCAGGCGTTTGTGCATATTCAAAAAAGGATTATTCAGCAGCCGTAGATTGGTTTGTAAAAGGAATGCAAGCAGGGCAATTGATGTGTGGAAGTGATCTTGCATGTATGATTAGACGTGGGGAAGCTAACCCTGAGCTTCTATCTCAATCTGTTCTTAACCACTTCGAATGCGTTTTAGAGAATGCTCCATTTGCAGAGAATCGTTATATTGTAAGAATGAATATCGCCTTATGTAGATTATTGGGTTGTTCATGTGATATCGATCATTTAGCCGCATATAACATCTTTACTGAATTGGCAGGAAATACAGAACTTTTTCGAAATGCAGCAAATTGGTGGCTCGAACTTGCAAGATATGGTGATAAAGAGGGGTGCCTTGTTGCTCTAGTTTTGTATACCTTTGGTGTATTAGTTGACAGTTATAATTTAGATATGATGAAATGTTACAGGATAGCAGAATCATATTCGCTTCCTGATTGGATACGAAAGCCTACATGAAATAAGATGAAGTTTTGTAAGAGCTAGAAAAGCGCTAAGAACAAACCAATAAACAAAATTATGCCAAAGGGATGTATCCCTTTGGCAGGGGTCCAGGGGTGAGTGAACCGAGCGCCGCCAGTGGCGGATGAAGCGAGGCGAAGGAATCAAGCGAAACGAGCGATGTGAGCGGCAGCGAAGCAGCGCGACGATTGAGCTTGCGGATCAGAGCCCCCTGGTTACCGTCTCTTCGGACGCCGTCTCCTGCGGGACTGCTCATCCTGCTTTTCCACGGCCTGGCCGCGGAGGGTGAAGAGCTGGTCGCGGAGCTTGGCGGCTTTTTCAAAGTCGAGGCTGTGGGCGGCGGATAGCATCTGGTCTTCCAATTGCAGGATAAGGGTCTGCTTTTCGTCATCGGAGAGGACTTCGGGCGACTTTTCCTCCACCTGGCGGGTGATCTCCAGAAGCGCGCGAACGGTATTTTGAACGCTTTGGGGCGTGATGTTGTGGGCTTCATTGTAGGCTTGCTGGAGGGCGCGGCGGCGGTTGGTTTCCTGTATGGCGCGCATCATGGAATCGGTGAGCTTATCGGCATACATGATGACCCGGCCTTCCAGGTTACGGGCGGCACGGCCGATGGTTTGCACCAGGGATGTTTCGCTGCGCAGAAAGCCTTCCTTGTCGGCATCCAGGATGGTCACCAGCGCCACCTCGGGCAGGTCGAGGCCTTCGCGCAAAAGGTTGATGCCTACCAGCACGTCAAACTCGCCCAGGCGCAGGTCGCGAATGAGCTCCATGCGCTCCATGGTTTGAATATCGCTGTGCAGGTAGCGCACCTTGATGCCCAGGTCTTTTAAATAAGAAGTCAAACTTTCGGCCATGCGCTTGGTAAGGGTGGTCACCAGTACGCGGTGGCCTTTTTTTGTGACCTCGTGCAGCTCGCCCACCAGGTTATCCACCTGCCCGGTGGCGGGGCGCACAATGATCTCCGGGTCGATAAGGCCGGTGGGGCGGATGATCTGCTCTACAATTTGCCCTGATTTTTCCAGCTCGTAAGGTGCAGGGGTTGCCGATACATAGATCGTTTGATGTATGCGCGTCTGAAACTCCTCGAACAAAAGCGGGCGATTGTCATAGGCTGATGGAAGACGGAACCCATATTCCACCAGTGAATCCTTGCGCACCCTGTCGCCCCGGTACATGGCTCTCACCTGGGGCACGGTGACATGGCTTTCGTCGATGAAGGTAATGAAGTCTTCGGGGAAGTAGGAAAGCAGAGAAAAGGGCGGGTCGCCAGGATTGCGGCCGTCAAAGTAGCGGCTGTAGTTTTCAATGCCGGTACAGTAGCCCAATTCCCGCATCATTTCAATGTCGTAGCGGGTGCGTTGCGCAAGCCTTTGGGCTTCCAGCAGGCGGTCGTCATCCTTCAGCTCTTGCAGGCGTTTTTCAAGGTCCTGCTCGATTTGTTGGATGCCTTTTTCCATGCCCTCGGGATCGGTGGCGTAGTGGGTGGCAGGGAAGATGGCAGCGTGCAGAAGCGTGCCCAGCACATGGCCGGTGGTGACTTCGATCTCACTGATGCGCTCGATTTCATCGCCGAAAAATTCCACCCGAAGACCGTGGTCGTACTCTCCGGCAGGGATGATTTCCACCACGTCGCCCCGCACACGGAAAGTGCCCCGGGAAAAATCAAGATCATTACGCTCGAATTGGATGTCCACAAGCTTTCGTAAAAGAACGTCGCGGCTTAATTGTATGCCGGGGCGAAGCGAAAGCATCAGCCCCTCATACTCCTTGGGGTCGCCCATGGAGTAGATGCAGCTGACAGACGCAACGATGATCACATCCCGCCGTTCGCGCAGTGCCGCCGTGGCGCTGTGACGGAGGCGGTCGATCTCCTCATTGATGGAGGCGTCCTTTTCGATGTAAGTATCGGAGGAGGCGATGTATGCTTCCGGCTGGTAGTAGTCGTAATAGCTGACGAAGTATTCCACCGCACTGTCAGGGAAAAACGACTTGAACTCGCTGCACAGCTGCGCCGCCAGCGTTTTGTTGTGGGCAATGACCAGTGCGGGACGCTGTACCTTTTCAATGACGGAGGCCATCGTGAACGTTTTGCCCGATCCGGTCACGCCGAGCAGCACCTGGTCTGCAAGGCCATTATTAATGCCCTTGGCCAGTGCCTCGATGGCCTGGGGTTGGTCGCCTGTGGCGGTGTAGGGAGCTTTCAAAACAAAACGGTTCATACATCCTCCGGATGTCTAGAAAATGATTTCCTCATTTTCCGAACAAGAACGCTTGTTCTGTTATTTTACCACAAACCGCATTGTTTGGGAAGCCTCATCCAGAAAAAATTGTTGCCGGAAGAGGAGCATTAAAATCTGCCGCGTATGGACGAGGGCGGTTAAGCCGCAGCGCGATATGATGCCAAAATCCGTTCGCCAGCACCTTTTCGCGGCATTTTCCATCAGAATATTTGCTCCTTCGCAGGAGAAACTGAATGCGACAGGAGGGAAGTGTATGGCCATCACACTTGTGAAAAACGCGGCTCCCGGGCCGATTATGGCCACTTTCGGGAGATGCAGATTATGACTACCTATGTAGTATCCCAAAGTTCTGGTTTGAGCGGCGAAGTAGAAATCAATACGGCAAAAAATGCCGTATTGCCAATTTTGGCTGCGTCACTCTTGACTCAAGAACCGTTGTCTATCTTAAGGGTGCCCAACCTGACGGACGTGCAAACGCTGATCCATATTTTGCGTGACTGCGGGGCAGACGCAACGGAAAGCGGGGGCACAGTTACCGCTTTTGCCAAAAAACCACACAATCCAAGCGATGAGGAGAGCATCAGGCGCATGCGGGCGTCTGTGCTGGTAATGGGTCCGCTCTTGGCCCGCACAGGGTACGCCAGGGTGGCGCTGCCCGGTGGATGCGCCATAGGCCAAAGGCCAATCGACCTGCACGTAAAAGGCATGCAGGCGCTAGGCGCGGAAGTGGAGATATCCTCCGGCAGCGTAACGCTAAAGGGCAAGCTGAAAGGCGGCAACATTTACCTGGATCTGCCCAGCGTTGGCGCGACGGAAAACATCATTATGGCTGCTACCCTGGCCGATGGCATCACCAGGATTGAAAACGCGGCCAAGGAGCCGGAAATTACAGATTTGGCCATGTGCCTTACGCAAATGGGCGCAAAAATCATGGGCGCAGGCACGGGCACCATCTGGGTGGAGGGCGTGAAAGCTTTATCCGGCTGTACGTACCAGCCTATTGCGGACCGCATTGAGGCGGGAACGCTGGCTTGTGCCGCAGCCATTACAAAAGGAAGCGTGCTTTTGCAGGGAGCGCGGCCGGAGCATATGAGAGCGGTTCTTTTCAAGCTGCAGGAGGCCGGCGTGCAGGTGAAGGAAAGCAGGAGTGGCTTGCGTATTTCAGGCCGTGCAGTTCATCCATTTGAACTTCGTACGTTAAGTTATCCCGGCTTTCCCACCGATATGCAAGCGCCCATGATGACGGTGGCATTGTCGGTAAAAGGAACCAGTGTTTTTTTGGAGACCATATTTGAAAACCGCTTCATGCACGCTCAGGAATTAAAACGAATGGGTGCGCGCATCAGGCTGGACAACCGTGTGGCCGTGATCGAGGGCGGCGTGCCGCTTACCGGAGCGCCCGTGACCGTTACAGACCTTCGGGCCGGTGCCTCGCTGATGTTGGCCGGGCTGATCGCCCAGGGGCAAACAGAAATCAGCGACCCTGGCGGAAACATTGCAAGAGGATATGCGGACCTTCCCGAGAAGCTTAACCGCCTGGGGGCGAAGGTGGAAGTTAAGCCATGATTATTGTTAAGGAAAGAACAGCAAAACGCCGCGTGATATCATGCGGCGTTTTGCTATGAAAAAATGTTTACTTATGGCTATTTCACTTTCATCAGCTTCAGTACCCTGGGCGCGGCTACCAAGGCCACTACCATGCAAATCGCCGCGTCCACCAGTACGAAGGAGTTATAGCCTGCGCTGTAGATCCAAGGATTCACGTCGCCGGCATACTCCGCAAAGAACAAGACGCCGCTTAATGTGTGGCAGGCCATGCGCAGAATGCTGACCACCCCAATGCCCACATAGAGCATCCAATTATTATTTCTTTTTGCAAAAAGCCCCGTCAAACCAATTACACCGAAAGCAATGGGATAATCCAGCAGGAACTGCCAGAAGCCTACAATATAGGGATCCTGAATGGCCTGCAAAAGGCCGTAGGCCAGGGAAGCCACAAGACCCGGCCCTATGCCAAATGCATAAGAGAAGAGTATCATAGGCAGCATGCTGGCGGGCGTCACGGTACCGCCTTGGGGCATACGCCACAAGCGGATATAGGAGAGCACAAAGGCCAGTGCGATGGACAGGGCAGCGTAGGCTAGAAGATTTGAAGTCCACTTAGTTTTTTGCCGGGAAATGGCCGTAAGTCCCACAAACAGAAGAACCAAAACCGCCAGTATGATCCAGCCAACGTAAGAAACCTCGCCAAACTTTTCAAAAACCTTTTGCAGCAAGGTTGGTTCCGCTGCAGGTACCGCCTCACCCTCGGCCAGCGCCGATGCCATGAACAGATTCCACATAAAAAATCCTTCCTTTCTTGCGCACCCATCAAGAAACAGAAAACCCGCGGCTTACGCACGCGGGAAACAGAGGCTGCCTGCCTTTCTATAAAGAAATTCAGGCTGGGTCACGAAGGAAACCTTCGTGCCCTCCGCTTCCCTACGGTAGGATTACCTACACAGGTTCTAAGGGTCGGGATTTACGCCCTCTCAGCCACGATAAAAACCGTGTTGCCCCCCTAGCGGTGGATGCAATTTTCGAGTATGATTATAACATAATCATCCATACTGTCAAGGGAGCTGTCTATGAATCATTTTTTCGCCTATCTTTCCAGAATGAAATTGATCCAGCGCTGGGGGCTGATGCGCAACACCCGGCCGGAAAATGATATGGAGCACGCGCTTCAGGCAGCCATCATCGCCCACGGGCTGGCGGCCATTGCTGTTGCGCGCTTTTCAAAAAAGGTGGACCCGGATCATGTGATGGCGCTGGCCATATACCATGACGCGGGGGAAGTGATTACCGGTGATCTTCCAACGCCCGTCAAGTATCATAACCCTTTTATGCGCACCGAATATAAAAAACTGGAGGAGATGGCAAACCAAAAGCTTTTGTCCATGCTGCCTCCCGATCTTCAACCGGGGTACGAACCGTATCTTATCCACCGGGATGATTCGTGCGAATGGAGGCTGGTGAAGGCGGCCGACCGCATTTGCGCCTACATTAAGTGCGTGGAGGAGGAAAAGGCCGGGAACAGTGAGTTTCTTCAGGCTAAGGCTTCCATTTTGAAATCCATACAGGAAAATGAACTGCCGGAAGTGCACACCTTTATGGCTGAATTTGTGTTAAGCTTCGGCTTGTCGCTGGATGAATTGTCCGGCGGAGGCGAGTGATGCGGCTGGGTCTTACCTCCGCAGCCTTTTACGGCCGGCTGGAGACGGAGGATGCGGCGGAGAAAATTTTGGGATTTCCTGTTGACACATGTGAGATATTCCTGGAGACCGTAAGCGAGTACAATCGGGAGTTTGGCTATCTCACACGGGAAAAGCTTTTAAGCCTTCCCTGCCGGGCCATTCACGCCAAGGGCACCCAATTTGAAAGTGACCTTTTCGGCGCGTCAGAACGGCAGCGGAAGGATGCTTTTCAAATCTTGGAAGGCGTGCTGGACTGCGGCCAGGCTTTAGGCGCCAAGGTATACGTCTTTCACGGCTTCCCGGATTTAAGAGGCGGGCTTAGACCCATAAACATTCCCAGGCTTTTTGAGACGGTGGAGGGCATTGTAAGGCTGGCAGAGGAACGGAACATAAAGCTTGCCTGGGAAAACGTATCCTGGTGCACACTCAAGCTGCCGGAGGATGCGGCCTATTTAAAAGATGCATGTCCGGCTCTTTCTTTCGTGTTGGACATTAAACAGGCGGTACGGGCCGGTGTAGATCCGTTTGCATTCCTGCCTGTCATGGGAGAGCGGCTTATTCACGTTCATGTGCTGGATTTTGATCCCTCGGGCCGGCTGTGCCTGCCGGGGCAGGGAACATTCGACTTCATTCGTTTGCGCCGTGAGCTTGACGCTATGGATTATCAGGGCGATGTGATCCTGGAACCATACGCCGCCCAGACGGAGGATGAACAGGCGCTTCTTAAGAGCATTTGTTACCTGCGCAAAGTGTTATGTGATTCACCTGAAGTAAGCGCCGATTCACTCCCTTAAGTGGAATATTCGTATAGCGTTCCTGTAACAGCCGGCATCGCTGGCTGTTTTTGATTGCAAAATTATGACAAAGGTGTATAATAAGGGAAACATATTTCCTCAAGCGGTTTCATTGCTGCAATAGACTAAGCTTTGCCACGTGCAAGGAGAAACCATATGAGAACAAAACCCGGCGTACTGCTACTTATCACAACCTTGATGACGGCGGTCATGGTTTTTGCGGCGCACGCGCAGGAAATAACTGTGGCTGGCGACTTTCAGTATACCCTGGATGGCGGCGGCAAAGCATCCATCGTACGTTATACAGGCACGGAGGCCGGTACGCTGGTGATCCCGGATCAATTGGACGGCCATCCCGTGGCAGCCATCGGCCAGGCTGCATTTATGGGAAATAAATTCACATCCGTTGTGATTCCCGCCGGCCTTACATCCATTACCCCCGGTGTCTTTTGCAACTGCACCGGTCTTGTTTCCGTTGATGTGGCCGCCGGAAACACCGTGTATGAACAGGTGGACGGCGTATTGTTCGACAAAGTACAAAAGTTGCTGCATACCTATCCCATCGCAAGGGCTGCCGCCGATTATCAGGTTCCTAACGGCACCTTGATGATTGGCAACGGTACTTTCTTTGGCTGTGAGCAGCTTACGTCCATAGCGCTTCCCGAGACGATTGTATCCATCGGTGAAAACGCATTTTACGGCTGCACAAACCTTCTTTCGCTGACCATTCTCAATAGCGTTACCAATATCAGCAGCGGTGCGTTTTCCATGTGCGGATCGCTTACTAGCATCACCATTCCCGGCAGGGTAAAAACCATAGGCACCGGCGTGTTTGATGGATGTCTGAACCTTAATTCTATAACAGTCGCTGCGGACAATCCTGTTTTTGAAGTGGTGGACGGCGTGCTGTTTGACAAGCAGCAAAGGCTATTGCATACATATCCCCAGGCGCTTTTAGGCACAGCCTACCAGGTTCCCGACGGCACGCTCCAAATAGGCAGCCTTGCGTTTTCCTCCTGCAAAAACCTGACCTCCGTTATCATTCCGGACAGCGTTACTGCTATTGGTGAATCCGCGTTTTTAAACTGTGCCAAGATAGAATCCGTTGTGCTTCCAAAGGGCCTTACCAGGCTCGAGGCAAGCGTGTTTGCTGCTTGCGAGAATTTGAAAGAAATTCAAGTACCTGATGGGGTAACAAGCATTGGCCCCCAGGCTTTTTCCAACTGCACTTGGCTTAAGCAGGCCAATATCCCTTACGGTGCGACCGAAGTGGGGCCTTACGCCTTTGCCTATTGCGGCAACCTTCGTGAAATGACCATTCCCGCCACGGTGGTATCCATAGGCGATGGCGCGTTCATGGCCTGCGATTTCATGGCAAGCGTTCTGATCCAGCCCGGTGTTCAAACAATCGGCGCCTATGCCTTCAGCGAATGTTCATATATGACGTCGGCTTCCATTCCGCAAACCGTGTTAAGCATCGGGGACAGCGCTTTCTCAGGGTGTGGGAAACTGGTCGCAGCGGTTGTGGAAAACAGTTTCGCCCACAACTATTTCTTTCAGAACAAGCTTGAGTTTGCCTTCAGCAAGTAGAAAATTCTCTGTTCCCCTAACGGAAAATTATGCTATAATGGCATGACCATTTTATTGGCATGATATTTTGGAGGGGGAAATCTTCATGTCCAACCAACGGATTACGCTGGATATCAACCATATGATGACCGATACGCTTGGCCTGCAGTACGGGATCGACGCAAGTCAGGTAGACACGCTTGCTTCTTATGCCTTAAGAGCGAATCAGGCCTTGCAGAAGAACCGGGGAACTGGCTGGCTGGGCTGGATGGAGCTGCCTTACAACCAGAATGAAATCGTGGCCGAAGTAGAGAAGGTTGCCGCGGAAATCCGCCGGGACTTCGACACCTTTGTAGTGCTGGGCATCGGCGGCTCAGCTTTGGGCCCCATCGCCGTTCAACAGGCGCTGAACCACCTTCATTATAACGAGCTGCCATCTGAAAAGCGGGGCGGCCCCAGGCTGTATGTGGAGGACAACATCGATCCGGAACGGATGCAGTCGCTGCTGGATGTGATCGATGTCAAAAAAACCTGCTTCAACGTGATTACCAAGTCCGGCGCAACCGCCGAGACCATGAGCCAGTATTTGATCATCAGCGAGCATCTGAAAAAGGAAGTGGGCGCCGGCTGGCAAAAGCACATCATCGCCACCACGGATCGTGAAAAGGGGAACCTGATCCAACTGGCCAAGACGGAAGGCTTCAGGCTGTTCTATATCCCTTCCAGTGTGGGCGGACGCTTTTCGGAGCTTTGCCCCGTGGGCCTTTTGCCCGCGGCTGTATGCGGCATTGATATCAAAGCTATGCTTTCGGGTGCTGCGGATATGGATGAACGCTGCAAGAATGACGAAGTGTGGCAGAATCCCGCGCTGCTGGAGGCGGTTTTGCAGTACATTGCCATGCAGGATATGGATGTTAACGTTCAGGTGGTCATGCCTTATGCCGACAGCCTGAAATACATGGCCGACTGGTTCTGCCAACTGTGGGCCGAATCACTGGGCAAGAATGTGACCCGCAAGGGCATGGCGGTCAATGTGGGCCAGACTCCCACCAAGGCTCTTGGCGTTACCGATCAGCACAGCCAGCTCCAGCTGTACACTGAAGGCCCCTACGACAAGGTGATCACTTTCCTGAAGGTTGGTGCTTTCCGCACCGAATCACCCATACCCCATGGCTGCGAAGCGTTCCCGGATGTTGCCTTCCTTGGCGGCAAGAGCCTGAACAAGCTGATTGCCGCGGAGCTGACCGGCACCGAATACGCTCTATACCGGGCCGGCCGCATGAGCCAGACCATTACCTTGCCGGAAGTGAACGCCCATACTATCGGCCAGCTTTTATACTTTTTCCAGATGGCTACCGCCTACGCCGGAGAACTGTTCGATATCGACGCGTTCAATCAGCCAGGCGTGGAGGAAAGCAAAATCGCTTCCTATGCCGTGCTGGGCAACGAAAACGAAAAGTATGCTAAAAAGCGCCGGGAAATGACCGGCAAACCCGAGGCGAAAAAGGAATACGTTTTGTGAGATGATGCGGGGAGAGCTTCTTTTGAGAAAGAAGCTCTCCCCGTACCTCTCTCAAGAAAACTTTAATTGTGATCAATATTGATAGTATAATCTTTTTCACTATGTGAGTGCTTAAGGTGTGTATGTGTGCAGATAAAGATGCCAATACACACTCTTTTTATTTTGTGGTAGAATAAGGAAGATGGACTAGTGGAGGAATGGCAGATGAAGAAGCTGACTTCGCAGGCATTTGCGGAAATCAGTATATGGATGCACCGCAATGCAAGGCCTGTTGATTTGGCGATATGGCGGTATCATTTTGAAAACGGAAGCCAGGGAGCGGTTCTTGCGGAATTGTCCTTATACCAGAACGAGGACGGCGGCTTTGGCCATGCCCTGGAGCCGGACAGCTGGAATCCGAACTCTTCTCCTTATACTACCCTGTATGCTGTAAATATCCTCAAATCCATCGGCTTTCTGGATATTAACCATCCCATGCTGCAGGGGATATTCCGTTATCTTGCCGCGTGCCCCGACTTGACTCACTATGGCTGGAGATTCAGCATCCCCTCCAACGACTTCACTCCCCACGCGCCCTGGTGGACGTACGATGAGGAAGCCAACGCCTATGAAAGCATCGGTCTCACGGCGGGGATTGCAGGGTTTATATTGCTGTACGGTGATATAAATACCGGTCTGTACAAAAAGGCGACGTCGTTTACCGGTGCTGTCATCGAAAAGCTAAGGACGCCTGGCCGGTATGGCGACATGGGTATCGGCGGGTATTGCGCGCTTCTTGACAGCATTCAAAAAGCGGGGCTGGATGCACAGTTTGACTGTGATTTCCTGACTGGTGCACTTGCAAAACATGTACATGACACCATCGAGCGGGATACATCCAAATGGGTGTACTACGGCGTACGGCCTTCCAACTATATCGAATCGCCCAACAGCTCCTATTACAAGGACAACGAAGACATCCTGCAGAAGGAATTGGATTATTTGATTGATACCAGGCCGCAAAACGGCGTATGGTCCATTCCCTGGAGCTGGTTTGAGAACAATGAAAAGTATGCAAAAGCTTTTGCCATCAGTGAAAACTGGTGGCGGGCCGTAAAGGGCACAGAGAAAATACTGCTGTTGAGAAATTTCGGAAGGCTTGAATTGTAATACTTGTTCTAAGCAGCGGTATGTAATACCATTTGTTCAACTTCCGTTTTCACCCGCCGGGTGTTCTCATCCGGCGGGTTTTGTGTTATATTGTAGCAAATGTATATGTATAGAGGAATGAGTACCATATGTACCGACTGATGCTGGTGGACGACGAGCCGGAAATTCGCGACGGTCTCTTGGAGATCATCAATTGGGAGCAGGAAGGCTTTCAAGTCGTGGGCGTGGCTGAAAACGGGCTGGAGGCATTGCAGGTTGCGCAAAGCGTGTCGCCCGATCTGGTGGTGACGGACATCCGCATGCCCTTCCTGGATGGACTGGAAATGGCGCGGCGCATGCGTCAAACGCTGCCTACCGTGCAGTTTGTGGTGCTGAGCGGCTATGATGAGTTTGACTATGCCCGCCAGGCGATACAGATTCAAATTAAGGATTACGTATTGAAGCCCATTTCGTCTGACGAGTTTATACAGGTTTTGCGCCGCGCTAAAAACCATCTGGATGAGGATTTTGCCCAGCGCAGCGACGTGAAAACGCTTAGGGAACATTTTCGAAGCAGCCTGCCTATACTTCGGGAGCTTTTGCTTACTTCCCTTTTAAATGGGGGCATATCTCCAGGCGAGGCCATGAAAAGCGCGGCCCGGTATGAGCTTTCCATCGTAAGCCCCCGCTATGCCGTGAGTCTTTTGCGATTGGGCGCTGCCTTGCACGAGAAAACAGAGCATGATTTGAGCCGTGATCCGGAATTAATGCGGTTTGCAGTGGTGAACATCGTAGAGGAGGTATTGCAGGGCCAAACGCAATGCCATGTGTTTCATTACAACGGGCTGATCGCCGTACTGTTCCTGCTGAGGGAGGAAGAATACCAGCCCGCTTCCCAGCTGATGGATGCGCTGGTGACTGCGCAGCAGACGGTAAAGCGATATTTGGATTGCACAATCGCCATTGGCGTAAGCAACCCCTGCGTGCATCTGCATCAGCTGCACCACGCGGCGGATCAGGCATCTTCCGCGCTGGACCAGTCCGCCTTGCTGGAAAATGGGCAAATTTTGGCCATTGCAGACGTGGAGCCAGGCAGTGCAAGGCAGCTGGCCGCAGAGGAAATCACGCTTAGGGCGCTGTCCAACAGCATTAAGCTTTGCAATACGGGGGAAGCGGAGGAACTGGTGCATCAACTGATGGAGGAGGCTCGTAAATCCAAAGCCTCCTTCCGGGATTATCAGGTGTATCTGCTGGAAATATTCCTGGCCATCATCCGAACCGGCCGCGATTTGGAGGTGGAGTGGTCAAATCCAGACCATGGGCAGGGGCCGTCTCTGGAAAATATGCTTAAAAGCCGCAACCTGGAGGAGACGGAAACCATGCTTCGCGAATTGTGCCGTCACCTGACCGGCTCCATACGGGAAACGCGGTTGGAATCCGGCAAGCTTCTTACGCGCGAGGCTGTTGATTATGTGAACGGCAATTTTTGCAAAAGTGACGTCACCTTGGAAAAGGTGTGCCGCCGGCTGCACATCAGCACCGCCTATTTCAGCACGCTGTTCAAACGCGAAACGAAAAAGACTTTCCACCAATACCTGACCGAGCTGCGCATGGACAAAGCCATGACGCTGCTGGCCGGCAGCGATTTGAAAACCGCAGATATTGCAATGCAGGTGGGATTGAACGATCCAAGTTATTTCAGCTATTCCTTCAAGAAGCATTTTGGCATATCTCCGACTCAGGCCCGTAAATACCCCAGGGAGGAAAGGCCATGAGGTGGTATTTTCGCCGCAGGTCGGAGGGCAACAGCCTTCAGATGGTCATCACCGCCTTTTTTATGGGCGGGATGATATTGCTTTTACTGTTTGTAAGCGTCAGCCTGGTTACGCGTCTTTCTCACATTCTGGAGGAAAATGCCATGGACCGCACGCGCCAAACAGTGGATCAGGGCAATGCCAGCCTGGGCGTGTATGTGAGCGGAATGCTGGATACCATGGACTACATGAACAACCTTGTCACCGTTTCCCCGAATGTTGCAATGCCCGATTTGGAAGAGGACATGGCCTTTTTGCAAAAAAGCCGCAAGGATGTATCTGCCATGGCGCTGTTCTCGCCCAAGGGGGAACTCCTGGCCGGCACGGCGGGCGGGCTTGCAAAACCGGCCTCTGAGGTGACGGCTTACAGTTGGTTTTTAAAGCCTCAAAAGTCCGGCACAACCGCGGTGTTCTTTTCCTCCCCTTATGTGCAGAACATATTCGCCGGGCAGTACGCCTGGATCATCACTTTGAGCCGCGCAGTGGAGTACAGGCGCAATGGTGAGCGGGAGACAGGCGTTTTAATGGCCGACTTTGCCTTCAGCGCCATCTCAAGCCTTTGCGAAAATATTAGCCTTGGCGAGAGCGGTTATGTATATCTGGTGGATACCCAGACACAGATTGTGTACCATCCGCAGCAGCAATTGATCTACGCAGGCTTAAAGCAGGAAAACCTGGAGGCTGTCTTAAAGCAGGTGTTTGGCCGGTGCCGCGATGTGCTGGATGGCCGGGAGCGGCTTCTGACCATCACCACGGTGGATTACACCCGCTGGCGCATGGTGGGCGTGGCATATTTGGACGAAATACTCTCCATACAGCCGGAGTTGTTCCGGGTGGCCGTTTCCATATTGATTGCCGGGGCATTGCTGGCGGTTGTGGTGGCCGTCTTATCCGCCGTTCATGTGGCAACGCCAATTTTTCAGCTGGAAAAGATCATGGCAAAGGTGGAGGCGGGCAACCTGGATGTTTGCATCCAGGAACAGGGCTTTGCGGAAATCAGGTCCCTCAGCCGCACGTTTAATCATATGCTGGGTCGCATCCGTCTCCTGATGGAGCAAATCGTTCATGAGCAGGAGATCAAACGGCTGCATGAACTGAATGCCCTCCAGGCGCAGATCAATCCCCACTTTTTGTACAATACGCTTGATTCCATTGTGTGGATGGAGGAGCGTGGCCGCAGCCGGGAAGCCATTGTGATGGTTACTGCGTTGGCAAGACTATTTAGAATTTCCATCAGCAAGGGCCGCAATATCATTACCGTGCGGGAAGAACTGGAGCATGTGCGCAACTACTTGATCATTCAAAAGATGCGTTTTCAAAACAAGTTCGACTATGTCATCACAGCCCAGGAGGATACGCTGGAACTGCGCACCATCAAGCTGATTGTGCAGCCCATTGTGGAAAACGCCATTCAGCACGGGCTGGAGGAATATTCCGTAGAGGAAGGGCTGGTGGAGATCAGCTCTTACATAGAAGACGATGTCCTTATTTTCCGTGTTCGGGACAATGGCGCGGGCATGGCGCCCCAGCAGGTGGAAAACATACTGACAGCCCCCGCCGGGCGATCGGGGATCGGTGTAAAAAACGTGCACGAGCGCATTCAGCTCACCTTTGGCAAGGAATACGGCCTTACCATCAACAGCGTGCAGGATGAGGGTACGGAAGTGCTCATACGCCTGCCCAAACGCCAGGAGGGGATGGAATGAAAAAGCATGTGATCGTCTCCATTCTCTGCATCGCCCTGTCGGCGCTGGCGCTGATTTGGGGCCTGACGCCCGTGGTGAACACCAGAACACAAGTGACGGGGGGGACGGTTGCCCTTTTGCTGGATACGGACATTGGCGCCGGCGCTTTGCAAATGAAGCAGGGGGCCAAGCAGGCGGCCCGGGAGCAAAAAGTGGATTTGATCACCGCAACGGCAGACTACTCCGGCGATGCCGCAAATAGCCAGGCAGATTTGATGATGCAATTGCTGGAAAGGAATGTAAGAGCGCTTATACTGGTACCTGTGCAGGGTGCAGACCTTACGATTCCGATGAAAGAGGCGAAGCGGCGCAAGGTACCCGTTCTGACATTGGGCGAATCGCCCATTACAGGCGGGTCAGACTGCACCATCAGTGCCAACCATCAGGAGGCCGGTGCGTTGGCTGCCAAAGCGCTGATTGAACGCATGGGGAAACCTAACCATGTGCTGCTCATAACAGGGGATGATTCGGATGTGGCCGCCAGCCTCCGCAAGACAGGCGCAATGCCTGTGCTTTCCGCAGAGCCGGATCTTCAGATTGTTGAACAAACACCATTGGAGGGGAAGACGGCCGACGATGTGCTTCACTTGCTTGCTTCAAATCCGCAAATAAACGGCATCCTGGTGCTTACCGGATCCGGCACGGAAACATGCGCGCTGGCTATGGGCCGCTCCGGGACAGATATTCCCCTGGTGGGTATGGATTGCGGTCAAAACCGAAATCTGTATTTGGAAAGCGGCCAGGTGGATGCCATGGTGCTGGGCATGCCTTTTGCCATGGGGTATCTGGGTGTACAGTTTTCCATAAAGGCGCTGTCGGGGAAGAGTATTCCCGGCTGGTACTATACGGAAAGCCGCGTCATTGACAAGGAGAATATGTACCTGCCTGAAAACCAGAAGCTGGCGTTCCCGCTTTTACAGTGATTTTGAAAAGGAGGTTGTTTTGTTGGGATATAAGGTAAAGCCTCTTAGCCCGAAGCTGGCCCAAACGTTTGTCCAGTATCTTGGCACCCTGGATTTTCATCACGCTCCGCACTGGTCTACGTGCTTTTGCCGTTTTTACTACACGGACTGCAGCCAGGAGGAATGGCAGCACCGCACCGGAGAGAAAAACGCCGCAGAGGCTGTGCAGGCGATTAAGGATGGAAAGATGCATGGGTATCTTGCCTTTGATGGGGATACATGCATCGGCTGGTGCTGCGCCGACAATGCGGATCAGTTCATACGCCTTAAAACGGAGATGCAGCCTATCATTGAGGGAAAGAAAGTAGGCTCGGTCTTATGCTATGTGGTCCGTCCGGAGTACAGGGGGCAGGGCGTGGCAAGGCTTTTGCTAAAGGCCGCCGTGGAAGATTTTAAGAAGATGGGCTATGATGCCGTGCTCACGCTGCCCGTGGATATCAAGGATGACCTTCAAAAGCGCTATCGCGGCACGCTGCACATGTATCAGGAAATGGGCTTTGAAAAGATACAGGAGCATGGTACGCTCAGCGTGATGTGGTTGGATCTGAAGGCATGACACAAAGCGCTGTTGGTGTTTTTGATGCGGCTATCATCGGTCTGGGCCCCGCCGGCGCCACCTGCGCCCGGCTGCTGGCTGGTGGCCTTCGGGTGTTTGCGCTGGACGGCGCCATGCAAAAAGGCGAAAAGGCCTGCGGCGGTCTGCTGGCACCCGACGCGCAGAAGGCGCTGGCCAGCTCATCGCTGACACTGCCCAAGGAGATACTGGTCAGCCCGCAAATATTCAGCGTAAAGACTATCGATATCACAAAAAAGCGCATCCGGTATTATCCCCGTTCTTATATCAATCTCGACCGGCATAGATTTGACCGATGGCTTGTATCCCTGATCCCGGATACAGTGACCAGGGAGGATGGCGTCTGCCGCGGCATAAGGCGGGAAAACGGCCTGTATCATGTGGCCTATCAGAGGCCGGACGGCGGCCTTAAGGAGGTTGCCGCCAGAATCCTCATCGGCGCGGATGGGGCCAACTCCATCGTGCGGCGTACCTTTTTCAACAAGTATAAGTTTCGAAGCTATGTGGCTGTGCAGCAATGGTTTGCGGGAGAGGAAATAGACCCCTTTTACTCCTGTGTGTTTGAAAAAAGCACCCAAAGCCTTTGCTCCTGGTCCATATTCAAGGATGGGGCATTATTGTTCGGGGGCGCGTACAAAGCGAAAAACTGCCGTCAAACCTTTGATAAGCAGAAGCAGGCGCTGCTCTCCTTCGGGCTTTCCTTCGGCGAACCCCTCAAAACGGAAGGCTGCCTGGTGCTTCGGCCCAGGGCGTTTGAGCGTTATTGCCTTGGAAGGGACAATGTGTTTTTGATCGAGGAGGCGGCGGGGTTCATTAGCCCCAGCTCGCTGGAAGGCATCAGCTGGGCATTAAACAGCGCAGCCCGCCTTTCAAAGGTGCTGATGAGCGGCGTGGAAAACAAGCACAAAGCTTACCGGCGGGAAACCAGAAGCCTTCGGATCAAGCTGTTTTTCAAGGCACTGAAGTGTCCCTTTCTGTACCATCCCCTTCTGCGGTCGCTGGTGATGGCCAGCGGGTTTCAGTCCATCGGCCTAATAGAATCGGCAGGAACTAACGCAAAGGAAACCGATGTGACCTAAGGAGGCGCAGACATGGACGTGTTATCCAGAGAGTTTCATGAATTTCTGCTTAAGCAAGGCGCGTCGCTGTGCGGCTTCGGTGACCTTTCCCAAATAGTGGAGGGGGAACTTCGCCGCGGCGTATCCGTGGCGGTAAGGCTGCCTGTTCCCGTGTTGCAATCCATTACGGGCGGCCCAAGCAGAATCTATTTTGACGCATACCATGAAATCAACGAAAAGCTTGACGGGATTGTAACGGCAGGGGCGGAGTACTTGCAGGCGAAGGGGTATCGCGCCCATGCTAAGACAAGGGTAAATGTGAAGGAGCATCCCGGTTACCGTACAGACCTGCCACACAAGACCGTGGCCACCAGGGCGGGGTTGGGCTGGATCGGGAAAAGCGCGCTGCTGGTGACCAGGGAATTTGGCCCGGCTGTACGGATTTCTTCCCTGATGACCGATGCTCCCTTGACTTTAGGTGAACCCGTTGACAAGTCCAAATGCGGAAACTGCACCGCCTGCGTGGACCATTGCCCCGGCAAGGCTATATCCGGAAAATTGTGGGATGTAACCATGGACCGGGACGTATTCTTCGATGCCGTTGCCTGCCGGAAAGCGGCCAGGGCGCTTTCCTTAGAGCTTTTGAACGAAGAAATATCCCTGTGCGGCAAATGTATTGAGGTATGTCCCTATACCAAGGGATATATCCACCGCTTTCTGAAAATGGAAAGGGAAGCGTTGTGAAAACAACGGTACATATTTGCAGCTATGGGTATAATACATAAGACATATATTGCAAAGGAGGCATCGCTATGGGTAAAGATCTTACGCAAAAGGTAACCTGGGTTGGCAAAGTGGACTGGGAACTGAAAAGGTTCCATGGGGAGGAATACTCCACATGGAAAGGCTCCTCCTACAATTCTTATCTTGTGCGGGATGAAAAAACGGCGCTCATCGATACGGTATGGCAGCCCTTTGACAAGGAATTCGTTTCAAGACTCAGGCAGGAGATAGACCTGAACACCATCGATTATGTCATTGTCAACCACGGGGAAATCGACCACAGCGGCGCGCTGCAGGAACTGATGCGCGCCATTCCCGATAAACCCATCTATTGCACGGCCAACGCGGTAAAATCTCTGAAGGGGCAATTTCATGAGGATTGGCGCTTTCATCCCGTGAAGACGGGGGATACGCTTTCCCTTGGCGCTGTGTCCCTTGTGTTCGTGGAAGCGCCTATGCTCCATTGGCCCGACACCATGTTCACGTATATGACCGGGGAGAACATTCTTTTTTCCAGCGATGCCTTCGGCCAGCATTACGCCACCGAATCGCTGTACAACGATACGGTGGATCAATCTGAACTTTATGCCGAGGCTACTAAATATTACGCCAATATCCTGACGCCCTTTTCACCGCAGGTGATCAAAAAGATCAGGGAGGTTCTGGGCCTTAACCTGCCGGTTGACATGATCTGCCCCAGCCATGGCGTGATTTGGAAAAACAATCCCGTTCAAATCGTAGAGCAGTATATGAGGTGGGCCGACAATTATCAGGAGAATCAGATCACGCTCATCTATGATACCATGTGGAACGCAACAAGAAAGATGGCGGAGGCTATCGCCGAGGGCATCCGGGATAAGGATGATACCGTGACGGTGAAGCTTGTGCACGCATCCAAAGAAGACAAAAACGATATCATCACCCAGGTGTTCCGCTCCAAAGCGGTCCTGCTTGGTTCCTCCACCATCAACAACGGCTATCTATCCTCTTTGGGCGGACTGCTGGAAATGATTCGGGGCTTGAAGTTTCAAAACAAGAAAGCTGCGGCGTTTGGCAGCTATGGCTGGAGCGGCGAAGCGGTGAAGATGCTTTCCAAAGGGTTGGAGGAAGCAGGCTTTGCCATGATTAACGACGGGCTGCGCACGCTGTGGGTGCCGGATGAAAAAGCTCTGACTGCATGCTTTGCTTACGGGCAGGAAATTGCATCACTTTTGAAGTAATAGAATAGGCATATGCAAACCACCTTGTGAAGGAGGCATAACGCCATGAAAGTTTTGCTTATCAACGGAAGCCCCCATAAAAACGGATGCACCTATACCGCATTGAGCGAAGTGGAGAAAACCCTGAGGGATGAGGGCTTTGAGACGGAGATCATACATATCGGCGCAAAGCCCATTCAGGGCTGCACCGCCTGCGGTCATTGCTCTACCGGCCCCGACCGCTGCGTGTTTGATGATGATATGGTGAACCGTGTTTTGGAAAAGGGCGAGCAGGCAGATGCTTTCATCTTTGGCTCTCCGGTGTATTATGCCTCTGCCAACGGTTCCATGATCGCTTTTATGGACCGGCTTTTCTACGCCGGAGATTGCTTCAAACATAAGCCCGCGGCCTGCATCGTTTCCGCCCGCCGGGCCGGCACAACCGCAGCATTGGACCAAATGCTCAAATACCTGACCATCTCCAACATGATGGTTGTGGGTTCCCAGTACTGGGCCATGGTCCACGGAAATAAGCCCGATGAAGTGCAAAAGGATTTGGAAGGCATGCAGATCATGCGTACCTTGGGCCGGAACATGGCTTGGCTATTAAAGTGCATAGAAGCCGGAAAAAAGGCAGGTATCCCGCTCCCGGATCGCGAGAAAAGGCAGTGGACGAATTTTATCAGGTAGTGTGAAAAAGCCTTCACAAAACAAAACGGTTACTCCTTCCGCCTCCTTCGTCTTAACCTCCCTCTTGAGGGAGCTGTCACCGAAGCGACTGAAGGAGCAAATCAATCCGTATATGAAAAAGGGACGCCCCGATTTATCAGGACGTTCCTTTTTCTTACGAATCCAGGCTCCGCAGGGAAGCACTTTTCAGGCTGATCAGGCTGGAAGTAAGCCCGATGACCCCTGTAATCAGGAACATCACCGCCATGCCGGCGCCTTTGCCCGTGCCTACCAGGTGGGACAGGAGTTGAGAAAGGTTTGAGCTTCCGGCCATAAAGGGCTCGAACACGTTGTCTGCCAGATATCCGCCCAGGAAAAGACCCAGGGGGATCGTGCAGTACTGTATGGTGTCCCTTGTGGAAAACACCCTGCCCTGCAGCTCGGTAGGAACCTTGGTGCGCATAACGGTAGAGATGTTGGCATTTAAAAACGGTAGAGGCAAGTTGCCCACAAAGGCTCCCAAAACCCATATGGGTACATTCCGGCCCAGCGCCCAAAGGATATCGCAGAGCAAGAATGATACAGCACAGCCTCCGAATATCACGCGCGTACGGCTCTTGCCCGGCTTCATCAGCGTTACCAGAATGCTTCCCGCAAGCGTGCCAAAGCCAACAGCTGAAGATACCATGGATAGCGCCACCTGGCTGTCTCCGGAACGCTTTAAAATCATGGCCGGCAGGATGCCAAACCCGGTCATATAGGCCAGCAGATTTATGAAGGAAAAGAAAAGGATCATTTTCAGCACTGGGCTGTGTTCCCGTAAAAAGCCTAAGCCCTGCAGGCAGCTTTTCCAGAACTTTTCTATTATATCTTCCTTGCAGGGCACTTTCGGTATACGGATAAAGAAGGCGAGTGAGGAAAAGGCGAAGACAAAGGTTATCAGATCGATTGTGAGGACTGTTTTCAGCCCGCCTATGGCAAGGATCGCTGTTGCCATCGCTGGGGTTACCACTGTTACCAAGGAATTGGAAAACACTTGAAGCCCGCTGGCTTGAAGATACTTCTCCCTGGGTACAAGCAAACTCAGCGCCACATAGGAAGCCGGGCACTGGAAAGCGTTCATGCAACTGATGAGGAAATTGACGCCATACAGGTGCCAAAGCTGCAATTGTCCAGAACCATACAGTATAAAGACTGTCAGCGTGCCCATGGCTGCCGCCAGGTCGCTTAAAAGCATGATCCGTTTCTTGTCCCATTTGTCAGCCAGCGTTCCGGCCATAAAGCAGAAAAGGATCGACGGGAGGTATGTGAAAAACGACAGCAGTGTGATGCTGCTGGCTGTGCCCTGCTTGCCGTACGCCCAAAGAATGAGCGCGAAGTTGGTCATGGCGCTGCCCAGCGCCGATACGGACTGGCCGGCCCAGAGGATCAGAAAATGCCTCATGCCGGCGAATTTTTGTATAGATTTCATGGCTTTGCTCCTTCAATTCATTTTGTTGAAGTGGAGTGATGCAAAGCCTGATTCGGACGGATTTTGAGTTTACCGCTCCATGCAAATCCCGCCCGGGATCAGACCATGCATGGAGCAAAGGCAATGGTAAGCGTCATAAGAGATCAGCGCCTCGTTATTTTTTTGACTAACCGGAAGAAGTATAGCACAAGTTTTTTCGGTACACAAGGGTGGGGATGGCAAATTTTAGCCCAAATGACAAAGAAATGGAACAAGTGAAACGAGAAAACGTTGACAGTCAAAAGATGTGACTTTACAATAACATTGTATTTGAAATCGAAAGGAAACGAAAGCATGCGTAGAGTCGCGCTTTTTATTCTGGCGGCGTTGTTCATCTGCTTTGCTGTCTCCGCCCTGGGGGAAGCATCGCCTAGCGATACGCTTATCTTATCTTTCATCGGAGATTGCAGTATTGGCGATTCTTTCAGTTCGAGGAATTATGATAAAGGTTATGCCAAAACAGTGGACAAAAACGGGTACGAATGGCCCTTTTCTCTTGTCCGCTCCTATCTTGACGCGGACGATGTGACTGTGGCGAATCTGGAGGTTGTGTTCACCACAGGAAAGAAACAAGCCAATAAGGGAATAAACTTGGCAGCCGATCCCAAGTATGTACAGGTTTTGCAGCATTCCGGTGTTGATGTGGTGAACACCGCAAATAATCACAGCTTTGACTTTTTGGCCGCAGGCTATCAGGAAAGCATGAAAACGCTGGACGATGCGGGAATTTCCCATTTCGGCACCATCAGCCCCGGAACCGTAAGCATGACCGATCAGATACTGGCTTATAACGTAAAGGGTATCAAAATCGGATTTGTAGGCTTTACATATCCTCAGGACAGCGATATAAAACGGATTGAAAAGAGGATTCAAAGCTTACGCGATCAGGGCTGCAGTCTTGTGATCGCCAGCCTGCATTGGGGCCGGGAACTGCGCACGGCCCCCAGCAGCGGGCAGTACTCATACGCTAAGAAGATACTGGATTTAGGTGCGGATGTCATATACGGCCATCATCCGCATATTCTTCAGCCTGTGCATTTTTACAAGGGTAAGCCTATCTTCTACAGCGTGGGGAATTTCACCTTCGGCACCATGGGCATAGCTGACCCTGACACGGGCATCTTCCAGCTTCGATACCGTCTGACAAAGGAAGGACCGGAACTTGTGAACTTCACCGTAATCCCCTGCCGCACCCAGGGCACAGGGGATTACCGCCCTTATGCGCTTAAGGAGGATACGGAGCGGCAGGCAATGCTTAATAAGCTCGTCTTTCGGCGGGAGACGAGGGGGATGCAAAACCTTCCCGTAACCTTTATCCAAACGGGCAGCGTGGATTTTTCAAATGGTGAAATGGTGAAGTAGCCGGTTGGCCTGGCCCCGAAAAAGAGGCAATGACACTTTTTCGATACGAAAAGCGGGGGATTTAAACCATCCCCCGCTCCATTTTTTTGTATTTATGCTCCGGGATGAAAATACGGCTCCGGCTGCTGGTTGAAGAAGAACAATCCCAGGCCGCCAATGCCGATATGGCTGCCCAGCACGCTGCCGATTTTACTGATAATAAACGTGGAAGCCCCAATTTTCTCAGTCAGCAGGCATTTGAGTTTTTCCACGCCGGGCAAGTTATCGGAGTGGGCGATGCCTATCATCTGACCGGGGAAGGTGGCTATCCTCTCCATCAGAGTGTCCACCATCATGACAATCGCCCTTTGGCTTCCTCTGGCCTTTTTGATGACGTTGATAAATCCGTTTTTCACATCAAGGATGGGCTTAATCTCCAGAATGGAGCCCAGCATCCCCTGAAGCTTATTGACTCTTCCGCCCTTGACCAGCCAGCCGATGTCCGCAATGGTGAAGACATGCTCTATATGATCTGCTATAAAGGCGATCTGTTTCACCACAGCATCAAAATCATACCCTGCTTCTATCATCTGCACGGCCTGCAGCGCCATAAGGCCGACAGCTACGGAACCGGCCTTGGAATCGATCACCTGCATGCGTATATGGGGATACTTTTGCACGAAATCCGCCAGGATAACTTTTGCCAATTGGTATGTGCCGGAAAGTGCGGAGGAGAAAGCAAGGTATATAAAGTCTTCACCCTTATCGCAGCAGGACTGAAATATACTGTCAATATCTTCGGGACCGACTTGTGATGTTTTGGGCACCTGACCCTGGCGCATGGCGTCAAATACTTCGTCCGGAGTAATATCCACCTTATCCCGGTAATCTCTTCCGTTTAAAAGCACGTGCAGCGGCACCATAAGTATGCCATGCTCTTTCATCATATCCTCTGGCAGGTCACAGGTGCTGTCTACAATAAACCTTATCATACATTTGCCTCGTTATATGAATTAACTGTCAGAATGGAAGCAAGATTCTATAGGTGGTGTCTATTGTTATTATAGATATCGCAATTTTCGGTGTCAAGGCGGCGTATGTGAATGTTTTGAAAAAAAAAAGAAATGGAGGGCAATCGTCTTTGTATTTACTTAGATGAGGCCGTTCTTCTTCAACCATTTTTCGATCTCGGGCCTTGCGCTGCCTATTTTGCCGCCATGGATGGCAAGCCCCTCCCGTATATCCGCCCTGGGGCAGAGTTTCATTATTTCCTGTACACTTCGGCCAAGCCCGCTCCCTTCATGAGTGCAGAAGGGGAGGATGGTATTGCCGGTAAAATCATGCTGCTCCAGAAATGAATACACAGCCATCGGCATCGTTCCCCACCAGTTTGGATACCCAAGGAGGATTGTTTTATAACCTGGAGCGTCGCTTAAATGAGCCAAAAGCTCCGGCCTTGCGCCTTTGCGCAGTTCCTCCTGCGCCACCCTTGTGGCCTGCTCATACTCCATGGGATATTCATTAACGGTACGGATGCGGAAAGCATCACAAGCAAGAATGGAGCGGATCATCTCCGCCACCATTTGCGTATTGCCGATGGGCAGGTTCATAATCCTGCCATTCACATAGTTGGCGCCTTCCCTGGAGAAATAGGCTGTCAGGCACTTTGCCGGCTGAGAACGCATAGAATTACCTCCCCCTTTTTGAAGGAAAAGTTGCTGCTGCGTTATTACAAAAGGTATACATAAAGGAACCCCACTGCTTCAGCATAGCACTTGGAGTTCACTTCAAGTCAAGCGCATTTGCAATTATTCATTGGAACCAATCGATCAAAATCCCCGAAACCAACGCAAAAACGATGATGTACGCGAGATACAGCAAAAACCTCTTCATGCCCAGAATGATTTTCACTGCGCCCAGGTTGGTGATTTTCGTGGCTGGGCCGGTGAGCATGAACGCTGCCGCAGCACCCATGCTCATGCCATCCAGCAGCCATTGCTGCAAAAGCGGGATCGTTCCGCCGCCGCATACGTACAGCGGCACGCCGATGGTTGCCGCCATGAGCACGCCAAAACCCCGCTGATTGCCGAACAAGCTGGCGAAGGCTTCCCCAGGCACGTAGCGCTGGAAAACGGCGGAAAGAAACACGCCAAGAAGAAAATATATCCCTGTGGCTTTCAGGTTTCTTCCAATATTTTTCACAAGGCGCCAAAGTGGGTTCGGGTCGGTATCGCGATTGGACGATTCGCCAAAGCCCTTGAAATCAAAGAAGGGCTTATCCCTGTAAAAGAAATGGACGCAAACCCCTGCCGTGATTCCGCACAGCATGCAGGAAACAAAGCGGATCACCAGCGCCTTTACGCCCAGCGCCGCGCTGTAAAAAAGAAGCTGCGGGTTTAAAAGCATGGAGCTCATCATGAAAGCGGCCAGCCAGTCGTGGCGCATCCCTTTCTCCGAAAAAGAGGCAGCCAGCGGGATGGTGCCGTACATGCAAAGCGGGGAGGCGATGCCGATAAGACTGGCCGGGATTACGCCAAAGATGCCCAGCCTTTTACCTTGTAACCGAAGAAAGAGCGCGTGTATGCGCCCTTTCCCAAATACGGAGATGACGGAACCCAGCAGGATCCCCAGCGCCCAGTAGGGAAAAATCTGCTCAAACTGAACGCTGAAGTAAAACCACAGGTAAATTCCTTCACGGCGAAGGATATCAATCATTGATGCTCACCAGCGTGTATGTTTTGCTGCCAAGACCAATCTGTTCCCCATAATCCAGCGTATGCACCCCGTTGCGGGACTCTATGCGCTGTATCACCGACTTACCGTCCTCCGCCGCGTAGACAAGGTCCACACAGACCTGGTCCAGCGCCACGGGATCCAGGGAGGCCAGTATACCGATGTCGTGCATATCGGGCGCTTTGGGCCGCGGGTTGCAGTCACAGTCTATGGAAATGTTGTTCATCACGCTGATATACAGGATATTGCCTTTCAAGTCATCCGCAACAGCTTTGGCGGCCTCCGCCATAGACTCAAGAAAGTCGTCCTGCACGCCGCCCCACATGCTCCGGCTGTTTTTCCCGGCGGTGTGGATCAGGCATTTGCCCTCCTTGGAGGCGATGCCTATGGACATGTTCTTGATTGCGCCGCCAAAGCCACCCATTTCATGGCCCTTAAAATGGGACAGAATCACATAGAAATCATAGTTTTCATAGTGGCTGCCCACAACGTCTTCCTTCAGATGTTTTCCGCCTTCGATGGGCAGATTCACCGTGCCGTCCGCATCCAGGATATCCACTGGGGCAACGGCAGCGAAGCCATGGTCTTTCGCAGCCTGCAAATGCATGGCTGTATTGGCGCGCCGGCCGCCATAGGCTGTGTTGCAATCCACAAAGGTACCGTTTACGGACAGGACAAAATCCTTTATCAAGTCGGGGGAAAGAAAGTTCTCCCCGCCCGGCTCGCCCATGTGGACCTTGATAGCCACCTTTCCGGTTGCTTCGCGATTTAAGGCCTTATACACGGCCATGAGGCTGGCGGGGCTGATATCTTTTGTCATGTAGACGGCTGAGCCGCCGGCCGTGTCTCCCGCCAGGGCGGCAGGGAGCCCTATGATACTGAAAATGAAGAGGAAGATCAGAAGAAAAGCGGAAAGCTTTCCTTTGAAATTAAGGGGAAAATGCACGGATGGCTGCTTCATTTGTATATCCCCTTTCGAACCTTTGTGGATGTAATTTTTTGTTAATCAGACTATATCATATCAGGTATATACCCTGTCAAGAGATATTTCCATCCAATACATATTCTGCACAGTTTGCATGCTTTTTGCAAGGAAACCAGGGCTTTGAAAGCTATGCGGAGCATTTGGGCGTAAGGGTCTTTTTACGCTTTATCATAAGCAGCGCCTTGATAATGCCGGTTGATGCCAGCAGCACCGCACCAACAAGCGGGGGCAGCGATGTTTCCAGGCTGGTGGCAAGGAAGTAAGGCCAGGTGTTATCAAAATAGATGGGCAGCCCAATGAGTATCGACAGCGGAAGCAGGACATCAATCAGCGTAAAGAAAATAATGGTCAACCTCCTTCGATTTCCTCCCCCGTTCAAGCTCTTTAGGAACTGCGATGCCCAAACAAGCCTGATGAGGGGCAGCAGAAGTGCTGCCGCCAGGAAAAAAAGGCTGTTCAAAAGGCCGGGATGCGTTGTCCTTTGGGGAAATGGAACCTTGCCCGTGTTCAATATGGATGCGATCTGGTTGCCAATGCTCTGGGCCGTGATTTCCGGAACAGTGGAGGTGTTGCGGCAGTTTACAAGCACCACAATAGCACGCCTCTCCATGTTATTAATCAAAAGCACCGAGGTATAGCCACTGGAAGCCCCCGCATGACCGTGGTAGCCATTGCCTGGAACCTTGCCGCTTTCAATCCGCCAGTAGGCGTTATACCGCTTGTCCTCATAGGAGGGGGGCGGTAAGGGCAGGGAAAGCTCCGGCAGCTCATTATCCGGGATAATAGACCGGCCGTCTTTGTAGCCGTTGCTTAAAAACAGCACGGCGTAGGAGGTAAGGTCCCGGGCGCTTAAGTATTGGAAGCCTGCGGGTACCTGGGCAGTGGGCACAGACGTGCAATTTGGCAAGGCAATGCTGTAAGCAACGTAATGGCCCTGGGCCAGGGTGGCGTTCCCCGCCTCTGCGCGGGAGGGATAGCTGTTGTTCATTTGAAGCGGCTCAAAAACATGCTCGTGCAGGTAATCGGAATAGCTGATGCCTGATACCTTTTCCACTACCAGCCCCAGAATGATGAAATTGAGGTTGCAGTACTCCTCCGAAGTACCTGCAGGCCGGTCGGGCATTACGTTGCGCATATTCCATACGGCCTGCTCAATGGTATACTTGCTGTTATAGCTCCAGGCCATGCCCCCGGCGGCGGTCGAAAGCCCGCTGCGGTGATAGATCAGGTCGACGATTCTGATTTGCGACGCCGCCTCTTTATCGGCCAGGGTAAACCAGGGGATATAGGTTTGCACCGGCGCTCCGTAATCTATTTTTCCCTGGTTGGCAAGCTGGCGAATGCAAAGAGCTGTAAGAGATTTGCCTACAGAACCCACCTCAAAGGGTGTGTCGGGCGTTACCGGCGCACCGCTGCCGTCTAAAGTACCGTAGTTGAGATAGGTGATCCCGTCATCTTCCACGATGCCAAGGGCCAGGCCGGGAATCTGTCCCAGCTCCATTTGCGAGAGTACGAATTCGTCGATGGCCTTTTGGCGGGCTTGTGCCGCAGGGCCTGCAGAAGCCATGACTGTGGAGGCCATAAGTACGGTCAACAGGAGCAGGGAAATCAGCTTTTTCATAACGGCCCCTTTATGATTTAACAGATAAATAGAAACTTATGGATATTCGCCGGGAGAATAAAGAATTCCTGCGCAAAATTCATGCAGGGAGGTCCGCGTGTATGGACTTTTCCTGTAAAGACGCTGCTCTCACCACCTTGGGCTGCGATAACATGACAAGGCGCTTATGATGGAGGGCGATGCATAAGCAAAGACATTACTGCTTCTCAGAACCTTAAAACACCACAGCTTATGCGTGGACATATACTTAAAACGGGCCCTATTTTGCTTAAGGAGGAAACCGTAATGGATGAGTATTTTTATAGCTATTCCAATCCCTGGGTCCAAAGTCAATGGCCACGTCATAATCAATGTAAGGATCGGGACATGAAATGCTGTGAACGCTGTGAAGAGCGCTGTGAATGCTGTGAAGAGCGTTGTGAATGCCGTGAAGAACGTTGTGAATGCCGTGAAGAGCGCTGTGAATGCCGTCAAGAGCGTTGTGAACGCTGTGAGCGCTGTGAGCGCGAGTGCGACCGCCGCTGGGAGTGGCCTTGGTGGTGTTGCTGCCCGTCTCCCTGGGGTTGGTGGTGGTAGGAGCCCTGCTGCTGCGTGTAAGAACTATTGGATATATGGTGAGAACATTTGAATAGTACAAAAGTTTTCAAGGGGCGGTTGGCCTTTATCTTAAGGCTAACCGCCTTTTTGTGTATGATGCGGCTTTCGTTTAAAGGCAAGAACCAAGTATTGCACTTGAAAGCGATAATATCCATCCAAGGTACAACAATTCCTATCCATCAAGAAATTGGCAGGCATAATGCTGCAAATCCTGCCAACCATTGGGCATAACAAAGGTGGTAACAATTCCAAACAGTATCAGGGGAACCAGCGGCAGCCATAATGCGTCTCTATTGTACATAGGAAAATATCTTATGATCTTTGTAGCTGAGGTGCTCCATGAAAAGATTCACAGTCTGGATGCTGATCGGTGTTCTGCTATTTGGCATGGTCTATGCTCTGGCCGAAGGAGGCACGGTGGCTGCTCAGGCACCAGCCGGGCCGCAAGCGCTTTTGATGGGTGACAGTGGGGAAGAAGTCACCCGTTTGCAAAAGCGGCTGACGGAACTGTATTATTTTGGCGGTGACGCCAACGGTTTCTTTAAAGAAAGCACGCGTGATGCTGTGCGGGATTTTC
Source organism: Bacillota bacterium (assembly GCA_023416585.1). Taxonomy (GTDB): domain Bacteria; phylum Bacillota; class Clostridia; order Christensenellales; family Aristaeellaceae; genus JAEWAH01. The sequence goes on from JAEZHM010000112.1 coordinate 59,795, forward strand.
AGAGCGATTTTGGATTGGAAAAAAACGGAATTGCCGATCCTAAAACCCAGTCCGCGCTGTATACCGCAAAGTTCCATCCCTTTGAAAAAGGTGATTCCGGCGAGGGTGTAAAGGCCCTTCAAAATAGGCTTACGGAACTTGGCTATTATGAAGGGAAAATCAGCGGCAACTATCTGGATGGATCTTACTACGCCATATCGGACTTCCAAAAGAAGAATGGTCTGGACGTTACAGGCAAGGCGGATGTAAAAACCCAGGAACTTCTGTTTGATGCCGGCCGGGCTCTTTCCAAAAAAGCGACAGCGCCCATCCAAACGCCGTCTCCCTCTGTATCCGCAACCCAGGCGCCGACGCCCACTCCACCGCCTGCCAGTGTGGTAACTCCGGGAGCCGGGGATACAACACCTCCCCCAGCTACTGAGTTCGTTGCGTTCACCAAAAAAATGCAAAAGGGTTCCAAGGGCGAAAACGTAAAGCTGTTACAAGCCAAACTTTTTGAGCTTGGGTATTACATGGATGAGATTACCGGTATCTACACGAGCGAGACTAAGGAGGCCGTTATCGCCTTCCAGCAGACCAACGGCCTTCCTGCTGACGGCATAACCGGTGAGAAGACATGGAATATGGTTTTCAACAATCAGGAAACGCTGGAGGCCGGCGCCACACCAAGGCCCACTCCGGTGCCTACGCCTGTTCCGTACGCCATTACCATAGACGTGACAAACCAGGTTGTTACGGCTTTTGGACTGGATGAAAATAATCAATATACAAAAATCGTAAGGCAGATGATATGCTCCACCGGCACCTATGCAACACCGAGCGATGTAGGAAGCTGGAAGCTGGGCACCGGCCGTTCCCGCTTTCCGCTATTCCCCAAGTTCAATGTCTATGTACAATACTGGACACCCATTGCAAACGGCATGGGGTTCCATTCCGTGATTTACAATACGAAAAACACTATGGACCTGGCGGTGGGCTCCTACAGTCAACTGGGCAGGCGGGCGTCCCACGGCTGCATCCGCTTATTGGTTGACGACGCCAAGTGGATCTATGAAAACGCGGGCAAGGGCACCGTGGTGACCGTTACGAATAAACTGCCCTCCGACCCTGAGCTTACACAAGCCGTAAAGCCCGCACCGCTCAATTGGAAGAACATGCTTCCCAAATCCACCCCGGCACCTACCGCGCCTCCCGCGTATGACGGGAAGCAGCAGCCACCCCAGCCTTTCCGAACCCTGAGCAAGGGTGACAAGGGAGCGGATGTGTACTGGCTGCAAATGAAGCTGAAGGAAATGGGCTATTATTTGGGCACCGTCACCGGCGGCTATTATGGCGGCACACAAAAGGCCGTGAAAGCTTATCAAAAGGATTACGGTCTCACGGCGGACGGCGTTGCGGGCATCAAGACGCAGAACACGCTGTATGCGGATGTGCTGCCTACAAAAACCCCGGAAGCCACACCTGTACCATAACCGCTTCAAAACAGAATCAAAGTACCCAAACCCTTGAGAGAAAAGGAAAATTCGAATTGCACTTGGGAAAACAAAACCTTATATGATCTAAAGCACCTCCAGTCTGGGATTAGGCAGGAGGTGCTTTATTTTGCATGATACCGTATGAATCTGGACCATATAGTCCTGTAAGCGCTATAATGGTCGCAGCAAATTTTGTACGGAGGAACGGCCATATGGACAACCGCTGGAAGGACACATCCCTCTCCTTTGAGGAACGCGCTCAGATCCTTGTTACTCAGATGACGCTGGAGGAAAAGGTCAGCCAAATGACTTACTTCTCGTCCGCGCTTTCCCGCTTTTCCATCCCCGAATACAACTGGTGGAACGAATGCCTTCACGGCGTGGCCAGGGCAGGCGTAGCCACCATGTTCCCTCAGCCCATCGGCATGGCGGCCAGCTTTGATACAAAGCAGCTTTTAAAGATCGCCTCCATCATAGGCGACGAGGCCAGGGTAAAGCATCATGCTGCGGCGGAAAAGGAAGACAGGGGCATCTATAAGGGTTTGACCATGTGGACGCCCAACATCAATCTGTTCCGCGATCCCCGCTGGGGCCGTGGCCATGAGACATATGGCGAGGATCCCTTTCTCACCGCGCGCATGGGTGTGAGCTTCATCAAAGGCTTACAGGGCGACGACCCCAAATATTTAAAGTGTGTCGCTACCGCCAAGCACTTTGCCGTACATAGCGGCCCGGAAGCCGACCGCCATGAGTTCGACGCCAAGGCAAGCAAAAAGGATATGGCGGAAACGTACCTGCCCGCCTTCAAGGCGGCTGTTAAAGAAGCTCGCGCTTTCTCCGTCATGGGCGCGTACAACCGATTAAACGGTGAGGCAGCCTGCGCTTCTCCCACGCTTCTCCAAAGAACGCTGCGGGAAAAATGGGGGTTTGAAGGTTATGTGGTCAGTGACTGCGGCGCCATCGAGGATATTTTTAGGCATCACAAGATGGTGGAAAACGAGGCGCAGGCTGCCGCCCTGGCGGTGAACAACGGCTGCGACCTGTGCTGCGGCTGGGTATTCCCGCATTTGCTGGAGGCGGTGAAACAGGGCATGATTACCGAAGAGATCATCACCAAATCCGCTTACCGGCTGCTTCTGGCCAGGTTCAAACTGGGTATGTTTGACCCCATGAAGGATCAGGCGTACGCCAAATTGCCCTATGAGCTGAACGACTGTGAAAAGCACCACAAAAAGAGCCTTGAAATGGCACGGGATACGCTGGTGTTGTTAAAGAACGATGGCATTCTGCCACTGAAAAGGAAAAGCCTGAAAACAGTCGCGGTGATCGGCCCCAATGCCGACAGCCGGGATGCCTTAAAGGGCAATTATACCGGCACGCCATCCGAAACACACACGGTACTGGAAGGCATCAAAGCGGTCCTTCCCAAGGCGCGCGTGATCTTTGCCGAAGGCTGCGCCTTAACGGGCGGTTCAGGAGAGGAGCCGTGGGGAGAAACACCAGACTACCGAATTGGAGAAGCCCTCAAGGCGGCGGAAATGGCCGACGCGGTGATCGTTGTTACAGGACTCAACGGTGACAAGGAAGGTGAGGAGGGCCTGGGTTCCGGCGACCGCAGCACCATGCACCTGCCCGAGTCCCAGCGGAACCTATTGGATGCGCTGGCTGCCGTGAAAAAGCCCATGGTACTTGTGAATATGACGGGCTCGGCCACCATTTTTCCTCATGAGGAGCATTTTGGCGCCATATTGCAGGCCTGGTATCCTGGCCAGATGGGCGGCATCGCCATCACTGATGTGCTGTTTGGTGCGTACTGCCCCTGCGGCCGGCTGCCTGTGACCTTTTATGCCGCCATGGAGCAAGTTCCAGATTTTTCTGACTATAGCATGGAGGGCCGTACCTACCGCTACATGAAGGAAGCGCCGGCCTATCCATTCGGGTACGGGCTTTCCTACACCCACTTTGATTACAGCGATCTTTTTGCAAAGGCAGGGAAAGACGGGATCAAGCTGAAAGTCACCGTAAAAAACGATGGCCAGATGGACGGAAAGGAGATCGTACAGGCGTATGTCAGCCTTATAGATCCCGCATATTCTGCCCCCATCAGGCAGCTTGGCGCGTTTGAAAGCGTCTTTTTAAAGGCCGGGAAAGCAAAAACGGTGAAGCTGCACATCTTAAAGGAACAGCTCTCCGTCTATGATGAGGAAGGCAACGCGCATTTGCACAAGGGAATGCTTCAGGTGCATGTTGGTGGCGGACAACCCGATGAACAAACCATAAGGCTTACGGGAAACAAGCCGCTTCAGGCGGATATCTGCCTGTAAACTTGTGATTTTAAAAACACTGAAGAAAAATCACATGATTCTACAAACAATCCGCCATCGTTTGCACCAATTGTAAAAAAAACGGGCTCGTTATTGCGGCAAGCCCGAAAGTGCGGTATGCTGTTTGGGCACTTTGTAAGGAGGAATATACACATGGAAGAAAACAAAAGGGCTACGATTGAGGAAATGATGGAAGGTAAACAAAAGACACAGCGTGACCGCGGAGGCTGGGTCGGTTTTGTGGAAAGCGATGCCGTGACTTTTATGACCCAATACGACCTGGAGAAGATGACAATCGACGACGGCCAAGGCAACAAGGCCAAGCTGACCCGCCGCAAGGACAATAGCATTTACGTGGAATGCACATCTTCCAACGTTTTATAAGACTCAACTTGGGTGATTCAAGGGAAAGAAGCGGATGGCTAAGCTTTATGGGCATGGCCATCCGCTTTTGTTACGCGGGAAAGTATAGCCAATTATGATTGTGCCTGCTTGAAAAGGTTCATTTCTTGCATACAGGCGATGCGGATGCTATACTGGCGGTATCATGAAACAAAGGAAATGATACATATGAAACGACTGGCCTTGCTTGTCCTTACCGCCGCGCTGTGGGGTCTTGCACTGTTTGCCTTAGCTGAGGTGGCGCCCATCGCCATCAATTCGCCGGAAACCCTGGCGGCCATTGCCAAGGATCCCCAAGGGGATTATGTATTGACTGATGACATCGATATGGCGGGTATTGACTGGATGCCCATTGCGTTTTACGGTACGCTGGACGGCGGCGGGCATACCATCTATAATCTGAAGATCACCGGGATTGGTTTGGATTTGGCCAATACGTACGACGGCAACCGTAAAAAGTATGAGACCTGCTTCGCTGCCTTATTCTCCGTGGTAAAGGGAGCTGCTATCAAAGATTTGAAACTATTGAATGTATCCGTCAGCGTTACCACCGACAAGATCAACTGCTTTGCCGCCGGGCTGGCCGGTCTGGCAGAGGACACTGTGATTACGGGGTGCAGCGTACAGGGGCGCGTTTACCTGTACCAAACCCGGAATATGTGCGGTGTGGCCGGCCTGGTGGGCTCAGGGCATGGCATCATAGCCGGCTGCTCCGCGGATGTGGAACTGGTGATTGTGGACGGCGACCGAAACATGAAAACCGAAGAGTTTATGGGTGGCATACTTGGTGCGGGATATTTTGATATAATAAACTGTGACGTGAAAGTGACAGGCTATGCCTCCGTACATGGATACGTGCACAACGGTGGAATCATCGGCATGCACAAAGTCTACACCAATGCCGACAGGACACGCACAGGGTATGTGAAAGGCTGCAGTGCAGATGCCCGTATCACCTTTTTTGAGCATAATACCGACCGCCGCGCCTATTGCAAACCCATCGTCGGCGAGGTGCTGAACAAATACCTGGACGTTTCGGACAATACTGTCATCGCATTTGCCGGCAAGGAAACCCGGGACTATAATACCGTTTTGCTGCCCGAAATGTGCAAGGAGCCCGTTTATAAAGAAACGGTCGTAAAGCCCACGGAAACGGAATACGGATATACCTTATACACTTGCCAGAGCTGCGGATATGTCTATACGGACCATTACATACATCCAATAGGAGCGGTACAATAATTTTCTTGCGGCCCCAATACCGGCCGCTCAATGGATGTTTTCCATGAAATCGTTTTGTAAAGCATCCTCGCCCACACTGGAAAAGGCCAGGCCGAAGTCATAGGCGGAATGCTTATGCTCCGCAGGAACGACGCTGGTGAAGCTGGTGCTTTGCTGGCTGATGTGGTGTTTCAGCGCTTCGTTGGCGATCTCACGGCTTGTCAGTCCCCCAAAAGCTGGAAGAGGCAGGTCCCAGTCCATATGGATGGGCTGATCGGGGTATAGATGCAGGTATAGCTTCTTTACTTGCCAAACGCCGTACTTCTTGGCAGACTCAGCATATTGCGATGCATCGGCAGCAAGGGTAATGCAATTTTTTGCTGCGTCGGCACAGGCCATGTGCATGCCATGGCCATATTCTCCCTTTATGTCATGGGTGACTACCACCTCTGGCCTAAAGCGCCGAAGCAGCGCGGTTACATATTCCCATGCGGCATTTTTCCCGCCTAAGATTTTGTAAGCATCCTTGGCCGATTTGCTGTACCGGTCATTAAAAAGGCCGATGGAAGGATACGCCCGGACGCCGCTGTACCATAAACCGTTCAGCAGTTCCGCGATGCGCTGGGAATTGAAGTATGTCATGCAGGCTACCGCTACGCTGTAACCCCGTTCCACAGCATAATCAGGCAGCAGACCGCCGAAAAACACGAATTCATCATCCGGATGGGCGATGAGGAGCATAAGATCGGCCTTTTCAGGCGTTGGTTCCCATATCTGCACCCAATCGGGCAGGCTGCCTTCTCCCAGCACGTACAGTTCTGCAACAGAAAGCCGCGCCGGCACCGAAGTGTCCGTAGTGATGCGGAACACCGGCACCCCTGGCAGCGGCAGATACTCGTGCAAATATTGTCCGGCGCCCTTTGCCGCTGTGGTCCAGCCGTCGCCATCAGGCAACTGCACCTTCCAGGGCTGGGGCGTTTTTGTACTGAAGGATACATAGACGCCATAGCAAAGGATGCCCTCCGGCGCCGTGACAAGGATCCATGGTTCGGCCTCGCTGCGGCTTATCCAGGAGGTGCCAAAGTTTCTGTCCATGGCATAGCGGATGTTGTATTTGCTTTCGCTGTTAGTAAAAATGCATTGCTTTGTAATGTCTTGCGCCTGGTCAGCCAATGCCAGGCCGCAGAAAAGAACAATACACAAAAGAAGTAATGCGCATGCTACTTTCTTCATTTGCATCGCTTTGCACCTTCTCACTTTACAAAAGACTTTTGCATGTATGCGCATTATACGTGTTCTATAAGTAGTATCAAGTGAATGCCGGCATAGACTAGATGTCAAATCTCCACGACCATCCCGTCGTATGCGGAAATCCAGCCACGCTTTCCGGCTTCCTTCTCCAGATCGGCCTGGGTCGCACCGCCGCCATGGGAGAAGTGGTTTAATATCACTTTGGCGTTCTTTTTGAGTGCATCCATATTCATGAGGCGGCTTATCACCTTTTCGCAGGCCGGGATGTGCATGTGGTGCTCTCCCGCGCCTTTGTACGCGCCTGTGCAGTCCAGGGACGCTGCGTCAAGCTCACAGCCCGACAGGTATTCAAACACTTCATCTTTCAGGATGCCGGTGTCGTGGGCGTACAGCAGCTTTCTGCCCTTGCGCTCCAGCAGGTAGATGTACCCGCCGCCGGCTTCCAGTGCATGATGGGCGTTAAGCGCTGTGAGGGTGGTCTCCCCATCCAATATAATGGGCGTATAAGGCTTTATGATTGCAAGATCGACTTTGCTTCCAGCGAACCCTTTTTCCATGGCTCCTTCCGCCTGCTTTGCTACCGTTTCATTGCAGATGAGATGCAGGAGTTTGACATCTGTCAACGCAAAGGGAGGCCGGTGAAGATTGAGGGGTTCCGGCGCAAAATGGTCCCCGTGGGCATGGGTCACTATTAGGTGCCGGATCGTGCGGGGATCCATGCCCAAAGCGGTAATGTGATAAAAAAAGTCCGGAGAAAGGTCAAACTGGATATCGTCGTCCACAGTGGTCATATGCCGGGAGCGGATTTCTTTGCCGCGCACCTTTCTGGCATTTTCGCAGACTGCGCAGGAACAGTACAGGCCGGGAATCGCCTCCGCCGCGCCTGTGCCATAGTAGTGCAGTTTCATAATACAGTTCCCCTCTCATATGTGATCAATACCCTGCAAAGGATATTCTCTTCATACCACATCTTGAAATTGGTGCCCCACAGGTTGTTGTATAGGTTTATGTACAGCCTGTCCCATCCATTTGGGCGGGAAAAGTCCAGAAGTTCCGGCGCGCCTATAGCCACAAGCGGCGTATCCAAGGGCTCAATATTGAAGCCATCCCCGTTTGGTCCAGTGATGCGGATACGCTGCACCGCGTGGCATCGCCCGTTGCCGCCTTCCACTACATGCCGGGGGGATATCCAGGTGCCAATCTTTTTAAGCTGAACCGTGGCTGACGGAGAAAATGCAAGCGGCAGGAACAGCGCTTCCGGCTTACGGTTGGCATGCTTGTTTCTTAGCCATACCGTAAAAAGCAGCTTCCCCTCCGCAAGGGGGAGCAAGGATGCTTCACAGAATTCCGGGCATCCGGCGAGCGTAACTGGGGGGGGAGGATATGTTCCTTTCCAGCAAAGTGCTCCATTGGCCATATGCATGGCTGTGTCCATAACAGGTTTGTGGGTCACGCTATGGAAAGGCGCGTCACTTGATTCCAAACCGGGCTTGCAATAATCCGGTGCGGCCCAGCCCTTGTTTTTGTCCATGTTGCTGAGGAACCGCTCCGCAAGGTTTTGGTATGTGTTCTGCCCTACTTCCTGGTACTCCGGTGCGCCAAAGGTCAGCGTAAGGTCTGTTAAGCTGCTGTGGGCGAGTGTGACGCTTCCCTCAGGCTGATATAAGATGCTGATGTCATTCAACCGTGCATCCTTCATGGGGCCATGCTGAAAATGCACTTTGGCTTGGGCAGGTACATACATTTTGTCTATTTCCGGGTTCGCGATCACCGCCGCTGCCCTGTCTTTCAGCGGTTCGGGCAACAGGTCCGCAGCTTTGATCAGATACTGCCTCTGTTCCTCGTGGGAGGATTCAAAAAAGGAGTAGGAGCGCGTATCCCAAGTGATGGATGACGGGTGCAGGTGCTTAAACTCTGCTTTGGCAAAATCAAAATAATCTTCGCAGCCCGCTACCTGCCCATAAGCTTCCATTAGCAGGTCGCGCTTCCTTGCTTCATCGAAATCGCTTCTGTTCCAGTTTTTGAAATCTGCAAGGTATTTTTTGAAATCCAGGCCCCAGGTGTGCTCACAGACTAGCAGAAGTTCTTCCAGAAAGGCGGATCTTGCGTCACGGCCGTCCTTCAGCAGAAGATTATACTTTGCCCAGGTTCCGTCCTTCACCCAGGCACTATCCAGGCGCACAAGCGCTTTAAGTGCCGACACCTTTTTGGGATCGGAGCCTGTGCCATGGATCCAGGTATCGCCGATCTCCTCCGTAATGACGGGAAGCCTGTTTCGTATTCCTCTCAGCCCGGCGGCAAAAGCATCCAGGGTAGAGGCAACAATCTGAGCGCCTTGATACTTCGTTTGGAGTCTGTCAAACTCGTGCTGCAAGTACTCCATGGAGGGAGGCCCCATGTTGTCCTGGCTATGCATAAAGTACAGCGCTTCGTCATGGCCAGGAACTTCCGTAACGCCGCCGTAGCTGCGGCAGTAGTTGACGATCAACGATTGGCCGGCGCTGTTCTGCCACACAAACAACGGCGGTACCTTGGGCATGCACGCGACGCCGTTAATGCCGATGTGCAGGTATTCGATGCCGCTTTCCGCCATGGGTGCGACGATGCCGATGGTATGGCCCGGAACATCCGACATTTTGGCTGCAATGGTTTTCCGGCCATACTTTTTGTCCAGCCTCCCAGCGATTAAAAGGCCTGCCTTGAAGAGGGACGAACTGCACAGTTCCGAATGCATGGTGAAGGGCAGCGCGTGATAGGTGATATAACCCTTTTGGATAGCATCATCCAGCGCTTCCCGCTTTTCTTTGGAATAGGTGCGCAGTGCAAGGTCAATAAGATACGAACCCACCGTCCAAACGAACATAGGCGGGTGGCCAGGCCGGTTCACTTGCGACGCGCAATCCATGGCCGCTGGAATGTATGTATCCAGGTAATGATTGATCACGGATTGGGATATGTCTGTAAAGCCTATGTCCAGATGCGTTTTGAAGACTACGTGTACTTTCTTGATGTTCATAGGGTATCCCCCATTTTCTTCATAAAAGCAACCCTGCTGTTCTCCTATACCAATGCGCCAAAGTATAACATGATATGTCCCGGCATGTAAATATCATTATACCTGCAATTTATATGGAATCTGTGCCTTAGCTTACAAAATGAACGAGTGCCATATACGTATCCCTTGCATTAGGCGGCTATGCTTGATCTGGTTGCCGCCGGATCGCAGCTGTATACTGCAGATAAGATGACTGACTAAGCACTCTGCGGCACAAAAGTATATACACCTGGTTCGATTGCATATGTGCAGGGAAATGGAATCCTGCTATATTATGTGCATAAAGAACATTCCAATGTTCGTTTTATGTGCAGTATGAAGTGCGCGATCGGCCGCGGATAGGAAAGTGCTCCTAAAGGCGCCGGTTGGCAGGATTGGCCGCTGGTATGATAATATATACCAAATTGGCTTTCCGTATATGTTGTCGGTAATAAAACTTACATATGCATAGGAGGAAGACCATGAAAAAGTACGTTTCCCTGCTGCTCGCCGTCACGCTGATGCTGACGGTACTGGCTGCCATCCCCGCAGCGTCGGCCGGCCCCGATACCACGCAAAAGGAAGCCCCCATACTTTTAGAGCAGGTTGCCTCGGGCAAGCTGCCACCTCTTGAGGAACGCCTGCCTGTAAAATCCGACGTGATGGTGGAGCCCGATGTGGTATCCCTTGGCCAGTACGGCGGCAGCATCACCATGCAAACCAACGACAATGGCCGCTGGAGCGCCTGGGGTTACATTGCCGAGCAGAGCATGTTCCGCTTCAAGCAGGACGGTTCCGGCCAGGTGGAAGCCAACGTCTGCAAAGAGTTCTACCCAAACGAGGATTCCACGGTGTGGACCATCAAGCTGCGCGAAGGCATGAAATGGTCCGACGGCCAGCCCTTCACCGCGGATGACGTTCTGTTCTACTATGACCATATGTCCACCCCGGCTTTGAATGAGGACCGCACCGCAGTGGCCACCGATGCGCAAGGCTACTACAGCGCTTACACCTCCAAGCCCTACAACTGCTATCAGGTATCCAAGGACGGCAAGAAGTATTGGGCCAAGTTTGATAAAGTGAACGATTATGAGTTCACCGTAACCTTCGTTAATCCAAAACCCTCCTTTGCCCAGGATGTGGCTGTGGACAACAAATGGATGTTCCTGCCCAAGCACTTCTATGCAAGCTACGTGGCCCGTAAGGACGGTGTGGCGGATGATCCCACCTTCCCGCTGATCACCGAAGAGCAGGCTCTTGCTAACGCCAATAAAGACTTTGGCAAGCAATGGGACTCCTACTCCACCATGGGCAAGGCTATCGGTTACTACAACTGGGACTACGCCATTGTTCCCCAGCTGCGCAGCTTCATCGCCGTGAAGGACAACTGGAACGTAGTGGGCGAGACGTACGAACTTGTCCGCAACCCCTACTTCTGGAAGACCGACAGCGAAGGCCGCCAGCTGCCCTACCTGGACAGCGTGAAGTACAAAATCATCAACGAACAGGATCAGATCACCCTGGCTGCCAGTGCCGGCGAGTTTGACATCATTGACCCGCTCGATTTCGCCGTCGTCGCCACTGCTTTGAAGGATACCCACACGCTTAGGCCCTGGGCTTCAGCGGGTTGGTCGACTGATGAAAACATCCAGCTCAACCAAACGACCAAAGACCTTGACAAGCGCGCGCTGTTCCAGGATAAGCGCTTCCGCGAGGCGCTCAGCATCTGCGTGGACCGCAACCTCATGAACGAAACGCTGCGCAACGGCATGTCCAAACCCTGGCAGGCCTCCGTTGGCGAGGGATTGCTGGGTTATGACGCCGAATGGTCCGCCAAATGGACGGAATACGATGTGGACAAAGCCAACACCCTGATGGACGAGATCACCGAGCCCTGGGACAAAGCAGAAGGCACCTACCGCAAGATGAAGGGCACCGATAAGGATGTGGAGATCATTCTCACCATCAAGGATCCGTCCCTGTACGGCGACTTTGTATCCCTCCTGCAGTCTGCCTACAAGGCAATCGGCGTGAAGCTCAGCGACAAGGTGGATGCCGATTCCCGTACCACTATGCTCTCCAACGATGTGGAAGCTTCCATCGAAGTGACCAGCGTTTCCACACCTGCCCTGCGGCCCGACTCCATCGTGCCTATGCGGAACGTGGCCTTCTGGCACTCCGCCTACGGCAAGTGGTATGAGGATGGCAAGAGTGAGGCCAACGGCGGCATCGCGCCTACCGGCGACGTGCTGAAGCTGATTGAAGCCTATGACCGCATGAAGGCCGCAAACGGTCCCGACCGTGACAAGATCGTTGCGGAATGCGTACAGGAGATTTATGATCTGCATAAGGAAAACATCTGGCTTATCGGCTACCTTGCGCCGCTGCCTTCCCGCAACCTGGTCAACAACAAGCTGCAAAACTTCAAGGAGGGCTTGCTGAGCGTGGACGAGTTCCGCTTCCTGGGCCTAGGCCGTCCCGAACAGTGGTGGATCAAGCAATAAGCCTTTTCGAGAAAATGGCTTGCCATTTTCTCGATTACGTTCTCGGCGCCCGATATGGACCATGCGACCAGCAATGGCCGCATGGTCCCTGTATTAGCGCAGTTTGGAGAGGTGCACAAGGATGGAAAAAGGGAGATACATCTTAAAACGCCTGTTGCTGGCAGCCATCACCCTGCTGCTGATCACATTTGTGGTATTTTTTGTGATCCAGCTTCCGCCGGGAGATTATGTAGACACGCTGGTCGCCAAGGCGATTTCCGAGGGTGAGCGGGTAACAGAAGCGGAAATACAGCTCCTTCGGGAGACGTACGGTGTCAACCGGCCCTTTATGGTGCAGTATTTTACCTGGCTGGGCGGCATCCTGACGGGGCACTGGGGCACTTCGTTCTACTACCATCAGGATATTCTTATCAAAATCGGCGAGACGCTGGGCATAACGCTGACCCTTTCCATCTGTACCATGCTCTTTACGTACCTTATCTCCATCCCTATTGCCATTTATTCGGCCAAGCACCAATATTCCGTCGGAGATTATCTATTTACCTTCATAGGCTTTATCGGCATGGCCATACCCAACTTTCTATTTGCCATACTGCTCATGTACGCTTCCTACAAGCTATTCGGAGACCCACTGATGGGCCTGCCGGAATACGGCATCACTTCCTTTGCCACTTTTCTTGAGTGGGCAAAGCGCATGCTGATTCCCATACTTGTCATCGGCACCAGCGGCACCTGCGGCCTGATACGCTCCATCCGTGCGCAGATGCTGGATGAACAGAGCCAGCCCTATGTGCTGGCTATCAGGGCCAAGGGCGTCAGCGAAAGAGCCATCACTTTCAAGTACCAGATGCGGGCAGTCTTAAACCCCATCGTCAGCGGCCTTGGCGGTATGATTTCCGGCATATTCAACGGCAGCACTATCACCGCCATCGTACTGATGCTGCCCACGTTGGGCCCGGTGCTTTTAAAGGCATTACAGACCCAGGATATTTATCTGTCGGGCGGCATTTTGCTGATTTCGGCGATACTCGTTGTCATCGGCAACCTGATTTCCGATCTGCTTCTGGCGGTGCTCGATCCGCGCATCAAGCTGTTGGAGGAGAAACAACAATGAGTTTGCATGACGTACCTGCATCGGTAGCGGAGTCCGCCCTGAGCGAAAAAGAAAAGCGGGCGTTTGAAAGGAATCGAGCGAAGCAGGAAAAGTATTATCTTTCTTCCCAATGGAAGCTGATGGGCCGTAAGCTCGTTCGGCATAAGCTGGCTGTGATCAGCTTTGTGGTGTTGGGCATTTTGTATTTCTGCGCCATTTTTGCACCCTTCCTTTCGCCCAAGGGGCTGGAGGATTATTCCGGAGCATATTCCAACGCGCCGCCCACAAGGATTCACTTCTATCACAACGGAGAATACATAGGCCCCTTCGTTTATAGGTTTACGGTGGAACGGGACCTGTATGAAAATAAATTTTTCAAGGAAGATACGTCGCAGCCTTACCCTATGAAATTCTTCGCGAAGGGCGTTCCCTACAAGATATTGGGTCTTATCCCCGGTGACATTCATTTGTTCGAAGTCGACAATACTAACCTTCCCAAGGGCAAGGATCCCACCCAGGTACTTTTGTTTGGCGGGGACAAACTTGGCCGCGACCTGTTTTCCCGCGTGCTTCTGGGCAGCCAGATTTCATTGACCGTGCCGCTGCTCGGAACGCTGATCTCCTTTGTGCTGGCCGTGATCATAGGCAGTATATCGGGCTATTACGGCGGTATTGTGGATATCATCATCCAGCGCATCATTGAGGTATTGTCTTCCTTCCCTACGCTTCCGCTATGGATGGCCCTTTCTGCCGCCATACCGGCAGGCATCCCGGTAACGCAGGTATTTTTGTTCATTACCGTCATCATGAGTTTGCTCAGCTGGCCGGGGCTTGCCCGCACGGTGCGCTCCAAGTTCCTGTCGCTGAAAAAAGAGGATTTCATCATGGCGGCCAGGCTCTCCGGTGTGTCGGACGCATCCATCATCCGCCGCCATCTGGTGCCGGGCTTCATGAGCTACCTGATCGTAAGCCTTACGTTGGGGGTGCCTCAAATGATACTTGGCGAAACCTCCATGAGCTTTCTGGGCCTTGGCATGCGGGCGCCGGCCACCAGCTGGGGCGTACTTTTGCAGGAATGCCAGTCAATCGGCAATATTGCCAACTGCCCCTGGAAGCTGATTCCGCTTTTGTTTGTGGGCCTGGCGGTGCTGGCCTTCAACTTCCTGGGCGACGGCCTGCGGGATGCCGCCGATCCGTATAAGTGAGGTGTGAGGATATGAAGGAAACGGGGCAGACCGTGCTTACGGTATCGGACCTTCAAATCAGCATCAAGCTGGATGAGGGACTCTTAACGCCGGTCAGAGGCGTGGACTTTATCTTGCGGGCCAATGAAACACTGGGGTTGGTGGGGGAATCCGGCTGTGGAAAGAGTCTGACCTGCAAAGCGGTGCTTGGCATCAACAGCAAAAACTGCAAAACATCCGGCAGGATCGATTTTACAGACGAGGATGGAACCACAAAAAACTTGCTGGCCATGAAGTTTGGCAGCAAGGAAATCAGGGACATCAGGGGCAAGAGCATTGCCATGATCTTTCAGGAGCCCATGAGCGCGTTTTCGCCCCTGTATACGGTGGGTAGCCAGCTTTCAGAGAGCGCGCGCATCCATTTGGGCAAGAGCAGGCAGGATGCCAGGACGCTTGTACTGGAGGCCATGAAAAAAGTGGGGATCGCCAATCCAGAGAAGCGGTTTGACCAGCATCCCCACGAGTTTTCCGGAGGCATGCTTCAAAGGGCACTAATCGCCATGGCGCTGCTATGCAGCCCACGCATTCTGATTGCCGATGAGCCTACCACAGCGCTGGATGTGACCATACAGGCGCAGATACTGGACCTGCTAAAGCTTTTGCAAAAAGATTACGGCATGTCTATCCTCTACATCACCCATGACCTGGGCACCGTGGCGCAGTTATGCGACCGTGTGGCAGTGATGTACCTGGGCCGCATCATTGAAACGGGACCCACGATGGAGATATTCAAAAACCCGGTTCACCCCTATACCAGGGGGCTGATCGGTTCGGTGCACAAGATCGGCGGGGGGAAGGAACGTCTCTTTTCCATCAAAGGCCATGTGCCCCTGGCCATGAACCTTATCGACCGCTGTTCCTTTTTCGACCGGTGCGCGTATAAGGATACGTCCGTCTGTTCAGCCAGGGAGCCCCATCTTGTGAAAGTGGGCGAGGACCATTATGCTGCCTGCTTTGTACCCTGGGAAGAGCATAAGGCTGAATATTGGGAGGAGGAAGCGCAATGCCTGAAGCAATCTTGAAAGTGGAAGGGCTGAACATGGTGTTTTCCTCCGGAAAGACACATGTGAAGGCCGTGAATGACGTCAGCTTCACTGTGAACGCTGGGGAAACGGTGGGCATCGTAGGGGAATCAGGCTGTGGCAAAACAACGCTCGGCCGCTGCGTCGTGCGCGCTTATAATGCCACTTCGGGCAAGGTATTGTACAAAGCCGCGGACGGGGTGGAGTACGACCTGCAGCATATCACAAAAAGACAGATGAAACTAATCCGCAAGGAAGTTCAAATGATCTTCCAGGATCCGTATTCTTCTTTGGACCCCAGGATGACGGTGTATGACATCATTTCCGAACCGCTGCTGGCCAATTTCCCCCAAATGCCAAAAAAGGAAATGGAAGAGCGGGTTAAAACCATGGCTTCCAAGGTAGGGCTCAATCCCAGCTATTTGAAGCGCTATCCCCATGCCTTTTCCGGCGGGCAGCGGCAGCGCATCGGCATCGCCAGGGCGCTGGTGCTCTATCCCCGCCTGATCGTTTGTGACGAGGCGGTTTCGGCGCTGGATGTTTCCGTACAGGCCCAGGTGGTGAACCTTTTGAAAGATTTGCAAGAGGAAATGAACCTCACCTATATTTTCATCAGCCATGACTTGTCCGTGGTGGAGCACATTTCCGACAAGGTGGGCGTGATGTATCTGGGCAAAATTGTCGAATATGCGTCCACAGAGCAGCTGTTCCAAAAACCTTTGCACCCTTACACCGAGGCGCTGCTTTCCGCCGTACCGGTAGCCGACCCTACCGTTAACATGCAGCGCATTCCTCTGGAGGGCGAGATCCCCAACCCCGCCAATGCCCCTTCGGGTTGCCATTTCCACACCAGATGCCGCTACTGTATGGAATCCTGCAAAGAGCGGGAAACGGAGTTCAGGGAAATGGAAGGAAAGAGGTTCGTGGCCTGCTTACGGTGCGAAGAGCTTGCCCTAAAGGGCATTATTACCTCCGCCACGGCGTGAGGCGGAATTAAAAATGACTTGTCATTTTCTCGAAATCAAGAGAGCCGCATGGGATGACAGGCTGCGGCGGATAGGATACAATAGGATATGGATAGGGAACTGATTGTTTTTATAGACTGCGGCGACACGATTGTGGATGAATCCACGCAAATATTCGCGGTAAATGATGATGTGCTCAAAGCCGACCTTATACCTGGCGCAGGGGAAATGCTCCGGCAGCTGCATGGCGAAGGGTACCGCCTGGCCCTGGTAGCAGATGGCCGGTCAGCATCCTTTCATAACATATTCCGGGAGCTTGGCCTTTCCCACATTTTCGAGTCGTGGACCATCTCGGAAGAGGTGGGTGTCTGCAAGCCGGACGAGCGCATGTTCAGGACGGCCATGGCAAAAATGAAGTTGACGGAAGATGATCTTTACCGCATCGTAATGATTGGCAACAACCTGAAAAGAGATGTGTTGGGCGCAAACAGGATGGGGATTACCTCCATATTGCTCAGCTTCAGCCCGCGGTACGGGATGCACCCGGCAACAGAGGAAGAAATACCGGATTATGTGGCAGCCATGCCTTGCGAGATACCGGAACTTATTCATCAGTTGGAACTGCAGGTCAAAAACCGGCGCATTCTGGCAATACCAAATGCCGGCAGTATGGCCTTCTGATCATAGAGGAGGCGGCATAGTTGGACGAAACGCCTATCATAAACGGGACGATCCACATCAGCAGCAAGTCGCACCTGAACCTTACGTTCAACCTATATCAGTGCGGCTTAAATGAGATTCCTCCCGGGGGCATTTTGTCCATCAAAGCCACGGATACTTTTACCCTTGTGTATGTGAACCAGGGTACCGCCCTTTTGGAATCCAACAGCCTGGCTTATAAATTGAATGCGTCAAGCGGCTTCTTTTCTTTTCCCGATCTAGGCTACGAACTGAAAAATGCGGGCATCGAGCCTCTTTCGGTCACCTGGCTTTGCTTTTCCGGGTACATGGTGGAAAATTATCTGAACCGCGCCAACATTACCCGTACAAAGCCTGTGTTTTTAGACGGCGAGGGGGCGGTGGGGGAGAAATTCAGGCGGCTGTATGCGGCGGCACACAAGCTGCCCAACCGCTACTGCCGTATGGTTTCTACGCTGTACGACATTTTCAGCTACCTTCTGGACGTGAATCCCACCAAGCAGAGTGACAGCTACGTGGACAATGCCGACTTTTTTGCCGTCAAAGCCGTTGATTTTATTGAGCATAATTATACCAGGGACATCTCCGTTGACGATATCGCCAACGCTCTTGGCATATCCAGAAAGCATTTGTACGTGATCTTTAACAACACACTGAAAATATCACCCAAGCAATATTTAATCTATTACAGGATTGACAGGGCCTGTATGCGGCTGCAGTTAAGTTCCCAGTCGGTTATGGAGATTTCAGAATCGGTAGGGTATACCAACCAGTTCTATTTCGCCAAGGAATTTAAGCGCCTCACGGGAATGACACCCAGTGAATACAGGAAAAACCCCCAGCCGCGGGATCTGTTCAGCTACCGAACCTTTGTGCCTACCCTCAAGGAGAATGCCTCTGATCATTCCCTGGACCTGCCCATGGAGGAAGTCATATTGTCGGTGTACGCGCCGCCCCTGCCGGTGAATAAGGAAAGAAAATAAAACAGGAGCCGCCCGTAGGTGCGGCTTCAGAGCAGCGTGAGAAGAATGAACACACATTTATTGTGGTACCGGCAGCCTGCAGGAAATCCGGGGTCTGAGAGGATGGCGGACTTGCCCGTCAGCGAGCTTGGCTTTGATGGCCAGCCTTCCGTATGGGAAACCCAGGCGCTTCCCATCGGCAACGGGTTCATGGGCGGCATGATCTATGGCACCGTGCCTGCGGAGCGCATACAGTTCAATGACAAGACGCTGTGGAGCGGCGGACCGGGATCGAAGGAAGGGTATCATTTCGGTAACCGGCCGGGTGCAGTGAAGCATCTTGCAAAAATCCGCGGGCTTCTTTTAAAGGGCGATAAGGATAGCGCCATGCGTTTGGCTGATGAGCACCTCACTGGAGAACAAAGCGGCTTTGGCTGTTATCAAAACTTCGGAGAGCTGCTTTTGAATTTTCCGGGCCATGAGGATTTTGCCGATTACACGCGCTGCCTCGACCTGGATGCGGCGCTTGCCTCTGTTTCATACCGGGCCAATGAGCTCAATATGGTGCGGGAGGCATTTTGCAGCTATCCCGACCGGGTGATGGCCGTGCGCATCGCATCGAAATCTACGGGCACGTTTATGGTGGAGGCGGAGCTTTCACCCGGACAGCCGGGCGCAAGCTTCGAAATATCCGGCAGTATGATCGTAATGACTGGGCGTGTGCCGGATAACGGTCTTCAATATGAAGCGCAGCTTTTGGTTGCCTTCCATGATGGGATTCTTTCCAAAACGGAGCGGGGGATCAAGATCCAAGGTGCCCACGAAACAGTCCTTTTATTGGGCGTGGGCACTGATTATGCAAATGTGTATCCAAATTACCGGGGTGAGCATCCCCACAAGGAATTATCGGACCGCATGGAACGCGCTGCCGCCCTTGGCTGGCAGAAGCTTTTACAAAGACATCAAGAAGATTACAGAGAACTATACCGACGGGCGGAAATCACTCTTTCAGAGAAAATCTCCCCTGAATGCCCCACGGACGAGCTGCTGCGGCGCTACCGCAATATGCCGGACCAGGGCCTGGAGTCGTTGCTTTTCCATTACGGAAGGTACCTGCTCATCGCCTCCTCCCGTCCTGGAACGCTGCCGGCCAACCTGCAGGGCGTTTGGAATGAATCCAACGAGCCGGCCTGGTGCGGGGACTACCATTTCAACATCAACCTGCAAATGAACTACTGGCCTGCGGAGGTGACGTCGCTGACAGAATGCAGCGACTGCCTGGTGGACTATGTGCAAAGCCTGATAGAGCCCGGCCGCGTGACGGCGAAGGAGCATTTTGGCTCGGACCGCGGCTGGGCGGTGAACACCATGAATAACCCCTTCGGCTTTACCGCCCCGGGCTGGCGGTATACCTGGGGCTGGGCGCCCAACAGCAACGCTTTTATCTTGATGAACCTGTGGGAGAAATACCTATTCAACAGGAAGATGGAGGATCTTCAAAAAATCTATCCGCCGCTTAAAGGCGCGGCATTGTTCTGGCTGGATTTTATATCCTATGACCGGGACGGAACACTCGTATCCTCCCCTTCCTTTTCCCCTGAGCATGGCGACTGCGAGATTGGGTGTGCCATGGACCAGCAGCTTGCTTTCCTCCTCTTTTCCGCAGCAATGGAGGCGGCCAGGCTGTTGGATGTTGACGCTAATTTGCAGGCAGAATTGGAAACCGCGCTGAATAAGCTCTCCTCTCCGCTGCGTATTGGCCGGTGGGGCCAGTTGCAAGAGTGGAAGGAAGACATCGATGACCCCAAGGATACTCACCGGCATGTATCCCATTTGGTGGCACTATATCCGGGAAATTTGATCCATGGCGGTACGCCGGAATATATGGAAGCGGCAAGAGTGACGCTTCTTGGACGGGGAGATGAATCCACCGGCTGGAGCCGCGCGTGGAAATTATGCTTGTGGGCAAGGCTTAAGGATGGAGAGCACGCCTATAAACTTTTACAGGGTCAGATGAAGATATGCACCTATCCCAACCTTTTGGGCACCCATCCGCCATTTCAGATCGACTGCAATTTTGGTTTCGTGGCTGGGGTCTGCGAAATGCTGCTGCAAAGCCATGAAGATGTGATCGAATTCCTGCCCGCACTGCCTTTCGCCTGGCAGGCAGGTTCGTTCAGTGGGCTTATGGCCAGGGGCGGGTTCAGGGTGGACGCCAGCTGGGTACAAGGGAGGCTTATGAGCGCTGCCATTTACTCCATCTGCGGAGTGGATTGCGCACTTAGGCTTGGCACCGGCGACATAAGAAAATTCCACATCCTGGATGAAAAGGGCAATATAGTGGAATTATCTGTTGAGAACGGTTCCGTTTACCGTTTTTCAACCATGGCCGGGTATCGTTATTTCATTAAAGTTATTAAAGACAAGGTCTGATACTGGCTTGAAAACAACTGATCGCTGCTTTGTTATCAACCTCCCCCAGCCTCCTTCGTCGGCAGCCCCCTCCAAGAGGGAGCCTTTCTAAGAGCCTCCCTCCGCGAGGGAGGTGCCGCCCGCAGGCGGCGGAAGGAGTAAATACGCTGTACCGATTTACTCAAACAGATGCAGGCAACAATGAATTAAGGTTTAGGTTTGCTATTCATCTCAATGAAAGTTCTTGGGGGATGGGTGCGGGAAGGGGCGCTTTTTTTAAAAAGCGCCCCTTCCCGCCATTTCTATATACGTGCTCTTACAGCCCGGTTTTTTCCCTGATGTAGTGTCTTGCCTTCACGGCATACTCGAAGGGATTCGCCTTGGCGGGGTCCTGCTCGGCTTCCACCACCACCCAGCCTGCATACCCTTCTTTCTCCAGCACCTCAAAGATAGGCGCAAAGTCCACATCCCCGTCTCCCGGCACGGTGAACACGCCAGCACGGACGGCGGTGAGGAAACTCCAGCCTTCCTTTTCCGCCTGGGCGCGTATGCTTTGACGCACATCCTTCAAATGCACGTGACGGATGCGGTGTACGTACTTTTTCAGGATGGGCATAGGATCGATGCCGGCAAAGGTCAAATGGCCTGAGTCAAACAAAAGAAAGACAAGATCCGGATCTGTCATGGACATGAGGGTGTCAATTTCCTCCGCAGTCTGGATGCCGGTGCCCATGTGATGGTGGATGGTTAAGGTCATGCCTACATCACGGGCCAGGCGGCCCAGCTTGTTGTACCCTTCGGCGACGGCTTTCCATTGTTCCTTGGTGTACACGGGCTTATCGGAGCCGAAGATATTCAGAGGCTTGCCTTGGATGGAGTTGCCCTGCTCACTGGCGCCGATGATCTTGGCACCCAAAGCATTCAGCCGGTCGCGGTGGGCGATGAAGGCTTTCTCTGTCACTTCATAGGGCTCGCTGGTAAACAAGCTGGAGAACCAGGCATTGCAGATTTGCAGCCCGCGTACGTCCAGGTAGTGCTTAAGTACCTTCGGGTCATTGGGATACTTGTTGCCGATTTCGCTGCCGGTAAAGCCGGCCAGCGCCATTTCGCTGATGCATTGTTCAAATGTGTTTTCGCCCCCCAGGTCGGGCAGATCGTCGTTGGTCCAGCCGATGGGCGCGATGGCCAGCTTGACTCTCGATGGGTCCAGCATAATGATACCCCTTTCCTCGTTCCCTTATATGTCTCTTGTTTTTTTCACTTGCTCCTGCATTTTAGCGTAAGCCTCCTGCACCCGTGCTTGGGTGGATACCTCCGCAACGCCTACGCGCCACCAGCTTTCAAAGCCGGGAGTCATGCTGCCGGGAAGAACTTTGATGTCGTACAGGACAGGCTTCGTCTGCCTTTTTGCATCCTTCAGCGCATCGCGCAGTTCCTTAACGGTCCTTACGGTGTAGGCCTTCAAGCCGTACGCTTCTGCGTTTTTGGCAAAATCCATCAGCATGATAGGGCCGGTAAGCTCGTGGGTTTCAGCATCCCTATAGCGGAATACCGTGCCGAAGGTGTCGTTGCCCTGGTTGTTTTGCAGGTTTTCAATGCAGCCCCAGCCGGAGTTGTCAAACAGGCAGAAGTGGACCTTCAGCCCTTCCTGCAGCGCGGTGAGCATTTCGCTGTGGGCCATCAAATACGTGCCGTCGCCAAAGAAGGCATACACCTCTTTTTCGGGGCAGGCCAGTTTGACGCCTACCGCACCGTTGATCTCATACCCCATGTTGGAAAAGCCGTATTCCATGTGGTAGGTGCAGGGATCGCCAGGCCGCCACAGCCGCTGCATGTCGCCGGGCAGGCTGCCGGCGGAGCCTACCGCAATGTCGGAAGGCGCCATGAAGCGGTTGATTTCTCCCAGCGCTCTTGTTTGGGATAGTCCTTCAGGCAGGTCCTGATTATTGAAACCGTCCACGATGCCGTCCCATTCAGCCTTGGCTTTTGCAATATCCGGGCCAAAGGCTGCCTTGTATCCGGTAAGGGCGGGAGTTATGGCAGTCAATGCTTCCCTGGCATCGGCAATGATAGGTTCGCCCTCCATCTTCACCGCGTCGAAGGGGCAGATGTTGATGGACAAAACTTTGGCATTCTCAGGAAAGAGCCACTTGGAACAGGTAGTGAAATCGGTTAGGCGGGTGCCAACAGCAATGACCAGATCTGCCGTTTTGGCAATCACATTGGCAGCCTTTCCTCCGGTGACGCCGATGCCGCCAAGGTTGAGCGGATGGTTCCAGGGCAGCACACCTTTGCCGGCCTGCGTTTCGGAAAAGGGGATGCCGGTCTGCTCGCAGAAGGCTTTCAGCGCTTCTCCGGCCTCGCTGTAGCGCACACCGCCGCCGCAGATCACAAGCGGGCGTTTGGCGTTTTTGATGTGTGACAGTACGCGGTCAAGCTGCGCCTTGGCAAGGGGCCGCCGGTCCATGTGCCATACGCGGTGTTTGAAGAATTCTGCAGGGTAATCGTAGGCCTCGCCCTCCACATCCTGGGGCATGGCCAAGCAAACCGCGCCCGTATCCGCCGGGTCGGTGAGCACCCGCATGGCATGGATGGCGGCGGTCATTAATTGTTCCGGGCGCTGGATGCGGTCCCAGTAGTGGCACACACCGCGGAACGCGTCGGTAACTGTTGTGGAAAAACTGTCGAAGAATTCCGCCTGCTGCAATACCGGGTCCGGCTGCCGGCTGGCAAAGGTATCGCCGGGCAACAGCAGCAGGGGAATGCGGTTGGCGGTGGCGCAGCCGGCGGCGGTGACCATGTTCATAGCGCCGGGGCCGATGCTGGAAACACAGGGGATGATCTCCCTGCGGTTTTTTTGCTTGGCGAAGGCCATGGCGGCCAGGGCCATGTTCTGCTCATTCTTGCCCTGCAAAAAGCGGATGTGGTGGCCGCCCTGAGAAAGGGCCTGGCCCACGCCCACCACGCAGCCGTGGCCGAATACGCCGAAGATGTTGTTCACGAACTTTGTTTCCACGCCGTCAAGTTCCACGTATTGCTGATCCAGAAAGCGGACCAGGGCCTGGGCCATGGTCAAGCGGATGCGTTCCACTTATACTTCCTTCCTTTCAGGCCAGTATTTCGCGCCCTTCTCCTGCACCCACTTATGTTCCGGTACAAAGGTCGGGGTGATGTAGGGTGCTCCGTCCAGGTGGCGGATGACCCACAGGTACCATAGCGCGTATCCCGGCGGGGTGCAATGGGGATGGGTAAGGCCGGGGCGGATGAATACCGTGTCATTGGTGTGGACTTTCACCACATCCTCGCCCAGCTCTGCATAGCCGAAGCCGTTTTCCGGATTGGATTTATAGTAATATATCTCCGGCTGGGGATGGTGGTGGGGCGGATAGCTGGACCATTTGCTGGGGAAACCGATCACTTCGCCCAGAACCAGGTTGGATAAGGGTGCGTTGCTTTTATCAAACACCGTGCGCACGATGCGGGTGGAGGTATCGTTCATGAGCCCCGCACCGCGGTATTCATCCGATGTATCCTTGGGGAAATACCATTCCGTGGGGAAGGGCGTTTCGTTGCCGGTGCGCATCACGCAAACTTCACTGTCGTCTCCCGCACCGCGTATGGAAACGGTTGTATTGCTGTCAACATGCAGCACATAGGGCCCCACGTCAAAGCAATTTTCCCGGGAGATAATCTTTTCTTCTTTGCCGGCGGTGAGGACGATTTCTCCATAGACAAGCAGGTACGCCTTTTCCAGAGGCCGGCTGTCCTCAAACGCTTGATTCTTTTTCAGGCGCAGCACGCCGAAATCCATGCCCATATCCCCATGGATGCCGTTTATGGCGCTGATTTCGGTGTAACCAAAAGCGTGGGGGCCTCCTGCCCTGCGGATGTCAGACATGGGCAGCCTCCAGGATTTCCTTTACGGTAACGGGGCGGTGCTCCAGCCAGGACTTTTTGGCGGCCATGGCCAGCACTACCGGTGACAGCGCGTCATCCACATTAACGGGCACGGGGGTGTCGTTTACGATGGCGGCGATAAACTCCTTCATTTCCTTAATGAAGGAGCCCATGTACCGCTCCAGGAAGAAAAATTGGGGCTTGTCGGAAACGACGCCTTGGGCGGTGCTGACGCGTACAGTTGTATCGCCGTCATTTTCCCCGGCGGCCATGCCCAGTTCTCCAAAGACCTCCACCCGCTGGTCGTAGCCGTAGGCGGCCCGGCGGCTGTTATCGATCACGCCAAGGGCCCCGTTTTCAAATTTCAAAAGTACAATGGCTGTATCCACATCTCCAGCCTTGCCGATGGCGGGGTCCACCAGCACGGCGCCCTGGGTGTACACTTCGGTAACGGGGCTGCCGGCCTGGAACTGGGCCATGTCAAAGTCGTGGATCATCATGTCGATGAAAAGCCCGCCGCTGGCGGCTGCGTATTCGGCAGACGGGGGCTGAGGATCGCGGGAGGTGATTTTCACAATTTCCACCTTGCCCAGCTTACCGGAGGAAGCCAATTCCTGCACCCGGCCATGGTTATGGTCAAAGCGGCGGTTGAAACCTATTTGCATTTTGACGCCGTTTTCTTCCGCGGCCTTCTTGGCGGCCAGGATTTTTTCAATGGTCAGGTCCACCGGCTTCTCGCAGAAGATATGCTTTTTTGCTTTGGCGGCGGCAATGGAGATGTCCGAATGGGTGTTGGTAGGGGAGCAGACGAGCACCGCGTCGA
The DNA here is from genome assembly GCA_023416585.1 of Bacillota bacterium. Lineage (GTDB taxonomy): Bacteria > Bacillota > Clostridia > Christensenellales > Aristaeellaceae > JAEWAH01. Next base: position 85,123 of record JAEZHM010000112.1, read on the forward strand.
TGGCGGGGTTTTCCAGAATGTCCTCATACCGGGAGGTGTAAGCAGGGATGCCAAGGCGCGTGGCCAGGGCGGATGCCTTGGTGATGTCCACATCGCTGATCATTAACACCTCGGCTTCCGGGATGTGGTAGGTGATGGATTCGCCGTGAACGTTGCCGATGCGCCCCGCGCCGATGATGCCGATCTGAAGCTTTTTCAAAGGAAAGACTCCTTTCAAAATGGATTATTGTTAGGTCAAAGACCAAAGGAACAAGATTTAAGAAAACAGCAGATTCGCAAGCGCCGATATACATTGAATCAGGCTGTCCTGAAAATCTGGAGCAGGATGAGCGGCCCGTGGCTTCCCCTCAAGGGGAAGCTGTCGAAGAAGTCGACTGATGAGGTGGTTATTTGAACAGGCAATCACAACCTAACACCTCATCCGGCGCTGCGCGCCACCTTCCCCTCAAGGGGAAGGCTAAAAATACGCCTATTTACGCTTGGTGCGAAAACCCTTTACAAAGATCCATCCCACGTATTCACTGATGTCTTCTTCTTTTCTTCCTCGTCGAACCAGCGGACGGTAACGCACTTGGTCTCGGTGAAGAAACGGAAGGCATCCTTGCCGTGGCAGTGGAGGTCGCCGAAGAAGGACTTTTTATGGCCGCTGAAGGGGAATATCCCCATGGGTACCGGGATGCCCACATTGACTCCCACCATGCCGCCATCTGTGTTCTTTGCGAATTCTCTGGCGTAATGGCCGTTTTGGGTAAAGATCACCGAGCCATTCGCATAGGGGTTTTCGTTCATGGCGGCCAGGCCTTCCTCAAAGCTCTTGACGCGCTTGATGCAAAGGACGGGCCCGAATACTTCCTTCTGGCCCACGGTCATCTCGGGGGTGACGTGATCCAGTATGGTATGGCCCACATAGAAGCCGTTATGGAAGCCTTCCACTTTCACATTGCGGCCGTCCAGCACCACTTTCGCGCCCTCGTCGATGCCTTTTTGTATCCAGTCGCACACGAACTGCCTGTGGGCGGCACTGACCACGGGGCCGAGGTCCGTAGCTTTGTCATAGGCGGGGCCGATCTTCTGCTGCTTGCACAGGCGAACAAGCTCCGCCACCAGCTCATCCGCAATCTCCTCTTCCACTACCACCACGGGCAGCGCCATGCAGCGTTCCCCGGCGCAGCCGAAAGCGGAGTTCATGATCCCGGCAGCGGTGCGGGTGACGGGGGCATCTTTCAGGACAAGTGCGTGGTTCTTGGCTTCGCACAAAGCCTGGACACGCTTGCCATGGGCAGCGGCGGTGGAGTACACGTGCAGGCCGACGCTGGTGGAGCCAACGAAGGTGATGCCCTGGATATCGGGGTGGGTAAGCAGGATTTCCGCCTCATTGCGGCTGCAGGGAACGATGTTCAAAACACCGTCGGGGAAACCGGCCTCCTTGTAGAGCTCGGCCATTTTGAGGCTGGTCATGGGCGTGCCGCTGGCGGGCTTCAATACGTAGGTGTTACCGCAGACGATGGCCAGGGGCGCCATCCAGCCCATGGGGATCATGGCGGGGAAGTTCCAGGGCGCGATGCCGGCAAACACGCCCATGGGTTCGCGATAGAGCGTGGTGTCATAGCCGGTAGAGGTGTCCATGAGGCTTTCGCCCATTAAAAGGCTTGGGGCGGAGCAGGCCAATTCCACCATTTCCTTGGCTTTCAAAACATCACCGGCAGCCTCTGCCCAAGCTTTGCCGTGCTCGGTGGCCAGCAATAGCGTCAATTCATCCAGGTGCTTTTCGATCAGTTCGCGAAGCTTGAACATGAGATCAGCCCGGCGCTTGACGGGGGTATTGCGCCAGGCGGGATAGGCCTTCTTGGCCGCGGCGATGGCGGATTCCACCTCGTCTTTTTGGCAGCAAGGGCTTTTGGCGATCACTTCGCCTGTGGAGGGGTTATAGACGTCCACATATTTTTCGGTTCTGGAAGATTGGTATTGACCGTTGATATACGGCTTTAATATTTCAGGGTGAGGCATGTAGATCATCCTTTCTGTATTGCGTATCAGCCTTCTTTGGCTAAGGAAATTCGGAATGGGCGGTTTTGAAAATAAGATATTCGATCCGCCCTACGCGATCGCGCTGCGCATGTTCATCCAATGAGATGCTGTGTGACATCATAGGCGCCATATCAGTGCCACAGGATTATCCCCGGGCTACAAGTTCGCCATAAACCTTTTTCTTTTCGGCTATAAACGCCCGGATGGCATCCTCTGTGGGCATATCCTGGGAGCAGGCGTGGCTGGCTACCAGCATGGCGGCGGAAGCACTGCCGAACTCCAGCGCGTCCATGATGTTAAAACCGGAGAGCAAGCCGTGCAGGAATGCGGAGCCGTACCCGTCGCCGCCGCCAAAGCCTTTCAGCGCTTCCACGGGGAAAGGCTTGATGGAGAACACGCCATCCTTTGTATAGGCGGTGGAGCCTTTTTTGCCGTGCTTGATGATGGCGATCCTGACGCCCTTACTCAGCCAATAAGAGGCGGATACAGCGTCGGTGCCGTCAAGCCCTATCAGCCGCTCCATGCGGTCGTATTCCTCCCGGGAGCCCATGAGGATATCGGCTTTTTCTGCCACCAGGGATGTATATACAGCGATCTCGTCGTCGTTTTTCCAGGTGTAGGCCCTGTAGTCCGCATCGAACACGATGGGCGTGTTCGTCTTTTTCGCCAGCAGCACGGCCTTGAACGCCGCTTCCCTGGAGGGACTTTGGGAAAGAGCTGTTCCGGAAATGAGTAAAAGCTTGGTGCTTTTGATATACTCTTCATCCACATCATCGGGGTGAAGCTGCAAATCTGCCACGCCTTCCCGGTACATGAGAATGCTGGATTCCTCCCGGGATAGGATCTCGGTGAATGTAAGCCCCAACGACTCCCCGTTTTTGCACCGGGTGACGTGGCTTACATCAATGCCTTCTTTTTCGAAAAAGTCCTGGACGAAATCGCCGAAGCGGTCGTCGGAGATCTTTCCGAGGAAGCCAACCTTGCGGCCAAGTCGCGCCATGCCTACTGCAATGTTGGCCGGGGAGCCGCCCAGGTACTTTTTGAAGGTGGTTGATTCCGCCAGCGTTTTGAAATAGTCTACCGGGTTAAAGTCGATGGCGATGCGTCCCAGGGGAATGATGTCCAGGGGACGGGTTTCATCCCAGCTAATAAGGCTCATTTTGACTCCTTTCAGGCTAGGCCAAAAATCTGCAGGTGTTCCAATACCGCCTGTTCCGTTGCATCTGTCATCCGGCGGCTGACATCGAATATATTCGTCTCCTGTGCCGCGTGGGCTGCCAGCGCGGATGCCTGGAAGCAGGCGGTCGCAATATTGATCTTGCGCACGCCAAGGCGTATGGCATGGCGGAAATCTTCCGTAGTAATACCAGTGCCGCCGTGCAGCACCAAGGGAACGGGGGTGCTGCGGGAAATTTGCTCCAAAATATCAAAGCGGAGCTTCGGGGCGGCCGTATACACGCCGTGAGCGTTGCCGATGCCCACAGCCAGGGCGTCGACGCCTGCTTCATATATAAAGCGCAGCGCTTCCGCGGGGTCGGCATAGGCGATGGGTGCTTCCTCCCCGCTTTCCGTGCGGCCCACCCGGCCGATTTCTGCCTCTACATCCACGCCCTGCCTATGGGCCAGGGTAACGAACTGCTTTGTTTTTGCGATATTTTCTTCAAGGGGGAAATGGGAGCCGTCGAACATCACCGAGGTAAAGCCAAGATCAATGGCCTCCAGGATGCATTCCGAGGTTAAGCCATGATCCAGGTGCACCGCCACATCTACCTTTGCGTTTTTTGCCGCCGCCAGCATGGCTGGGCCGATGAGATAAAGGGGAGATGTATTCAACCTGGCCTCTGCAATTTGCAGGATTATGGGCGTGTTTGCCTTTTCAGCCGCCAGGATCACTCCCTGGATCATTTCCAGGTTGGCAACGCTGAAGGCGCCTACTGCCCGGCCGCCTTTCGCGGCCTTTTCAAGCAGAGGGCGCATATGTGTAAGCGACAAAGGGCCACCTCCATCTATTTTTCTGTGAGAATCAGTTTTGTACCGGCATCATGAAGGGCCTTGACATAATCTTCAGAAGGCATGGCTTCGGTGATGACGCCGGTAAAACCGCTTAACTGGGCATACGTCATAAGCGCGGTTTCCCCGAATTTGTGGCTGTCCAAAAGAAGGTAGGATTTTGCACTGCGCTCCATTGCGGTAATTTTCATCTCGTATTCCAGGGGTGAGGAATTCGTAACCCCGCCTGAAAGGGAAAGCCCCGTAGCAGCCATGAACGCCGTTTTGATGTTGTAGGCTTTCAGAAGACGAACCGTTTCCAAGCCGGTAAAGGAACTGGTCTTGCGGTGAAGCTGGCCCGGCAGGCTGATGATGGTGAGATTCGGATAGGGCATGGCGGCCATGATGGCGTGCAGGTTGTAGGTAATGATGGTGATGTTTTGCTTGCTTGCAAGATTTTGCACTATGTTAAGCGTGGTGGTTCCTGAATCAAGAAAGATGGTGTCGCCATCCTCTATTAGCTCGGCGGCCTTAAGCCCAATGAGCATTTTGGCTTCCTGGTGCTTGATGGTGCGTACATCAAAGGGCGTCAATTGCTCCGCCTTACGGGCGCAGACGCCTCCGTACACCTTTTCCGCAATGCCTTTTTTAATTAAGATTGCCACATCCCGGCGCACGGTGTTCATGGAGGTGTCGAAATGCGATTGCAGCTCCTCCATCGTTACCGATTCTTTTTGAATGATGTACCGCTCCATTTGCTCAAGGCGTGTATTTCTCAAAGGAACAAATCTCCTTTATCATCTTCTGTATGCATTATAGGCCAAAATGCGGTGCTTGTAAAGGCGTGATTGATCATGTTATGATGATTTGTTGGATATGTTTTGCGCAACATAATAGCCAGACTGAGGAAATTTCATTCTGGGCTATAAAAAGAGAATAAGATGGATGGTATTCCCAACCCTTTTCGTTCTTTATACAGTGGGCTACGAAGTATTAATGTATGTTAGGCGTGCTGTTAAGGAAGGAGCGAGAAAGTTTGCACAAGAAAAGGATCTTGTTTTCGGTGGCATGCGCATGTTTGATCCTGTTTTCCATGACCGCGCTGGGGGAAAAAATGCCGCAGCCGACGGCCGCTGCGACAAAAGAACCGGCGGCAGTAATAAATCCAGACATAACCATTGATGCAGAGCTTGGTTATTTCGGCTCTGTCACCTACATGCGGGATATACCGTTTACCGTAACGGTGGAAAACAAAGGCCCGGATATAGAGGGAACCATAGGAGTGGACCTTAACAGGAACGATAGATTTTTTGACCGGTATGAATACCCCATTTCTCTGGCATCCGGCGCAAAAAAGCGTATCGTCCTGCCGGTGAACCTGAAAATGACGCAGTCAAGCTACGTGATCGAGCTTACTTCTAACGGTTCGGTACTGGCTTCTGTGGTGAAGAAGCCGGACAGGGTCATAAGGCCCGAGGCGGTGCTCATAGGCGTGCTTTCGCCAGACCCTCAATCCCTGGCCTATATGAACCTGGATTCTTTAAGCCGCGTCTGGGCTGACCGCTATGAGGCATGGCAGCTGGTGGCGCTGGATGCGGATCATTTTCCGCAAAGTGATTCACTGATGAGCTCCTTCATGATTCTGGTGGTGGACGGTTTTGATGTATCCACTCTTTCTGCTGCGCAGCTTAAGGCGTTTGACCGTTGGCTTCAAGACGGCGGTATCGTCATGGTGGGTGGCGGCGCCCAGGCGGCTTCAGATTATCCCTACTTTTCCAAGTACACATCCTTGACCGCCGGCAGCCTTATAGAGGCAGAGGATATCACGCCCGCGCTGACAAAGTACTTTGCATATGGGAGCGAGAAACCGCTGAACCAGATCGTGCAGCTGAACGAAGTAAGCACATCCGCAGAAGCGCTGGTATCATCCAGTTCCCGCCCGCTGATTTTTCTTCATCAGGCCGGAAGCGGCCTTATATATACCACAACATTTGAACTGGGTGCCAAGCCTCTTTCAGGCTGGTCCGGCATGAGCGTCCTATGGCCCCGGGTGCTGGTAAACAGCGCGAACAGCCAGTATGTTTCCCTGTATGGGCGCATATCCGGCAAGCTGTACGGCGGGTCGTACAACACCTACCTTCTTAACGATGTTCCGATCAAAAGCACCGGCAGCACGCTGCCTGTTGTTGTTTTCCTTGCCGTATATCTGGTTCTTTTCGGGGTGGGCAGTTATTTCCTGCTCAAGCGCATGGACAAGCGGGAATGGATGTGGCTGACCGTTCCGGTGCTTGCCTTCATCTGCATGGCAGGGCTGTACTATATGAGCCAAAGCCTGCCTTTCAACAAGCCGGCCGTGGCATCCTTTACCAGCATCCGCATGAACCCGCAGGGCGAAACGCAGGTGACCTCCATTGCAGACCTGGCCAGCCCGGATACGGGAGAAGTGACGATCAAGGGCGAGGATGGTATACAATTGACGCCTATTGATGAGAATTCCTACTTTTATGATGACCCCCTCGCGGAAAAAAAGCCTAAGCAGCAATTGTACCGCATGGTTTACGGGGATGCCTCGTCTGTGGGCTATCCTGCGGGCGCGCCATGGAAATTAAGGCATATGTCCCTGTCCGGCGACCTGCCTGCCGACTACAAACTGACGGGGCGGCTTTGGATGCAGGAGGACGGCATGCATGGGGAGATCGTTAACGATACGCCCTATACCTTCAAAGAAGGCCTTATCATAACGAACCTTGGCTTTGCCCGCGTAAGCGAGTTGAAGCCTGGCGCTGCGGGGCAAATAACGCTTTTGAAGCCAAAAGAGGAAAGCAAGGGAAATTCGCTGGCGGGCTCCGTCAGCATCTATGAAGCGCCGATACAGGAAGGGGTTATGATTTCCTCCGGTATCCTTCGTCCAAACGATATGGATCTGTATCCATTTATACGGGCGGCCATCTATCCGGAGGAGCAGACCGGCAACCCGAACAACTCCACCTTCCGCAGCACACTTAACCGGGATGAGCTGGCAATGCGCAACTTCAAAGAGAACGCCATTCAGCAGGTGATCAATATGAACCCTACCGGGTCGGCCTCGTGGGTGAGCCCCTTCCACTTTGTAGCCTTCCAGGATGAGATTGGGCAGGCCAAGCTGTTTTTAGACGGGCAGGAGGTTACAAAGCACGGACATCAGGCGGTGGTGGATGTACTGCTCACCTATGAGCCTATCGGCCCGACGGGAGTGGTCTACTACCCCATCGGTACGCTGCCCGCATACCCCGTTAAAATCAATGCGGACGGCAGCTTCATGGAGCCGGAAAAAAAGGCGGCTGATCCGTACATGTCGTATCAGCTTGTTCAACAACCTATGTTCTGCTTTATGATGCCGGATATTACAAAGTTCTCCGTCAATTCGCTGAGCATACTGGCAACATCGTATGATACGGTGCCGACAATGCAGATATACAATCAGCAGACCCAAATGTGGGAGGAACAGAGCACGCTATATGTGAAGTTTACCGAAAAGCAGATCCTGCCTTTCATCAGCCCGGATGGAAGGGTGTATTTAAGATTCATGCCAGGAACAAGCTCTCGGGATTACGACAGCGTTTTGGTTCCCTCCATTTCGCTGGAAGGGAGGCTTAAGTAATGCTTGTAACGGAGAACTTGACAAGGAAATACGGCAGCTTTACCGCTCTTGACGGCTTAAACCTTACAATCAGCGATGGGGAGCTTCACGGGTTTGTTGGCCCCAACGGCGCGGGCAAGACGACCACCATGCGGATATTGGCCACGCTGCTGCCCGCCACATCGGGAAAAGCTTATGTGGATGGGGTGGAGGTATCCAGGGACGGGAAAAAGATACGGCGTATGGTAGGGTACATGCCGGATTTCTTTGGCGTGTACGACGGGCTTAAAGCCTGGGAGTACCTGGACTTTTACGCCAGGTGCTATTCGCTGAATCTCAAAGAGCGGGCAAAGATGGTGGACCGTCTGCTGGAGATCGTTCGGCTTTCAGACAAAAAAAATGCTTATATCGACGTTCTTTCCCGGGGCATGAAGCAGCGGCTGTGCCTGGCCAGAAGCCTGATCCATGATCCAAGGCTGCTCATACTGGATGAGCCGGCCTCCGGCATGGACCCAAGGGCCCGGGCTGAAATGAAGGATATTCTGCGCACCCTTCGGAATTTGGGCAAGACGATACTTATTTCCTCCCATATTCTTCCGGAGCTTTCCGAAATGTGCGATTCCCTTACAATTATCGACCATGGCAAGCTGGTTTTCTCCGGGCTGGTTACAGACCTGGCCAGGAAGATGCGCGGGCAGGCGCCGCTGGATATACAGCTTATCCAGGAGACCACCGGGGAACAGATGACAGACATCATCGGCCTGTTGAAAGAATTCCCCGGCGTAACGGGTATCCTGCAGCCGGAAGAGCATCTTTTGCGGGTGGAGTTTGAAGGCGGATCCCGGGAAACGGCCGCGCTTTTGCAGGCAATCATGCAAAAAGGGACGCCGGTCGTAGACTTTCACCGCGCGCCTATCAACCTGGAAAAGGTATTTATGGAGGTGACGCAGGAATGATTAACCCGATTCTCGCATCCAGCGCCCGCAGGCGCATGCGCTCCTGGCGCACCGTGATCATCCTGACGCTGTACGGTGCTTTGATGTTTGCTTTTGCCATTTCAAGCTCCTTTTCCGTGCTGGGGCGGCAAACCATGACTATTGGCAGTATGCGGGCAGGCATTGACAATTACATTTACTCGGTGGCGCTGCAATTTGTACTTCTCCTTCTGGTGGCGCCGGGCATGACGGCAGGCGCTATCGCCGGGGAGCGGGAACGCCAGACGCTGGACCTGATCCTGGTGACCCATACAGGTTCATTCAGCATCGCGCTAGGCAAGTTGTTGGAAAGCTTCGGGTTTCTTGTGCTGGTGCTTTTGTCCTCTCTGCCTATGCTTTCCGTTGTGCTTTTGTTCGGGGGAATCAGCTTTATCCAGGTGTTGACCGTGCTATTATTCATGACTGTGTCGGCCTTGGGCGCACTGAGCGTGGGCCTTTTTGCCTCGGCATTGTTCAAACGCACGGCGGCCGCCACGGTGGTATCGTATCTTGCGGTTTTTGCCATAGGCATCGGCACGCTTGTCCCAACGCTCATGGGCAACGATACTATCATCAAATACATCAACAATCCTGATATGATGGCTTCTCTGGATACCAAAACATTGCTTTCCTCCATACCCGCCGTGTTGTTTACCAACCCTGGCATCGGTCTAATGTCGCTGATGGCGGACCAGACGGGATTACTGCAAGGCACCTTCTCAATGATCCCTTCGGGATACGCTTACTATCAGGTTTTCGACAAGGTGAATTTCGGGCTGATCGCGTGGATCAACATGGGGGCTATGTTTGCTCTTTCCCTGATACTGACCTTCTTCTCCGCGCTGCTGATCCGCCCGCGGGTGGGCCGTGTCCGCGCCCGTCGGAAGGCCGCAAAGGAGCTGGCTGCATGAGGGAAAAGACCCATCCCGCCATCAGGCAGGCATTACGGTCCGTAAGGCGAAGGGTGCGTGTAAGCCAGGCCGTCCGGTATGGAAGCTTCGGGGTTCTTTTTGCCTGTTTGGCTTGCGCCGTCCTTGCGGCCGTGTCATATTTCATACCCATTGCGCACTTGCCGCTATGGATGGGTACGGCAGGTTTGGGCTCGCTTCTGATGGCTGTTAGCGCCGGGCTGCTTAAGCCGGTTTCCTTTGAAAGGGCGGCCCTTAAGGCGGATGCGGGCGGCCTGAAGGAGCGTGTTCTTACCGCCCTTACGCTGTTTGACGATACGCCCATGGCGCTGCTCCAGCGGGAGGATGCTGTCCGGCATTTAAAAGAACTGCCGCCAAAGGCAGCTGTCCCGCTGAAAATAAGCGGCCGCCCGCTGCTCATGGCAGCGGCGGTTTCCTTGCTTGCGGCGGCTTTTATGATCTTCATTCCCAATCCGCAAAACGGTGTGCTGGCAAAGCGGGAAGCTTTTCAAAAAGCTATGGCGGAGCAGGCAAAGGCTGTGGAAGAAGAATCAAATAAATTGGAGGAATCAGCTTATACCAAGGAGGAACTGAATGAGCTGCGGAAATTGATGGGGGATCTGGCGAGGGACCTGCGCAAAGCCACAGAACCCCAGGAGTCATATCTTGCCATGGACAAGGCGCAGCGGGAGCTTGACGAGCTTAAGAAGAAAGCATCGGACAAGGCAAGGGCCGAGGCTGCCCAGGCGTTTTCTCAAAGCGGTTTGAACAACCTGTCAGACGCGTTAACAAAAAGCGATGCGGAGGCTGCGTCAAAAGCCGTGGAGCAGCTTGCAAAATCTGAGTCCGGGGCAAAAGCGGAATCCTCTGCCGCTCTAAATAAGGCTGCAAACGCCTTGCCGGAGGGCGCGTTGAAGGATGCGGCTGCAAAGACCGCCCAGGCCATGAATGCCGGAAATGCACAAAACCTGAATGCCGCGCTGAGCGCGTTGAATTCTGCCATGTTAAGCGCCTGTTCCAGTCAGGTTCCCGGAAATGCGGCTGATTTGGGGAATATTAGCTCCCTGCTTGCGCAGCTTCGCTCGGGAACGCTTTCCGCATCGCAGGCAGGCTCCGGCCAGGCAGCAGGCGCGGGCAAGGGCACAGGTGCGGGCAGCGGCAATGGCACAGGCACCGGCCAGGGGCAGCAGGGAAGTGCCGGGGCAGGGGCCGGGAAAGGCAGCACCAACCTGGATGGCGGTGTTACCAAGGGCGGCACAAGCGCTCAGAAGGAAGGATCCAGCCCGCCTGGTTACAAGCTTGGACAATATGAGACCATCTATGATCCCACCAGGCTGGACGGAGCGGACGATGTGCATAAAACTTCCGGAACCTTAGGCGAGGGCGAATCCCAACAGGTACAAATGGGTCCGGGTCTGGGGGACGCATCCGGCCAGGTGCCGTATCACCAAGTCATATTCGATTATCAGGAAGCAGCGTCCAAGGCAGCACAGCAGGAAGCGCTTCCGGAGGGGATGCGGCTTTGGGTGGACGGATATTTTCAATCATTGGTCGAGTAACAGCATGTAGGAGGGGAAACCATGCCCACAACCATGGAGGCAGGCAAAGAAGAAATATTGTCTTTCCAAACAACAGTTGAGCGTATTCGGGAGCAAATCGGCCGAGAGATCGTGGGGCAAAAGGAGGTTATTGACCATCTGCTTATGGCTCTGGTGACCGGCGGCAATGTTTTGCTGGAAGGGGTGCCGGGGCTTGGCAAAACGCGGCTGGTCAAGTCGCTCAGCCGGGTGCTGAACCTGCCTTTCTCCCGCATACAGTTTACGCCGGATTTGATGCCCGCCGATATAACCGGCACCAACATCATAGTGAAAACCGAAGAGGGCAGCAGCTTTTCCTTTGCGCCTGGGCCTCTCTTTTCCGCAATCGTTCTGGCGGATGAAATCAACCGTGCCACGCCCAAAACGCAGTCTGCCCTATTGGAAGCCATGCAGGAGCACAGCGTTACCGTGGGCGGCGTTACGCGCAAGCTGCCAGAGCCGTACTTTGTGCTGGCCACCCAAAACCCCATTGAGCAGGAAGGCACTTATCCGCTGCCTGAGGCGCAGTTGGACCGATTTCTGTTCAAGCTCCTGGTGCCCTTCCCCACATTGGCGGAACTCGGCGGCATCATGGATATGACGGTCACTATGGTGCAAAAAGAGGCGGAGGCTGTTGCAGGCGGCGAGGAAATCCTTCTTTTGAGAAGTGTGGCCAAACAGGTGCCTGTAGCGCGGGCCGTGCAGGATTTTGCCCTGAAGCTGGTGCTTGCAACGCACCCGGAGATTAAGGAAAGCCCGGAGCCAGCCCGCAAGTATCTGCGCTTTGGGGCGAGCCCCAGGGCTGGCCAGGCAATGATCAGCACAGCCAGGGTCCGGGCTTTGATGGAGGGGCGTTACAACGTATCCTTTGAGGATATCCGCGCGGTGGCTCCGGCGTGCCTCCGGCACCGGGTGGCGCTGAACTTTGAGGGGTTGGCGGAAGGCCATGCGGTGGATGGGATTTTGCAAATGCTTATGGATAGCCTGAAAACGTGACAAGGAGCCTACCATGCTGAACGATGAAATGCTCCATAGGCTGGATGCCTTGCGCCTTGCCATGCAATCGTTCGTGCGGGGCGGGGCCGGGGGCGTAAGAAAGTCCAGGGCACTGGGTGATTCCGCGGAATTTTCGGATTTTAGGGAATACGCGCCGGGGGACGATCTGCGCCGGATCGACTGGAACGCCTACGCCAGGTTTGACAGGCTGTTTTTAAAGCTGTTCATGGAAGAACAGGAAATGCAAGTGACTATCATCCTGGATGCCAGCGCATCCATGGGCTATGGTGAACCCACCAAGTGGGCATTTGCCGTGGATACCGCTCTGATGCTTTCCTATCTGGCGGTGTCCGGCGGTGACCGGGTGAGTCTTGCGGTCCTGAATGGGGAAAGGTTTCTTAGGAGCCCTGTGTATGCTGGAAGGCAGGGGTACGTACAGGCGTCTTCCTTTCTACAGGACATACAGCCTTCAGGGGCTACGAATCTCACCCGTGATGTGACGCGCATCCCGTTTAAGTCCAGCCGGGGCATGTGCGTTTTGATCAGTGACCTGTTTTCGGAGGACGGAAACGAGGGTGCTCTTGCTTCCCTGCAATTTAGGAAGCAGCAGGCGGTGCTTGTGCATGTGCTGTCCAAGGAAGAGATGGAACCGGAGCTGAATGGATCGCTGCGTCTTATGGACTCTGAAGGCGGCCCTAATATGGACATAACGGTGAATGGAGAACTATTGCGCAGATACCAAAAGAATTTGGAGTCGTTTATCGGCAGCGCACGGTCGTACTGCCACCGCCATGGTATACCGTATGTGCTGATGCGTTCTGATATGGATCTTATGCATGATGCTCTCGGTCATTTTATGCGGGGCGGCATTATCGCCTGAAGGAGGGAGCAAATGCAATTTCTGTACCCTGTAGGTTCATGGGCGCTGACGGGGCTTTTGGCCGTGCTGGCACTTTATATCCTGCGCAAGGAATATAGGGAACTACATGTATCCAGCACGTATCTCTGGCGCAGGACGCTGGAGGATCAAACTGCCAGCAGGCCCTTCCAAAAGCTTAAGAGCAATTTTTTGATGTTTTTGCAGTTGTCGGTAGCGCTTTTGTTAGCCTTGTCCCTTATGCGGCCCCTGCTGCCAGGTGCTCAGGTGGGTGGGGAAACAGTGATGATATTTGACGTGTCCATGAGCATGCAAGCATTAAAATCCGGGCAGAGCCGCTTAGACCAGGCTGTTTCGGAAGCCAGGCGTATGGTAGAAGGCATGGGCGTAGCCGACAGGCTGACGATATTGACAGCCGGCAAAAAAGTGACGCATCTTTTGTCCCGCTCCGCCGACAGGCAGGAAGCATCAAAGGCGCTTGGCTCAATCTCAGCAGAAAACGGGGACGCCGATGTGGATGGTGCGCTTTCTCTGGCAAAGGCCATGGGAAGAGAGGTTGAAAATCTGAATGTCATTGTCTTCTCCGACACATTTTCCACCCAGGTGGAGAAGGGAGTGCGGTATGTGGCTGTGGGAGAAGGCGTTGATAACTGCGCCATTCTTTCCCTGACAGCTTCCCGCCGGGAGGACGGCTCGGCTGCGCTGGCCCGGATCGTAAACTTTGGCGAGGAAAAGAGCGTGACCGTGCGCTGCTATGCTGACGGGCAGCTGTGCGATGCGCGTACCGCCCAGCTTGCAGCCGGGGCCACGCAGAGCGTGCATCTTAATGTGCCGGAAAATGCCGTATACATACGGGCGGAGATTGCGGAGGAGGATGGCTTGCTTTCAGATAACCAGCGCCATTTCGTTATGCGTGAGCGCGGCCAAAAGAAAATTGCGCTGATCGGGAAGGATAACATTTTTCTGGAAAAGGCGCTCTTGCAGCGGGGAGATGTGGAATTGGTCCGTACCACCCGTGAGGATGCACCCTCCTTGCAGGATTGCAGTTTGTATGTGTACGACGGTGTATTGCCAGGACAGCTGCCCGAAAGCGGGGCGTTTCTGATCCTTCAGCCTGATGCGCAAATATTGGGCGTCACGCCGGGTGAGAAAAAGGCACCGGAATATGCTGTCAATCTGGCGAACAGCACGCTGGCCGGCCAATTTTCCGACCATGTTTCCCTGAAGGGCGTGGCGCTCAAGCAATATGCGCCCCTTTCCGGCGGGCAGCCGGTGCTTAAATCCGGCGGGGATACATTGATTTCCGCCGGGGAAGAAAACGGCTTCAGGTTCATGGTCATCGGCTTTGACCTGCATGAAAGCAACTGGGTGCTCAAGTACGATTTTCCCATCTTCATGATGCATGTGCTGAATTACCTTATGCCGGATGTGTTGTCAGGCGCCCAGGACGCGCTATGCGGTGACGTATTGTCCCTTTCCCTGGACGGGCGTACATTAAAGGCTGTGGCTGTAACGCCGGCAGGGGAAAGCGTACCCCTGGCACCGCCCTTTCCCGCGCTTCCCTTTGAGGATACCGGGGTGGCCGGGCTGTACACCCTTTCCCAGACCATATCAGGCGGGGAAACATCAAAAACGCCTTTTGTGGTGAATGTGGCAACGTCGGAAAGCGACGTGCGTAAAGTTGCCCAAAGCTCGGGAGAAAACCAGTTTCGGGCGGGCGTTACGGATTATGGCCGGGAGATTACCACGCTCCTTATCATCGCATTGCTGGCGCTGATGATGGCCGAATGGTGGGTGAGCTGCCGTGCAGGTTGAGTTTGTGTTCCCATGGGCACTTCTGCTTATTCCGGCCCTTTTCGGGCTCACGGTTTTTCTGTATAGGAAGTTTGCCTATGCCATAGGTAAACGCGGAGCGCATGCGTATGCTGTACTCGGGATGCGGTTTATTGTCATCACCCTTGTTGTGCTGGCGCTTGCGTCCCCCTCCGTCCTTTCAAAATCCAACCAGGCCGCAACCTGGGTTCTTTTGGATGTGTCCGATTCCACCCTGTCCATGCGGGAAGGCATGGAATCCGCCGTGGTTAAGGGGCTTTCGGATAAGCCTTCCGACCTAATGGCTGGTGTGATCGCCTTCGGCGGCGACGCCATGGTGGAAGCGCCCCTTTCCACAAAAGCCGCGTTTACCCATGCGGAAACCTCCGTGGATCCAACACACAGCGACGCGGCAATGGCGCTGGGGCTATCCGGGGCGCTGCTTCCTTCGGATGCTGCGGGGCGGTTGATGCTTTTAAGCGACGGATCCATCGGTGATACGGCTGCACAGGCGGCTCTTTTAAAAGCGCGGGGTATCGCTGTAGATGTGATGCCCTTTTCAGGGGCGCTTTTAAAGGACGCGCAGGTGTCACGCCTTAGCCTGCCCTCCAAGGCCTATCAGGGCCAAGCGGTACAGGTGACGGTGGAGATGGATGCCACCATGGACGCCCACGGCACATTGATCCTCTACGCCAACAGAGAACCGGTAAATACCAAGGAGGTCTCGCTGCGGCGGGGAAAAAACACATTTGTGTTTACGGATACGGCGAAAGCTTCCGGGGTGGTCACCTATGAAGCCCAGCTGATCGTGCCGGGGGATGAGCAGACACGCAATAACCGTATGGGTTCCTATATGGCTGCTCTTGGCCAGCCTACAGTGCTCGTCGTGGAGGGCAGGGAAGGCGAAAGCCGGGAACTTCAAAAGATTCTTCATGCATCAGGATTTTCGCAGGAGGTTGTCAACCCCGTGGGTATGCCCCAAAGTGCGGAAGCGCTTAGGAAGTATGATGCCACCATTTTAGTCAATGCCGACGCCGATGCTTTTTCCGCCAATGCCTTATCCGCTTTGGATGCCTATGTGAAAACATTGGGCCGTGGCCTCACTGTGATCGGCGGCGACCAAAGCTACGCATTGGGGGGGTATCGCGGCAGCCGCCTGGAGGAAATGCTTCCCGTCACCATTGACGTGCGAAATCAAATGGACCTGCCCTCGCTGGCATTGATGCTGGTGATCGACAAATCCGGCTCCATGACCGGTGGCCAGTTCGGCACCACACGTTTGGAGGTGGCCAAGGAAGCCGCCATGCGCTCGGTGGAGGTGCTGACGAATAGGGATCAGGTGGGCGTGATAGCCTTTGACGACGCGGCCAAATGGGTGGTGCCGCTTCAAAACGCTTTAGATATTGCCGCCATTCAGGACACCATAGGCACCATCCGACCGGGCGGCGGCACGGCCTTTTACACTCCGCTTTATGAGGCGCTTACTGCGCTGATGAACGCAGACGCAAAGCTCAAGCATGTAATCTTCTTAACCGATGGTGAGGCTGGGGACAACGGGTTTGACCTTCTCGTTGAGAATATGGCGCAAAACGGCATTACGCTGACTACCGTGGCTGTGGGTAGCGGAGCCAATGTGAAGGTTTTAAGCCGTCTGGCGGAAATCGGCAACGGGCGCGCCTATGCTGCCGGGGAATTTGACAACATCCCCAAGATATTTACGAAAGAAACATATCTTGTCACCGGCTCCTATGTACAAAACCGCCTGTTTACGCCTGTGGTTACAGAAATCTCGCAGCTTACCGACTTTGCGGGCTTCCCTCAATTGTCGGGTTACCTGGCTGCCACGGAAAAACCGATGGCCACCGTTTCCATGGTTTCGGACAGGGAGGACCCCTTGCTTGCCTGGTGGCAATACGGCGCGGGGCGCGTGCTTGCCTGGACAAGCGATATAAAGGGCGCCTGGACTGGACAATTCCTCAATTGGGATCAGGCAGCAGCGTTCTTTTCGGGTCTCGTATCTCATGTGCTGCCGGAGGGTGGCCAGGAAGGCGAGCTGAACGTTCAAACAGAAGGCGTTCAGGCGAAAATTATATATACCGCCCCCGCGGACGCGAAGACTTATGAGAATCTGGAAACAAGCGCCCATGTTCTTATGCCGGACGGGACTGAAACAGACGTCATCCTTACGGAAGTTAAGCCTGGGGAATATGAGGGCAGCTTTGATGCCCCGCAGCAGGGCGCTTACGCCATCAGGGCTGAGCAGACGCAAGACGGTGTAGCGGTGCGGCAGTTGGAAGGCGGAGCGGTACGCTCCTATTCGGAAGAATACGACCTACGCAAGCAGAACGGGGATAGCGAACTTAAGCGCCTGGCGGAAGCGACAGGGGGCAGGGTCATTACTGATCCTAAAGAGATGTTTACCGCCCGGGGCCAAGATGCGCGAAGCAGGCGCATGCTTCGTTCATTGCTGTTGACTTTGGCGCTTGTGCTTTTTTTGCTGGATGTCGCGCTGCGAAGGCTCTCTATTGACAGGATGCTTGCAAAGGCGTTCGGCGTGGCCAGAGAGAAGGCGGAAGCCTCGTGGGCTATGCACCGTGAAAGGCCCCCACGCAAAGTTGTGGCAAAGCCTGGCAAAAAGATGGAGGCGCCAGTGGCGGTTTCCGCATCTGATATGGCGGACAGCCTCTTAAAAGCGAGGGAACAGAAAAAGCATCTATGATATCCTGACAAAAAACAGGGCGCCCCGGCTCGTAGAGCACGGGGCGCCCTTTGGTGAAAAGTTATTTGAAAGCCGCAGCGTAAACCCGGTTATGGAAAAGCCGGCGGAACCTTTGTATGGCAGGATTGCCCCGCTTTGGATGCACTGCATTGGTTAAAAGCACAGCGTACAAGCCGGTTTCGGGATCCACCGCAATGCTTGTGCCTGTAAACCCCGTGTGCCCAAAGGACTCGGCGGGGAACAAGTCGCCTATAAAGCTTCCGGGTCCTCCGCTTATGTGGAATCCCAGGCCCCTGTGGATGGCGTGCTCAGGCGTTCTGTCCTTTATGGCAAAGCGCAGCGTTGTGGGGCTTAAAAGTGGCGCTCCGCCTGACGCCAGCATTTTCGCATACCGCATTACGTCGCCCAAATCGCTGAACAGACCGGCATTGGCGGATACGCCTTTCATGAACCTGGAATTTTCATCATGGACAGTCCCCTGCCAAGGGTTGCCTGTGGCCGCATCAATTTCGGTGGCGGCAATGTTTCCGCCTATGGGGCGGTAACTTGTGTGGTCCATATGAAGCGGCGTCAGTACAAGCTCCTGCGCAAGCGTATCCAGCGGTTTTCCATACACCTTTTCCAATATGAAGCCAAGAAGGATGTACCCCATGCATGAATAGCGGGGAATCTGACCGGGAGGCCCCTCCAGCGGATGATGAAGGATGGCGTGCAGCACTTCGGATGGCTCTTTGCAAACCTTCTCCAGCAGAAAGCTTGGTGTGATGCCGCCGGTATGCGTCATCAAATTATATACGCTTATATCTGCCTTTTCACTGGGCGTATCAAAGAATCGGGAAAGCGTGTCATCCAATGTCAGCAATCCCTTTTCCAAAGCCATTAGGGCCAGCATGGTAGGTGCGATGATCTTTGTCATGGAGGCTATGTCGTAACGTGTATCAAGGTTTACAGGAGCTCCGCTGGGCAGGGAAAGCATTCCTGCCGCGCAGGTGAAGAGCGTTTCCCCATTGAGGCCGATACCCGCGGCCGCCGAGGGAAAAACACCTTCCTTAATCGCTTCTTCCAGCATGTTGGGAATAAAATGAAACCGATCCATAAACACCGCCCTATTGCTCATAAACTTATTCAATATTCGGACGATTTATAAAAGGTCAAGCGTTTGCCGTTTTCCTGAATAGGATGTGCCGAAACAGCTTGCGTAATCACAACCGATGACTGCGCCGCGCATCATGCTAAGCGCTTCGTAATACCGCAGGTATTTAAAGCTTTCGTTATGCTCCGCCAGCCAAAGCTTTTTTATTGCTTCTTTCCAAAGCGGGAAGGCGCCGGTCACATCAAAATAGAAGTATGGTGAAAAGCCCTCCAGGTCCTCCCAGTTTTCCGCATACATGGCGCGGCTGATGGGAGTGGGGGGCAGGGATGTATCAAAGGAGGGCAGCGAGGCTAGAAATATGGCATTTTTGGTAACCGAATGTGCGGCTGTATGGTCCTTATGCAGGCTGTTTTGCCAGTGGTATAATACAGCATTTGCCTGTTTTTCCCGCATAATCCGGCAAAGGCGCAATTCCAGTTCCCTGCCTTCGTACAGTTCGCCGTCGGGTATATCCATCACAATGCTTTCCCCACCCAGCATATGCGCAAAGGCTTTCGCTGCCGCCACGTTTTGCTGTCGGAACTCCTTTGTGGGAATGTTCTTTGGCGCGCAGCGTTCTCCGGCGGTCAAATCCACGATGATTACTTTGTCACCAGCCAGGGCGTGCTTGGCCAGGAGCATGCCGCAGGTGAACTGAGCATCTCCCGTGTGGGCCCCCACGGCCAGAATGGTTTTTTGTCTGCGTTCCAACAGTGTTTCCTCCTTATTAAGCCGCCCTGAAAATTGCTCATGAACGGGGCATACGTTCAGGCAAAACTTGCAGGTAAACGGAAGCAGGATTATGGGATTTGACGGGTTCGGTTCGCTTTTACTCGCGGTATACACGAAAATATCTGTATATACAGGGGTGCCTGAATCTGTCTCTATTGTATCAGTGTTTATCTTAAAAGTAAATGTAATTTTTTTTATATACGAAATTTTTTATGTAACTTATTGCAGAATCCTTTATCTATGGTACAATAAATATCAGAACCGGCAGAAGATCAAGGTATGCAGTTTAAAAGCCACAAGGTCGTGGTTTGAATAATAGGCGAGGGGAAGAAAGCATGACGGATTGTATCCTCAAGCTGCAGGAATTGATGGACACGTTTTCTCCGTCGGAGCAGCGTGTGGCTTCTTATTTTCTTGATCACCGGACACAGCTTATGGGCACGCCCATCGACGAAGTGGCAAAGGCCTGCCGCACCAGCAAAACCACTGTGGTACGCTTATGCAAACTAAACGGTTACAAAGGTTTCAAGGAATTCTGTATGGCATTGTCGGCCAACCTGGCGGTAAAAAAGGAAAACCCGCTGATCTATACCGATGTGCAGGCGGGCAGCGACCTGGCCCACATCATGGAGGATACCACCCGCCGCAATATCGGCGGGCTGCAAAGCACCATGCAGGTTTTGTCTTACGCAGAGCTGGATAAGGCTGTGGAGGCAATACACAAGGCGAAGCGGGTGGATTTTTACGGTGTGGGGAGTTCCGCATTGGTCGCGCTGGATGCCCAGCATAAATTCCTGCGTATTGATAAGGTATCCCTTACCTCGCAGGATCCGCATGTGCAGGTGGTAAGTGCGGCGAGCTTAGCTACGGGCGATGTGGCGGTGTTCTTCTCGTATTCCGGGGAAACGAGCGACACTCTTTCTACGCTGCAAGTTGCCAGGCAAGGCGGTGCCACCACCATTTCCATAACCAAATATGCTCCCAGCACGCTATCGGACAGGTGCGACATCCATCTTCACGTAGCCTGTTCCGAGGTGGCTGTGCGTACCGGGGCCACATCCTCCCGCATCGCCATGCTGCATATTGTGGATCTGCTTTTTTCCGCTGTGATCTCCAAGGAGTATGAGGATGCCAAGACTGTGCTGGACCGCTCTTTATGGGCTGCCAGTTATAAAAAGGTAAAGTGATCCATATTTAATGACGGCCAAATGTATAAAGGCCGCGAAAGGAAGTATTCCATGAACTTTGAACAGCTTTCCACGGAGAAGGTAAACCAGCAGAGTGTGAATTTGGATGATATGACGCCGCTTCAGGCGGCCGCATTGATGAACGACATAGACAGCCAAGCCCAGGCTGCGGTGAAGGCGGCGCTTCCGCAGATCGCCAAGGCTGTTGAGGTGATTTCTCCCCGTTTAAGGGCAGGCGGCCGGCTGTTTTACGCCGGCGCGGGGACCAGCGGCCGGCTTGGTGTGCTGGATGCGTCCGAATGTCCGCCTACCTTTGGGGTGGAACCGGGCCTTGTTGTGGGCGTCATTGCCGGGGGCGACACGGCTTTGCGCTTTTCCATTGAAGGTGCTGAGGATTCACCTGGTTTGGGCCGTGAGGATATGCAAAATAGGGACTTGTGCGATAAGGATGTTCTGGTGGCCATCAGTTCCAGCGGGTATGCGCCTTATTGTGTGGGAGCGCTTGATTATGCGCAGGAAGTAGGGGCATACGGGATTGCTTTATGCTGCAATACGGACTCCGTTCTTTCAAAGCATGCAGATTTGGCGATAGAGCTGCCCACCGGGCCGGAGATACTGTCCGGCTCTACCCGCTTAAAGGCGGGAACAGCCACTAAAATGGTGCTGAACATGCTTTCCACCTTGACCATGGTGCAGTTAGGGAAGGTTTATAAAAACTTGATGGTGGATATGAAGCCCAGCAATGTAAAGCTCAGCGACCGGGCGGTTCGCATCGTGAAATACGCTCTGAACTTAGGTGACAGGGCCGAAGCTGAGACGCTTTTACAAAAGGCAAACGGCAATACCAAGGCGGCTATTGTGATGGCCTTGACTCATGCGGATTATCCATCTGTCTTGAAGGCGCTGGAGGAGCAAAGCGGGTTTGTGCGGCGCGCGGTAACGCAGCTTGTGGATAGATAAACGGAGGATACGATTATGGCTTATGTAACCGGCTGGGACGGTGGTGGAACGAAAACCGCCGTGGTATATATGGGGCTGGACGGTGCGGTGATGGGCAAGGCGGTATTCGGGCCGCTAAACCCCAATGGCGCCTCTTATGAACAGGTGGCTGCAACTGTACATGAAGCCATTGCGGGTATGAAAAAAATGCCCGGCGGGCTTTTGGGCTGTGTTTGCTTACAGGTGGGCTTTGCGGGTGCCAGCAACCCTTCGGCCCGGAAGCTGCTGGAAGGAGCTATCCGGGAGGAAGGCTTTCTAGGCGAGCTGCGCCTTAATGGCGATCACGAAACCATGCTTCACGGCGCCGTGGGCAAGGAGGGGGCGGTTCTCATATCGGGCACCGGCTCCGTCGCCCTGGGCAGAAACGCAAGGGGTGATACATTTAGGTGCGGCGGCTGGGGGTATCTCATTGGCGATGAGGGCAGCGGCTACGCCATCGGCCGGGATATATTAAAGGCGGTGGCGAAGGCGAACGATGGTTGCGGCCCCAGAACCTGCCTGACGGAACAGGTGTTTGAAACACTGAATATTACCGGCATGGGGGAACTGATCCGGTTCGTGTATGATCCCAATTCGGATAAGTCAAGGATTGCATCCCTGGCCCCGCTTCTGGTTCGGGCGTTGGAGCATGGCGATGAAACGGCCAAAGCGATCGCCGGCAGGGCGGCAGAGGAGCTTGCGTTGCTGGCCGCTACCGTGTTAAGCCGCCTGTCGCTAGAGGCAGAATGCATCGCTTTTACCGGCAGTATACTGACGCAAATGACTGCCATCCGTCAAAAGGTGGAGGCAGAGCTTGCGTCGCGGTTTCCACAGCTCTCCTTCATAGAGCCCAGGCAGGATGCTGCTATGGGCGCGGCGGCTATGGCATTGGAAGCTGCTGTAAAGCCGGGGGAAGGGCAGAAGTAACGCTGCGATACTTTTGTGACTCCATAGTAAAAATTTGCCTGCTGTCTATCAAGGAAGACAGCAGGCAAAATATGTTTTGGGTTTGAGGAATAGGATTCAAGCTCAATGATATTCCGGCAGCCAGTCACCATGTTCCTTGATCAGATCATCGCACATGGCTACGATATCGTCGATAGACAACTCGCTCTGGCAGTGGGGATCCATCATGGCGGCCTGATAGATGAAGTCTCTCTTCAGCGTGCGGGCGGCCTCAATGGTCAAAAGCTGCACATTGATGTTGGTTCGGTTCATAGCGGCGCATTGTTCCGGCAGGTCGCCGACGAACGTAGGTGTTACGCCGCTGGCATCCACCATGCAGGGGACCTCCACTACCGCGTTTTGAGGCAGGTTGGTGATGAGCCCAGTATTCAGCACGTTGCCGCCGATTTTGTAGGGAACATTGGTTTCCATGGCTTCCATGATGTAGCTGGCATACTCGTGGGAGCGCTCGTGTTTCAGTTCCTGATTGTTTAAGAGCGCGTCACGCTGGGCACCCCATCTTTTGATCTGCTCCACGCAGCGGCGCGGGTACTCGTCCAGGGGAATATTGAACCTGTCGATCAATTCGGGATATTTGTCCTTGATAAAGAAGGGCATGTACTCCGCGTTATGCTCGCTGGATTCGGTGACGTAGTACCCAAAGCGCTTCATGATCTCATAACGCACCATGTCGTAATGCTTTTCCGTGCGCGCTTCGGCGCGGCGCTTTACTTCCGGGTACAGGTCATTGCCGTCCTGGGTGAGGGACAACAGCCAGGCCTGATGGTTGATGCCGGCAATCAGCCACTGCATTTTGGGATCATACGTCATTTGCAGGTTCTTCAAAAGATCCGGTACGCAGGACTGCACGCTGTGGCAAAGGCCCACGGTTTTGATAGGTGTCAAACGCAGCATGGCTCCTGTAAGCATGCACATGGGGTTGGTATAATTTAAGAACCAGGCGTCTGGGCAGACTTCTTCCATATCTTTTGCAAAGTCCAGCATGACGGGAATGGTGCGCAGTGCCCTAAAGATGCCGCCGATACCAAGCGTATCGCCAATGGTCTGCCGAAGGCCGTACTTTTTGGGCACCTCAAAGTCGGTTACTGTGCAGGGCTCATAAAGGCCGACTTGGATGGCGTTGACCACGTAATCGGCACCCTTGAGCGCTTCCTTGCGGTTTTGGACGCCAAGGTATGCCTTGATGGTTGCTTTGCCGCCATGGTTGCGGTTGATGGTATCCAGCATGAGCTGGGACTCCTTCAGCCTTTCGGGATCGATGTCGTACAGCGCGATGACGGAATCGCAAAGAGCTGGGGTCAGCATGCTGTCGCCCAGCACGTTCTTGGCGAACACGGTGGAGCCGGCACCCATAAACGTAATTTTTGCCATAGTGAATCCTCCTCGTGAACAGATACAAACAGTATAGGTTTTTTGCCTCTTGCAAGCAAGCGGCCTGTGTTGCATAATATGCGTGGAATGTTGCATCTTGAAGAATGGATGTTATAAAACATGAGACAATACCAACATTACCCGGATGCAGACAGTGAGGTTTATGTGCGGGATTGCGGGAACGAGGCCTGTGACCCCAATCACAGCTTCGGGCCGGCCGTCAGGGATTATTACCTGGTGCATATCGTATCCTCCGGGAAGGGCGTGTTTCAAAATGCCTGGGGGCGTTTTGAGATAGCAAAGGGCCAGGGCTTTATGATTTTTCCTAACGAAATCACCGTCTACACAGCGGATGCGCATACGCCCTGGGTATACAGCTGGGTCGGCTACTCCGGCGCTAAGGCAGCAGAGCTCTCCGGGCTGCTTGGCGTTACGCCGCAAAATCCAGTTTTGTCCCTTAAGGACTATGACGCCAAGGCTGTCAGGATCTTGCGGGATATTTATGAGGACTCAGCCTCGCTTGACATGCGGGATATGGCAGCCATGGGCGGCCTATACCGCCTGTTTGCACTCATAAAACAAAGCGGCGTCCCCGGAAAAGGGGAAGCCGCTTCAGAAAGCGAACGATATTACCAGCGGGCCTACTGGCACATGGAGGCCAACTATCAGCGCAACTTGCACATTACGGACGTGGCCGCCTTTGTGGGTCTTAGCCGGTCACAGTTATTCAGAGTATTTATCACAGCCTGCGGCATGCCGCCGCAAAGGGTATTACTGATGCTGCGCTTAAAACAAGCAGAATCGCTGCTTACAAATACCGAGCTTCCGCTCAAAGCGGTGGCTGTATCCTCCGGCTTTTCCAGCGCGGCCCGCATGGGGGAGGTATTCAAGCAGGAGAAGGGCATTACGCCCACGCAGTTCCGTGAAAGAGGTGTTCCATAATGTTCATTGTTCAGAGTTAAGCTTCTGCCTTACACACTTTTTGATGAGTTCCGCGCAGTTGTCCCAGCCGATGCTGGCGCTGTTCAGGCACAGGTCATAGTTGATGGCATCCTTCCAATTCTGGCCGGTATAGTATTTATGGTAGTCGGAACGGTATTTGTCGGTGCGGCGTACAGCCTGAGCGGCCTCCTTTTCCGTCATGTCGGAGCGCTCCATAATGGTTTTGACGCAGTCCTCAAACGGAGCTTGGATATTAACGCTAACTACATTGGGAAGATCGCGCAAAACATAGTTGGCGGCTTTGCCCATGACAATGTAGGACTCGGTCTTTGCCAGCATCCGCAGCATCTTTACCTGATAATTGAACAGATTCATATCGGAAACGAATTTGTTGTTTTCCGGCGTTAGTACGTTGCCATAATGCTCCCGGTCGGGCACCTGCATCAAAAGGCGGCGATTCAGCTTTTCATCCGCCAGGGCAAACAGCTCCTCGCTGATACCGCTTTCAATGGATGCCAACTGCAAAAGCTCTTTGTCCATGAGCTTTATGTTCAGATCGCCTGCGATTTTCAATCCGATCTGCTTGCCGCCGCTGCCGAAGCCCCGGGCGATGGTGATAACAAAATTCTTCATGTCACACTCTCCTTTGTCCTTGTGAAGGGTGGAACCGTGCTTGCAACATAAGGATATGCATGATGCTGACATATTTTTTCTTTGGCCGCTTTGCTTTTTCCTGCCTGCAGCCCAAATATTCAGTGAATAGGCGCAGCATTCATAAGTGATTTTCGAATCCATCCTCCAGTTTGGCAAGGTAGGAATCACCATTCTGCTGGTGGAGCAGAACGACAAGATGACGCTGAAGGTTTCTCGCCGTGGCTATGCTTCAGACTGGCGCAATCACCCTTCACGGAACGGGCAGGGAACTGCTGAAAAATGATACGGTAAGGATAGCATAACTTACCTTCCGCCTCCCGCAGCGACTGAAGGAGTATATGCTGTTGCAGACGGTGTAAACAATGGAGAAAATGGCTTGTTTCCCGCGAATAAATGCCTTTTTACTTCATCAAAAAATCCAGGATGTTCATTCCCGTATCCGTCTTGGCCCTGTACAGCTCCGTATAGCCGCATTGGGTGCAGGAGAGGGTGATAAATTTCTTGTTCTGCACATCGAATAGCTTTGCAAAATTCCCGCCCGTAGCCTGAAACTGGTCGGATTCATACTGGGTGTTGCCGCATTTTGGGCAAACGTAATTTCTGCGTTCCTGATCCATACAAAAGCACTCCTTCTTATAAAGGCCGGCATGGCCTGACAGCTTGATGATAGCACAGCTAAACCCAGGCATCAATACACGGCGCATCAATTGTCGTTTCGGATGTTTAATTGATCATCATGACACATCCCACGCTGACATGACGGCGGTATCCTTGGTTTCCTCCGGCGACTATTGTCCCGCGTGAAGGTATGATGTAGAATAGAACAAGGCTGCAGAATGCACAAGAACTGTATAGGGGTGCCTTTTATGTTGCAGTATCTTTTTACTTATGATTCCGAAATTCCTGCTGGACTGGCGGTAGAAAATTTCTCTCCTACGCATCTAAAATGGCTTGCAGTCACTTTTCTTCTGATAGTCCTGGCTGTTATGCTCTTCCGCCGCCAAAGCACGGCGGTACGCAAAAAACTACTGCGGGGGGCGGCCCTATCCATTGTCACTTTGGAGCTTATAAGAACAATTTGGCTGCTGGCTGTGGGCCATTATGAACTCTACCGGCATCTGCCGCTGCACTTGTGCGGTGTGATGATTCTGGTGGATTTTCTGGCGGTGTATACGGATAAACGGTTTTTTAAGGAGTTTGCTTATGCTGCCGGGCTTCCAGGTGCTGCCATGGCCCTTTTGACACCCGAGCCAAGCGGTTATCCACTCTTAAATATACAATACCTGCAAAGCATTTTGATCCACGCATTGTTGGTATTGGTGCCCTTGTTCTTGATAGTTGGGTACAATTTTCGACCCAGCCTGCGCATGCTGCCGTGGAATTTTGCTGCTTTGGCAGGGCTTGCGGCGTTTTGCTTCGGTATTAATTTTCTGTTGAACAGCAACTACATGTTCGTTCGCTTTGCCCCTTCGGATACTCCCATTGCGCTGTTTGATCAATGGGTAGGCTGGCCGGGCTACATTGGGCTATTGCTTACGTTGGTGTTCACATTCTGGCTTTTGATGTACTTGCCCTGGGAGGTCTCCGCTAGGATTAAGAAAGCAAAGCAAAAAAACGCCGCGGCTTTGTAAGCAGCGGCAATAGTCATCAGCAAATCCATGCTTTCGTTGGCGTGTTTGCTTTTTTGGCCTGATCATATATGTGCGGCCTTCTGATCACTCACCCCATAACAACAGGTCAAAGGACGGATATTCATGCGTTCCACTGTCGTCCACTACCTGATACATGCCGGTGCAGCGGCCGTACATTTTCACCTGTGTATCCACGGTAAGGGTTGGTTCTTCCTTCGTCTTTACGACGATGATATCCCTGTAAACAGATTTGATCTGGCGGAAAGCCATATATACCAGCCAGTCTTCGCCTGATTTTTCGATCTTTATCACATAGGCGTTGTACCCCATGATCCGCCCGGTATACCCTTTGATCTTGTCGGTGAGGGTTGTATGGGCAGGCTTGATTGCCTCGGCCTTTATCTTTGACTCTTGTTCGGTGCCGCTAAACGTACGGGTGCCGAAAAAAGAGTATTTCTGGCTCTTCAGGCCCTCTTTGGCAAACACCATGTCAATGGAGTAGTTGCCTTCTTTTGATGTATCAATGGTGAAGGAGAACTTGCCGTTACTGCCCACCTTATCTTCAAGGGTTTTGCCGTTGACTGTGCACACCGCAAGCACGCCCTTATCGGTGGTGCCGGAGAGTGTAAGCTTGCTGGAGGTCAGTTCATCGGGGAACATTGAATCAAAGCTTACGGGCAGGAGCGTTTTGTCATAAGTAATATCAAATTGCAGATCATCAATATCCTCGTCGTTCACGGTGACGGTAAAGGCCATGGAATAGACGCCTTCCTGCGGCAGTATAACCGGCAGAGAGAATTTGCCCGACCGGTCGGCGGTATCTTGTACAGAAACATATTCTGCGGTACCCATTCTGACAACAGATCCGGATATTACAGCGCCTGGCTCGCTGACGCCCTTTACAGTAAAGGAAGAACTGCTGGTCTGCCGGGGCGGTGCTGCTGTAATCTCGGTTTTGCCGGCGGTGCTTACGCTGGTTCCGGTTGCGGTTCCGGTTCCGGTTCCGGTTTCGGTTTCGGTTTCGGTTCCTGTGCCTGCGCCCGTGCCGGGCATGGGAAGCACGCTTGAAAAGCGCCATGTATCCATGACATCGTTGAGAGCATTGTTATCTTTGGCGCTGATTTTACGGTCAAACACCTGATAATCCAGGGTAATGGTGTATCCGTTGCGGATGGTGCGCCTGGCAAAACCGCGGTGATCCACCTTGCCGCCGATGCGCTGCACGTATTTGAGCATCAGGAATCGGCCATACGCCGTAGTGTTTTTCCATTCGGCGCTGTCGTATGTAATGCCCAGCGCCTGGAAGGCTTCCCCGTCCAGATGTTCCCGGCGGTATTTGGCACGGGTGGTAACAGTTTGCTGATCAATATCAAAATAAGCCTGGGCATCCACATCCTTAAGCGCGCTGATCTGAAGGCATGTATTTCCATCCTTACCCCAGGCCTGCAAAAGTATGCCTTCCGCTTGGAATTCCTGAAGCGCTATCTCCAGGGTGGTTCCCTTATTTTGCAAAAACTCCACATAGCTTTCCATGCTATCCGGCGTCAGGACGGTATAAGAATCGGGGATTTCAACCGTTGCGGATATTGTGTCAAGCGTTACCGACTGGCACAGCCCCGGCAGCGCAGCCACAAAGCACAGACCAAGAACGATCAGGACAAAGGCGATTTTGCGCATCCGAAACACCATCCTTTATGGATCATTACTCATTGGGCAAAAGCCAGTTTAGCATTGCTTCCGGAATGGACACCTTGCCGCCGGCAAGCGTTACTTCCCGCATGGCTCCGGTCATCGTGCAGAGCATAACAGCCTGCTGATTCAACTCCAGGCCGTAGAGGTCTTTGCACAGCACCGCAACAGGTTTCGCGTTTCCTTCTGTTGAGATGACTGCCAGGGGTTGGCCGCCCTCCCCGGAAAGAGACAGGATTTGACCTTCATATTTAACCTGGGAATCCTTGTAGGATGCCGGCTTTGCGGTCAGCTTGTCATAGCTTATACGCCTGAGATTCTTTTGAAAGGCATCCTGCTCGTCCAAATCGCTCTTGATCCGAACGACTGTAAGCTTTTCCTCACCTTTCAGGTACCCCGTAAGAGAAGCGCGGATGGTGAATGTGTTTTCTCCCAGCCGGTCAAGGCCGACTTCACATGTAAAGCTGCCATCCTCAGATATGTCCGCATCATAGGCTTTTGTGCGGTAAAGAACCTGCACGGTACTGCCGGGCAGAACAGCGCCAGTGATGACGGTACGGTTTCCCGCTACCCCCTGCGTCATGGGCGTTACGATCAGCGGTGCTTTTTCCTGCTCCAGCCTCACAGCGAAAGCTACGACGCCATATCCTTTCTCGCCGATGGCATAAATGGTTACCACGTTCTTTCCGCCTTTGGTCAGTTCGCGGATCAAACACGTGAAGCGCCCTTCGCTGTCGGAGGTGAACCGTTCATATCCCTGGCCGTTGACATAATACCGCATCGGCGTATTGGGCTGTGTAACACCCGTGACCGTTAGTTTGGCTGTTTTGGAAACGGAAGGAACATAATCCAATGTCAAAGCCGTCTCATCCCGCTGCACCTTGACTTCGGCGGGAGCAGGCGTGGGCGTGGGCTGTATGTTCAGCGTGGCCTGCGGTACCTGGGTAACGAAAGGCGCGGGCGTATGCTGCGCACCCAGGAACAGCATGGAAGCCGCCACCGTATTCAGAGCCGCTTCATCCGCCTGCGTGGGCTCCCTGCCGATGATATCGGAGGAGACGGTATAGACCTTACCGTAGCGCACCGTGGCATAGGCGATTGTCTGCACGGACAGCGATTGCATGGAGGCATTGCCACGAAATACCGCGAACTCGGGCAGTTCCTCGCTCCACGCGCCGTGTGCAAACCCGCCTGACCTTGCCAATTTCAGAAGGAAGTCTTCCTTCTGTTCCGTAGTCATGGAGTAGGCATCCTGCGCGCTGAATTCTTCTGGAAGGGGTTTGGTCTGAACCCTAATCTGCCCACCCTCTGTTGTATAGGCCTCCAATAATGTTCCGGTATCTTGAAAGCTCACGGCCAGGGCTTCCGAAGTTGTGCCCAGCGTCTTGATTTCCTGCTCATGGTCTTTCAGATTGGATAGCGTCAATACCTGCCAGTCGCCGGGTAGATATAGCCGCAGCCCCGCCTCTGAAAAAGAGTAGGAGGCGGTTTCACCCAGTGCCGTGCTTATTGGGAGCAGGCACATTAAAAGCAGAAACAGCCACAGCCAGCTTGTCCGACGCATTGATAAGCCCCCATCCGGCCCGGCAAGATATTTAGCCGGTACCTGATTTCATATGTATGCATTTTACCATATTGCGAATGCTGACGCAAGGAAACGGCTGTAAACATTTGTGTTTTTAAAGGAAAGGCCTTGTCTTATGACTGCATGTATATTTCATCAGATGATGGGCCATATTAGGCCCATCACGAAGGAAAGGGAGGAGGGGATTATGCTTTACTTAAGGCAGGCCAGGCCATACAGGAAAAAGCACACGAACCTGGCAGTCTTAATGGTTAGCGCCATTTTTCTGGCAGGCGCGTTGTTCACGGCCTTTTATCGTCATCCTGCAGACCGGGAAACAACGGCGGCTGTACAGGAAAATGACCCGCACCCTGTCGTTTTGGCCGATATACCGATTACCCTGCCCGATTCCATTCAAAAAGGTTTGCCCGCCGGATTTAGCCTTAAGAAAGTTGTGCCGACGGAAGCGGAGCTTTGGGCGGGAAAAATGTTTTTGATCGACGAAGACCATCCTGTTCCTGAAAGAGCTGCTCCACCGAATACATTGAGCATAGCAGCGGAGGGGGAAGGTCAAATCGCCGTGCGCACACCGCGTCCCAACACCGATCTGGAAGTAATCAACGCGTTGAAAAATATGTTTTCAATGGCCCGGTCTCAAGGTGTAAAAAGCTGGCTTGTGTGGGAAGGATCGCGCTCCTATGGCCAGCAGTTGGAACTGCAGCTGGAACGGCTGAAACAGCATGCCCAAACGATGATGCTTACGGAAGCAGCGAAACTGGCCGCCAAGGAGGTGCCCGCCCCAGGTTATAGCGAGCACCAATTGCCTTTTGTGGTGGACATCCGCCTAGCGGCAGGATGGAATGCAGTGCCGGCGAATGCGCCATTGAGTGAGTCGGCCGACGGGAAGCTTCTTTTGGACAGCGCCTGGAAATACGGCTTCATTCTCCGATATGGCACAAAAACAGCCCCGCCCTATGAGGACGAGGCATATCATTTTCGTTATGTAGGCGTAGCGCACAGCATCATCATGCATGCGCTTAATGTGGACTTTCCAAGGTATCTGGCGTTTTTAAGAGAGGAAGGAGCAGTCACTTATTACGAAGGTGGAGTGCCCCGCTATGCCGTTTTTTGCAAACAGGCAGAAGGCGGGCTTTCCTTCTCCATTCCAGAGGGCTGTCTTTGGGAAGCTTCCATGGATAATACGGGATATGCTGTGTTAGCCGTAACCTTCCCCAAAACGGAGGAATGATTCATTATATTACGGAGCGGGCGCTTCCAAAGGGGAAGAACACAAACCGTACATGACCCACGATCTGGCTGCGGTGAAGCGTGCCCACATACCGGCTGTCGTTGCTGTTGTCACGGTTGTCACCCAGCACGAAGAAATCGTCGTCTCTTAAAGTGAGCGGCGCCATGGAATTATCTTTGTCATTCCGGCTGGGAGTCAGATATGGTTCAACCACCGCCTGGCCGTTCACATACACCGTGTTTACGCCTGTTTTCTTGTCATACTTGATTTCCACGGTATCGCCAGGTAATGCGACAAGGCGCTTTACAAAATATTCAGTACGGTCAGGATAACGGCAAATGATCACATCCTGCCGGGAGGGCATTCCCAATATATATTCGGGCTTTGTGACAAACATAAGCTCTCCATTTTGGAGCGTGTCCGTCATGCTTTCCCCGTCCACCCGGATGGGCTCGAATAAAAAGGTGCGTACCAATAAAGCGATGGTTACAGCGGCGGCAAGGGTCAGCACCCAGCTTAAGATTTCCTTGCGAACCCGCTTTTGCTTTGCTTTTCTGTTCGTAGGCTGGGTGCCGGGAGATATATTGTTCTGGGGAAGAACACTCATGGGAAAGGCCTCCTTTTGTGGATTTTAAGATTTACCAGGCAAGCCGGGCAAGAATTGTATATGCCTCCTCGCCTGCTGAAACCATGGGGAGCATGCATAGGGCAAGCGTGCAGGCCAGTGCGATAATAGGCCTTACATATTTGCGGCCATCCGCTTCGGGGCTTATAAGGAGAAGCCTGGCAGCTTCCATAAGGCGTGTTTTCTCTTCAACCGAAGCCCAAACAGCGGAAAGATGGTCTTTTTCGTAACTCATTTCCAATCCTCCTTTGCTTTTTTAAGCTTCTTTCGTATGCGGTGAAGGCCGATCTTCACCTGGGGAATGCTCTTGTGAAGCGCTTTGGCGATCTGCTGGTAATCCATGCCGCCGACAGCAAAAAGCAGAAGCATTTCACGCTGCTCTTCGTCAAGATCATTCAGGGCTTGATGAATGCCCGTGTATATTTCACGGCGGATGCACAGGCTTTCCGGCGTTTCGCCACCCGTTTCTTCCGGCAGAATGTCAAAGGGCACCGGTTGATGCTTTGATCTGCGCAGCATATCGATGCTTTTGTGGCGGACAAGCGTGCTCAAGAAGGTCACGAAGGAAAAATCGGGCCTGTAGGCGTTTCTATGGAGGTACAGATCCGCAAAGCATTCCTGAACCACATCCTCGGCAAGGTGCACATCCCTGACAAGGCTTGATGCCTGGCGCAATGCTCCTTCCCGGTGGCGGAGTACAAGCGTTTCAAACGCCTGCTGGTCGCCGTTCTTCACGCGCTGCATGAGGGCGTTGTCGTCCTGCAAACCGGTCCCTCCCTCCGCCGCGCCCGCGTGTACATTATATTACTCGCAGGCGAAAGTAAAAAGTTACACCATGAAGCGACAAATTTGTATGGAAAATAATGAATATGCTTTATGCTGACGTTTAAATGCTAAAACCATTAGAATATGGAACACCGGCCAAGCGAAAAGCCATAAGCAAAAGAGCAAAATCGAGAAAATGATTCATCATTTTCTCGATGTTTTATCTTGGGTGCAATGCGATTCCTGCTTAATCATGCCCTGTAGGAATCGTGCGTATTTTGTTCAGGGGATAGATCACCAGCCGCACGCGGCCCAGTATGGCATCCCGCTTGATCGGCCCGATGATGTGGCTGTCGGTGCTGTGGATGCGGTTGTCCCCCAAAACGAAGTATTCATCCACTTTGAGTGTGACTGGGCCGAAGTTGTAGTCGGCAGGGTAGGTGATGTAATCTTCCGTAAGCGCTGTGCCGTTCACCAGCACCACATCTTTTTTGACCTCTACCGTGTCTCCCGGGATGCCCACCACCCGTTTCACGTATGTGTCTTCACGGTCAGGATAACGGCATATCACCACATCCAGCCTTTGGGGCTCCTCGCGCCAATAGTCGGCCTTTGACACCAGTATGAACTCGTTATGGGTCAGTGTCTGGCTCATGCTCTGGCCATCTACCCGGAGGGGCTTAAGCACAAAGAACTGGATTAGCGCAGCGACAATGATAGCGGCAGCAAAAACGGCCACCCAGGATAGTATTTCGCGGATGGCCTTTTTTGTTTCCACGGCAGGATCGGTTTGCGTCTCGGGATAAGGCAGGAGTGGAAGCGAGTCGGAATGCTTCGATTTCTCGCTGTCGTTTCGCTTGAGCACTTTTGCCCCCCCTTCACGCCTACGCTTAAGGACAAACGCTTACTTTATGCTGCGGATTTCATTGAACGGGAAAAAGACAAACCGTACGTGGCCGATGATCTCGTTTCGGGAGATAGGTCCTACAGTTGGATAACGGCTGTCGTTGCTGTTGTCCCGGTTGTCACCCATAACAAAGTATTCGTCCTGCCCAAGGGTCAAAGGCGGCATGGCGTTGTTGCTGTTGTTCCGCTCCGGTGTAAGAAAGGGCTCATCCTGCGCTTCCCCATTCACATACACGGTATTGGTGCCATTTTGGCGGTCATATTTGATCTCCACCGTATCCCCGGGAAGGGCGATAAGACGTTTGACAAAGTACTGGTTGTTGCGGCCGGGGTACTTGCAGATGATCACATCCTGGCGGGAAGGCGAACCCAAATAATATTCGGGCTTCGTGACAAAAACCAGTTCCTTGTCCAACAGCGTATCAGTCATGCTCTCCCCATCCACGCGGATGGGCTCAAACAGGAAGGTACGGATCAAAAATGCGGCAACCACCGCCGTTACAATGGTCAGAATCCAGCTTATTATTTCCTTTTTCGCATCCTTTTTCGGCTTCGCTTTCAGGCTTGCCTGGCTGTCGGTTTCAGGCTTTTCTTCAGGCATGGCTTCCTTTTCGGGTTCGGTACTCATGAGGGGTAGTGGCCTCCTTTGTGCGCTTTAAGAGTATATGTTTCGCTTGTTTCCCAAACCTAGAAAACGGCCTTCCAGTCCCGGAAGACAGGCAGGTCATTCTGGTTGCACTGGGCCGGCAGGGCCTGGGGATAACACCTTCTTGCGGCGTTTCAAGAAAACGGTCCGGTCCATCATCACGATGCGCCCACATTTAAGACACTTGATCTTGATGTCGGCTCCCGTGCGGATGACGGTCCATTCATCGCTGCCGCAGGGATGCGTTTTGCGCGTCTGGATACGGTCGCCCAGCCGGATATCCTCCATTCGCCTGACCTCCAGCAAATAGTTGCAACTATTATAATCCATCGCTAAGTAAGTTTCAACACCCATCAGCTGGCAAAATACGCACAATGTTCCTGCGATTCTGAAGGCAGGCAATTTGTATTTGGGAGAATGGACTGCCTAGCTTTTTACTAAAAGCAAGAAAATGGCGTCCTTGACCGTTTTTATGCTATACTGTATAGGAATAAACAAGCTAAGGCGGTGGTGTCGTGCCTGCACAGGCGTATGAGATCGTGGCCCTGGGGGCGCGGTACTGGTTTGCCTTTTTGGGCGTGATCATCGTCTGGCGAAGCTTCATGTGGCTGCGCAAAGACGCCAAGCAGCGGCGCAAGCGCTTGAGGAAGCTTCCTGACGCGGGTCTGGTGGGTGAGTTGGTGGTGCTGGCCGGGAGTGATACGCTGCCGCCCGGCACGGTGATTCCGCTCCCAAGGGAGGGCACGCTGGGCAGTTTGCGCAGCTGTGATGTGAGTATACCCTGCCACGGCGTGTTAAGCCGCCACGGGGACTTCCGGTTTGAAAACGGTGTGGGTCTGATAATAACGCCCGCGCCAAATTCGAGGGTATTTGTGGACGGCCAGGAGCCTGAGCCTGACCAAAGGGAATGGATCATGCACCATGGATCCCGGCTTACGATAGGCGACGCACTGCTTCGCATGCGATTGTTTATGGGCCTCGAAACAGCTCATTCCGCCGCGTTCCAGCAGGAACCTGCCGATGTGGAACTGCCGCCGGAGATGGCTGCGGATGAATCGGAGTGGCAGGAGGAGCCCGGATACGAATATCCCCAGCCGTTGGACATGGAAGAGAACATTAATCCCGACTGGGAGGAGTATACGCAGCCGCACCGCCAGCAAATCCGTTCCTGGCAGGATACGGGCCGTTATGCCTATGACAGGCGGTATCAAATCCCGCAGCCCGAGGATGAGCCGGAATACGGGATGGGGGAATGGCCCGCTCCTTACGAAACGGAACAGCCTTCGCCAGACATTTGGCAAAACCCGGATGAGGGCAAAACGCCGCCGAACCTGCGCGGTACGGGTATGTTTCATAGGAGGAGAAGGTAGCGTATGAAAGGAAGGAAACGGGACCCGGCATGGATGCTGATCAGCGTCATGATGCTGTTCTTTTTCAGTGCCTTTCTGCTCATCTCCTTTCAAAAGGAGCAGGTGAACTGGCAGGGGTTGCTTTTGAGCATAGCGGTACCTGCCATGATCTTTATAGGCTCCATGGTTTTGCCAAGGCTTTTCCCGGCGGACAAGCTGCTTTTGTCGCTGACCAACTTTCTGTGTGCGCTGGGCGTGCTGCTGTTATACCGCATCAAGCCGCAGTACGGCTTGGATCAGGCGGTCCGCTATGGGGTCGGGCTGGTCTTAATGCTGATTACCATCCTGGTGGTGCACAGGGTGCGCTCCTGGCGCTGGCTTGCGTTTGCGGCCATCTTCCTTTCCTTGGGTGCGCTTGCGCTTCCCATTGTCGTAGGCACAACAATTAATGGCGCGAAAAGCTGGATCAGTATTGCCGGCCAGTCGCTGCAGCCGAGCGAGCTTGTAAAGCTGTCCTACCTGGTGGTTTTAGCCTACTACATGAGCCGCCGCCGCATGCTTCCCTGGCTGTTCCTGGCAGTGGGCAGCCTGGGTCTTTTGATGCTTCAAAAAGACCTGGGCACGGCTCTTATGTATTATTCCTCTGCGTTGTTTTTGTTCTATGCCTCCACCAGCAATCTGCCACTAACAATGCTGGGGCTTGCGGGCGGCGCCGGGGCGGCGGTGGCAGGCTATGCGATGTTCGACCATGTGAAGCGAAGGATCGCAGCTTGGAAAAACCCCTGGGCTGATTATCAAAACTCCGGGTTTCAGATTGTGCAGTCGCTGATCGCCATCGCCAGCGGCGGGCTTTTTGGCGTTGGCTTGGGCCTGGGCTCGCCCAGGGATATACCGGAGTATACGTCCGACTTTATTTTTGCGGTACTGTGCGAGCAGTTCGGTGTACTTTTTGGGCTGTGCGTGCTATTGATCTATGTGGTATTGATTCTGCGCGGCGTGAGCATCGCCATCGCCTCCAGGGAAAGCTTTCACGCCCTGCTGGCCATGGGCTGCGTTGTGATGCTGGGGGTACAGACGTTTGTTATCATCGGCGGAGTCATCAAGCTGATCCCCCTCACCGGCGTGACCATGCCTTTTGTTAGTGAGGGCGGAACATCCCTGGTGTCCTGCCTGTGCCTGGTCGGCATGCTGCAGGGTGTGGCCAGCCGCAATGAGGACCTGCTCAAAGAGGACGCCCGCCTGGCCAGCCTGGGTGTTAATAGCTAAGGGGGTGCGGCTGTGAAGCAGCAGCGCATGAATTTCAGACTGCTTACCTTGCTTTTGCTGGGAATGTTCGCACTGCTGGCAGTGTATGGCGGCTTTAGCGTGATCATGTACGGCAGCCGGTGGGTGGCACACCGCGGGAACACAAGGCAGCTAAATGATTCCGCTTTGCGCGGGGACATACTTGACCGGAACGGCGTTGTGATCGCCACGACCACTGCTGACGGTAAGCGCGTCTATCAGTCGGATGAAAGTAGCCGCCGGGCCGTGGTACATTTGCTGGGGGATGAAAAGAAGAATGTGGCCAACGGCGTGGAGTCATTCAAGGCCAGCTATCTGCTGGGCTTTGAATCCACCCTGACGGAACGGCTTGCGCAGATGCTCAATGGGCAAGAGCGCAAGGGAGACAGCCTGACACTTACCGTGGACAGCAGGCTTTGTACCAGCATCACGAAGGCCTTTCCCAAGGGAGCTAACGGCGCCGCCGTGGTCATGAACTACAAGACCGGGGAACTGCTGGGCATGGTCAGCCTGCCCACCTTTGACCCGAACAACGTGGAAGCGGTGTCGAAGGATGATCCGAATACCCCCTTCTGGAACAGGGTAACACAGGCCGAATATCCTCCGGGCAGCACGTTCAAGATCATCACCATGGCCAGCGCGCTGATGAACATTCCTAATGTTTCGAGCCGTACTTTTTTTTGCACGGGCCAGCTGCCTGTTTTAAACCAGGTGATCACCGACTTTGGGAATGCCGTGCATAACGAAAGAACGCTGACACAGGCTTTTGCGGTCAGCTGCAATAACATATTCGCCTCGGTTGCTTTGGAACTTGGGGATGACCGGCTGCGCAAAACGGCGGAATCATTTGGCTTCAATGATAACTTTCTATTCAAGGATCTGGTGGTGGAAAACAGCGTCTATCCCACTACGGGGCGGGATAAGGTGCAAATCGCCTGGTCCGGGGCCGGACAGGGGAATGTGGAGACTACGCCGCTGCACATGTGCATGGTAGCCGCGGCAGTGGCTAACGGCGGGGTCATGATGGAGCCGGGGCTCATCAAGGCCGTCAATAATGAAAACGGAGTGTCGCGCAAGGAGTATACGTCCAAGGTATACAGAAGGGCGATTCCCGAGGATATTGCCCAATTCATCAAATCGGCCATGCGTACCGTGACATTATCCGGTACAGGCGTCAATGCCCAGGTGGAAGGCCTGAAGGTATGCGGCAAGACAGGCTCAGCCGAAACCACGATCAATCAGGTAAATGTGGTGCACGGCTGGTATGTGGGCTTTCTGGACGAGCCGGATCTGCCCTATGCCGTAAGCGTGATTGTGGAAAGGGGCGAGAGCGGCAGCGGGTCGGCTGCGCCCATTGCGAAGCAGATATTCCAATATTTGCAGAACAATTACCGGTAAACATAGCAAAATGGGGCTGCCCTAATGCTTGGCAGTCCCTTTCGAATATATCTTATGCCTCGTTTCTTGGGTCCCGGCTTTTTTGCTTTGGCGCGAGGGGATTGATATACTCAATCTCCAACTGGTCAAAGCTTATGGTTTCCATGAAATGTTCCTGGGTAAAGCGAGTTTGGCCAAACTCCTCCCATTCCCGTTGGTTTTTTGCAAGCCACAACGGGCGGGACAGGTCCAGTTCCTTTAGCGCCGTCTGAAGCGCCTCCATGGGATCATCCCTAAAGCAGGGGGCGGTAGCTTGCCTTATGATGCGGTGTCCTTTGATGATGCGAACCCATAGGCTGGATGATTGCAAAAGCGTATCCTCCTTGAACTGGATGGTATCATTATGGGCCAAGCTTAAAAAAAACGCAACGGGGAGACCGCTTTTTATTGATCCGTTCTCTTCCTGGGGAGTAACGAGGGGCAGCAGCCCCTTGTTAGCTAATCCGAAACCAGCGACATGTGCGGTGGCTTCGGCTGGATTTCGATAGAAATCCATTCCTTACAGAATTTCCTGGCCGTAGCATTCACACCGGCCAAGTACGACGTAGGCCGGTGCGTTAGGCTACATGGAAATTCTGCAATGCGCGAGAAAAGCGCGGCAGCGCTTTTCCCGCAAGATGCTGTATTGCCATACCCTGTAAACCGCGATATAATGAAAAACACATTTGTATTTTTCGGGAGGGATACACCGGATGGAAATGACCTTCTGCCCCCTTTTCAGCGGGTCCAGCGGCAATGCGCTGTACGTAGCCACGGAACGCACGCGGCTGCTGATAGACGCAGGCCTGCCCGGGAAAGCAGTGGTGGATGCTTTATGCCAGATTGGTGTCAATCCCGCCAGCCTGTCGGCCATCCTCATTACCCATGAGCATTCGGACCATGTGAAGGGCGCTGGAATATTAAGCCGGAAGTTCAACCTGCCCATATACGCAACGCCCGGCACCTGGTATGCTATGGAGCGGGCCATCGGCCCCGTCAGCCAGCGCAACCGCCGGGAGTTTTATCCCGATACGGATTTTTATGTGGATGAGATCGGTGTAACGCCTTTTTTGATCCCCCACGACGCAGCGGAGCCCGTGGGCTATCGGCTGAATCACGGCACTTTCAGCGTGGCAACTGCCACGGATATGGGCATCATACGCAAGAACGTACTGGAGCAGCTTTACGGCGTGGATCTGCTGTTGTTGGAGAGCAACCATGACCCGGAAATGCTCCGCCAGAATCCGCATTACTCCCAGGCGCTCAAAAAGCGCATTCTTGGGAACAAGGGCCATCTGAGCAATGATGCCTGCGCCGAGGCGGTGCTGTCTTTGGTGGAGACTGGCGTCCGTCACGTGGTTCTAGGTCACTTGAGCGCCGAAAACAACCTGCCGGAACTGGCATACAGTACTACCTGCCGTCTACTTTCCGGCGCGGGACTTGTCTGCGGCCAGGATGTGACAGTGGATATGGCCTGGCGGGACCGGGTGGGCAATGTGTATGTGATAAGGGACGGCCGTATGGAAAAGGCGCAGTGCGTGTGAGAATAAGGGGGAAACAGGTTGTCCAGACTGGAGAAGACCATCGGTGCACGCAGCGTGCTGCTTTTGCTGCTTATTACGGTACTTATGAGGACCGGGCTTACGTTCTTAATTAACCTGCTGGTAAGTGAGCAGGCATTGAATCAGACGGAAATCTATTACGCATTAACGATGCTTCAGGAAATCGTTACGTTTGGCATCCCGGTGCTTGCATTTATTTATCTTTTCCGCCCCCGGTACATGCCGGTTTTGAAATCGCAATTGGCCTATCCAACCTTTGGCGCAGCCGTGCGCACTGTGCTGGCAGCCATCGTCGGGGCATGGGCGCTGGAACTGTATATATCCCTGTGGTCGCTTTTACTGGAGGCGCTGAATTTGCAGATGAGGGTGCAGGTTGTGCCCCTGCCTGATAACGGCGCGCAGATCATATTGGCTCTGGCAGCGATGGGCATCGTGCCTGCCGTTCTTGAAGAGCTCCTCTTCCGTGGCGCTCTGCTGGAAGGGTTGAAAAGGGAGCTTAAGCCCTATACAGCGCTGATTCTTACCGCGCTGCTGTTCGCCTTCATGCACGGTTCCCTGATAGGCCTGCCGGCCCATATAACGCTCGGGCTTATAATCACGTTACTGGCACTTAAGCAAAACAACCTGCAATTGCCCATAATCTATCATTTTTCCCACAATGCAGCCTCTTTGATTATTTCCTTGTATTTCCGTAACGCAATGAAAGGCGTGGATGTGGAGGCCCAGGCACAGGCAGTGCAGGGTACATCTATGCTGCCGGCAGTGTTCGGTGTACTATCCATGGCGCTGATGGCCACCTTTGCGTACTGGCTGTTGATCCGGCCGCTGCTTAATCCATCCAATCCGCCAAAGGCTGCTGCGGTTCCCCTGGAGTCCCCCACACCGCACCGCAGCCGAAAAACGGTGATCCTTTTGACGGTACTGCTGTTCTTGCTACTGCTGCCCTGGTATGCATTGGATTTCTTACCGGTGTGATAATGAAAGAGGCAATATGCAATCGGCAATACTTTGCCTTGGGAAGCTAAGGGAAAAGCACTGGCGGCAGGCCGCGGACGAATATATGAAGCGGCTTTCGCGCTATGGCCGCGTGGAGGAAATAGAGCTTGCCGACGAGCCGGAGCCTGCGGAGGAGAACGAGGCTCTTTGCCGCCAGGTAATGGATAAGGAAGCCGCAAGGCTGCTTGGCCGGCTAAAGCCCGGGGATTACGTGATCGCGCTGTGCATTGGCGGCAAGCAGTGGGACAGCGTGGATTTTGCCAAGCACCTGAGCGAGCTTCCGCAAAAGGGCTATCAGCGCATTGTGTTCATCATTGGGGGCTCGCTGGGGTTGGGCGAGGCCGTGGTCAGCCGTGCCGATGAAAAGATGTCGTTGTCAAAAATGACCTTTCCCCATCAGCTGGCGCGGGTGCTTTTGCTGGAGCAGATCTACCGGGCCGTAAAGATCAACGCGGGGGAGAGATATCACAAATAGCATGGGTGGGAAAAGTTCCCGCCCCTGTTTCATTTGCGGATTCTTGATATTATATATATATCAGTGCGCTTGGCAGGAAAACCGCGAAGCGTGGGGAAATATGGAAGCATCGATGTATGGGCAAAGAAATACATTGGGAAACTTAAGGGAGGGATGAGGTTGTACAATCTGTTGATCGGGGGAGCCGCAGGACAGGGCATCGACACCACGGCGGCCATTTTAGAGAAGCTGCTCAAAAGGGCAGGGTACAGCGTTTTTACCATGCGTGATTTTATGTCCCGCATTCGTGGCGGGCATAACTTCTGTACCATCCGTTTCGGCACGGATACCGTTCGCAGCCATAACGGCCGGTTTGACGGAAT
The DNA here is from genome assembly GCA_023416585.1 of Bacillota bacterium. Classification (GTDB taxonomy): domain Bacteria; phylum Bacillota; class Clostridia; order Christensenellales; family Aristaeellaceae; genus JAEWAH01. The sequence goes on from JAEZHM010000112.1 coordinate 127,103, forward strand.
CATTGCCATGAACCTGGAGACGGTGGAATTGCACAAGGACGAGCTTTCGGAAAACGGGTTCATCCTGTGCGATGAAAAGCTGGGCGTTAAAGATCCCCGGGCCATTTCGCTGAATATGGATGACCGGGCCAAAGCGCTTGGCAATCCCCGCGTTGCGGGCAGCATTGCCGTTGGTGCGATACTGAAACTGTTCGGCGAAAACCTAAACCAGGTGGAGGATGTGTTCAAAGAGGCCGTTCACGCTCAATACGTGGACGTGAACTTAAAAGCGGTGCAGGAAGGGTACGAACTTACAGAAAAAAGGTTCAGCCATTTTGATGGTTCCTTTGGCGGCTACATGCTGATAAGCGGCAGCAAGGCGCTGGCCCTTGGCGCACTGGCGGCCGGGCTGAAGTTTTATTCCGCCTATCCCATGTCACCCTCCACAGCCATTATGGAATACCTGGCGGAAAAAAGCCGGGAGGCTGGGGTGGTGGTGGAGCAGGCGGAGGATGAGATCGCCGGCATCAACATGGCTATCGGCGCTTCCTTTGCTGGAGCACGGGCTATGACTGGCACATCCGGCGGCGGATTTTCTTTGAAGGTGGAGGCCCTGGGCCTGTCCGGCATGGCGGAAATTCCGCTGGTGGTGGTGGACGTTCAGCGGCCCGGCCCAGTAACCGGCCTCCCCACCCGCACGGAACAAAGCGATTTGAAGTTTGTGATTTCCGCGTCCCAGGGTGAGTTCCCACGGATGGTCATTGCCCTTCGGGACCAGGAGGACGCGTTTTATCAAACCGCCCGCGCCTTTGACATTGCGGAGCGGTATCAAATTCCCGTGATCATTTTAAGCGATCAGTACCTGGGCGACGCCACCGCTACGGTAAAGCCTTTTGATTTGTCAGGTATCAAGACAGCGGAGCCTGGCCGGGAATGGAACGAGGAAGAATACCTGCGCTTCCGGTTTACGGAAAACGGCATTTCCCCAAGGCTTGTGCCGGGCAAGGTAAATGTGTTTGTTTCCGCCGACAGCGACGAGCATGACGAGCAAGGCACCATCACCGAATCTGCCGAAATGCGCAACAGGATGATGGAAAAACGCATGGGCAAGCTGGATTTGCTGAAAAAGGAATTGAAGGAGCCGGATTTTGTCGGTCCGGAAGCGTTCGACACACTGCTGTTGGGCTGGGGATCATTGAAGGGCCCGCTGTATGAGGCGGTCGAGCTTTTGAACAAAGAATCCGGCAAAAGGTATGCGGCGCTGGTGTTTGGTGACATTTACCCCCTTCCGGAAAAGCTGCTGAGGGAAAAAGCGGGAAAGGCAAAGCGGATCGTGAACGTGGAACAGAACTATACAGGGCAGCTTAAGCAGCTTGTCCGGGAAGTAACCGGTATTGCATGCGACGGTTCTGTTCTGAAATTCGACGGGCGGCAGTTGTCCGGCGAGGAGATCGCACTGCGGCTAAAGGAGGAAGCAAAATGATGGAAGAAAAGAAATTTGCCACTCATGAAACGGCCTGGTGCCCGGGCTGCGGCAATTTCAGCATATTGAACTGCCTGAAAACGGCACTGGAGGAGCTTGGCAAGGACCCCTACGAGGTGTTGATGGTGGCCGGTATCGGCCAGGCGGCCAAGACACCCCAATATATCAGCGCCAACTTTTTCTGCGGTCTGCATGGCCGGGCGCTGCCGGCGGCGGTGGCGGCTAAGATCGCCAATGAAGACCTGACCGTGATCGTGAACACGGGCGACGGCGATTCCTACGGCGAGGGCGGGAACCACTTTCTGCACAATATGCGCAGGAATGTGGACATCACCCATTTCGTGCATGACAACCAGATCTACGGCTTGACCAAGGGCCAAGCATCCCCCACCACCATTGAGGGGATGGTGACCCCCGTGCAGGCGGAGGGCAGCGCCAATACACCGCTCAATCCCGTGCTGCTGGCCATTGCGGCCGGCGCGGGCTTTGTGGGCCGTGGTTTCAGCGGCCAGCCCAAGCATCTGGTAGCGCTGATGAAGGAGGCTATACAGTATCCCGGCTACGCGCTGGTGGATATCTTCCAGCCATGCGTAAGCTTTAACAAGCTGAACACCTTCCAGTGGTACCAGCAGCGTACCTATATCCTTGGGGAGGATTACGATCCCGCCGACAAGCTGAAAGCCATGGAAAAAGCCATGGAGTTCTATGACAAGATTCCCCTGGGTGTAATCTACAGGGAGGAAAGGCCTACCTTCCACCGCAAGCATTCCGTATTGAAGGACGGCGTGCCGCTCATTGACCAGGAATCCGACCGGACTGTGGTGGAAAAGCTGATCAGGGATGCCATATAGAAGGTTTGAGGACAGGAAGCCAAAATGATCGGCGTAGAAATCGATATGGTTGTTACAGATAGTTTGCAAGCGCTTGCGCTATACGAGCGTATTTTTGAGGTGGAGCGCATTGAGGTAACCGGCTATCCAAAAGGGCAGAACGAAGCGATCTTTTCCATCTACGATGTACGCTTTCATATGCTTGACGAAAATGCCGAGTTCCAGCTTATCGCACCAAAGCCTGATGATCCCAAGCCTGTTTGGTTTAATATTGTTGTGCCTGACATAAATAAAGTACATGAAAACGCAATGCTCGCAGGATGTACTCAAGTGCAGGCTGTAACGGAATTAGGGGAGTTTGGTATCAGCAATTCCATGTTTACCGATCCGTTTGGTTATCTATGGATGCTGCATCAGGTTCACCGGGAGGTCAGTTTTGAGGAACGGTGCCGGATCATGAAGGAAAAACTCAATAAACCGGACTAAAGGGAAAACTTACGATGGAAAGGAGAAAGGATATGCTCACAGCCGGGTGTATCCTTTCTTTTTTGTGCATGAGAAGAGAGGAAATTAAATCCGCTTCCTGCTATGCTTTGACGGAAGGGAGGTGATGCTATGGAATGGCTGCAGCGGCTGAACGAATCCATCCGCTACATTGAGGAGAACCTGGCTGGGGATATCGGCTATGATCAGGCGGCGAAGATCGCCTGCTGCTCCACTTTCCACTATCAGCGCATGTTTTCCTATATCGCGGGTATCCCGCTGTCGGAATACATAAGGCGCAGGCGTATGACGGTAGCGGCGTTCGATTTGCAGTCCGGGGGAATAAGGGTTATCGACGCGGCACTCAAGTATGGCTACGAATCGCCCACGGCGTTCAACCGTGCTTTTCAAAGCGTGCATGGCGTATCACCGTCCATGGCCCGGGAGGAAGGCGTTCAGTTGAAAGCATTTCCGCGCATCAGCTTCACTATTTCCATCAAAGGAGATGCGGAAATGAACTACAGGATCGAAAAACGGGATGCATTTACAATCGTGGGCGTCAAAGAACACTTCGACATGAGCATTGAGGAGAGCTTTCAAAATGTGCCCATGTTCTGGCAGAGAACCGTGCAATCGGGAGCCGTGCCCATTATCCTTGCGGCCATGGACCGGGAGCCCTACGGTTTACTTGGCGTGAGCACCTGCATGAACGGCAGGGATTTTGATTACTACATTGCCGTTGCCAGCAATCAGCCGGCCAAGGAAGGCATGGCGGAGTATGAGGTGCCGGCGTGCACCTGGGCGATTTTCGATTGCATAGGACCCATGCCCCAGGCAATGCAGGATTTGCAAAAGCGGATCGTGACGGAATGGCTGCCCACATCCGGGTATGAATATGCGAATGCGCCGGATATTGAACTGTATCCCGAGGGCGACCAGCAGTCGGCGGATTACAGGTGCCAGGTTTGGCTGCCGATCACGAAGAAGGGATAAGCTCCCAAAGGTCCAGGGCGATCGGAAAGCCCTGGCCGTGCCCACAGGCGCGAAATCCAGAACCCAGTAAGAAGCAATATATTTTTGGTTATTAAAGTTTTCTGGGTGAAAAGCGGAGAGGGCGTCTTTTTCAAAAGACGCCCTCTCCGTTTAAATATGTTTTCGTTCTCTTACTTCGCGTGGGCTGCGTTGACGGCCTCCAGCTCGCTTTGCCGAAGCGGCGGCTGGCAGGCGGGGCAGCGCTGAAGATTGGCGAAATCTCCCTCTTCCAGTTGACCGTAGTTGAAGGCGGTTAGGGGCAGGAACTTTTCCTTCACGTCCGGGCAATTTTCTACGCTGTGGTAATAGGTTCCGCCTTCAGGGTTGTAGTACAGCTTCGTATCGGGGCTGGGTATGGGAATCTGGCGGCCCTTGTAGTCCTCCCAGATGAGCACCCTGGTGTTTAACTCCAGGTTATCCCACAGCCAGGACATGTTCACGCCGTCGGCGTTCTTTTTGCGCTGCACGCGCACACAGCCGTGGCTGGCCTTGGTGCCCAGCTTGGGCTCCGTTTTGTCAAAATACTTGGTTCCATCCGCCCGCAGGGTGTAAGGCACCTGGTGGATCAGGTTTCCGTTATCGAAACGTAGCGCCATATCACATTGCAGATTATCTGAAAAGAATTTCCCCACACGGCTGACGATTAAGTATTCCCCGGCCCAGGTTTCGGTGTACAGCTTTTGGGGATCGCTGACCAGCCCGGTTGAGATGGCCAGCTCCGTGAATTTCTTACCGTCTTTGAATACGTACATCCGCTGTGTCAGCTTATCGATCAGCAGGCCGTATTTTTGAGAAGGATTCTTTGTTTGCAGCAGGCTGGTTTTTACATAGCCCTGCACCATATTGCCCCAAACCTTGATTTTGCTGCCGTGGAACGAGCTGGAATAGGATTCGATCAGGCTCCAGCCGTTGTCCAGGGTTTCCAGTACCCGAACGCCCTGGGAATCGTAAGTGATTTCCCCCACGGCTTCTGCATTGTTATCGGGGCTGGCTTTGAGTGCATAGGCCTTCTTTTGATCGCCCTTCAATACGGTAATGGGCTGTGTCATCACTTCCCAAATGGCTGCTTCGTTTGTAATGTCCATGGGCAGCGTCCAATAGTTAAGCTCACCATTAGAAGGGTGGGAGCTGAAATCGGCGGGGGCTACGGGCACGCCCTCCGGTTTGGCGGTGGCTTCCGGAAGAGTGTTGGATTCCTCCGGCAGGCTTTCGGACTCCTGCGCTGCCTCTAAAGTAACGGGGATGTACTGGGCGTTGGATAAAAAGCCTGTGCTGTCCTTAAGCTGTACCATAAGCGTATAGTCGCCCGCGGGTAAAGATTCGCCGGAAACCGTGCCATCCCAGGGGATATCGTTTTCCCCGGCGTTCACGGCGCCTTCAAAAAGAAGTGTGTCCTGCTCCTCAAGGAGCACGGTCAGCGTTCCCTGCATGTTTGCTGATGCGCGCATGTGCCATGACGTTCCCGGAACAATGTTTGTGTCGCTGGGGATAACGCTTGTAAGGACGGGGCTTTCATTGCCGATCACCACATCCGCTGAAGCGCTTCCATTGGCAGCCACAACCTGCAGCTTGTAGGTGCCCGGCTGATATGCTGCGCCGTCTGATGTGCCGTCAAAGATAATGCTGTTGCGCCCGGTCTTTGCGGGAAAGTCTTTATATAGTATTGCCGCTGTTCCCGTTTCATCCAAAAGGGAGATATCCACATCCCCAGGTATGGCGGCGTTGAAGCTGATCATGACCAGCTTCCCTGGGCGGATCTCCTGCGGCAGGTCAACAAAGCTTAATTCCCCCTCCGCAAATGCGGGGAGAAAGGTTAATACCAGCATTAAGGCCGATAAAATGGCTGCCATCCGGCGAAGTTTAAACATAAGCGCCTCCTCTCGGTGCGTTGTGATAGTTGTAGTATACCAATAAGGGAAACAGGAAGACAATGGATGGATTGTAACAACTGCGGGTGATTTTACTTGCGCGCATTGATGGCTTTGTACTTGTTGGTAAAGTACTCGATTTTGTGGGTGACCTTCTCAATGTGCTTTTGCATTCTACACATCTGTTCCTCCACATCTTTCTTATGGGCAATTAGCATGTCACACCTTAATTTAAGCGTGCAATCCCCCTGTAAACTCAGCTCCACAAAATCCCGAATCTGCTTGATGGACATACCCGTACTTTTCAGGCAGCAGATCAGCCCCAGCCCGTCAATATCTTCCTGGGAAAAGCGGCGGATGCCGCTTTTTGTTCTGTGCACATCGGGCAAAAGGCCCTCTTTTTCATAATAGCGCAAGGTGTGCGCCGTCAGCCCTGTTATTTCGGAAGTCTGTTTCATGGAGTAGTCCACTGGGTATGCTCCTTTCGGCGGAAAAATTTCTTTCCGTGATTGACTTAGAGTTAACGTTAAGGTTTATACTGGCAGTATAGCAATATTCCCGGCATTTGGCAAGGGAATCAAAGGAGAGATACCATGAACTCAGTAAAGGATACGTATAGGCTGTCAAACGGTGTGGAAATTCCTTGCGTGGGATTTGGCACATGGCAGACTCCCGACGGCGATGTGGCGGTTTCTGCTGTCAAGGAAGCCCTCGCCGCGGGCTACCGCCATATCGATACGGCAGCGGCTTATGAAAATGAAGAAAGCGTGGGCCGGGCTGTCAGGGAAAGCGGCATTGCCCGCAAGGATATCTTTGTGACCAGCAAGCTGTTTAACCCCGACCACGGCTATGACAAGACGATGCGGGCTTTTGAAGCCACTTTGAAGGAGCTTAAGTTTGACTACCTGGACCTGTACCTCATCCACTGGCCCAACCCCATCTATTTCCGAAACAATTGGAAGGAAGCCAACGCTGGCTCCTGGAAAGCATTTGAGGAGCTGTATCATGCGGGGCGCATCCGGGCTATTGGCGTAAGCAATTTCCGGCCGCATCACCTTGCCGCGCTGATGGAGACCGCTTCGATCGTGCCCATGGTGAACCAAATCCGCCTCTGTCCCGGCGATGTGCATCTTGTGACGGTGGATTTTTGCTTAAAGCATGACATCCTTCTGGAGGCGTACAGCCCTCTTGGCCTCGGGCGGATTATGGATGTTCATTCGGTGCAGGATATTGCGGAAAGTCATCAAAAATCCGCTGCACAGATCGCGCTGCGCTGGAGCCTGCAAAAAGGCTTCCTGCCCCTGCCCAAATCCGTAACACCCGAGCGCATCCGTCAAAACGCCGATCTGTTCGATTTTGCGCTTTCCGATGCGGAGGTGGCCGCCATCGACGGTGTGGAGCCCGGCATCTGCGGCACCTGGCGTGACCCGGATACCATTTCATTTTAACCAAGGGCGCTGCCCTTGGAATCCCTTTCTTTATAGAATAAAAAAGGAGGAATATCCAATGGCTTTCAATTACTACATGCCGGCGCGCATCCTCTTTGGAAAAGGCAAGCTAAACGAACTGCACAGCCATCACCTGCCGGGCAGGAAAGCGCTCATCGTCATTTCCGCCGGAAACTCCATGAAGCGGCTTGGTATCCTGCAAAGGCTTACGGAACAGTTAAATAAGGCGGGCGTCGAACACGTTCTTTTTGACAAGATCCTGCCCAACCCCATCAAGCAGCATGTGATGGAAGGGGCCGCGCTGGCGAAAGAAACGGGCTGCGACTTTGTGATAGGCCTTGGCGGCGGCAGCAGCATCGACTCTGCCAAGTCTATTGCCGTCATGGCATCCAATCCGGGAGATTACTGGGACTATATTTCCGGCGGCACTGGCAAGGGCCTGCCGGTGCCGAACAATCCCTTGCCGGTAGTAGCCATTACCACCACCGCCGGCACAGGCACGGAGGCCGATCCCTGGACGGTGATCACAAACGGCGATGAAAAAATAGGCTTCGGGTATGATAAGACTTTCCCCGTCTTATCTGTGGTGGACCCGGAACTGATGATGTCCGTACCCCCGGCGCTAACCGCCTATCAGGGGTTTGATGCCCTTTTCCACAGCACGGAAGGCTATGTGAACCGCACTGCCAATGAAATGAGTGATCTGTACGCACTGCAGGCCATTCGCCTGGTGGGCAGAAGCCTGGAAAAAGCCGTGAAGAACGGGTCCGATGAGCAGGCCCGGGCAGATGTGGCTTTAGCAAATACATTTTCCGGATTTGTGGAATCCACCTCCGGGTGCATCTCCGAGCATTCCATCGAGCATGCGCTAAGCGGTCTTAAGCCTGAGCTTCCCCACGGAGCGGGGCTGATTATCATCAGCCTGGCGTATTATACGCACCTGGCCAAGTCGGGCAGCTGTGATCAAAGAATGGTGGACATGGCCCGGGCGCTGGGCAAGACGGATGCGGTGAAGCCAATGGATTTTGTAACCGCGTTGCATGACCTGCAAATTGCCTGCGACGTGGCGGATTTGAAGCTTTCTGACTATGGCATCCGTCGGGAAGACCTTCATCACCTTGCGGCGTATGCCCGCGAGATCATGGGAGGGCTGTTCGAGGTGGACCCCTGTGATATCACGGAGCAGGATGTGGAATCAATCCTTTCACAATCTTACCGATAGTTTGCCTAGGAAAATGAGAAGAGCGCCATCGGGGTGGGTGGCATAAGGAACTATTTGATATGTTCTGAGAAAAGAAACACTTCTATAAAACAGAGGTGTTTCTTTTTATGATGAATTGGCCGGTAGGTTGCGCTGCTTGCATTATAAAGGTAACCTTACAGAAAAATACACCAACGAACTCCGTATTTGTCGATTAAATCAACCATCAATGTACTGAATTCGCAAGGACTTAACGGATAAAGAATTTTAGCGCCATCTTTAAGCGCATTATATGCTTTATGAACCAATTTTTCTTTGCCTTCCCCAAAATGCAAGCAAAATTGCATAGTAGTGCCTGTAATTCTTTCTTCGTTTTTGAGTGCTTCTGATATCGCCAATATCTGCCCGTATACATTCAGTTCGGCATGCATAAAAGTTCCATCAGAGTGAGGATAACTTGCCACCAACCTGGCATCAAAGGCTTTTTGATATAACTCAACTGCTTTGTCGCTCCCCGTTACATATGTTTGCATCATTGATCTATACATCTTTTGTATACCTCCATTGAATCAATTATATATATTTGATAATACTCCATTAAGCAGACAACTGTATGTCATGTTCAGAATAGATTATGTATCAATCTATGGCTTAAACAGCACAGGGGTCTTTGGCTTGCCCCTGTATGCCGTATTTTAACGCAAAATGCGGTGATTGCATGAGCAAAAGAAAAGGCAGCAGGCCAAATCCTGCTACGTTCTCATCATTCCTTATGACAGTCACATATCAAAGGGAGCCTTTTCTTCATGCAAACGCATCTATCATCGTCAACCGTTTATTTTTTCGGCCGGTGGGGTATATAATCCAGTAGGATCAATTTTATTGGATTTCTGGAGGCATCCATGGATAAGCATTATGACGTCATCATCGTTGGGGCGGGACCGGCAGGACTGTCGGCCGCCATCTATCTAACCCGGGCCAAGTACAGCGTATTGGTGGTGGAAAAAGGCCGCCCCGGTGGACAGGTGGCCATCACCTCGGAGGTGGTGAACTATCCCGGTGTACTTTACGCCAGTGGCCAGGAACTGACGGATGTCATGCACCGGCAGGCGGAGCAGTTTGGAACGGAATTTTTAACCGCGGAAGTAACGGAGCTTTTACTTGACAAGCCGGTAAAGCGGGTGAAGACCAGCCGGGGGGAATATACAGCGTTGGGCATTATTGCGGCCATGGGCGCAAATCCCCGCAAGATCGGCTTTCCCGGTGAGGAGGAGTTTCAGGGCCGGGGCATTACCTATTGTGCTACCTGTGACGGCGAGTTTTTTACCGGGATGGATGTGTTCGTTATCGGCGGCGGGTTTTCCGCGGCGGAGGAAGCGGTATTCTTGACCCGCTTTGCCAGAAAAGTGCACATCATCATGCGCAAGGGGGATTTCTCCTGCAGCAAGGCTATTGCAAAGCCGGCCAAGGAGCATCCCAAGATTGATATTTCCTATCATACCGAGGTGGTCCGGGTGGAGGGTGATACGGCCCTTCGGCGCGCGGTGTTCCGTGATAACCGCACAGAGGAGACCTGGGAATACAACGCTAAACCCGGCGAGAAATTTGGCATGTTCATTTTCGCCGGTTATCTGCCGGCCACGTCGCTTCTTCAGGGGAAGGTGAAGCTTAACGAGGATGGCTATGTGGTGGCCGATGCTCATCAAAAGACCAGCCTGGACGGTGTGTACGCTGCCGGGGACCTGTGTGTAAAGCCTTTGCGCCAGGTGGTCACCGCTGTTTCCGACGGGGCTGTTGCCGCCACATCGCTGGAAAGGTATATCTTCCAGCTGCATGAAAAGGGCTATGAAAAAGGGCAGGCTCCAAATATGGCGGCTGAAGCCGGCTCAAAGCCTGCTACCCATGAGCAGGAAACATTAGCTCCCAAGCCCGCTGCGCCAAAGCCCGCTGCCCGGCCTGCGGCCATGATCCCTGAAAACGTGATGGAGAGAATCCGGAAAGCATTTTCATCCCTTCAGCGAAAAGTGGTGCTGGAAGGCTTGCTGGACGACAGCGACTTAAGCCGCAAGGTGGAGGCATTCCTTCATGAAATCGCGGATGCGCATGAGAATGTGTCTGTCCGTTTCAATAAGGAACCGTCTTATAAGGAGGGGCAGTGGTATCCCGCGATCCGTATTCTTAATGAGGGAGGAGATTTCCTGCGCGCCCAGTTCCATGGCGTGCCAGGCGGGCATGAGCTGGACAGCTTCTTGGAAACAGTGAAGGCGGCCGGAGGCGCGGGGGAGGAGCAGGGGGAGGCACTTGTAAAGGCACGGCAGCTTGGCGACAAGTTGAACCTAAAAATTCTCGTTACCCTGTCCTGCACCATGTGCCCCGACCTGGTGATGGCGGCTCAGCGTATTGCTATGGAAAATCCACTGGTGGAGGCGGAAATATTTGATGTGGTCCATTACCCCGCTCTTATGGAAAAATACCATGTGATGAGCGTGCCCTGCCTTGTTATCAATGATGAACGGACATACTTTGGCCGCAAGAATATGGAGCAATTGGTTTCTCTTTTACAAACGGCGAAGGTATCGGCTTAATCTCTTCAAGTTACAAACGGGAGCATAAATGGACATACGCAGCGCCATCAAACCAGTTTGGTTTACCCGCGCCACTCTACCAGTTCATCCAGAGGAAGTCTCGGCCTGGCAGCAGGTGATTCGGCAGGATACCCTAAGGAAACTGCTGCGACAAGAAGTGAATCCCGCCCAAGCCATGAACAAAGCTCACGATAGGCACTGAAAGTATCACAAATCCACAAGGAGCCTATTCCCAATTCCTGTGCGCGCAACAGCATGTTCTGGATGGCCGCCCCAACAGACTGAGTGTTGACGATCCTGAAGACCCGTTCAGGAATTGTCTGTTCATACCATGGCCCATCATCTTTGGGATTGAATATGAAAATCGTAACGGGAGCTTCCCGCATGATCCGGAAAGTGTTTTCCGCACTGCCCGTCGGTATGCCTTTTTCAATGGACGCTTTAAGCCCGGCCTGCAAACAGGAAAACATTTGTTCACGTGCATCCTTCTGAACAACAACGAATCGCCACGGCTGATTGTTTTTGCCGGACGGCGCCAGGCGGGCTGCATCCAGTACAGATTCAATTGACTCGTGCGGTAACGGGTCTGTTTTGAACTTTCTTATGCTTCTGCGGCTTTCAATTGCTTGCAGTACATCCATAGAAACACCTCCCGTTTTTTATTGGCATCAATGTATCATGAATCACCAGTATTGTAAATAGTTGGCACGGCTGCCAAAGCGATCTTCAAGATAATCGAAGTAATACGGTGTGATGGGGATAGCCTGAGATTCCTGCAAGACTTGATAAAAGCCGGATCGTACCCGAAGGCACGTCCGGCTTCCATTATAATGGAAACGCTCAACTATTCTTTTTGCCGCATAGGATCCGGCATGAGCGGATTTTGTTGGATATTGTCTTACCTATCAGGCATGCGCTCATAGAGAACGCTTAGGGCAGGTCGCAATACCTCCCGGTCCTTCCGCGCCTAAAACTTTGCCAAGCGACAGACCGTAGGTGGTAAATACGGCCACCTGACCGACGGCGGAAATAAACAATTTTGTCTCACAGGCATCCAGTGCAATCTGGTCCACGCCGAAATACGGTGTGATACTAAGCCCGTGGGCGAATGAACGCAAAAGGGTCAGGCTGCCCGCGACCTGGTCGAAGGCATAGATATCGACATTTGAAGCCGTAAGCGCGAACACATGCCTTCCGTTACGCGTAATGGCCAGGCTCTGCGGATTATCAGAGGATCGCGTGCTGGTAAGCAGTTTGATATTAGTTGGGATAAGCGTGCTCAACACGCTGATGCTGCTGTTGCTGCCATTGGCGTTGGCCACGAAGGCAAACTCTCCGCAGGGGCTGAAAATGATATTGATCGGGCTGGGCCCGGCGGGGAAACTTTGCCCTGTATCCGTTAAGGATCCGTTGGAATTGATCACGAACCTGTGAACATTGTTGTTGAAGAATTGTGCCGTCAACACAAGGTCGCGGCTTTCAGGAGAAATAGCCACGGCTTGTGCGCTGGTGGGCAGTGTCGACACAAATGCGTTTAGTCTGGCTGAATAGGATACGATGTCCTGGTTCGCGGCGGAACCGTCTACCGCCAGCGCAAACTTGCCGTCCGGCGTTACCGCCACATCCTCAAGCATCGTTGGGGAAACAGCGCTGCCTATAACTCTGGCCGGCACTTCGCACAGGTCTATCTGAAACATTGTCTTGCTGTTGAAGGATGATACAAAGGCGCGCGTGCAGTTATTGGTGATTGCCACATCAAGGATGTCCGCGTCGAGCGGTAGCTGCTGCAGTACTTCGAACGTGTTCGTGTCGAAAATGCTGATCCTTCGTCTGGCACTTTCGACAACAATGCCGAAAAATTCTCTTGTAAACATGGGTGGTTACTCCTTTCTCCATAGAAAAGATGATCATCCCATATATAGTATGGAATCCTTGCATGAAGTGTTCTCAAAGTTTGCTGCGCACTCGGTAGCATGAAGCGCTGGCCAAAGAAAAATATATTCGCCGTAAGGCGGGATTTTAATGTAGTCGGAAGGCCAATACTCGTAAGAGCGATTGATAACAAGAGACCCGCACAGGCAGGGTACAATGTTTCCCTGCACGGTACGGGTCCCTTCGTATATTGTACTTATGCGATTGAACCACCGGCACCGTTAGGAACGTACGGTGGCCTGAGTGGTCGGTCACTTAATGAATAATCGGCACTTCTTAAGCCAAATCGTTGGGCGCGGCGGAAAGCTTCCTGCGGTAATGATCCATATCCACCGTTGTATGGGAAAGCCTCGATTCCTCCGCAGCACAGGCGATGAGGTGGCTTTCTACCGACCTTGCGATGGAGGTGGCAGCGTCGCCGCTTTTTGACTGCAAAAGCTTAAGAAAGTCCCGCATCAGCCCATCGTCCCCGCCGTTGTGGCCGCCGGATGTTTGGCCGGGAAAGACGGTACGGGCGTTCGTCTCGCTCACGCCCGTGGATACGAAGGGAATGATTTCAATTCGGTTATCGTACTCTGAACCTCTAATCTCTCCATGCTCGCACATCACTTTGATGGTGCGGGAGATGCGGTTGGTGAAGGCGCTTAAGCTGAAGGCTGCTGTGATGCCGTTTTTAAACTGTATATTCACGATTTGATGGTCGCATACATCGTTATCGCAGCGGTATACGCACCGGCCATAGGGCCCCTCCGCGATGGCTTTGAGCAGCCCTTCTTCCGTTTGGTCAAGGGACAACACCGCCGCCGGCCAGTTGCCGGCGATGGGCAGATAGCACTTGCGGGCGTCAAAGCGGCAGTTTTCCGCCGCAGGGCATTCCAAACACCTGGCCGCGCTGCCCGCGGGCGCGTTCTCTTCCTTGAAGTAGGTCAGCTGCCCAAAGGAGGAGACATGCTCGGCTTCGCTGCCGGTGAGCCAAACGAGCAAATCCATATCATGGCAGGATTTTTGCATGATGATGGGGCTGCTATCGAAGCTTTTGCGCCAGTTGCCCCGCACAAAGGAGTGGGCCATGTGGAAATTGCCCACGTTTTCGTTATGCACGATGGAAATGACCCGCCCCATTTCGCCGCTGTCGATGATTGCTTTCAGCGTCTTGAAAAACGGCGCATACCTAAGCACATGGCAAACCGTGACCGTACGGCCCGTTTCCTCAGCTTTTTTCGCAATGTTCAGGCACTCCATAGGGTCGGGGGAAACAGGTTTTTCCAACAGCAGGTGGTAACCCAAGTCCATGGCAGCCATGGCCTGGCGGTAATGATCCCTGTCCATGGAGGCGATGATGAGGGCGTCGCCAAGCCTGCCGGCGTGAAGCAGCCCCTCCGCGCTGTCATATACCCGCTCCGGGGGAATGGAAAAAGCCTTGGCGGCAGCCTGACGGCGGCCCGCATGGGGCTCCGCCACCGCCACAATCTCAGCCAGGCCGCTTTTTTTTGCGGCTTCCCCGTAGATCATACCCCGCTGTCCGGCGCCGATGATTGCCAGCTTGAACATATACGCACCCTTCTTTCTAATGAAAAGGATAATCAGAAAAAGATTTTCTAAAATAACGCAATGGAAATATAACGTTATACTTTAACAAATGTCTGCATTACGCTAGGATCACACGGTTGGACTCCCGGCGTATGATGCTCTTCATATCGTCAAACTTGCGCTCCATGTCTGCCACCAAATGAAGCTGCGTCCTGCAGCGGTCCAGGTTGTGCCCAGGGCGGTGGGTTCGGAAGTATATATCGCCTTCCAGGTAATCAGTCAGGAAGCGGATGCCGCATTCCAGCGTCATCAGCTTGGCCGCAAGGGGCAGGGTATCCAGTTCCAGTGGTGTAAGGCTTTCGCCGCATGCACACAAGAATCCTCTGGCATACATTTCAAACAGCGGAAGCGATAGGCTGACACGGCTCAAATCCTTCTCGTCCTCCAGAGCGGTGGATGATCCGAAGCGGATGGAATCGCCAAAATCGTTGCCGCACAGCCCGGGCATCACCGTGTCCAGATCCACCACGCATAGGGGCATGCCGGTGCGGGCATCCAAAAGAACATTGTTGAGCTTGGCATCGTTGTGTGTGACCCGCAAGGGAAGCTGGCCGTTTTTCAGCATCCGTACCATGATGCCGGCCTCCTCCTCACGCTTTAGGGCAAAGTCGATTTCCGCTTTGATTTCCCCTGCCCTGTGCATGGGATCGTCCTTCAATACCTCATGAAAGCGCTGATAGCGTTTTACAGTGTCATGAAAGCCTGGAATCGTTTCATGCAGCCGGTCTGCGGGAAAGTCTGAAAGCTGACTTTGAAACTGGCCGAAAGCTACGCCGCTTTGGTAGAATTTCTCTGCAGATTCCGATTTCTCCAAGCACAGGCTGTCCTCGATGAAGGCATATATCCGCCAATACTCCCCAGCCTCATCCACAACATATGGCGCGCCGCTTAAGGCAGGTATCAGGCGAAGCACCCGTTTAGGATCGGGGTTCTTTTCCCAAAGGTGATCGGTAATGGCCTGAATGTTTTCCATCAGCGCGGGTACATCCCGGAATATGTGGCGGTTAACCTTTTGCAATATATAACGTACCTTTAAGTCTGTTTCCACCAGATATGTGGTATTAATATGACCGTTGCCATAGCGGCTGCAAACCACGGGCCGGCCGGCCAATTGGAAAGATAGCGCCATTGTTTCCATTAATTGCACCAAAGCCTTTCGGGATAAAGTCCAAGGCTTTTCCTCTCCGCGATGGCGCTGCGTACCAGGGGCATATCCTCCCTGTAGGTGACGCCGAACCATGTTTCCTTCGTGGGCAGCACCCTGACCCTGGCCTGCCCCCCCTCTATCAGCTTATTGGGCACATAGGGCAGAAAGTATTCGCATTTTTCTGGATCGAGGGGCAGGCGCTCCAATAGAAAAGAGGAGAACTCATTTGCAATGGCATCCAGCATGCTTTTTTGGAAACCCCACAGGTTCATGGATACCGTTGTACCCCTTTGTATGTTGAAAAAGTGCTCACCATCCTCGGTATAGGCTGCGCCATCCAAACGCTTTTCAATATGAGTACGCTCCACGATGCCTGCAAGATATCCATCCGGCCCCAAGTGGCATACGCCTCGGGCTACATGGCCATGCTCCGTCAGCGTGTTTTCGATGCTGTAGCCCACCATGGCATGCTCGTTATCGGGGTGGGGGATGGATAGAAAGTCATAAATGCTGTTAAGCGCGCTTCTTCCATAAAAGTCGTCGGCATTGATAGCGGCAAAGGGGCCGGTAATTAAGCCGGCAGCGCACAAAACGGCGTGGGCCGTGCCCCAGGGTTTTGTGCGGCCCTGTGGGAGGAAGAAGCCTTCGGGCAGGCTGTCTATGCGCTGATAGGCATAACGTATGCTCACAAACGGGGCGATGCGATCGCCGATGGCTTCGCGGAAATCATGTTCCATTCCGGGCTTTACGATGATAACAACATCTTCAAAGCCGGCTTTTAAGGCATCGTAAATGGCAAAATCGATTAATAAGTGCTTTTGATCATCCACAGGGGCGATCTGTTTGAGCCCGCCATAACGGCTGCCCAGCCCTGCCGCCATGATCACCAGTTGGGGTTTATGCAAATTTCTCACCTTATCTTTTCAGTATATATATATAAAACAAAACTGGCGGACGAATGTCAATAGGTTAGGCCAAGGTGTGAAGATTTAGATAAGTTTCCGATAGATTCGGGCTTGTTGTGAAAGCAGTTTTGTGGTACAAGTAAAATGGGAAAGGGGGCCGGACTATGATCGAAAATCTCAATGCGCTTACGTTTTCAGCCTTCGGGGAAATTCTTTTGGAGGAAAGCCGGGATGGATATGAAAAAACTTCCCTCCTTTTGCTGGAAACCCCGGAGGAATACAGCGTGTGGGATCAGGACTCCGTGATTCTGAACACCCCCCGGGGCATGGTGCTATTGCAGGTGCTTTATCAGGCAATGGGCCGCTCCCTCACCTTCTATTTGGATAAGCCTGTGCGCCTCCATCAGGGAGTCCCTTTCGCTCTTGTGCCGCTGCGTCCCCCTTGTGAAGTAGAACTTTATACGGCACAGGGCTTGCAACCCTCCACCCTGCCCATGGAAAAGGGCGGAGCATCGGTGCTTCGCCCAACGGTGAGTATCTCATGTTTGTACACATTGTTTTATCAGGAGAAGCCCAAGGGTTTTTTCTTTCCGGGAGAAAGCCATGAACCGTATGAGCTGACATATGTGGATATGGGCAGGCTCCATTGCGTGGTAGGCGGCCGTGATCTCGTGCTGAATCAGCAGGAATTGATGCTTTTTGCTCCCAGGCAGTGGCATATGCAATACGCCCAGACGGATATGCCGGTCAATTTTGTTACCATCAGCTTTGATGTGCTGCCTGTGGATATGAATCTGCCCTGCGGAACAGTCATTGCCGCCACCAGGGAACTTGGTGCATGCCTGCAAAGAATTCTCGCACTGCAAAAGGAAGAGGAGCCCTACCAGGGGGATATGATCCTATGTCTGTGCACCCAGGTACTTTTGCTTCTGCTTCGCGGCCAGGCCGCCAAGCGGGATAGGGAGGAGCCTTCCGCCGTGGCGGAAAACATGCTGGTGGAGCGGGCACTTTTATATATCGACGCCCATTTCATGCGCCAACTGACTGTCATGGAGGTGGCCTCCCATATCCATATCAGCCCCTCTTACCTGGCTACCCTTTTTAAAAGACAGCTGCATGTGTCTCCCTTAAAGCACATCCAGCGGCTGCGGCTTATGCATAGCAGGTACCTGCTCCAAAAGGGCGAGGAAGGCATCGCCCAGGTGGCCGCCGCTCTTCATTACGCTACACTCCAGCATTTTTCCAGGTGCTTTAAAAAAGAGTTTGGCTTTTCACCCCGGGAGTTTACCCGCTCCCTGAAAGTGGCAGCAGAGCCCGGCAGCATGAGGAAGTGGTGATATTACCCCTATGCAGGTACCGTAGAAAAACATCACCGTTCTATATGCAATCAAAAGAGCGGTTCCCAATCCGCAACCGCGGAAAAGGAACCGCTCCCTTTGTTATACTGTGCTTAAAAAATTGCGTGCAATACGAAGTTGGCAATGAACAGCAGGGACGATACCCACACGATGGGATGGACATCCTTTGCCTTGCCTGTAAAGATCTTGGTGACGCAATAGAAGATGAACCCGGCGGCGATGCCGTAGGAAATACTATAGCACAGCGCCATAAACACGCCGGCAAAGAAGGCGGGAATAGCCTGAGAAAGCTCCGTCCATTCAATTTCCTTGAAGGAGGACATCATCATAATGCCGACAATCACCAAAGCAGGGGCAGTAGCCGCGCTGGGGATTGCGCTGACAAAGCCGGCCAGGAAGGCGCTTAACGCAAAGCAGATGGCCACCACGACGCTGGTCAGGCCTGTGCGGCCGCCTACGCCTATGCCGGCGGCGCTCTCCACATAGGTGGTGGTGTTGGAGGTGCCGAAAAGGGCGCCGATGGAGGTGGCGATGGCATCGGAGAATAACGCCTTGTCCATCTTGGACTTGAAACCCTTGCCGTTCTCCATGGCCTGCTCATCTTCCTTGCTGAAGATGCCGCTGCGGCGTCCCGTGCCGATGAAGGTGCCGATGGTGTCAAAGGTATCGGTGAGGCTGAAGGAGAAAATGGTGATCAATACCAGCGGCAGCTTAGAAAGATCGGTGAACAGGGAACCAAGGCCGGCCTGTGTAAAGATGACACCGAAGGTGGTGGGCAGTTTGGACCATGCCTCGGAGAAGGAAATGGATTGGGCCATGGTGGTCACTTTCAACGGGATGCCGATGAGGGCAGCGGCAACGATGCCGATGAGGATGGCGCCTTTGACCCTTAAAAGCATCAGGCCGATGATAATGACCAAGCCGATCAAAAATACCCACAATACGGGCTGGTTAAAATCGACCAGGGCGGGAACGCCGGCGCTAAAGTCGATAAGCTTGACATTCAAAAGACCGATGTACGCGATGAAGATACCGATTCCACCGCCGATGGCGTTTTGAAGGCTTGCCGGAATGGCCTTGATGATATGCTTACGGATTTTAGTAACGGTAATCAATATATTGATAAGTCCGCAAATGAAGACCATAGAGAGGGCCTGCTGCCAGGTGAAGCCAAGGATGCTGACAACTGTGAATGTGAAGAAAGCGTTCAAGCCCATGCCGGGAGCCTGGGCGTAGGGAACATTGGCAACCAGGCCCATGACCAGCGTACCGATGACAGCGGAGATGATGGTGGCAAGGAATACCGCGCCCCACTCCATGCCAGTAATGGAGAGAATCGACGGGTTGACAGCGATAATGTACGCCATTGCGCAAAATGTTGTCAACCCAGCCAGGATTTCCGTAGTTAATTTTGTGCCGTTCTCCTTGAGTTTGAACACAACAAAACCCTCCTGATCTTTTCTTTTGACGCCCTATCCCGCAGCGCTTATCCTCCGCAGCGCCATGACAAGCTATTATAATGTTATATTTGTAAAAAAGTCAATCATTATTGCGGATCATGCGGAAAATGTTCGGCTTTTTTCATAATTGCGCCAAGCTTCGCGAAGTGATAAAATATCCGGCGTGTGAAAAATGCCAAGCGAGGTAGCAGCGTGATAACAAAGCTTAAGGCGCATATAAAAAAAGACCCGGTGCTGTGGATATCCGGCTTGCTGGCCGCCACCACAGCCGTTATTGTTCCTCCTTCCGCGGAGTATCTTTCCTATATAGATATTCGTACTCTGGCACTGCTTTTTTCTTTGATGGCGGTGGTGTGCGCCCTGTCAGGGAAAGGGCTTTTGGATGATGCGGCAGGTATTTTTGTGCGCCGGGCCCGCAGCCGCCAGGGATTGGGTATGATGCTGGTGCTGTTATGCTATGTAAGTTCCATGCTTATCACCAACGATGTGGCACTGATTGCCTTTGTTCCCCTGGCATTGATATTGATGCGTGACAATAGCCGCTCCATGATGCTTACGGTGATATTGCAGACCGTGGCCGCCAACCTGGGCAGTATGCTGACGCCCTTTGGCAACCCGCAAAACCTGTATCTGTATTCTGCCTATTCCATGAGCGGCGGAGATTTCTTCGCTGCCGTGCTGCCTGTGGGGAGCATATCTCTTGCTGCTGTTCTGGCGCTGTGCCTGATGCTGCCGCGGACGCCTCTAACCGTAAGCACAAACCCGGCAGGCGTTTCCTTCAAGGCGGATATAAACGTTTATTTGCTCGGCGCTCTGTTTTTACTGTGCATTGCCGCTGTTTTACGTTTTGTGCCCTATCCTCTTGCGGCCATTGCCACGGTAATCGTTCTTTTAATTACCGACAGGCAGGCGCTGAAAAAGGTGGATTACAACCTGCTGGTCACCTTTTGCTTTTTCTTTGTGTTTGTGGGCAACCTTGGCAGGATGGAAGCGGTGAAAAACCTGCTGGGCAGGCTGCTTAATGGCCGGGAGATCTTGGTATCGGCCGTTGTCAGCCAGTTTGTGAGCAACGTGCCCGCCGCATTGATGCTCTCCGAATTTACGGACAACGGCAAAGCCCTTGTAACAGGCACAAACATCGGCGGACTGGGGACTCTGATCGCCTCCATGGCCAGTTTGATTTCCTTCAAGCTGTACTGCCGGGAGGAAGGAGCGCAGCCCAAAAAATATCTTGGAGTGTTTTCCCTTGTAAACTTCGGGCTGCTAGCGGTGCTGCTGATACTGGCGGCGATTATATATTGATATGAGATGGCGGACTTTCAACTGTAAAGCAATAAATTTGATAGTCTCAGGCAGAGAAGCTATTTGCACATATTCGCGTCAGTTCTGTACAATCAGTGCGGTCCGTTCCCGTTCCACCTCTGCTCTTTTCCTGCGGGTTTCTTCCCGCATCCGGCTAAGCTGATCGAGTACCTTCACTACGTCCCCTTCTACGCGGGACAATTGCTGTTGGGAATCCCGTATGCGGGAAAGGACCGCCCAGTCCGCAATCAGTCCGTCAAAGAACCAGTCTGCAAAGCGTAGGAATCCGTCAATCTGAGCAGTCATCTCCCGGGAAACACGTACGTCTGTCAATTCTGCGTGAAAGCGGTCCAGCAATGTTTGCAGGTGGTTGATTCCCGCCTGCGCATCATCCAGGCGCGAATGCTTGACAGCATGTGAAATGAGCCCGCCGCCCAGAAGGTCCCACGTTCCCCAGTTTTCGGCGCTGTCCAGGCTGGTACGGATGATGCCGATCTGGTTCTTTGCCGCTCGGCCCGCGCGATCCGCTTCGTTGATTTCTTTCATGAGTGTATCCAGCTTTAATGCTGCCTCGTCGAATGCGCGCAAGCGCTCCGCCTTGTCAGGGTCCGTGTTCCTAAGGTGCTTTTCCTTCTGAATGATCAACGCGTCATATTGCCGTTCGCAACCCGAAAGACCGCTGAGTTCACTTAAGACCGATTCCTTCTGCTCGGTTAATGCTTCGATTTGTTTTTCCACCGCATCCAGATGTATGCCCGCGACCATCGCCTCGCGCTGCTCGGCGTCCAGCTGTTCTTCAAGTTTGCCTGTCAAGGCAAGCCATAGATTGTGAAGACTCCGGCCTTCAAGCCTATCGACATCATTTTTTTCTTTGTGAAAGCGCAGGGCCAATTCGTCTTTTCGGATCTTCAGCGCTTCAAGCTGCTTTACCAGGGCTTCTAAAGCAGCGGATAATTGGCGCTTTTGAACAATCTGCGCAGAGACGCGCTCCATTTCGGCATTGATATCGTTCATTCTCAGGCTCCTTCCACGTATCCTTGATTTGCCCCTATTTTAACGCTAACCATTCCCTTCAACAAGGCTGAATTTCATTTTTATTCTCTATTGACATACACTTCTTTTGCCATTATACTATAAATATCGAAACGGGTTTCGGAGATGGAGAAGGATACTGGTGGCTACGATTTACGATTTGGCAAAGTCGCTGAACTTGAGTGTTTCCACAACATCCAAAGCGCTGAACGGGTACCAGGACGTGAGCGAAAAAACGCGGCAGCGCGTGCTGGAGGCAGCCCGCGCCATGCAGTTTGAGCCCAGCGTTAACGCCAGGATGCTGGTGACGAAAAGAAGCTATCTCATCGGCGTGCTATATGTGGACTTTGAAAATATGGGTTTATCCCATCCACATTTCAATGAGATACTGGAGCACTTCAAGCGGGAAGTGGAGGCGGCCGGATATCAAATTATGTTCCTTGGCAACAAGGTAGGGCCGAAAAAGCGCACCTTGCTGGAAAACTGCCGCTACCGTGGGCTGGATGCGGTTCTGGTGATGGCGGCAGACTATACCCATCCTCAGGTAGCAGAGCTTCTTCAAAGCGATGTTCACTGTGTGCTGGTCGACTTTGATTTTCCGGGGCGTCCGTCGGTATTGAGCGACAACTTGCAGGGCATGGAGATGCTGGTCAATTACCTGCATTCTCTGGGCCATACGAAAATGCTGCATATGGCTGCACCCCGGGGCACCCCCTCCGGTGAGGAGCGGCTGGAAGGCTTTGAAAAAGCGTTGGTCAAGCGGGGTCTATATTTTTCCATGGACCAGGTGACTTTTGCTAAGGGTTTTGGTTTTCGGGATGGGTATGAGGCTATGGAGCGGCTGCTTGCACACGGCCCCCATGGCACCGCGCTTTTGTGTAATTGCGATGCTCTGGCCAGTGGCGCCATGTACTGCCTTTCCCAGCACGGCATGCGGGTACCTCAGGATATTTCCGTAACCGGCTTTGACAACGTCAACGAAGACCAGATGTCTCCCTGGCGGTTAACTACTATTGCCCAGCCCCGGGCCCAAATTGGCAGCGCGGCTGCAGATATGTGCATTTCCCTGATTGAGGGGATCAAGGTGCCGCCTACAGTTGCGAGGCTGCCTGTCTCCCTTGTCATCCGGTCTTCCTGCGCTTCTGTGAACTGATATATTTTTTACCCATTTACGAAACCCCTTTCGGAAGGAGAAAACATATGCTGCAGCTTGTTGCGGAAAGAAGGAACCTTTGGCGGAAACGGCTGAAACGGCAAAAAGCGCTCCAGTTCATGGTGCTGCCAGGCGTTGTCTGGATGGTTATATTCTCCTATATCCCCATGGCCTTCCTGGTGTTTGCCTTCTTCCAGTACGACCTTGCAAAGCCCATGACCCAGGCGCCGTTTGTAGGGACTACATTCTTTTTGGAATTTCTAAAAGACCCAAGGTTCTGGCGCGTTATGCAGAACACTCTGGGCATCTCTTTTTGGAAACTGGCGGTGGGCTTTCCATTGCCGATTCTGTTTGCCTTGTTTCTGAACGAAATCAGCAGCACGGGCTTCAAACGGACAGTGCAGACCATATCGTATCTTCCGCACTTTATCTCCTGGACCATATTCGGCGGTATCCTTTTGTCCTGGCTCAGCGAGCGGGGGCTTTTCAATCAACTGCTGATAGGCCTTGGGATGCAGCGGGGGGACATTCCCTATATCGCCATGCCGCAGTATTTCTGGACCATTTCGGTGGCCAGCGATGTGTGGAAAGAATTGGGCTGGAGCGCTATCATCTACATTGCGGCCATCAGCGCCATCAACCCGGAGCTCTACCAGGCAGCGGATATCGATGGGGCTAACCGGTATCAAAAGATGTGGCACGTTACCGTGCAGGGGATACGGCCTACCATTGCAGTGCTGTTTATTCTGGCAGTGGCCGGCCTTTTAGGGTCCAATTTTGACCAGGTATTCGTTTTAAAAAATACCATGAACCTTCGGGCCAGCGAGACCATTGACTTATATGTGTATAACATGGGCATTGTCACCGGCCGGTTTTCCTACTCCACCGCCGTATCCCTGGCAAGGTCGCTGTTTTCCCTTATACTCTTGCTTACCGCCAACTACGTTACCGGCAAGCTAACGGGCGAAGCCATGCTGTAAGGAGGAGAGGATAAATGAAACGCAAAAGTCTTTTGAAAAGATTCTCCCTCTTTCAGACCGTCAACGGCCTGGTGATGCTGATTCTGTGCTTCACCACACTATATCCCGTATGGTACATACTCATCAACTCCCTGCTGCAAAGCGCCGATGCATTAAGGGGCGCTTCCCTGTGGTGGCCCAAATCCGTCACACTGGACAATTACTATACGGTATTTCATACAGGCAACATTTTGAAAGCTATGCTGATATCCGTTCTGCGTACGGTAATTGCCACCGCCGTCCATGTCTTTTTCACCGCCATGGTAGCCTACCCCCTGTCCAAGGTGCATTTGATAGGGCGGAAATTCTACATGAGTTTTGGCCTTGTGACCATGCTTTTCAACGGCGGCCTCATCCCTTTCTTTCTGCTGGTGAGGGGATTGGGCATGTACGATTCCTTTCTGGTGTTTGTGATCCCCGCCATGTTCTCCTACTACAACATGCTGATATTCCGCACATTCTTCAAGGCCATGCCCGACTCCATTGAGGAATCGGCCCAGGTGGACGGCGCGGGGGATTTTCGGACATTTCTCACCATCGTATTGCCTAATGCCAAGGCGGTCCTCGCCACCATTGCACTTTTTGCCGGCGTATATCACTGGAACGATCAATTCACGGGCTACCTTTTCATTAAAAAAGAAGCATTGATGCCCATTCAAACACTGCTGTTCAAGGTGGTGGCGGAAAATTCCACCCAGCTTATGCAGCAGCAGGCGCTGGGGTCGCTCGGCCGGCGCGTATCGCCCAACAGCATCAAGTTTGCCACCATGGTGATCGCTACCGTCCCTATCCTGATGGTATACCCCTTTTTGCAGCGGTATCTGGTGCAGGGGGTCATGCTGGGTGCCATCAAGGAATGATCAGGACTCAGGCATCGTCGGATGCCCAAATATAAAGGAGGAACCATTCATGAAGCGGCTACTCTCTTTCCTAATGGCGGCCTGCCTGTGCCTTGGCCTCGCTCCCATGGCCATGGCGCAAACTGTGGAACCCGGCTGGAAAAAGGATACCTCACCTGTGACCCTTACCTGGTTTGTGGATGCCAACTGGTACGCCAACCGTTGGACCACGAAAAACGCGGAGTACATTACGAAAAAAACCGGCGTCACCATTGACTTTGTGGTTCCGGCAGGGGATACCAATCAGGAACTGACGGTGATGATGGCCTCCAACACTCTGCCGGATATTCTCTCTGTAGGCTTCTGGCAGTCCACCTTCAACAAGCTGTGGGAAGGCGGCTTTGTATACCCGCTCAATGAGCTGGCTGACCAGTACGACCTGTACTTCTATGACGTGGCGGGACAGGCTACATTGAACTGGTATAAGCAGGCGGACGGCAACACCTACTGCATGCCCAACGAAGCCTATACCGAGGCGCAAATGCGGGAGACGGGCGCAACCAACGCCAACCAGACGTTCCTGGTACGCAAGGATCTGTACGAAGCTCTGGGTAGCCCGGATATGCGCACTCCCGACGGATTCCTGAACACTCTTCGCAAACTGAAGGCTGAGTTCCCCGAATACAAGGGGCAGCCCATCACCCCCATGACCATTCAAAACGCAGCAGGCTACGGGCTTGGAGAGTTCATTCAAAACTTCCTGGCCGTGCCCTATGAAAAGGACGGCAAGATCTACGACCGGATGACAGACCCCGCCTATATCAAGTGGCTGAAGGTGCTCAGGCAGGCGTACCAAGAAGGGCTTGTCACCGCCGATATTCTTATTGGCGACACATCAGGGGAAAAGCTGAACAATGGTCAGTACTTCTGCATGCTGCAGGAGTATACCGGCGTTGTGACCGCCAGCACCCTGCTTCACCAGACCGATCCGGAATCCGTATATATTGCTGTGGATGGGCCTGCCAACGATAACATGGATAAGCCCACAAACTTTCCAGGCAGCATGACCGGCTGGCTGCCTGTGTTCATCTCCAAGTCCTGCAAAAACCCCGACCGTGCCATCCGTTTCATGACCTATTGGGCCAGCGAGGAAGGGCAGAGGGACTTCTTCCTTGGTGAGGAAGGCGTCACCTGGGACATGGTGGACGGCAAGGCGACCATGAAGCCCGAAGTCCTGGCCGAATATCAAACGGACGTTGGCGCTTTTGAAGCCAAATACGGTATTATGGATACCTACTGGATGTTGCGTAACCCAGTAATCGTGTACAAATGGCGGCCCCAACAGGTGGATTATATCCAGCAGATGCAGGATTGGGCCAACGCCAATGTAGACTTTGCCGGCGGCATCTACAAGAACCTGGATCCCACCGGCGAGAGCGAAGCCGCCATCGCCGCCACCAAGATTTCCACCGACTGGGAGCAGACGCTGTCCGCATTGATCACCGCTCCCACGGAAGCTGAATTTGATACGGAGTGGCAGAATTTCCTTGCCCGCAGACAGGAAAACGGTTTTGATCTGGTCGTTAATTATCGGCAACAGCTGCTGGAGGAACGGAAGGCAAAACTTCAGTAATTTTATTCCTTAGTACCGGCGGGCCGGAGATACATCCGGCCCGTCCTTTTGAAGGAGCATTCATGGAACTGAATCGGGGCATGTTTGAACCCATACTGAGCGCGGGGCGTAATCCGTTGCGTCCCCGCCCAGGCTTGATCCTCTCCGGCGCGGGCCAGTGTGTGGAGAGCGCATATGCCATGACGATTGCCTTGGGCAATGAGCATAAACCTGTTTTGATCGCGCTTTATGAGAGCTTGAATGAAAGCGGATATCTGCCCAACGCGTCGGTTATGGAAGCAGCGCATCTGTTTCCAGGCGCTATACTGCAGGTAGGCTTGCAGCTGCCCCTATTTAGTCCACAAGGGCTCTGGGCCATCGGCAATGGGGAATATGACGCGCAGATTGAATACATGGCATCGCGGTATGCTGTTTTATCCTGCCCGGTGCTATTGCGTATCGGCTATGAATTTGACGGTGAAGCGTGGAACGGTTATGAGCCCAAGGCTTACATCGCCGCCTACCGCCGCATTGCCGTGGGGCTTGAAAGCGCTGTGAATGTGGCATTGGTTTGGGACTCCTATACCACCGATACGGAAAACGTGATGGATTGGTACCCTGGCGACGACGTTGTGGATTGGTTCGGCTACAACACCATGTCACCCAAGTTTGACTGCGGCAGGATGCTTGCATTGGCACAGGAGCATGGTAAGCCGTTGCTCAACGGGGAAGCATCCTATGCCATGGATGCGGATCATTACCCTTTTTCTCGATGGGTTGAGGAATATTTCCGTAGCATGCGCGAGCATCACGTACAGGCTTTCCAGTATATCAACTGGCGCTGGCAGGTATACCCTCGGTGCGCAAACTGGTATGATTGGCAGGATGGCCGCATGACGGAGGATTCGGGAAAAATAGCTGCTTATAAAGCGGCGATGGCTGGCCCGGACCTTGTGGTACGGGGAACAAGCTACGCCCAGCCTGTGCGGCTTATTGTAGATTGCGGCAGGGCCATACAGGAGGGAACGCCCTCCGCCCCCTGGAAGCCCGGGGATGATTTTGTCACCTCTCAAAAAGGGTATGGTATTTTCGTAGAGGGAGCGCTGACCACATACGGCAACGGGTGGCTGTGCGGTTGGGCGGGAGAGATGATGACTCTCCATGTAAGCACGCCGGAAAATTTTTCAGGCGCGCTGCTGTTCAAGCCCTTGGCCGG
This sequence comes from Bacillota bacterium, assembly GCA_023416585.1. Lineage (GTDB taxonomy): Bacteria > Bacillota > Clostridia > Christensenellales > Aristaeellaceae > JAEWAH01. The sequence continues at coordinate 154,577 of JAEZHM010000112.1, forward strand.
GGATTCCATGCGTTTTGCCATCAATGGCCGGGAAGCTGCCTGGCGTGCTGAATATGGATTTGTTCGGATCCATGATCTGATGCAGGGGGATACGGTGGTTTCTCTTTCCGGGATCGGAAAAGAAACCGTTGCTTTGGATCTGATTGCTTTGCTGGCTTATGCTCCGGAATTGCCCTCCGTCACGGGCCTTAAGATAAAGGATGGCACTCTTTCCTGGTTTGAAGCGGAAGGCGCGGCGTGCTATAGTGTTTATGCCGATGGTGTCCTTGTGGGTAGGACGAAAGCCAATCAATTCTCTCTTCCTTTCACGGCGGCCTGTGTTTCGGTATCCATTTTTGACGAACATCTTGGCGAAGGGAAGCCTGCGCATCTTTGGATGGAGGAAAACCATGAATAAAGCCGGTTTGTTTCTTGCTGCGCTGCTCATTCAACTTATGTGCGCGCTTCCATCAATCGGCGAGGAGGCAAAACCCGTGTGGAACTTGACGTTTGAGGATACGTTTGATGGCGTGCAGGTGGATGGGTCCAAATGGCAGCTCCAATTGGGAACGGGGCAGAGTGAAGGCCTCACAAATTGGGGGAACAATGAACAGCAATCCTATCAGGCGGAAAATGCCGTGGTGGAAAACGGGCTGCTCACCATTTACGCCCGTCAAGAGATAAAGGATGGCATGCCATATACCTCCGCCAGGCTGTGTACCCTCGATCTGTTCTCTCAGTGTTATGGCCGTTTTGAGGCGCGCATCCGCCTGCCCAAGGGGGAAGGCTTCTGGCCCGCCTTCTGGCTGATGCCTAAGGATCAGGTATACGGCGCATGGGCTGCCAGCGGAGAAATCGACATTATGGAAGCCAAGGGACGTTTACCGGGCCTTACCTACCACACCATCCATTTTGGCGGAACCTGGCCCGGCAATACCTTTGTGAGTAAATCCTACGTACTTCCCAAGGAAACGGGTGACGGTTTTCATGTCTATGCGCTGGAATGGGAAGAGAAGGAGCTGCGCTGGTATGTGGATGATGCGCTTGCGGTAACACAAAGGCTTTGGAATACAAAGGGATATGCGTATCCCGCACCTTTTGACCAGCCTTTTTTCATGATTGTAAATCTGGCCGTGGGCGGGAACTTTGATCAAAGCAGGATGCCGGGCAGCATGGGCGGTCCGTTGGAAGCGCAGATGGAAGTGGATTATGTAAGGGTGTACCAACGGGAGAAGAACTGAAATTATTAGCTTGCCCTCATGCACCTTATCCATGTCCAACGCAGCGAGTGCTTGTATACATGCGCTATTTTCTTTGAAAACAGCTGGAAGGGGAATGAAGCTGCGTTCGCGAAAAGAAATAGGAAATTGCGTGATGTGGAGGACGGCAGCATGAATATTCTGAATGTTCCCTTTGGCGTAACGGACTGGAGCAAAATTACCCCAACAAGGCATCCAGGCATCACCGGCGATGCTTATTGGCGTACCCTGGAAATCGGCAATATCCGCGTGCGCATGGTGGAATACACCCCCGGCTATGTGGCAGATCACTGGTGCCACCGTGGGCATGTGCTGCTTGTGCTGGAGGGAGAACTGGTTACGGAACTGGAAGAAGGGCGGAAGTTTGTCTTGACCCCTGGCATGAGCTACCAGGTAGCGGATGAATTAAGCTCCCACAGGTCGGTTACACAGACAGGGGCGAAGCTATTTATAGTGGATTGACTTGCATCAATCATCTGCCAGACACAGTTCCTATCTTGCGTACGCATCAAACACGTTGTCGTGGGTGATGGTCTTCAGTATCTGCTCATCCAGGCCGGCCTCCCGCAGCTTGGGGAACAGCTCATCCAGCATGCTTGTGTATCCGTGTACGTTTCCGCCACCTGAAAAGCGGGGATTGTACCAGCCTGAATCCATGCTCATAAGGATTTGATGGGTAAGCCCGTCATCCATAAGGCGCTGAACAAGCGCAAGTGTGGTATCTGGTCGATAGTCTATGCTAAGATACACGCCGCGCCCGCCCACGTGTTTGATCAGCTGGTAATCCCGCTCCGACGACGCGTGAAACCAAACAAAGCGGGAATGCTCGACGCCTTCTTCGTCGAGTATGTTTATAGCCCGGTCCGCTACCTGACCGTTCACCGTGTGGCTGCAGATGGCGGCCCCGGTCATAAGGGCAGCCCTGCAGGCCGCGCGGAGTAGCTTTTCCTCGCAGCAGGTCATGCCATCGTCTGAAGTGCCCAGCTTGATAAAACCGGCGTGCACATCCGTTCCCCCGATGGAATCGTTTAATTCGCCGGTCATGTGCGCAGCCAGATCATCAACCTTTGCGTCATATGTTTGCGCTGTAATCCAGGGCTCCCGGTAAAACCCGGTGGCAATTGCGACGGGCATACCGCATTCCCGGGCAACCATAGCTACGATATCCGCCCGTCTTCCAACACCTTCGGGCGTGGCTTCGCAGATCAGGGTGACACCCTTTTCCTTCGCCTTGAGCAAAAGGGGCTTCATTACGCGCAGCACATCGCCAAAGTCGGCATCGCGGTACGCCCATGCGGGCGCTTCGCCTGTTTCCGTAAAGATGTGCTCGTGGGGAAGGGCCAGGCCGAAATCGTCAAAAGCAAGCGCGCCCGCGGTCGTATAGATATGTTTCACTTTTCGCTCCTTTACAAGACTGCATTCTGATTTCGTAAAAGTATTCCTTATTCTATATTCCAACTATACCCATATTTTACTACATTTCCATTCCATGCACAAGGAAGGCTTTCGGCCAACAAGCACAGCGCGGTCCCAAATGGAACCGCGCTGTTATTATGTATAGCCGGCAGTAAGATGGACGTCTGGCTTTCAAGCTATCTCTATTGCCGTTCCAGCATTATCATGCGTATCTTTTTATCCGCTTCCGCGATAAATTGATCCAGGGGAATCTGCTTTTGCTGATAACGGGCAATCAGTGCACGGATTTCCGATTCGCCTTCCTTGGGCCTGTAATCCAGCATATTGGGCGTAGCGGCGTAGCACAAAGCAGCCAATTCCCGGTATGCGGCTATGTTCTCCTTGGAGACCTGCCAATAGTACTTATCCTTTTTGGCCAGCAGATCCTCATATGACTTGACCATGCCTTCCATATCCTTTTTTTGTTCGGGCTTGGCGCTTTCCAGCTGCTTCTTTGCATTTTCCAGTTCCTTTTCAATCAAGGCGATCCAGGTGTCATAATCGGGCCTTACCACCGGTTCGTTGTCGTCCGGGAACAGCATGATGTGGCGGTAGCGCTCCATAAATTCCAGGTTGGCCTCCAGGTAGCGCAGCGCCATATCCATGTTTTTCGAATTGGGGTTGATGAACATTACCTGAATATAGGCAGGAATGTGAACTGGCATACCCTCTTCCAGGGGAAGCGGCAGTGGCCGGCTGTAGTCTGAGTTCATTGACTGCGGGTCCAGCCAGTCATAATAGTTCATAAGCAGGGATTTGCCGTTATAGAGTACTTCATCGCTTTCCCCTTCGTCCAAGGGCACGTCCAAATCCCCAACATTCAGGCTTTCCACCGCCGCCATCAGCTTTCGGAACAGCGGGGTATCAAATGTCAGATTTTCCTCCTGGGCCTGGCAATACTGCATGTACAAATTGAAGGCCATATCCAGCATGGTGGCGCGGTAATCGCTGACGCCTTCCATGAGCATATATTCAGGATATGCGTCCTTGCCCTCCTGCGCCCACCAGTTCATGAAATCGATGAGTTCCAGAAAAGTCTTGGGCATCCGCTTCTCCAGCCCGGCTTCCTTCCAATTCGTGGGGGAGTAACTGAGGCCGTAGGAGTTAAGCTCCAGCGGGAGTGCATAAAACTTGCCGTCTTTGGTTACCGCATCCTTAAGGAAGGGGTACATTTTGGCGATTTGTTCCGCAAGTACGGGAGATGCGGAGAGATCCGAGCAATACCCCTTTTCCAGAAGATTTGCAAAGTCTTGATAGCTGATGCCGAAGCGGTAGACATCAAAGGCGGAATCCCCGGAAACCATGGCCTGAGCCAAAGCCTGAGAAGATTCAAAGTATATGTTCTGATTGAAGGTTACGGGCATATCGGGATATTTGGCGGAAAACGCCATGGTGGCCTGGTCCGTATAGCCGCTGTACACTGACAGGGAACCGGTAGGTATATAGGCCGGATCGGTATTGCGCACAAAGGTTCCGTTCCAGGAACTGATGGCATACAGCCCGCCGTCCAGTAAAACCGTAGTGGATTCCTCACCGTAATCCATGGGTAGATACGCCACCTGTACAGGCTCTGAAAGCGCCTTCATGGCATAAATCTTGTTGGGCGCCATGTAATACAAAGTGTCGCTTTCCATTTGGTAGATGAGGCCGGATACTTCCTGATTGTTAAAGAGCCCCGTTTCCGTGGCTGTGCCGGCAGTTGGGTCGAAGATCCCCAGCGACGGCTTTCTCATTTCCTGCTTGCTTTCGTCATAGGCGTGCTCCATATCATAGATCTTCACCAGAAGCTTCCCGTCCCGGTAGGGGGTAAAATCCTGTATAAAAGGCACATTGAAGGCCTGCTTTGTGCCGCTTTTAAGGTCATAGCATACAAGCGCCGGATAATATTCGTTCTGGGTGTAATCCCTGATCAGCATGTATATCTTCCCGTCCGCTATAACTGCCTTGACGACATCCTTTATATAGGAGTAATCGCCATCCTTTGTCTCCATGCCCTCCCAATCCAGCTGGACAGGCGTGCCGTAGGACACCTTTTCATCTGCGAATGTCAGCGGGAACAGTTTGCCGTTCAGGGTATTCAGGCCATACATCGTATCCCCCGCGCTCAAAAGGCGGTAGATCAGCATATCCGCCTTTTCGCCCAAGCGCGATTGCGCTTCTGCATAGGTGGAAAAACGATCCGCCTCCAGCCCGGAAACAAGCTGCTGCGGGCTTTCCTGCCCGGCTTTATAGGTATAGATGCTGCCGCCGAACAGAATATACAGCGTCCCGTTGATCCCGGCAATGATCGGACGGTTATAATTGCTAAGCCCCATTTCACGCCTCTGGGCTTCAGTAAAAAACGTAGCATCGCCAGGGGCTGCCAAGGCCTGTGTGCCAAAGGTGAGAGCCAGCAGCAGACAGCATATCAGGCATGCTTTCTTCATAAAAAGTACCTCCTTATTCTCCCGGTTTGTTTCGCCTTCCTTTTATGGCAAAGTATCCCATATGTGAATAGACGATATAAATACGCTGTGTATTCCTTCTGAATTGTAAAAAGTATTCAGGAATGACAAAATAGTACTGTAATCACGTGGTAAAGTACTTTGGACTCTGTTCTGTCTGTTCCCTATTGTTAAGCGGTAATGTCTCGGATATAATGGTAGCAAATGTTGAAATATCTGGAATCTTCAGATTGTAGTGGCGAAAAATGCCGCTTCTTTCCGTTTGAATCCAGATGGCGGCAATGGCTGATGAAATCCAATATTCACCGAAGTTCTCTCCCAATTGCATAATCGTATTTATGATTCTCGAGGTGGAAATGAACCGATTTTACTATGCGGATGCCATTTCGGATTTTCTTCATAAGGACCGCTTGGCCATCTTTGGCGAACTGGCAGCCAATCATCAATTCGCAACGGAGGATCTTCAAAAGAATACCTGGCTTTCGGAAATCGATGTTCTCAAGAGCGAGATATCAAGGTTTCCTGATGGCCATATCCTGTTTGAGTATACCATTCCCCGTATCGGCGATAGGGTAGACATCATTGTCCTGTATCAGGGGATTGTATTCCTGCTGGAATTTAAGGTGGGCGAGCATGTTTATACAAAAGCAGCCGTTGATCAGGTAATGGATTATGCGCTGGACCTGCGCTGCTTTCATAAGGAAAGCCACAACAAGTTTATCGTGCCTGTTCTTGTGGCTACGGAAGCGCCTTATGCATCTTCCCAAATCCAGCTTGTTGATCACCGGATGCTGGCGCCGCTTTTATGCAACAGAAGGAACTTGGGAGATACTCTTGCCGATATTGCTGCAAGCTATGGCCGTCCATCATTTTCTTCTCAAGAATGGATCAACTCCCTTTATATGCCTACGCCCACAATTATTGAGGCGGCCCAGGCGCTTTACCGCGGGCATCGGGTGGAGGATATCTCAAGGAATGACGCCAGTGCGATCAACCTAAGCTGCACAACAGACGCGATCAATCGTATTATCGATGCTAGCAAAGAGAATGGCCGCAAATCGATCTGTTTCGTCACCGGTGTTCCGGGCGCCGGCAAAACGCTTGCAGGCCTCAATTTGTCTGTGGAGCGACAGCGGATTGATGAAAGTGAACATGCGGTATTCCTGTCAGGCAATTTTCCATTGGTTGCCGTATTGCAGGAAGCGCTTGCACGGGATAAATGTTGCCGAAATCATGTGACCAAATCTGCGGCGCTTCGCGAAGTAAAGGATTTTATACAGATCATACATCATTTTCGCGACGACGCTATATCGACTGCCGCGGCGCCGTATGAAAAGGTCGCTATATTCGACGAAGCGCAGCGCGCTTGGACAAAAGAGCAGCTTGCGCGCTTCATGAAAGAAAAGAAAGGCATATTTGAGTTCAATCAGTCAGAGCCCGAGTTTTTGATCGGTATCATGGACCGTCATACCGACTGGGCCGTTATCGTTTGCCTGATTGGCGGCGGACAGGAAATCAATACAGGCGAAGCCGGACTTAACGAGTGGTTTAAAACGATAAAAGACAAATATCCGTCTTGGGATGTTTATGTATCAGATAAGATTACAGATGCGGAATACTTGGGCGGAGTCCAGGTGACAGAGATGCTTAACAACCTCCACATCGAACGGGATCTGCACTTGGCCGTATCCCTTCGCTCCTTTCGAAGCGAAAAAGTATCGGCGTTTGTTAAAGCGCTTCTGGATGCTAAAGCGGATCAAGCCCGGGTTCTATTCGACGGATTTCGGGATGTGTATCCCATTGTGATAACGCGCGACTTAAAGGTTGCCAAGACTTGGATTCGAAAGAAGGCCAAAGGTTCGCAGCGCTATGGTTTAACCGCCAGTTCCGGCGCCGGACGCCTCCGCACACACGGGGTATGGGTGCAAAGCAAAATAGATGCGCCAACCTGGTTTTTAAACGGCAAGGACGATGTCCGTTCTTCCTATTATCTTGAAGAGACAGCAACAGAGTTCGATATACAGGGCCTTGAGTTGGACTGGAGTATCGTCTGCTGGGATGCAAATATGCGATTTCATGAAGGGGTGTTTGAATATTTCAGTTTTCGAGGCAGCCGCTGGGAACATGTGATTCAACCCATTAAGGCCCAATACCTGAAAAACGCCTACCGCGTTCTGCTTACCCGTGCTCGTCAAGGGTTTGTTATCTTTATACCGGATGGCGATATAACAGATCCAACACGTGACCCAGCTTTCTATGATGGCATATACGAATACTTGAAGGATATCGGAATACCGGAAATCTGCATGGAGGATATGATTCGGTCCAACGATGCTCCATAAAACAATAGATCATTCTGGGCCTTGAAATTTGTAGTCAAAGGAGTATAATGATCTGTGTTAACCGAATCGGTCAAACCAGATCGGTTAAACTGAAGTGGTTAAGAAGGTGATCGGCATTAACTTAAGGTTTCTGGAATTGCCCGATGAGAAACAGTTGAAGATCATCAATGCAGGTTTTGAGGTTTTCGCCAAGAGCGAATACAAGCGTGCTTCGACAGAGGAGATCGCCGAAAAAGCCGGCATATCAAAGGGCATTTTGTTCTATTATTTTCACGACAAGAAAACTTTCTATACGTTTCTGTTTGAGCAGGCGTTCAGCAAGGTGAAAGGGTATGTGATCGATGAGCATATAGGAAAGATTGATGATTTTTTTGAGCTCTGCACATATGCGGCCGAGCGCAAATACCGGCTGCTGAGTGAAAGCCCGTATATTATGGATTTCATCATGCGGGCATTTTACGCACAGCGCGATACGATACCCGGGAACATCAATCATAAGATGTTGGAAGAGTCTGCGAATATCTTCGGTACATATTTTAAGCACATCAATCTTTCCAAGTTCAGGGACGATACGAATCCTGAAGAAATTTACCGTATGCTCACCTGGATGGTGGAAGGTTACCTGCACGAATGTCAGCGGTCCGGCGCGGATATCGAACTGAATGATGTTATGGAGAAGTACAGGCTTTGGACGGCTTATTTCAGGAGAATGTCGTATAAGGAGGCGTATCTCAAATGAGCGCAGTTATTGAAACGAAAAATCTGACGAAGTATTACGGCAAATCCAGGGGAATCATTGACGTCAATCTCTCGGTGGAAGAGGGGGAGATATTCGGCTTCATAGGTCCGAACGGAGCCGGAAAATCAACGACCATACGTACGCTTCTGTCGCTGATCTATAAAACAAGCGGCGAAGCCAAAATCTTTGGGCTCGACAGCCAGGCCAGTAAAGTGGAAATACTGCAAAATGTCGGCTACCTGCCCAGCGAGGTCTTCTATTACGACAATATGCGGGCGATCGACCTTTTCAAGTATTCTGCCAGCTTTTACAAAAAAGATTGTTCCAAGAGAATGCAGGAGCTGTCGTCGCTACTACAGTTGAACATTAAGCAAAAAATTGAAGACATGAGCCTCGGGAACAAGAAGAAGGTGGGCATCATCCAAGGGCTTTTGCACTCGCCCCGCCTCATTATTCTGGATGAGCCGACGAGCGGCCTTGACCCACTTATGCAAAAGACCTTTTTTGACCTCATCAAGGAGGAGAACAAGCGCGGGGCGACGGTACTCTTCTCGTCGCATATATTAAGCGAGGTCCAGCGCATATGCGACCGTGTTGCCATCATCAAAGAGGGGAAGATCGTTGCGGTTCAGAAAATTGGCGAGATGAAGGAGAACGCTTATAAAAACGTAAGCTTCACCGTGAAGAATGGCGCAGTATCCAAAAGCTTCACCATTGAAGGCGCGCAGCATATGGAGATCACTGATACCGGCGCCAGCTTCATATACAAAGGCAATGTAAACCTTTTGCTCTCGGAAATTGCAAAATATCCCCTGGCAAACGTCGACATCATGGAGCCGCCGCTTGAGGAGATCTTCATGCACTATTATGCAGACTGAGGAGGTGTGCAGCTTTGAATATTTTCTTGTATGAGACGAAGGCGCAGCTGAAGAGCTTTCTTATTTGGGCTGTGAGCCTTTTGGCAGTATTCCTGCTTTTTGTCGCCGCCTTCTACGGGCCCTTTATGGAAAGCAAAGAAGCCGTGCAAGAGGCATTGGGAAGCTTGCCCCCGGCTTTCGCTTTGATATTCGGTGTCAGCATAAATGGAATCTTCACGTTTGGAGGATTTTTTCAGTTCATCTACACCTATATTGGACTTGTAGGTGCGATTATGGCTGCATCCCTTGCCGTATCCGCCTTTTCCAGGGAAAAGCGCTCCAAGTGCATTGATTTTCTGTTTGTCAAACCCGTTCAACGCGGCCGGATATTTCTCTATAAGCTTCTTTCCTGTCTTTTGTTTATCGTCGTGACGAATATTCTTTTTGTCATTTCCGCGGTGATTGCATATAACGTCAACGGCCAGAGTCCAAATGGAATGGGAAGGCTGATTTTGGCATCGCTGTCCCTATTCTTCATGCAGCTTGTATTTCTGTCATTGGGTATTCTCTACGCATCCTTTGTAAGAAAGGTGCGGTCGGTATCCGGCATCGCCACTGCATTCGGCTTTGCAGGTTTTATACTGATGGCTCTGTACTCCCTCATCAAGGAAGATGTGATCCGGTATATTTCGCCGCTCACCTACTTTAACCCCGGAACAGTCTTCCTGACAGGCGGATTTGAAGCAAAGTATGCTGTAACGGGCTCTGTCGTCGCCATTGCCTGTGTCGTGCTGGCGTATGTAAAATACGTTAAAAGCGACACTCAGGTTATATGAAGTGAGGTGAAACGCAATGAATATTTTCAAGCGTGAGCTGCGCGCCGGGTTGAAGCCCTTTGTATTCTGGATGATCGGTATGTTTTTGCTGTGCTATGTTGGCATCATCAAATACCAAAGCTACACCACTAGCGGTAGTATGACGGAGCTTCTTAATTCTTTCCCGCGCATCGTTCTGGCCGTCATGGGCGTTATTGGTGTCGATATCGGGACACTGGGCGGTTACACGGCCCTGCTCTTCTATTATGTGCTCGTCTGTGCCGTCATCTACGCCGTTCATCTGGGTGCATCCGCCATCACGCGGGAATCGGTGGACAAGACGTATGAATTTGTCTTTACGAAGCCCTGCTCCCGTTCCCGGGTGCTGGGAATGAAGATGCTTGCTTCATACGCGTATTTGCTTTTGTTCTGCGTTTTCAACGGCCTGTTTGCCATCATGGCGACCGGCTATTTAAAAACTTCCGTGAATATTGCCCCTCAGATCTGGTTTTGCGTGCTGACGGTGCTTTTGATCGGCGCTATGTTCGTGGCGCTTTCGGCTTTCCTGGCGTCTATCGCAAAACGGCCTGACAAGGGCATGCTCTATGGCAACCTGGCGTTCCTGTATGCCTTTATTCTTGGCGTTGTCTATAACATGCTTGAAAATCCAGGGATTTTGAAGCTGATTGCACCGTTTAACTACTTCAGTTCGGCTGATCTTGTTGCTGAAAAGCTCGATCCTGTTTATGCTGCCATCACGCTCGCGCTGACCGCCATTTTCCTGTTTGGAGCGTTTTCGAAATTCAAGAGCCGGGACTTGGCATAGCCAGTTATATCCGGGAGGTGGTTCTCAAAGCCGGGAAAAGATTAAAATCCGGACTTTTCCTTATAAAGGAGGAGTCCGGCTTTTTTCAAAAGCGCCCATGGGGCAGAAACGGATGCACTTTCCGCAGACAATGCACTTGTCTGTATCGATAACAGGCAGTGAAAATGGATTTTCCTGCGTGATTGCCCCTTGTGGACAGACAGCTATAGCAGGGCATTTGTGGTTTTGCGGGCATTTGTTCCTGTTGATGATCAGTTCCATCTTTTCATTTCTCCTTTGCTCCGCCGCCGGCCAAATCATATGGCCAGTCTATGATTCCGCCGAAATCGTATACATTGGTATAACCCATATCGATTAGCTGTTGTGCGGCTCCCGCACTCCTTCGGCCGCTTCGGCAATATACAAGGATGACTGCGCTACGGTCCGGAAGCTGTTCTCCTGCTTTGGCAGCAATCTCGTTATCCGGTATCAAAACCGCTCCATCAATATGCGATTGATCATATTCATCCTTTGTCCGCACATCCAGCAGGATATATTTCCCGGTATCCTTCATCATGTGATAAGCTTCTTCGGCGCTTATTTTGTGATAGACACCGCTTGTCGTTTGCGAAGGTTCTGCCTGGCTGCTTTTCGGAGGAGTATCGTTCTTGGCACAGCCGGTTACCAGAGATATGACAAGCAGCAGCAAGGCTATGATTCCTTTTCTTTTCATTTTCCTTCACCCGTTTCCTGATAGCAATAGTGTTTGCCAAGCACGGCGATCACTTCTTCCACCCTTTGATCAGCAATAAAATAGGTCACGCTCTGCCCGGATTTTGTGCAGTTCAGAATCCCGTGGGCTTTTAAAAGCGCCAGATGCTGAGACAATGCAGATTGCGTGATATCCGGTACCCTTTGACAAAGACCGCTTACTGTTTTTGCTCCCTTGATGAGTTCGCATAAGATACGAAGGCGGTTTTCGTTCGCAAGTACCTTCAGCAGTTCTGCCATTTGTTTTGCTTGACGTTCCATTTTCATACCTCCTATTGGTATTGGACTATTTAATATATAAGCTTATTCTAATATACTTATGAATAGGTGCTATGTCAAGTGCTAATTTTTTTTTGATAACAGCCCACTTTTTTCAGATTGCGTTGCGAATAAATTAGATGTCTGGATAAAGCGGACGAATAAACCGAAAAGGGAGTGGAAACATGCGGAAGTTTATCGCTGTTATGATTGCCTTGCTGATGGTGGCAACCATGCTTTCATCTGGCGCACTGGCGGAAAACGGAAAGGAACATAAGGGCGGCAAGGGAGCCGGCAAGGGACATAATCAAAGCCATGCATCTGTAGGAAAAGATGATAAAGGTGATTCTAACAGGCAGGGTGATACCCTGAATAAGTTCAAGGCGGATGACGAAGAGCTTGCTGTTTTTGATAACGGCAACGAGGATGAGGATGCCGATGATGCCGACAACGGCAAAGCACATGAGCCTTCCGGTCACGGGAAGAAGAATAGTAAAGAAAATAAGCCTGATGAAAAGACGAAAGAAGGGCCTCGCCATGGAAATGGCTATGGCAGGGTAAGGAATACCCAAGAAGTGTTAGATTCCATCGGCCTTTTGGCAGGCGAGGAAACCGCAGTTCAGCTGAACACATTGATGATGGCGTATCGCGAAGCTAAGGACCGGGAAAGCGCCAAGGCCGCTCTTACCGCCTTGCTGGATGCGCTTACGCTATCATGCACCGCCGCCGCAACGAATGAAAACGGGGAAGTGGCGGATGGCCAGGAGCAGCTTACCCTCATGAACATGGAAAAGCTTCGGGAAAAGGTCTTGGCAAATGCCGGCAATGACAACGGCACGCTGCTTGCTTTGATGCATGCCTATGAAAAGGCTTTGCGGATCATGAATCATCTGGAACCCATTGATGATCTGGAGGATGGTATCGAAACGGACGATCAATCCCCGAATACCGGCACAGTTGCAGTTCCGGGTATCTGATCAGACGGCTCCGTTCGCAAAAATGCTTCATATACCACGAATGCCTTATATTACCAGGGTTTGAGGTTTAATAAACATTCGTTTTATAGAGGTGTTTAATGACTGGCAGGAGAATTTTCTTCTCCTGCCGGGTTCTGAATTCATCGGATACTGGAGGTTTAAGTGCCCAAGCCAGCTGACAGGGAAACAGCCGATAATATAAGCAGGAACGATCATGACAGCCTGATGCGTGAATACAAGCCATTCATTCTCAGGACGGCTTCCTTTGTGCTTAGAAGGCATGTATCCGACAGCGATGATGCTTGGTCTATTGCCCTGATAGCATTTTGGGAAGCGGTGGAGCATTACGACCCGGGAAAAGGCGACTTTCAAAAATATGCGCAGATGGTGATCAAAAGGCGGTTGATAGACTATTTGCGCAGGCAAAGCCGATTTTCGCGGGAAGTGGATGTCACTCCGGAAGCTTTCACCGGGGAAGCGGGTCAGGAGGGCGATTCGCTTTCCCGCGTGCTTGTTTTCAAAAGCAGCGCATCACTTATAGAAGAAAACCTGAGAGATGAATTGCAAGACGCCTCCAGGATTTTTGATGCGTATGGCTTTCAATTTATCGATTTGGTAGACTGTTCGCCAAAATCCGAAAAGACTAGAAGCGCCTGCGCCCAGGCGGCGGCCTGCGTTCTTAGGTTCCCGGAGCTTGTTATGAAAATGAGGCATACGCGCCGCTTGCCCGTGGCCGCCATATCCATCAGGGCACACCTGCCCCTGAAGCTCTTAAACCGGCACCGAAGGTATATCGTAGCGGTCGTGGAGATTCTTAGCGGAGATTATCCCGGCCTTAAAACCTATCTTGATTTTGTCAGAAAGGGATGAGCGATTGAAAGCTGTTGTTGCACAAATCGTTGGCCAGCATGCTGTGCTGCTTACAGAAAACGGCATGTTTCTAAAGGTCAAAGACCAACGCTACCATACCGGCCAGCAAATCACTTTCTGTCCAAAAAGAAAACTTCCGGCTAAAATGCTTGCGATGGCAGCCGGTCTTGTGATCTTCCTTCTGGGAGGCACGGTTCTTACATTGGAGCGGCTTCCTTATTCTTATGTAAGCGTCGATGTGAATCCTTCCATGGAATATACTTTGAACTGGTTTGACCGCGTACTATCCCTACGCGCCGTAAATAAGGACGCAAAACCCATTGCGCAATACCTTGAGGAAAGCGGAGCGGTGAACCAGCCAATTGATAGAGCAGTCATCATGACTATTCAAAAACTGAATGACATGCGGTATTTTGATAACGATACGGATAATGATGTGGTCATTGCTGTTGCATCCTTTGGGCTGAAAGATATAAACAGCCTATCCGGCACGCTCAAAGACAGCGCAGGCAGCGCTATAACGAACCATGTGCTTGATGTATTATCATTTCAAACGGATACGGAAAAGGTACAAGAAGCACAAAAGTACCATACCACTGCCGGGAAGCTTGTAATTGTGGAAGACCTTGCGCAGGGCGGGGAAGGCCTTGCGGATGAGACCAAGGAAGAATGGCTTAATAAACCTGTTCGGGAGATTTTAAAGCAAATAAACGGCAAGTCACAGCCTAAGACGGATGAAATGATGACTGCGAAACCGGAGCAAGTGTCGGACGGCATGAACACGGAACGCATTCGCCTGGAAGATACCGGATTGCCGGCCACCAAACCGGCTGATAAGACAATAGCGCCCAAGAAGACGGAAGCGCCCAAGAAGACGGAAGCGCCCAAGAAGACAGAAGAACCCAAGAAGACGGATTCGCCCAAAAAGACGGATTCGCCCAAGAAAATGGATACGCCCAAAAAGACAGAAGAGCCCAAGAAGACGGATTCGCCCAAGAAAACGGATGCGCCCAAGAAGAAGGAAGAGCCCAGGAAAACAGAGGCGCCCAAGGATAAGGATGTACTTAAGGATAAGAATGTGCCAGGGAATAGGCAATACCATTTAAATACTGAAAAAGACAAGCAGAAGGGCGCCGCACTAATATTCAGTATCGATTACATGTTCCAAAAAACTCAGATTCCCAAGATCAAAGTACATGATCCCAAAACTACTGCCCCTCCCAAGAGAGATAACAATGGAAAGGAAAAGGAAGGCAAGAGTCGGGATGGCTTAACAAAGCCCACAAAGCCTTTGGACGGCGGATGTCCTTCAAAAGGCAAGCCAAAGCATCAAGGGGCTGGATTTTGATATACCTTCATTACGAAGGGGGGATATATGCTCACTACGCTATTTCAGTTTTGAGTGTATGTCCTTTTTTTGTATGCGGGTTGACATATCCTATTTCGCGCGCTACAATACATATTGTATTGTTTTGATGTTTCGTGTCTATATGTTGTACTTTTCTTGTTACAATCTATACGAAAGCTGGTACAATATGCTGAATCTCATTATTAAGAGGGACCGCTCTTATGTACCCTTCAAAAGGGAAAAGATTGTGCTGGCTATATTTAAGGCCGCCAGTGCAGTAGGCGGGAATGATTTTGCCACCTCGGAACGTTTGGCGGCTGAAGTGATCAAAATAGCGGAACAGAAGTACCCCGACGGCATTGCCGAAGTGGAAGGTATACAGGATATTGTGGAAAAGGTACTGATTGAAGCAGGCCATGCAAAAACGGCAAAGGCCTTTATCCTGTACCGCGAAAAACGGCGTTCCGCCCGTGAATCCAATGCGCTGATCGGCGCTACCATCCATATGTTTTCGGAATATCTGAACGACATGGATTGGCAGATCAATGAAAACGCTAACACCCAAAAATCCATTAACGGACTGAATAATTATATTCGTGAGGCTTTTACAAAGAATTATTGGCTGCATGAAATTTATCCCGATGAAATCAGGGAAGCACACCTTGCGGGTGAAATCCATATCCATGACCTGGGCTTTTTCGGGCCGTACTGTGCCGGCTGGGACTTGAGACAGATCTTGATGAACGGCTTCGGCGGCGTGCCGGGCAAGGTGGAATCCAAGCCGCCCAGGCACCTGCGTGCCTTTCTTGGCCAAATCGTGAATTCTACATTCACCACGCAGGGGGAAAGCGCCGGAGCGCAAGCCTGGTCCTCCTTCGATACATTCTGCGCACCTTTCATAAGGTATGACCATCTGGATTACAAAACGATCAAACAGGCACTTCAGGAGTTTATATTCAATTTGAACGTGCCCACCAGGGTCGGGTTCCAATGTCCGTTTTCCAACCTGACTTTTGATATTGTTCCGCCCAGGACGCTAAAGGATGAAAGCGTGATCATCGGCGGGCAGGTCATGCATGAAAAATATGGTGAATTCCAGGAGGAAATGAACCTTCTGAATATGGCGTTTTGCGATGTCATGATGGAAGGGGATTCCAAGGGCCGAGTGTTCACCTTCCCGATTCCCACCATCAACATCACCAAGGAATTCAATTGGGATAGCCCGGTTACCGACAAGTTCATGGAAATCACCTGCAAATATGGCATTCCTTATTTTTCCAACTATGTAAACTCTGATCTGTCACCGGAAGACGCTTTATCCATGTGCTGCCGGTTGAGGCTAAATACTTCCGAGCTTCGTAAGCGCGGCGGCGGCCTGTTTGGCTCCAATCCCCTGACCGGTTCCATCGGCGTTGTTACCATTAACCTGCCCAGGCTGGCTTACCTTGCCAAGAGCGAATCGGAATTTTTTATCAGGCTGTACCAGCAGATGCACATCGCTAAAAACAGCCTGGAAATGAAGCGAAAGGTCATTGAAGAGCAAACGGAAAAGGGGCTGTATCCCTATTCCGCAAACTATTTGAAGGATGTTAAAGCGAGGACGGGATGCTTTTGGTACAACCATTTCAGTACCATCGGGCTCATCGGCATGAACGAAGCATGCATGAACCTTCATGGGCAGGAACAGGATATCACAACTCCGGAAGGCCAGGCCTTTGCCTTAAGGACCCTTAACTATATGCGGGACATCATCAAGGAGATTCAGGACACCACAGGCCACTACTTCAACCTGGAGGCCACCCCGGCGGAAGGCACAAGCTACCGCTTGGCCAAGAAAGACAAGGAACGGTATTTTGATATCATCACCGCCGGCGGCAAGGTGCCTTACTATACGAATTCAACACAGCTGCCCGTGAATTACACGGATGATATCTTTGAAACATTGGACCTGCAGGATGAGCTGCAATCCCTTTATACGGGCGGAACAGTGCTTCATTTTTACCTGGGCGAGGAAATCAGGGTTATTCACACTGCCAAGCGGTTCATACAAAAGGTTTTTACGAATTATAAGCTTCCGTATATCTCCCTGACACCTACATTTTCTATCTGCAACGACCATGGCTATATTTCCGGCGAGCATTATACCTGCCCAGAATGTGGTGCGCCTACAGAAGTGTGGAGCCGCGTAGTCGGGTATCTGCGGCCAGTACAGAACTTCAATACAGGCAAGCGTGAGGAGTACACCCAACGCAAGAAGTATGTCATGAAGGAGTAAACCTGAATGACCGTTTCAGGCATGGTGAAAAGCTCATTTGTAGATTACCCTGGCCTTATAGCCTGTGTTCTGTTTGTGCCCGGCTGCAATTACAACTGCTTCTACTGCCATAACCGTCAGCTGATTGATGGTACGCATGAAATTGTACTGCCGGGTTATGTAGAAGATTTCTTGAAACGTCGCGCCAATATGCTGGATGGAGTAGTTGTTTCCGGCGGTGAGCCCACCTTGCAGCCGGATTTGTTAATCTTTTTGGATAGAATAAAGTCACTTGGGTATAAAATCAAGCTGGATACAAACGGTTCTTCGCCCAATGTGGTTAAGGATATTTTAAAGGCCGGTCTTTGCGATTATTTTGCTGTGGATTACAAAGCCCCCGCTGGCAAGTATCAGGAAATTTGCGGGCCCCAGGCGGACGCTGGCAAGGTATTGGAAACGATACGGATGCTAGATGAATCTTCCGCCTGTTTTGAAGTGCGCACCACCGTTATCCCGCAGCTTTCCAAGACGGATCTTATCTGTATGGCAAAAGAACTGCCGCCCCTTCAAAGGTATGTTTTAAACAAATTCCGGCCGCCGCAAAAATACCTGCCTTGCCATCGCGATCTTATAAACCAGGCTCCCTACACCCAGGGGCAGGTGGATGATTTTGCCAACAATCTCCGTCCTTTTCAACCCAATGTAATGACATGAATGGTAATCGCAAAAAAAGGCGCCTGAATGCAGGCACCCTTCTTTTTACGATACGGTAGATTGTAGAGAAATGGCAAATATCAAAGAATAATTTCCATAGCGTAGCTGAACGTTCTGATTTCGCCGGGCCGCAATGCCATTGCGTAAGGCTTATCCAAAAAGTTACCAGTCTCATCCGTCAGCGCCGGCAATCCGGCCCATGGCTCCAGGCATAGGAAAGGCGCTTTTTTCATTGGCGGCGTCCAAACGCCAAGGGCGGAAAAGCCGTCGAAGGTGAAATAAATCCCTTTGCCCGTGCTTTTGTGCACAAGCTTTACCCCACGGGAGCGAAGTCCATCCAAAATGAACGCGTCCCGGTCAAAATCCGTATAGCGCAGTGGTATCCTTTGCCCATCCTGTATCAACGATACCGCGTTATCACGGCACAGCAGAGTTCCATCATCTGTATAGAGGGCTTTTATGTTTTCGGTTTGATCAAGCAACAGCTCGTAATCTTCGAATTTTTCACCGTCATGAAGCGGGCAGCAGAACCCGGGATGGCCGCCGATGCAAAAAGGCATCTCACGGCTATCCGCGTTGGTCACAGCATAGGTGGTCGTAAAACCATTCTTTAAAATGCGGTGGGTTACCGTTAGTTCAAAACGGAAAGGATACATGGAAAGGCCCTCATCATTGGCCATGAGCGAAAATACTGCGCTGTCTTCGGTCTTTGATGAGAGCGTAAACTCACGCTTGCGTGCAATACCGTGCTTGGGCATACTGTATTGCTTTCCTTCGATAAGAACGCTATCGTTTTTCAGCGCGCATACAACAGGAAAGAGCACCGGCGCGTGTCCGGACCAAAATGCGGGATCTCCTTGCCATACATATTGAACATCGTCCTTTAAGTAACCGGTTAGTTCCCCTCCAAGCGTATCCAGCTTGGCGGCTGCTCCGTGGATGTTAAGTTCCAATTGCATAAGTCTGCCCCCATCATGCAGCGATCCTCCCCCAAATGCGGGAGGTAGCGCTTGACTTTTTATTCCATAACGTTTCTATGCCAGTATATCACCGGAATAGCGCTGTACGCAATCCTCTCATTTCGTGATTGTTCCGTCCTCGTCCCACAGATCATGCCAGTCGCGGGCGCCCTCCCAGAGGAAGACCTGGCCTTTAATCAGCCGGCAGTTCTTGTCGGCGGCTTTGAGCACGGCCATCTCTTCCTCCCGCAGGGGATCATCGATGGTGCATTTCAGATTGGAGATATATTGACTTTCATGAACGGAGAAGGGGATGGGTATCTGCCCATGCTGAACGGCCCACTTCAAGCATACAACTGCGGGATGGACGCAATGATTTTTCGCGATTTCCATTAGCTCCGGTACCTGGATATCTGTGATGTCATCGGCAACGGTATCACGATCCGGGCGGCTGGGGCTGCCGATGGGGCAGAAACCGATGGGCTGGATGCCTTGACTTAGAACATAATCAAACAGTTCAGGCTGTTGGAAGCAGGGGTGCAATTCCATTTCGATCAACGTGGGCTTCACGCGGCAAAGGGGCAGAACTGCCGTAAGCTTTGGAATGGTCATGTTGCTCATGCCAAGATTCCGGACAAGGCCAATTTCGTACAGGTGCTCCATCTGGCGCCAGGCGCCCATGAATTCATCCACGGAAAAAGGTTTACTGTCGGGATTGCGGCTATCGCCTAAGCAGAAGGGTGCATGATAGTTGGGGAAGGGCCAGTGGACATAGAACGCGTCGAGATAATCCAACTGAAGGTCGCGAAGCGACTTTGCACAGGAAAGCAGCACATTGCCCTTTCCGTGCATATCGTTCCATACCTTGGATGCAATAAAGACCTCTTCCCGCCTGACCGCGCCTTCCTGAAAGGCCTTGGCAAAAACATTGCCAATCAAGTCTTCATTGCCATAGATGGCGGCACAGTCAAACATGCGGTAACCGCAGCGTATGGCGCCGCCCACCGCTTCAGACACTTGTTCGGGTGTATACCGGTCACTGCCGAACGTGCCCATGCCGATGCAGGGAATCATTTCACCTGTCGATAGCCTTCGCTTGGGTACAAAGCCCGGATCGATGAATTCAGCCATACTGCCCCTTCCTTTACTATCCATTTCTGAACGCTGCCTCTTCCGGCAAGCTCTTTCATTCAGCCTGCAAATCAGCCATCAATCATTTGTCAGCATGATCTTGCCGTGTACCTGGGACGGATCCTTGTACAAGGCGAAAGCTTCCGCCACACGGCTCAACGGATATTTTTTGAAAATAAAACCGTTGTCAAATTTCAGTTCACCCGTCTTGAAATAGTGGGCGGTCAAATCCCATTCACGCCCGGGGAAGGGCGCCGAATAGCTCATCCAGCTGCCGGTCAAATGAAATTCCTTGCGATTCATGTTCTCCCACTGCTGCGGTGTGAAGGCCAGGTCTGTATGCGGCGTGCCTATAAAACAAACGCGGGCTTTGTTGGCGGCCAGGTCAAAAGCCATGCGCATTGTTATTGGGCTGCCGGCAGTTTCAAACACGTTGTTGAAACCCTGGTTATTCGTCAGTTCTTTGGCTTTTTCCATAAAACCGTTTTGATGCGTGTTGATCACAATATCCGCGCCCATGCGTTTAGCCAGCTCAAGTCGGCCATTATCAATATCAAAAGCTACAATCTTTTTTGCTCCGAAGATTTTCGCCCACTGCAAGGTGAATATGCCGATAGTGCCACAGCCTAAGATCGCCACGGTTTCGCCGCCCCTGTAATCCGCCTGTAAAAGGCCATGGACCGCTACTGTAGAAGGCTCAAACATGGCGGCCTGTTCATAAGGAATGTTCGGGTCGTACTTCACGGCGTTTTGGGCGGGGATCACCACATATTCGGCAAAGCTGCCCTGCTGGCGGCTGCCGATGAAGCTATAATGCTTGCACAGCGCATAATTTCCCTGCTGGCAATCGCCGCATAGCATGCAGGGCACAAGCGGCGCCCCGCTCACCGTATCGCCGGCTAATAGCCCTGTTACGCCTTCACCCACTTCTGCCACGTCACCGCTGAACTCATGCCCCAAAACTACAGGATAAAAGTGCGCGCCGTGTTGCAAAACCCGGGGCACGTCGCTGCCGCAGATTCCCGTGGCACGTATCTTTACCTTCACCGTACCCGGTTTCACCTGCGGCGTTTCCCAAGTGTCATAGCGGATGTCTTCATTGCCATACAGTACCGCGGCTTTCATAAAGTAACCTTCTTTCCTAACGTGTTTGCATCATGGGTTTCAGGCGGTCATACAATGCCCGGTACTTTTTGTATCCTTCCTCATAAACATCCTTAAAGCCTGCATTGGGCTCATGAACGCGCCTGACCGAAATGGTCTTTTTCACAGCCTCCTGGAAGCTTCCGTATACCCCTGTCCCACAGCCTGCCAGGATGGCCGCTCCCAGCGTCGTCGCCGTATCGCTTAGAGGAACCTCGATTTTCCTGCCTGTTACATCCGCCTTGATTTGTGTCCATACAAGGCTGTTGGCGCTGCCGCCCATGGCCCGCATCGACGTAACGGAAGCGCCTGCATCGGCTGCCGCTTCCAGGTTGTGCCTTAAGGCATACGCCACGCCTTCCATGCAAGCGCGTATCATATGCCCGCGTGTTTTGGCATAATCCAGCCCAAAGAATACGCCGGTTGCGTTGGGATTCCAGATGGGGCTGCGCTCGCCGGCCATGTAAGGCAGAAAGAGGATGCCATCGCTTCCGGCAGGCACATTCCCGGCAAGGCTGCTCATTTCTTCAAAGGAAAGCTCCGGGCAAACCGTCTCCCGCAGCCACCTAAGCGATCCGCCGCCGCCCGTGGTGCCCCCCTGCAAAAGCCAGCGGCCGGGAACGACATGCAGACCCAGAATCAGCCTTGGATCAGCACCATACTTTTCCATGCATATGCTCATGCCCCCCGCCTGGCCCCCCTGCTCCTGGGTTTGGCCGTCATCAATGACACCGGCCCCCAGCGTGCCGCAGGCCGCATCCAGGCCGCCTGCCACCACAGGCGTGCCGGCGATAAGCCCTGTAAGTTTTGCCGCTTTTTCGCTTACCCCGCCCACGACCTGGTGGGATGGAAACAGAGGAGGCAGAAGACTGCTATTTACGCCAAGGCGGTTGCACATAGCTTCATCCCAACGGCTATTCCGCATGTCAAAGCAATGGCAGCCATACCCCTGGGACAGGTCATGGGAAAGAACGCCTGTCAGACGGTAAACAATGAAACTGTTGGATTGTAAAATAGCGCTTGCCCTGTTGTACACATCGGGCAGGTTTTCCTTATACCAAAGGATTTTGGGAAGCGTGTAGCTAGGCTGCAGCGGATTTCCGCAAAGGGCGAAAAGCTCATTTTCAGGGATTTCACGCTTCAATTTATCACAGATATCTTTTGCCCTTGTATCCGTCCAAATGGGATTGGGACAGAGCACACGGCCCGTTTTGTCCAGGGCGATGGCCGACCAGCTTTGCCCGTCCACACCGATGCCGGCAATTTGATTGGGGTCCAGGCCGCTTGTATCCAAAACATCGCGTATAGCCTTTACAGCGGTTTCCCACCATTCATCGGGTTCCTGTTCCGCCCATCCGGCGCTAGGATACTGAACGGCATATTTTCCAGTAGCCTGGGCGATGGCTGTGCCGTTTTCCTGAAATAGCGCGGCTTTTAACGCAGATGTGCCGATATCAATCCCCAGCAAGTATGTGCCCATCATGCACCTCACGCTTTGCCGGCGCTTTTCAATAATTGGATCCTGTCGCACACCAGCACCCTGACGGCCTCCCTGCCGCCGGATAAGTATTTCTTGGGATCAAAGTCATCTGGCTTTTCAGCCATTACCTTTTTTACACCTTCGGTAAACGCAATGCGAAGCTCTGTGGCGTAGTTCACCTTGCAGATGCCAAGCGCTATGCAGGCGCTGACCTGGTCGAATGGCACGCCGCTTGTGCCGTGCAGCACCAGCGGAATAGAAACGTCGCGCCTGATCTCGCTTAAGCGGTTAAGGTCCAGCTTCGGTATGCCCTTGTAGATGCCATGCGCCGTACCGATGGCCACAGCAAAGCTTGTTATTCCGGTACGCTTTGCAAAATCGGCAGCCTGCTCGGGATCGGTATACTGCGCCTGTGCCTCATGCCCATCCTCTTTTCCGCCCACGGTACCCAACTCCGCCTCCACAGGCAGTTCTCCGGCCATCTCCACCACACGCCTCGTAAGCGCCACATTATCTTCATAAGGAAGAAGAGATCCGTCGATCATCAGAGATGTGTACCCTTCCCGCTTGCACTCCTCCGCCAGTTCATAGCTGTTTCCATGGTCCAGATGCAGCGCCACAGGCACCTTTGCTGTAGCGGCCAATTTTCCTATCATGCCCGAGAAGCATGTGGGCGGTGCGTATTTCAGCGTTCCTGCCGTGGTTTGCACGATCACGGGAGCATTCATCTCCTCAGCAGCCAGAATGATCGCCTGCACCATTTCCATATTTTCGGCATTGAAAGCGCCAATGGCATAACCGCCCTTCTGGGCATCCAGCAAAAGCTGGCGCGTTGTAACAAGCGGCATGATTAATCCTCCATTCGTATCGGTTTTATTGATTATATACTTTTCCCTTCCAATTTGCCAGGGGATAGAAACCATTCAAGCCCAAAGCCATACTGTCGGCACTGGCATACCGGAACAAGGGAATACCCTCATTGCCTTCATGCATGCATTGTGTTTCCAAACAAAAGGAGTTGCCACAACTGGCAACTCCTTTCTTATCAGCTTATGTCCCTTCTTTTGCCATAGTGACAGAATACAAATCTGATGAGGGTTCAGACATAGCATTATCGTATATTCCGTGGGTCCACTGCGTCGCGCAGCGCGTCGCCTACAAAGTTGATGGCAAGCACCAATAGGATGATCAGTATCCCCGGCGGCATCCAAAGCCAGGGCTTGGTGGTCAAAACGGTAATGGATTGGGCACCGTTGAGCATGTTGCCAAGGCTGGCAGTGGGCGGTTGAACGCCCATGCCAAGAAAGCTCAGCGCCGCCTCATCCAGTATGGAGATGGCTACCACGGAGGTGGCGTATACCAGAATGGGTGCGACGGTGTTGGGCAGAATCTCGGAAAACAAGATATGGCGGGTTGGCATGCCTGCCACCTTGTTTGCTTTGACGAAAGTGGTCTCCCTAAGAGACAAAACGTTCCCCCGGACCAATCGCGCCACGCCCGGCCAGTCCACAAACCCCAGGATCAAAATGATATTATTCAGCCCCGGCTGGAAGATGGACGCCGCCACCAGCACCAAAAGGATATAAGGGAAGGACATTACCATATCCGTAAAGCGCATGATGACCATATCGGTTATGCCGCCAAAGTAGCCAGACACTAACCCCAGCACCACGCCGATAGCTGTGGCGATGGCGGTGGAAGCAAAGCCCACCAGCAGGGAAACGCGGGTGGCATACAAGAGCCTTGTCAAAACATCTCGTCCCACCTGGTCGGTGCCCAAGAGAAACTTGCTGGAAGGCGGTGCTGAAAACTTGCCGGCAATCTTGTTGGGTCCGTAGGGGCTGATTACAGGCGCCAGAAGCGCCAATGCAATCAGTGCTGTCAAAAAGAAAAGGCTTATTACCGCCGGCCGGTGGCGTAGAAACCTGCGGCCGATGGTTTGAAGATAGCTTTGGTTTCCTAGGTCTTTTTTGTGGGAGGTCTTTTTTGCCATGATGCCGCCTCCTTCACTTAAGCTGGATGGTGGGGTCCACCACGGCATAGAGGATATCGGTTATCAGGTTCCCGGCCAGCACGATGACGGCGGAAAGCAGGCTGACGCCCATGATCACGGGATAATCCCTGTTCATGATGGCCGTCATGGTGAGCAGGCCCAGGCCTGGCCAGGAGAACACCTGTTCCACGATCACCGCGCCGCCGATGAGCATGGGTATCTCCATGCCGATGACAGTAATGATGGGTAAAAGCGCATTGCGCATAGCGTGCTTGTTGATGACAAGAAATTTCCCAATACCCTTGGCTCTCGCGGTGCGCAGATAATCCTGCTTAAGTATTTCCAGCACGCTGGAGCGGATGTAACGGATGTTGCTGCCCGCCAGCGAGGCGGACAGCACAATTACCGGCATGATCATATGCTTGATCACATCCAGCGCATCCCCGCCAGTTCCCAGCGTGGTCATGCCGCCGGAGGGCAGCCAGCCCAGCTTGACGGTGAAAAGGTAGACCAGGATCAGGGAAAGAAAGAAGCTGGGAACGCTGGTGCCAAGAAAAGAAAACGTGACGGCGGCATAGTCGCCCCTGGTATACTGATGGGTGGCGCTGTATATCCCCATGGGTATGGCGGCCAGAAAGCCCAGCAGCATGGACACGCCCATCAGCAAAAGCGTGGGCCCCAGGTTGGCGGCGATCATGCCGTACACCGGCAGGTAAGTTTTGATGGAGTAGCCCCAGTTGCCCTTCAATAATTGGGTAAGCCATGTGAAATATTGGATGTGCACGGGCTGATTGAGCCCCAGCTGGATGGCCTTTGCTTCCACAGCAGCCTGGGAGATCCTTGGCCCCTGCATCATGGAAAGGGGGCTGCCCGCCAGGCTCATGATGATGTAGTCCAGCAGCGTGATGCCGATCAATATTGGGATGGCGATCAAAATCCGCTTGATGATATAGCGCATCATACGGCAAGCTCCCCCTTTTTCTTGTCCAGCGCTTCCGCCAGGTGGCAGGCGGCTGTATGATCGCCGGGAAAGCCAGAATGATGTTTAAGCTGCGGCTCCTTCTCCCTGCAAAGAGCCGTGGCATAAGGGCACCGGGGATGGAAGCGGCAGCCGGAAGGCGGCTTTATGGCGGAGGGGATCTCACCGGACAGCACCACGCGCTGGCGGTCCCGCTCCTTTGGGTCCGGCACTGGCGCCGCGTCGCACAGCGCTTTGGTGTAGGGGTGTGCGGGATGGGAAAAAATCTCCTTGGCCGGGGCGATCTCCACGATCTTACCCAGGTACATTACTGCAATGCGGTCGCTTACATAGTTCACCGCTGCCAACCCGTGGCCGATGAACAGATAGGTAAGAGAAAGCTCCTTTTGCAGGTCCTTGAGCAGGTTCAGTATCTGGGCCTGGATGGATACGTCCAGCGCTGAAACCGGCTCGTCGCACACGATCAGCGTAGGTTTCAGCGACAGCGCCCTGGCGATGCCGATGCGCTGGCGCTGGCCGCCGGAAAATTCGTGGGGATACCGGCTGCGGGCGGAAGATGGCAGGCCTACCAGTTCAAGCAGGCGGTCCACTTCCTTTTTGACTGTTTGTTTGTCAAAAAGGCGGTGGTAGAGCATGGGCGTGGCCAGAATATCGCCTATGTGCTTGCGGGGGTTCAGGGAAGAAAAGGAGTCCTGAAATATCATCTGAAGCCGGGTTCTTAGTGATCTGTCTTTATTCATCCATTGGGACAAAGGCTTGCCGTTTAAAAGAATCTCCCCGGCGGTGGGAGTTTCCAGCCCTACAGCCAGAAAGCCTACGGTAGATTTGCCGCAGCCGGATTCGCCTACCAATCCCAGTGTCTCCCCTTTGTATAGAGAAAAATCCACGCCGTCCACCGCCATAATCCTGCCCACGGTATGGGGGATGATGCCCTGGCGAATGGGGTAATGTTTCACAAGGCCCTTTACCTCAAGGAGGGCGGGCTTTTCATTTTCCGTCAATATCGCTATGCCTCCCTTCCCCGGCTGCAGCCGCGTCTTGAGCGGCAATCCAGCAGCGGACAAAGCAGTTTGAAGATACAGGCTGCAAGGCTTGAGCCATGTGCTCGCAGGCCGGCTTTGCCATATCGCAGCGGTTATAAAAACGGCAGCCCACCAAACCCTCATACCTCTCCGGCACCGTGCCGTGAATGGAGCTTAAGCGCCTGTCCGCCCCGTCCCTTATGCTGGGCACGGAGTGGAGCAGCGCTTTTGTGTAAGGATGACCTGGGGTCTGGAACAGGGAGGCGGCATCCGCCTCTTCCACCACTTGGCCGGCATACATGACAAGCACCCGGTCTGCCATTTCCGCCACCAAACCCATGTCGTGGGTGATCAAAAGAATGGACATATGGTATTCCTGTTGAAGCGATTTGAGCAGCGCCATGATCTGGGCCTGGATGGTGACATCCAGCGCCGTGGTTGGCTCGTCCGCGATGAGGAGCTTCGGGTTGCAGCAAAGAGCCATAGCGATCATCACCCGCTGGCGCATGCCGCCCGACAGCGTATGGGGGTACTTTTTCATGACCTTCGCGGGGTCGGAAAGACCTACCTTGTAAAGCAGTGCCGCCGCCTGGTCCGCGGCTTCCCGATGGGTAAGATGCGTATGGGCGCGGATGGCCTCCGAAAGCTGGTTGCCGATGGTGAACACAGGATTTAAGGATGTCATGGCGTCCTGAAAGATCATGGTAATCTCGCTGCCGCGAACGGTGTCCAGTTGCTCCTGGGAAAGGGAAAGCAGGTCTTGCCCCTCAAAGAGTGCCTGGCCGCCCGTCACATGTCCGTTTTCACCCAGTAAGCCCATGATGGACAGTGCAGTTATGCTTTTCCCGCAGCCGGATTCACCAACTATGCACACGGTCTCCCCGGTGTCCACATGAAAGCCCACGCCGTCCACGAAGGTGCTTTCACCAAAGTCGCCGGTAAAGGCTATTTTCAGATCTTTTACCTCAAGTAAATGCGCCATAGGCTGCTCCCATAAATACAGCACGCGGGGCTGCCGCGTTAACCGCATCATTGCATGATCATTCATAGTGAAGGCATCAAAGGGCTTGCCCTCACATTGAATCCATTATACAAAATATGCGCTTATTGCAACAGCCCCTGGCTGTATGAAATTAATGACTATTTATTCGGCAATATCCCACAGCTCCACATTGTTGAAGGAGCCGTACACGTGAGGTTCGGCGTTTACAAGCCGCTTGCTCATAGCCCCCATAGGGCCGATGGCGTACACGTTGAACAGGGGCATATCTTTTTGCATGATGGCGTCGATCTGGGAGTAGATGGACTTGGTCTTTTCAATATCCTTTGCGGAGCCAACCTGGGCCAGCAATTCATCCACCGTGGCGTTCTTGTAGCCTACGTGGTTATCTTCTCCGCTGATGAGCCATTGAACGTCGGGATACGGGTCCACCGGCGCCAGGGTGTACTGCACGGCATACAGGTCAAAATTCCGGTCGCCCACATATGTCCAGATGGAGGCAAAGTCCACCGTACGGATATCGATCTGCACGCCCACTTCCGCCAACTGCGCGGCGATGACGCTGGCGGCCTGAACAAAGGTGGTGTCCCCCGAATTGACGATGAAGGTGAGCTTTTTGCTGGAATCCCAGCCGGCTTCCTGCAAAAGTGCCTTTGCCTTCTCCGGATCGTAAGGAACGGGAACGATAGAAGCGTCATAATAGGGACTGTAGGTGGTTAAAAATCCATCCACTACTTCGCCCTTACCGGAAAGCAAGCCTTCCACCAAAAGGTTGCGGTCGATGGCGTACAAAATCGCCTGGCGGACCCGGGCGTCGCTTACGGTGCGAGTGTTGAAGAAGGCCAGTTGGCTGGTGAGCGGCTGTTCCCGGACGGCGGTCACATTGGGTAGGGACTCCACGCTTTCCTGGTCTTCCTGGGGAATAACGCCGGTGGTCTGCTGCACAAAGTCGATCTCGCCAGATTGCAGCCCTGCGTACAGCTGGCTGCCTGCCACGATCTTGATGTTCAGTTTACCTATCTTCGGCGCACCCTTCCAGTAGTTTTCATTGGCTATGTAGGAAATAAAGTGGTTGCTGTCAAGCTCTGATACGATGTAGGGGCCGCTGACGGCATCGGGATGCCTGAACCAATCGCTGGCGGCAAGCTCCGCCACAGGCACGCTTTCCAGCTTGTGACGTGGCAGGGGCATCAAGTACCTGGCATAAGAGTTTTCGAAGGTGGCCAATGCGGTGGGGGACTTGAACACAAATTTCAGCGTGTGGTCGTCCACCTTTACAACACCTTCCACCTGGGTTGCGCCATCTGGGGAAAAACCGCTTTCGTCAAAGCCCACCAACGCGGCATAACCGCTCATGGCAGCGTTACCCACAGCCTTGCTTGTCAAACGCAGCACGGTGAAAATCACATCGTCTGCTGTGATAGGCACGCCATCGGACCATGCGGCGTTTTCATGCAGCTTCACGGTAAAGGTGATATTATCCTCCGTGGTAACCGACTCGGCCAGCAATCCCACAAAGTTCAACTCGCTGTCCAGCTCCACCAGGGGCAGAAACTGCAAGCCTGTGGCGTACTTGTTCAACTCGCCCCCGTCCTGCAAAAGGGGATTCAGAGTGCCAAGGGAATCGGTTACGCCGATGTTGACAACCTTTTCATTCGTTTGAGCGGAGGCATAGACGCCGGAGGAAAGCAATAAGACGACGGATAATATTAGGCTGAAAAGCTTCGGAAAGGAAACATGCTTTACGGTATGCATACGGATCCTCTTTTCATTATTGTACTTGTTGTTTTCATCATGATCATACGGTGCGGGATTAGAAGTCATCTCGGACATCGTATAAACCTTGCGACTTTTGGTAAGGTGAGAAGGAGCATTTGCATCATCAATCACCCTTTCAAAACCATAGTAATGTTGTATGAATAGTATATTAGTATATAACAACATTGTCAACCTTTTTTATACCAGTGAAAAGTGGGAGCGAATCCGAAATTCATTGCCTATCGTGAGAAAATATTGACGCATTGAAAGGCTTGCCCTATAATCATACTATTTTCCAGTATTCCTATGGTAACAACCTGCTGCAAGGAGCACTTATGAACAACCCATTAAGCTACCAGGCAACGGAATATGATTGCGGGCCCACTGCGCTGCGCAACGCCATTACCTTTTTATATAACCGCAAGGATATTCATCCCGAGGTCATTAAGTATATCAACCTATACTGTATGGACGGCTACAACCAGGAGGGGGAGCCCTGCAAAAGCGGCACCAGCGCGGTGGCCATGTCCTTCCTGGCCAACTGGCTCAACCAATATGGGCAGATGAAGAAGTGGTCCATCCATTGTCAGGTGCTTGGCCATGATGATATTTTTATGGCCCAGAACAGCCGCATCATCGCCGCGCTGCAGCAGGGCGGCACCGTGGTTCTGCGGGTGGTGCTGGAATGCGGCCACTATATCCTGCTGACGGGGGTAGAGGATGAGTATGTGCACGTCTTCGACCCGTATTATTGGCCCCATGATTTCCCGGATAAGCGGATCGTTACCGTTCTTGACCAGCCGGAGCGGATGAACCGCAAGATCCATTGGGATGTATTCAACAGCGAAGGCACGGATAATTACAACCTGGGCCCCAAGGAAAAGCGAGAATGCGTTCTGATCTTCAACGGCGAAACGCGGATGGATTCAAACGCGGTGGAGTATATCATCTGACCGTAAAAACGAGGGAGGCAGCCATGCAGATTCACAATCTGGCTCAGGAGCAAGAAGAATATATCATCGCCCAGCGCCGCTATTATCACCGGCATCCGGAATTGTCTTGGAAAGAGTTTGAAACAACCAATGCCATTGCAAAAGAACTGGAATCAATGGGCCTTTCGGTCCACCGCTTTCCCGGTACAACTGGCCTGCTGAGTATCATAAGCGGAAAAAAGGCGGCCGGCTCCGGGAAGACCGTAGTACTTCGTGCAGATATCGACGCGCTGCCCATTGCAGAAAAAACAGGCCTTCCTTTTAAAAGCGAGAACATTGGCGTGATGCATGCCTGCGGGCACGACTGCCATACCGCCATGCTGCTGGGCGCCGCCAGAATCCTGCAAAAGCTGCGGGATGAATTTTCAGGGGAAGTGCGATTGCTTTTCCAGGGTGCGGAGGAAACGAGCTGCGGCGCAAAATACTATATCGAGCAGGGCGTGCTTGAAAACGCGGACGCTATTTTTGGCATGCACATCTGGGGTAATTTTGATGCGCCGTATTTCAGCATTCAGCCGGGTACCAGAATGGCCAGCTGCGACAATTTCAAAATTGTTGTGGAAGGGGTATCCGCCCACGGCAGCGCGCCCCATCAGGGCGTGGATGCCATTGTAGCCGCAGCGAACATTGTCATGCAGGTGCAGACGCTTGTCTCCCGCAGCAATGATCCATGCAATCCGCTGGTGGTATCCATTGGTGAGATCCACGGGGGCCAACGGTTCAATATTGTAGCCAACAGGGTGGAAATGACGGGAACGGTACGCACCCACAGCAAGGAATTGCGTGGCCAAATGGAAGAGAAGCTGCGCAGGGTAGTGGAACACGCCGCGGAGGCTTTAGGGGCGGCTGCGACACTTGAATATACATATACCGCGGGCCCTGTTATCAACGATCATGAATTGCTGAATGAGACCGCAAGACAGGCGGCCGTCCGCTTGTATGGTGAGGACAGTTTGCGCGACCTGCCCGCGATGATGGGCAGCGAGGATTTTGCCTTTTACATGGAAAAGGTCCCCGGCATATTCTGCTTTCTGGGTGGTCGGAACGCAGCCTTGGGATATACAGCCGTCAACCATAACGACTGCTTTACCGTAGATGAAGCTGTGCTCAAAAGGGGCGCCGCGCTATACGCCCAGTTTGCGAAGGACTTTCTTGCGGCTGAGAAATAGGAATTTATACTAAGCTTTGCATACGATGTGTCAAGTGGATAGCAAAGGGGCTTGCCAAGAGGAAGGCGGGCCTCTTGTTAATATGCATCATGATATTTTCAGAGATTCCGCCGCCGGGCTATTCATACTTATTTTCATTTCTTATTGACTTAGAGCTAAGGCTAAGGTTTATGATGAAGCTATAGTACAAGATCAGGAAGAAGAGGTGTAAGCATGACATTCAACGGTTACCATCACATCGGTCTCTACGCTGCGGATTGGGAGAAAAGCCTCCAATTTTACGCCGATGGTCTCGGGGGAAAGATCACATTCAGCTTTCCCATGGGGGATACCGGAAAGACGATTTACCTTGTGGATCTGGGCGGAAATGCCGTTGTGGAGATCATTCCCAAGGGGTTAGGCGAAGCGGAATCAAACGCGCACTGGGCCCATATTGCGATTACCACCGATGATGCGAGGGCGGCATATGAGAAGGCACTGAAGGCCGGCGCTATCAAGCAGAGCGAACCGCAGGATCTTCTTTTGGGCACAATGGCGGTGTGCAATGCGTTCGTTTTAGGTCCAGACGGCGAGGTCATTGAATTCTTTCAGGTGAAGTAACGCGTATCTCTGTGATAATAAATCGGAAAAAAGGAGGGAGATCATTATGCTATACAGGCGGCTTGGCAATACGGGCCTGAAGGTCAGCGAGATCAGCCTTGGAAGCTGGCTTACTTACGGGAACGCGGTGGAAAATGAAACCGCTGTTCAGACCATCGACAAGGCATATGAATTGGGGATCAACTTTTTCGATACTGCCAATGCCTATAACCGTGGCGAAGCTGAGAAAGTTGTAGGAGCGGCACTGCGAAAGTACGACAGGAGTTCCTATGTATTGGCCACTAAGGTGTTCTTCCCCATGGGGGAAGGGCCCAATGACCGGGGCCTAAACAGAAAGCATGTATTGGAACAGGCAAACGCAAGTTTAAAGCGGCTCGGGCTTGATTATGTGGACATCCTCTATTGCCACCGCTACGATCCCGAAACGCCGGTGGAAGAGACGCTGCGGGCGTTTAACGACCTTATGCGCCAGGGAAAGGTTTTATATGCGGGCATCAGCGAATGGAGCGCGGCGCAAATTGAAGAGGCCATGCATGTGGCGGATAAGTATCTGCTGGACCGGTTTGTGGTAAACCAGCCGCAATATAGCATGCTGTATCGTAAGATTGAGGAAGAGGTCATTCCCGTCAGCAAAAAGCACGGCGTAGGGCAAGTGGTTTTTTCGCCGCTGGCGCAGGGTTTGCTGACTGGGAAATATAAAAACCTCAGCGATATTCCCGCTGACAGCCGCGCTGCCAATGACAAGATGAACCGCTTCATCAAGGGCCTTTTGAATGAAGGTACGCTTGAAAAGGTGCAAAAAATCGGAGCCATTGCCCAAAAACTTAACATTCCCATGGCGCAATTGGCACTTGCTTGGGTTTTGAGGCAGCCGAATGTAGCCAGCGCCTTGATTGGCGCAAGCAGGCCGGAACAGGTGGCAGAAAATGCAAAGGCTTCAGGCTATGTTCTTACGGAAGATATCCTGGCGGAAATCGAAGCGGCTTTGAGCTAAATAAGGCTGTATACTGCATTCGGCAGGCTGATATATTCGGCATCAAAACCCCAGCTGCTGCCTATAAATTTTACTCGCAGGCTTCCACAAAAACGCCTGGGGATATGAGCCGCCATAATTTCATACGGCGCTGTGGTTTGATTTCCGCCACAGCGCCGTGGTTTTTGACGATAAACTTGCATGTATGATATTGTTGCATTGTGTTGATGCCTTTACTTTCTTTCATAAAATGGTCTTACACCATTCACCGCGTCTTTGCCAAACCCATTTTCATATGGGACCATGTCGATATACATCTTGGCCAAATAAGGCCGGGCGACATGGGCGATGCCGCCGAACAAGGTGTCTTTATCGCCCGTAAAATCCGCCACAAGCAGATAACTCTGCTCATTATCCCGAATCATCAGTCGAAGCCATGCCCGTCGGACCTCGGGCTTCTTCTTTAAGAAATCCGAAATCTTCGCTACCATTTCGGCGGGGTAATCCTTTGGTTCACCCAGCAGAACCTCTGTATCCTTGGTAATGGTTTGCGATGATACACCCTTTGTATTCAGATCCTTTTGTGTCTTTAAGTGGTTCAGCAACTTCCGGTCCAGCATGAAATTGTCGCCAAAAGGATTAATGATAACGCCATCTGTTTCCTCTCTTGGCAGGATCATGGATACATAATCGTCAAAGGATAGGATCAGTGTTTTAGGCGTCTCCGTCTTTTGCCATTTCAAGAGCTCTTCCCAATCGGTAAAAGCTGGATAGAATTGGCGGCCGTCCTGTGTGATAAGCATCGGAAACTTCAAGACAGTGCCCTGGCGGATGGTTGCAGTGACGTTGTCGATAGGCTGAGGTTCCTCGGAAAGAGCAATAACAGATAGGTAATGGGCCCGGATCGCGATTTCTTCAAACACCAAATTTAAGATCTCGTTGGTGTTTTGCTGCCGTAATTGCTCAAATAGAGTTTTTAGCCGGGGATTCTCCACCGGCTTGTTTACATCTACCTCGGCTGACCTGGTTTGTAGCGAAGCGATGCTTTCAGCAGGGAAGAGCGCAGGCTGATTACCGTTTTTCCTGCCGAAAATCAACACATCACCTATAGAACGGCTGCACAAGCCAGCTGAAGAGAAAAGACTTCGCCGGTTATCTTAAAGTGATGGTGACTATCTTATTACGGTCAGATTCAGGCCATATTCTTAAATTACCAACTTGCATATATGTGTCTTTTTCTTTTACTTTAATATCAATTTTGAAATCTGGGGGATAGCTTTCACTTCTGGGAAACATCCATAATAGGCTAAAATGCAGGCTGACAAGTATATTGTAATCATCCCGTTTCATGTTGTAGTGCTCGAGTACATCATCAGCAACCGGGTTATTCTTGGAAAAAACGTCAAATCCATCTGGTATTGAAACCATCGCCGAAATATCATTAACGTTAAATTCTTGTTGATTATCCTCTGAACCGGCAAATGTTGTAATAGGGACGAAAAAAGCGAGAATGATGAGGCTTACGCAAACAAGTCTTTTCACTTTATTCATCCTTCTATTTCTTTAGATGACATAATAATACAGGGATTCCCATTGAATGTAAAGCCTTTCAGGTAAATAGACCTGTATGCACACATTACTCCCCCAAGCTTAAGAACGCATACCTTTATGCGTACATGATGATATGCGAAAAGCCCGGAGAAACTTGAATCTCTGGACTTTTCGCATAGTTGGGATGATGGTATTTGAATATGCGGCCTTTTTCCTTTTTACCTTATTTTCTTCCGCATTGAACCGTACCTTACCTCCAGGCGCATCTCATTAATCGGGGGAGTGATACAGGTTCTCCTCTATTTTGGACATCCGTTCCTCGTAGCCATCCAGCTTCCTGTCGAGCCGGTTAAGAGCGGCCTGAAGTTCCACAATGTGATCAGCAATTTGCTGCCGCTGCTCAATAAGAAGAGCTTTGCGTGCTTGAATGGTTTCCTTCCCCCGCTGAAACAACGCCACATACTCAACAAGCGTTTCGATGGACACGCCCGCACTGCGCATGCATTTGATGAATTCTACCCAGCGAAGGTCTGCCTCGGCATAATCCCGGATACCGCCATTGGTACGTGTCACTTTCGGAACCAAGCCAATGCGCTCGTAATAGCGCAGTGTGTCCGCCGAAAGGCCGAATTTGTCTGCCACCTCGGTAATGGTCATGAGACATCCTTCTTCTCATCAAATTGTTGCGGCATAGCTTTTCTTTAGAAGTTTCCGGTTTGTGCCTTACGCATGCGGGAGCGCGCCAACGATTTTATGCGGGATGTACAATTCCTCGAGGTAGCCTAAATCCTCCGCCGTGAGGGCAATATCAAACGCGCCCACCGCATCGTCAAAGTACTTCGCTTTGGTCGCGCCAATGATGGGAGCCGTTACGCCTTTGTTAAACTGCCATGCCAGCGCGATCTGCGTCATTGTCGCATGGTACCTTTGAGCCAGCTCGTATACCCGCGTTACGATGCCATAATCAGATTCCTGCGTGCTGTCATACTTGGATATAGCGGTCTTATCGGTCTGGCTGCGGAGGGTGCCTGTTGTCCATTCCAGACGGGAGAGCCGTCCGGCGGCCAATGGGCTATAGGGCGTGAGGGCAACATTTTGCTCCTTGCAGATGGGGATCAGTTCCCGCTCATCCTCCCGGTAGAGCAGGTTGTAGTGATTCTGCATGGAAA
>JAEZHM010000069.1 GCA_023416585.1 Bacillota bacterium
CAGGAAGCCATTGCGTGCCTGGAAAAGCACCATGTGGATGCCGTTGCTTATCGCTTGAATGCACAGGATGAAAATGAGCTTTACCAAAAGCTTAAGCAAAGCTATCCCGACCTTCCTATTTTCCGTCTGGGACGGAATGTCCCCGAGCAGTTGGCCATACTTAACGAATTGCGTGTGCTGCTGAACCGTACCCATGCTGATTTTGCCAATGAAGATTACGGCATTGGCGATATGATGAAGCTTTGCCGTAATGATTTCATACGTTCCTTGCTGTCCGGCAGCGTTTCGGACAGCAGGGAGGTCCTGTCAAAAACAAAACTGCTTCGCTTTGGCATTGACGTGGACAAGCCCTGTGTGCTGCTGGATATGGAATTGCCCCAGGGCGACGAATACCTGGCGGGCCGATGGCATTACGGCAGTGAGCGGCTTGAAGTTGCACTGAGAAACTTCTTTGGTACAGAAACGGATGGTCTTTCCTTCCATGTAGCAGTAATAACGCCTCAATTGCTCCGTATGCTGGCATGTCACCTGGAAGGGCATGGTGATAAGGAAGGGGAAGAATCCCTCACCGGCCTGGTGGAAAACCACGTGCGGGATGCAATTGAGCAAATCGGCGAATACCTTGCGCTGGAAGTTCGTATGAAAGGCACGCGCGTTCTAAAAAATATCACTGCATTGGCTGCACAGCCATAGAATAGTACAAATGCCTTTTGACCATGGGAGGTAGCTATGGGATTTTTCAAGAACATTATCAAAGGCCAGCTCATTGATGTAATCGAATGGATCGACAATAGCCGGGATGTGATGGTGCACCGCTATGACATGAACGGCAAGGATATCATGATGGGCGCACAGCTGACCGTTCGTGAGAGCCAGGTGGCAATTTTCATGAACGAAGGGCAGATTGCCGATGTGTATAGTCCAGGCCGTCATGAGCTGACCACCGCCAACATGCCCATCATGACTGCCCTGAAAAGCTGGAAATTCGGCTTCAATTCACCTTTCAAGGCAGATGTGTTCTTTGTGAACACGCGCCAGTTCCTTGATATGAAATGGGGGACCGCCAACCCTGTCATGATGCGCGATTCCGAGTTCGGCGTAATCCGCCTGCGGGCTTTTGGCATCTATTCTTTCCGGGTGAAGGACCCTGTTGTATTCCTGAAGGAAGTATTCGGTACCAACAGCCTGTTTACGGTAGACGGCGTAGAAGGGCAATTGAAGCGGGTCATGGTATCTTCTCTAAGCGATGCCATTGCGGAGAGCAAGATTCCGGCTCTGGATCTGGCGGCCAACTATGACGAATTAGGAAATCTTGCGATAAATGCATTGCAGCCCAAGGCACAAACCATGGGTCTGGAGCTTACATCCTTCGTGATCGAAAACATCAGCTTGCCCGAAGAGGTGGAAAAGACCATGGATAGACGCACCTCTATGGGTGTGCTGGGCGATATGGGCCGGTACACCCAGTATCAGGCGGCGGAAGCCATGCGGGAAGCTGCCAACAATCCGGGCGGTGGCTCCATGGCTGGTATGGGTGTAGGCATGGGCGCGGGGGCAATGATGGGGCAAATGTTCACGCAGTCCATGAATCAAGCTTCGCAGCCTGTTGCGGAGCAGCATTCCCAGATAGCAAAGACCGTTTGTGTGCGCTGCGGCGCAGCCATTGCACCCAATGCCAAGTTCTGTCCGGAGTGCGGCGCCAGCCAAGCTACGCCCAAATGTGTGAGCTGTGGCGCAATGCTGCCTCCAGGAACAAAGTTCTGCCCTGAATGCGGAGCAAAGCAATAATTAAAATGAAACCGCCGGCAATGAAGTCGGTGGTTTTATTTTGAGCTTAACGATTTCATTGCAGCATTCGCACAAATCAAGGCTTCCCATTGAGTGGAAGTTATCTTCTTGTGTCTTATTCTAGAACAAACTGATGCAATACGATCATATGCTATACAATCATGGGCTGAACG
The DNA here is from genome assembly GCA_023416585.1 of Bacillota bacterium. Classification (GTDB taxonomy): domain Bacteria; phylum Bacillota; class Clostridia; order Christensenellales; family Aristaeellaceae; genus JAEWAH01. Next base: position 1,962 of record JAEZHM010000069.1, read on the forward strand.
TATTTTTTTCCACGCGGTGAAGGTGGCTTCGCATCGCTGCGATCGCTGCTTTTAGGTCACGGTTACGGATGGCTTCCGCAATTTTTACATGCTCCTGAACTAAAATTTGCAATGCTCTTGGATTGTTGGTAAGCAAGATATCCTTTTCCCGAATGGTATCGTAATACAGGTCAATAAAAGCGCAGAATAATGGATTCCCTGAAATTTCTGCCAGACGGTAATGAAAGTAATAATCCGGTCTGCGCTCCGCGGTAGATATGGGAGTATCCAGAAGGTTAAAAAGGCTGTTGATATCTTTCTGGGAAGCCGTTCGAATCACACTACGGATAGAGCGGCATTCCACAGCTTCCCGGAATTCGATCAGACTCTTGTGTTCACAGGAGCGTATGAGTGACATAAAGGAGTTGCCTGTTTCGTTTCCGATGATACTTTGCACAACTGTGCCGGACCGCGGTGCGCGGCTGATATAGCCCTGCATTTGTAGAATTGTCAGTGCCTCGCGGAGTATGCCACGGCTGACACCCAATTGCGCCGCCAGATCCGATTCGCTTGGAAGACGCGTGCCTACCGGAAGCTCCCCGGCACGTATGCGCTGCAACAACTGCTGAACGGCCTTATCGGAAAGTCGGTCATTCCTTATACGGCGAAATCCTTCCATACTGCACCTCTTCACGAATCATCCAATTGTACAACAATTCATCTTATTTATATCCTATCACGCAAATAAAAAATCCGCAAGAATTTTCTTGCGGCAATGTTACCAGTACTCTCGACTGTTATCATAAGGATTTTGAGGGTATACTTTACTTGCGGTTCAGGATTGTGCAATGGATGCCTTCCAGCACGTCCAGCGCTTTTTCGTGCATGGAATTGTCAAAGCTGGCGGTGCAGGCAGCATCAATGATGATATCCGCATCGGGCCTTGCCGTTTTGGCAATGACGGCATTGGCAAGAACGCACATATTGGTGACCAGCCCGCAAAGTTCAATGGAATCATAATCATGATTCTTCAAGTAGTCCATCAAACCAGCGGAGCCGAAAGTCGGCTTTTCAAACACAATATCCTTGGGGGCTCTTAGAGACGCAACCTTGCCGAAGAGCTGCCAGCCCTCTGAACTGCGAGAGCAATGGGGGACGGGCAGTTTTTTGCCTTCCATCGTATCAAGATAATCTCCGCTATGGGTATCCAGCGTGAAAACAATATCGTTTCCCGCGTTGCGATAAGTGGCAATCTTCCTTATGATTGGCTCCTCCAGCGTTTCCGCCTTGGGAAAACCGAGGCTGCCTAAGACAAAATCATTTTGATAATCGACTACAATCAGCAGTTTTTTCACAAAAGGTTTCTCCCTTCGGGATTAATTTGATCATCCACAAGCATCCGGGCTACATCCTGCATCAGCCGCTCAAAGCAGGGAACATCCACCTCATTGGCGCAAAGGGAAAGCACAAAAGGCTCCTTGGCGAACACGATTCCTACGTCGTGGGTGATACCGTCATCCTCGCCTGTTTTGTGTGCAACACGAATACCGCGGCTATGCAGATAAAATGGAATCTTGCCGCCACCCAATTGCTGGCAGGATAAAATATGCAGCATCTTTCTGCTGGCCTCGGGAGAAATAGCTTCTTCCCTATATATTTTCTCCAGCATTCGCCCCATATCCCCGGCAGTGATGTAATTCTGAATTCCCCGGCGGGATAGCTCCGGCTCAAACAGGCGGCGGTTCAACCTGCTATTTTGGGCTCCCATTGCGTGCAATGTTTCATTGATGCTGTCGGGTCCCAGAAAATCGATCAGCAGGTTGGTGGCCGTATTATCGCTGACGATAATCATCAGCGTCACAAGATCCTTAAGCGTTACTTCCATACCATTGCGCAGATAACTCAGTACACCGCAGGAGGGCAGCTTATGGGAAGCCACAATGTAAAATTTGGCATCCTCGGTAGTCACGCCATCCCTTAATTGCCTGAAGGATTCTGCCATAATCGGCAGTTTTATCACGCTTGCGGCAATCAGGGGAAGATCGGGCTGATAGGAGAAGGTTACACCGGTGACCAGGTTTTTATAATATACGCTTGCTTGACCTTCGACACGTGCCAGAGCGTCCAATATAAATTCCCTTACCTCGGGCAAAGAATACACCTCGCTTTCAGACAGCCGTTCCCACACATTATATCTCCCTCTTTGGTAAAATTGCAAGGCGCGAATATTGTCGATTCGTTGTTTTTTTCAATTGCATCTATCCAGATTTCGTGCTATGCTATGCACTGTTGTGCATAAATTCCCATACTTAAGGAAAGAAGTCGTTTCGGATGATACCTGCTTTTTTTTCCAGTTTGAAACAGTACTCCCGGGACAAGTTTGTAAAGGATCTGACTGCCGGAGCCATCGTAGGCATTATCGCACTTCCCCTTTCCATTGCGCTGGGCATAGCGTCCGGCGTATCCCCGGAAAAGGGACTGGTGACCGCCATTGTTGGCGGATTTCTTGCATCCCTGCTGGGCGGCTGCAATGTACAAATAGGCGGACCCACCGGCGCTTTTGTGGTAATCGTCGCAGGAGTTATAGCACGCTATGGTATTGATGGCCTTATTATGGCCACGATGATGGCAGGCGTGGTACTGATCCTTGCAGGCGTGCTTCGGTTTGGGAAACTGCTGGAGTTTATCCCTTACCCTGTGATATCCGGTTTCACCAGCGGTATCGCCGTCGTGATTTTCTCCACCCAGGTGGGTGATTTTCTGGGTCTGAAAACAGGAAAAGTGCCCGCAGAGTTTTTGCACAAGTGGGGGTCCTATTTCCATGCTATCAGTACCGTATCCTGGCAAACGGTGCTGATAGGTGCTTTTACTCTGGCTGTCATTTTATTGTGGCCGAAGATAAATCGCCGCATCCCGGGAACGCTGATCGCCATTTTGGCCGCAACCTTTATTGCATTTTTTCTCCCTCAAGCGGACACCATTGGTTCAAGATTTACGGAGATTTCCTCCACGTTCCCTGTACCTTCATTCCCGGCATGGTCGTTCTCGAAAGCTATTGCGCTAATGCCAACAGCATTGACGATCGCTTTCCTGGCGGGCGTGGAATCGCTTCTTTCCGCCACGGTGGCCGACGGCATGACGGGAATGCATCATGATTCGAACATGGAACTGGTGGGACAGGGCGTGGCAAACATCGGATCCGCACTATTCGGCGGGATTCCCGTAACCGGAGCACTGGCCCGCACTGCCGCCAATATCAAAAACGGCGGCCGGTCACCCGTATCGGGAATCGTACATTCCGTTACGCTGCTTTTGATACTTTTGGTAGGCATGCCCTATGTGAAGTACGTTCCCATGGCAGCATTGGCCGCGGTATTGATGATGGTTGCCTATAACATGGGGGAATGGGAATACTTTAGGGAAATGAAGAACCTTCCCAAAAGTGACTGCGCCGTTTTCCTCACTGCGTTTTGCCTGACAGTCGTACTGGATCTGGTGATGGCTATTGGCACCGCGCTTATACTGGCTGCCGTACTTGTGCTGATACGCTTAAAAAACATGGTGGGCATGCAGGCGGAAAATGTAGAAAACGGCGTGATGCGTATGAAGGTTAATGGCCCGCTATTTTTTGTGGCTGCCCAGAAGCTACGGGAAATGCCACAAAGTGAGCGGGACGAGTTGAACACATTGCTATTGGATTTGCAGGGCGTGCCTTTCATGGATGCATCGGCCCTGAAGGCGCTTGTTGCCCTGAAGGAAAGTGCCGGCAGGCAGGGAATTGCTCTGCGGTTGGAAAACCTGCAATCGCAGCCTCATACCCTGCTTACACGAAACGGTTTTGAACTGGCGTAATCACAGGGCGTCCATTCGATATGGGCGTCTTTTTTATGGCTTTTCACAGAGAAAACACACTTTTCTTTTTTGACTATATCACCTTGCAAACCAATAGGAATTCTTGTACACTAACATATAGTTGTTTGACATCCAAAAGAAGAGGGGTAAGTCTTGAAATACGTTTTCTTTTATTTACGCCCTTATGTTCCGAAAATGCTGGTCGGATTCCTTATCAAATTCACCGGCACCATTATGGACCTGTGCCTGCCCTGGATATTGGCTTATGTGATTGACAAAGTGATTCCCATAGGACAGATCGGTCCAGTAATCTGGTGGGGTGTGGTGATGCTCGCCTGTTCCGTCGTGGCGGTGGTAACCAACATCCTGGCCAACCGCATGGCCGCCGCTGTAGCCAGGGATACAACACGCCGCATCCGGTATGATCTATTCAGTAAGGTTGCCTATCTTACAAACAGGCAGGTAGACCAATTCACTATCCCATCCCTCATATCCCGCATGACATCCGATACATACAACATCCATCAAATGGTGGGCATGATGCAGCGGATTGGCATCCGCGCACCCATCCTTCTCATCGGCGGCATTCTGGTCACGCTTACGCTTGACCCTGTACTTACGCTGGTGCTCGTTTCCGTACTGCCTTTTATTGTGCTGATTACCGTTCTCGTTTCTCGCAAGGGTGTGCCCATGTTTCGCGTTTCCCAGGAAATGCTGGATATTATGGTCCGGGTGGTGCGTGAAAACGCTGCCGGCATCCGTGTAATAAAAGCGCTTTCCAAAACCGAGGATGAAAAGCGCCATTTTGACAACGTCAATAAGCAGGTGATTCAGGCGGAAAAAAAGGCCAGTGTCACCATGGCAAGCATCAGCCCGGCCATGAACCTGCTTTTGAACGTAGGCCTCACACTGGTGGTTCTGGTAGGCGCCATGCGTGTTAACGGCGGACTGGGGGAAGTGGGCGAGATCGTAGCTTTCACTTCCTATTTTACCATCATATTGAACGCCATGATGACAATCACCCGCATTTTCACCGTCTACAGCAAGGCAAGCGCGTCAGCCAACCGTATCGGGGAAGTGCTTTCTGCGCCCGAGGAAATGACCGCGCAACTTAAGATGCAGGTAGCCGCGGGTGATGATCACGTTGTATTCGATCATGTATCCTTTTCGTACAACAAGAAGGAAGACAACCTTACGGATATCCATTTTGCCATCAAGCGCGGGGAAACACTGGGCATCATCGGCCCAACCGGCGCGGGTAAATCCACCATTGCCCAGCTTCTATTAAGGTTTTACGATGTGGACAAAGGCGAAATACGTATTGGCGGACGAAACATAAAGGAGTTTGACCCGGGAATTCTTCGGGAAAAGTTTGGCGTGGTATTTCAGAACGATGTTTTGTTTGAGGATACCATTGCCGAGAACATCCGCCTGGGCCGTGATATCAGCAAAGAAGCACTGGAAAAGGCAGCACAGTACGCCCAGGCGGCGGATTTTATTAACGAAAGGGAAGGGTATGGGTCGGAGCTTGCCATTAAGGGTGCGAACCTGTCCGGCGGTCAAAAACAGCGCGTGCTGATCGCCAGGGCGCTTGCCGGAGACCCGGAGATACTGATCCTGGACGATTCCTCCAGCGCATTGGATTATAAGACAGACGCTTCTTTGCGCAGCGACATCCGCACCCACTACAGCCACACCACAACCATATTGATCGCCCAACGCGTTTCCACCGTTATGCGCTGCGACCATATCCTGGTATTGGACGATGGAAAAATGGTTGGCTACGGCACACATGAGGAATTAATGGAAAGCTGCGAATTATACCATGAAATCGAACGCATCCAGATGGGGGGTGTGGATCGTGGGTAAGAAGACGGTCTACCGCCGCCTGGGGCATTATCTATATCAATATAAATGGCTGCTGATACTGGCCATTGCTTTGTCTGTTGGCGGCAACTATCTGGCGCTGCTCGGCCCCAGGCTTTCCGGCTTTGCCATCGACCTGATTGAGCCGGGAATAGGAAAGGTGAATTTTCAAGGAATCCTGTCCCTTGTATTCCAGATGATAATCTATTATGCCGCATCGGCTATTTTAGGCTATGTTTTGTCGGTGCTGATGATTGCTATCAGCCGCAAGGTTATCTACCAGATGCGCAAGGATGTGTTTGAGCGCCTTTCCGATATGCCGGTTGGCTATTTTGACACCCATCAGAGCGGCGATATCATCAGCCGTATCTCTTATGATATCGACACCATCAACACATCCCTATCCAACGACTTGGTTCAAATATTTACAAGCATTTTCACAGTGATTGGCTCCCTGATCATGATGCTTACGCTCTCGCAGGTCATGGTGCTGGTATTTGTGGTCACCATCCCGCTTTCGATGCTGCTGACACGCTTTATCGTCAGCCATACCAGGCCGCTGTTCCGCGCCCGGTCCAAGAAACTGGGGGAACTGAACGGCCTGGTGGAGGAGATCATTTCCGGCCAGAAAACGTTGAAGGCTTACCATCAGGAAGAAAATATCATCAAGCGCGTGGGCTTAAAAAACGACGAGACAGTGGAAGCGTATTACAAAGCTGATTACTATGGCAGCATCGCCGGACCTTCGGTGAACTTCATCAATAACCTGTCCCTTTCACTAATCAGTGTATTAGGCGCCATCCTGTATATGAAGGGTACTATGACGCTTGGCAACATTTCTTCCTTTGTGCTTTACTCACGCAAATTTTCCGGGCCCATCAATGAAATGGCCAATATCATCGGAGAGTTTCAATCGGCGCTTGCGGCTGCGGAGCGCGTTTTCCGCCTGTTGGATGAGCCGCTGGAATCGGCGGATAAGTTAGGTGCCAAGGAGCTTACGCAGGTGTCTGGGGATGTGAAGGTGGATGATGTTTCTTTCGGTTATGAAGAGAACAAGCTCATTTTACAGCACTGCAGCTTCCATGCCAAGCCCGGCAGCCTGATTGCTATTGTCGGCCCAACCGGCGCAGGAAAAACAACACTGATTAACCTTTTAATGCGATTTTACGATGTGGGGGACGGCCGCATCACGGTGGACGACTGCGGTGTAGAAGATGTAACACGGTCGAGCCTCAGGCGCAGCTATGCCATGGTGCTGCAGGATACGTGGCTGTTCCACGGCACAATATTTGAGAATATCGCCTATGCCAAAAAGGATGCCACTCAGGATGAGGTGGAGGCTGCGGCCAAGGCAGCTCGCATCCACTCCTATATCAAGCGTTTGCCCCTGGGGTATGATACGCTGATCACCGACGACGGAGCGAATATCTCCAAAGGCCAAAAGCAGCTTTTAACCATTGCCAGAGCTATGCTGATGGAAGCGCCCATGCTGATCCTGGACGAGGCCACCTCCAACGTGGATACGCGCACGGAGGTGAAGATACAGCAGGCCATGCGTGCTCTTATGCAGAACAAAACCTGTTTTGTGATCGCCCATAGGCTTTCCACCATTCAAAACGCCGATCTTATCCTGGTGGTTAAGGACGGTAATATCGTGGAAACTGGAACCCATGAATCCCTGATGGCTATGCAAGGCTTTTACAGAAAGCTGTATGACGCACAGTTTGCATAATTCGTTTAAGGAGAGTTGGCCATGCTGCAAAAGACGGGTACCGAGATGGAAATCGTTTATGAAGGACGCACCTTACGCTTTTTGAATCAGCGCAACAAAGGCTGGACCTATCCGTATGACTATATCACTTCCCCCAACGAAACGCTCTCCAGCTCGGGATGCGGGCTATTTTCCCTGTGCCATGCGGTGGAATGGATGCACGGCATCCGCCTGGATCCGGAAAGGCTGTCTGACTTTGCACGGCAAAAAGGGGGCAGGGGCGATGATGGAACCGACCGCCCGGAGTTTTTGCATGCGCTGATGATCCACGGGGAAGCAGAACGTATGGGCTTTCGGTATGAAGAGGATGGGCTGCGCAACGATCTGGATACACTGTGGGAACATATTTCGAATAAGAAAGGTGTTTCCCTGTGCAATCTTCGGGTGGGACACATCGTGGCCCTGGTGGACAGCCGTGAGGTGAATGGGGAGAAACAGCTCCTGGCTATCGACAGCTATTCCGAAAGTGCCGCGGAAAAGGTGCGTGATCATGTGCGGAAGATTATTCCGCAGAGCGAGGTTATCGCCGACGTCTTAAGCAAAGATGGCTTTATAACAGGCCAGACCATCCAGTATGCCATGTTCTGGGTGACGGCCAGCCTGCCCAAAGACTTTAATTTGCTGCATGAAACTTTAGTTCAAAAACAATCGGAAAAAAGTCGATGATCCGGCTCATTGATAAGGGAATCATTCAGGTGGATCCAATTGTGATTCCCCCAAGGTGCTATTTGGAGGGCAGGCTGCAGGACTGCCATGCATGCAAGCTTCATCACGGCAAAGGCTGCGGGTCGCCAATGTCCTGGTGCATATGCGAATATCCTGGCCATAAACACGGCTGTCCAAATTATGGCTTAAAAGATGATTGCAGCCCGAACATGCCCTTGCTTTTCGATGTGTTCGATCTTGAGTACCCTGTATATGCCGCATATACATGCTTTGATTTCAAAGAGTACATGGATAAGATGAAAGCACTACATCCAGGTTGGAGCGAACGCCAGTGCAGGTGTGTACTTTACTGGCAGGCTGGAGCCAGAAAAACCCACAGGGAATTTGCTACAAGCGCTCTAAACATGTTTCTGCAGGAGCATAAAGGCTATTGGCTGACCGATTCCCCTGAAGCGATGGGCACCAATGTGACAAGTACGCTGAAAAAGTGCGCTATAACATTGGAATGGCCATGTAAGGAGAGAACGTACAAGATATCCCTATTGGCCAAACTAAAAGATGGTGTATCGGAAGGCACCAAAGTTCGGGAAAAGTATGCGCACTTGCGGGATGATGGATACATCGTTTTCAAGAGAGAACAGCGTGATAACCATATATAGATAGGGAAGGGGCATACCCCTTCCCTTCATTTTTGACTAACTTACTGATAACGATTAACAAGTAAAAAATTGCAGGATGGTCTTCCTCAATAGACCATCCCGCATGCATGATAGGAAGCTTGTTAAGAATAGGCACTTAGGAGACGAATTCCGAAAATGCAGCCTTCTCCTTGTTTTCCGGCAGATGAATGTGGAATGTGGTGCCGGCGCCAAGCTTGGATCGGACCGTAATACGCCCTCCATGGGCGATAACAATGATCCTGGCGATGGAAAGCCCAAGCCCATGGCCGCTGATACTGGATTTACGGGCTTTGTCGGCGCGGTAGAAACGGTCAAAAATTTTAGGCAGTTCTCCCGCGGCGATACCTGAACCCGTATCGGCTACGGAAAGTATGCAGCCTTCCATTGTTTTTTTCACACCAAGAGTAATGGTACCGCCTGGAGGAGTGTATTTCACCGCATTGTCGCACAGTACACGCATGACCTGTTTAAGCATGTTCTTATCCGCTGTGATCTCACAATGCTCCATGGGGGAAAGCAGAAAGTTGTAACCGGGGGAAAGCATCTTGGCTTCTCTGTGCAGCGACGCAACCACTTCAGCGGGATCAAAGGATTCCATCTCCAGAAGCAGCGTCTTTTTGTCATGACGTGCCAGGAAGAGCAGGCTTTCCACCAATTCCTTCATACTGGCGGTCTCCTGGGCGATAGCGGTAATGGCCTCTTCCAATACAGCCTTGTCTTCTTTGCCCCAGCGGTCCAGCATGCTAATATATCCCTGCAGCACGGAAATGGGTGTGCGCAATTCATGGGAGGCATCGCTTACAAACTGCTTTTGGCTGTTGTAGCTCAGTTCGATCCTGTCCAGCATACTGTTGATGACCACTGCAAGGTCCTTGAGTTCATTTTTGGTGCCTGCAATATTAATGCGGTTAGATAGGTTGTTTGCGCTTAAAGTGGCAGCCAGGTCGGCGATTTCCCGTAAAGGCTTCAATACCGTTCTGTTCAGCCTGTTGCGCTTGCGCAAAAACCGCCATACACGCCACAGATCGCAGAACAGCAGCCCGCACATCAGGTACAGCCAAACTTCCAGCCGCTCCCGAAGGTCTATGGACATAATAAGCGTACCGCTTGCGGTGGGCATCATCAATTGAAGGACAGGAGGCCAACGGAAGAGATCTGCGGAAAATGCCTTCTTCAGCATGTATCCAAAACGGTTAAACCCTTCCGAGGGAAGAATGTCCTTTGTGATTTGCGCGGTGGCGCTGCGGTCCATCACTTGGAGAGCAGTGAAGCTTCCGTTATTTTCCGGCGTGAGGGTGGAGAGACGTTCCATGTTGCGCAGTACGCCGGGCGTTTGGGCAGCGGCAAAAACAATCGTCATCAAAAGCATCAACGGCAGCGTGGTTCTCAAAAGCTGCCACGCATAATGAATGGCGATGCGTAGTGTCAGGGAAAAGCGCAGATTGCTCATCAAAGCGCTTAGCCGGCCATGGATGCTGCTGCTGACGCGGTTGATACCCCTTTCCCCGGTATGCGGACGCGGACGTCTTTTTTGCTTCTTCTTATTTGTCTTCATATTGGAACATATACCCCACGGCCCTAATGGTTTGGATACACTTCACATGAAAGCGGTCGTCGATCTTCTGGCGCAGGTAACGGATATATACATCGACAATATTTGTTTCCCCGGCGTATTCGTAGCCCCAAACGTCGTTTAAAAGTACATCGCGGCTCATAGCCGTGCCTGAATGCTCCATCAGGCAGCGCAGCAGGTCGAATTCCTTTTTCGTCAGCGACAGCGGTTCCCCGTCAAAGGACGCGCTATAGCTGGCGGGGTCCACCTTCAGCTTGCCAACATTCAGGGAGGTAGGGGCGCTGTTGTGCCCGGCGCGGTGCTTTTTTAGCCCTACACGGATACGTGCCAGCAATTCCTCAATAGCGAAGGGCTTGGTCATATAATCGTCGGCGCCCATGTCCAGCCCCATTACCTTATCACTGACATCATCTTTGGCGGTGAGCATGATGATGGGCAGATCGCTTTCATGCCGGAGTCTGCGGCAGACCTCAATCCCGGAAAGCTCTGGAAGCATCAGGTCTAATATAAGCAGGTCGGGCTGCCAGCTTTCGCAAGATTCCAACCCCGACCGGCCGTCAAAGGCGGTGCGTACCTCATAGCCTTCATGCTTGAGTTCCAACTCCAGAAAGCGTGCGATTTTCTGTTCATCCTCAATAATCATTATTTTGGGCATGGGAAGCCTTCCTTTCCGGAATAAATATATACAAATTATATCACAAAAGCTTCCGGCAGCCTATGACTTAAAAACGGACGCCGCCGCAGTGTAAGCTGTGGGCGGCGGCGGCAAACAGATTGCTTTACTCGATGGTAGCTTCGCTATAACCATCCGTATCTTCCTTGATTTCCACTTTGCCTTCATCCTGATACTGCACGGAAACAGGTGTTGTCTGAGCCGGAGGGGCGGGAGGCGTCTGAGTGGCGGGAGCAGGCTTTGCGGATTCAGACTGATAGAAGCTGCGGCCGTCATCCTGCTTGGGGGCAGTTTGCTTCTCGGAACCGCCCAAGTCACGGGTCAGGTTGTTCACAGTGCTCTTCACATTCTGGGCGGCGTTTTTCACCATGGATTCCAGGTTGTCGCTGGCAAAATCGGCACTGTCGGTATCAAAGGTCACACGGTAGCCCAGCACAAGCAGTACGATCAAACCCAGGAAGAACAAATGGGGGCTGATGAGCAATGTAACCAGGGAGAAGAGCAGCGACAAGTTGATGATGGTGACATTGCCCTTTTTCACGATCAGGCGAAAGCGGTACAGGCGTCCGAAAAAGTTGGATGCTTTCCTACCGCCGTTGCTGGGGCAGCCGGCAGCTTTCTTCTGTTCTGCCTGGGGCTTGATGCGGCCGTTGCGTTCAAGATCAACCAGCGCACGGGCCAAATTGCCGTTGTGGTACTCCAGAAGATTGACAGCCTCTTCATAGCTGATGCCACTCTTGCGGCGAAGAATTTCAATATCCTCGATGGTGTAACGTTCCATTGTATGTTTCCTCCTCGTAGTATCGGCGTTGTTGTTTGGTGCTCAGCATGTTCTGCTGATGGTGTCATGATACCATGAACCATCATGCGGTGCTTGAGAATGCGCTGACAATTTCATGAGAATATCATGAGAAATCGTATATTTTGTTTTCAGATTTTGAGAAAAATGGTATGATGATGAAAACTTGAGAGGAGAAGCTGGGCGATGGACCTATTTTTGATCCGCCATGGCCAATCCGAAGCTGATTTGCTTAACGTGCATGAGGGAAGAGCTGATTTTCCGCTGACTGAACTGGGAACGCGTCAGGCATTTGCCATGGCTGAATGGATGGCCGGTGAGTATACTTTGGACCGTATCTATTCCAGCACGCTTAAACGCGCCATGCAGACGGCATCATATCTAGCGGAAGCCTGCGGCCTCGATCCTGTTTTTGAAACGGATTTAATGGAAAGAGACAACGGTCTGCTGGCCGGCATGGATTACAAGGAGGCCGAGCTGCTGTATCCACAAGCGGCTGCTCTCCCCATTCACAGGGCACTGTACAATATGGAACCGCTGCTGAATTTCCGCTGCAGGGCGGAAAGAGAGCTTTCCAAAATTTTGGAGGAAACACACGGCTTGAAGGCCATTGCTATTGTTTCACATGGCGGGATGATCAATCGGCTTTGCCACTGCCTGTTACGTTTGCCTTTGGAAAGCGACGCGGTGTTCCATACGGACGATACCGGCATACATGGCTGGCGCGTGACAGAGAGCAGAAGATCAATCCTATTTTCAAATCGAACAAATCATTTGCAAAAATAATAATTTTATGAATATCGAAATATATTGACATCCTTAAATTCGATTGATATAATATCGAACGTAAGGAGTGGTTTTGATGGACATAAAATTGATTCTTGACCTCCAGGACCGGTTTTTGCTGGGAAAGATGGAGGAAATGGAACACAAGATTGCCTTTTTAGTGAAAGACCTCCGGCAGGACGAAGCAAACCTTTACAAGGCACGGCGGAATGTGTATGACATCTTCCGCAAGATGGCAGCCGTATCCCGCAAGCAGGGGGAAAATGCGGTGGAAACCTATCGCAAACATCTTACAAACATCCCCCAGAGCTGGATGGAAGCAAGGAAGCAGGCAATGCAGTTTGGTGATAATCACCGGCTGGCAGTGGAAGACATGAAGCTGTCTGCGCTGAAAGAGATCGTGCAGCATCTGAATGACACCATGGGGGAAGGGAGAGAGGAACAATGACCGAGGCGGTGGAACTGTTCAAATGTCTGGCAGATAAATCCAGACTTCAGATTTTGACCGGCCTGATGGCGGAGCCGATGTATGTGGAACTGATTGCCCAAAGGTTGGCACTGTCGCCCTCTACGGTATCCTTCCACCTGAAAAAGCTGGAAGCCGCAGGTCTGGTGACATCTCAAAAGGAACAGTATTACACGGTGTATGCCCTGAGGGAAGGGGCTTTGAAGCAGACGATCGAGAGCTTTTTAGGAATCGCATCCAAAGAAAAAAGCGTGGAGGAGCAGCGGGAGGAAGAATACCGCCGCAAGGTACTGGACAGCTTTTTTCTGTATGGTAAGCTGAAAAGCCTGCCAGTACAATATAAGAAAAAGCGGATCGTTCTGGAGGAGTTGGCAAAAATGTTCCTGCCAGGACGAAGGTATACGGAAAAAGAAGTCAATATCCTGATTGCCGATGTAAATGAAGACTTTTGTACGCTGCGCAGGGAGTTGGTCTGTGAGCATCTTCTGGACCGTGACCACGGTGTGTACTGGCGGGTGGAAGATGAAATGCATGGCAAACCAAATGAAGACGATGAGGGAGAACGATGAATTTTCTCCAGAACAATTACTGAATTTTATGGAGAAGGAGATATTGAAAAGACCGTTTTCCCGCCATATGAGGAAGGATAGTTATGGAAAGGCATATGGGGCAGGTCAGTTTGACTTGGGTGAAGATCAAATGGCCGAAGCTGAATTTTGTTAAGAAGCCGGTAAATATACGCATGATTCTGGCGCTGCAGGAAGCGGAAAAGAGAATGGACAAGGTACGCTTGGTGCTGGATGAAAGAATACGCTTAGGCAGCTTAAGGTAATGCATCTAGGCAAAATGATGAGGGGCGGGATATTCTTCCCGCCCCTTGCCTTTATGCTCTTACGTCAAGGGTATGCCATTTTCCTCTATAAAAGATTTGCAGCCTGACCCGTTTCCAATGGCTGGGCAGCCGTGGAGTGGGGTTAAGGTTCCCAGCGGCAGGGCTTAAGCCAAGGAAACCATTGAGCAGCGTCATATATGCGCCGCCGGCCGCAGCGGGATGCGTTCCGCCGATATATACCAGACCCGCCCATTCCTTGCCGCCGCCCTGAAGATCGGCATTGGCGGATTTAAAAAACAGGGGATAGGCTGCATCCGGCCGGCCGATCAAGCACGCCGTCAAAGCATACATGCATGCGCTGAGGGAGGAGCCATGCTCCGTACGTGGCTCATAATAATCATAGTTGGCGGCAATCGTTTCAATGGAATACTTGTCTTTGAACAGGTACAGCATGGTCATAACGTCGGCCTGCTTGATGATCTGGGTGTGGGCGGCCACTCCGTACGCGCCGCCCCAGTATTCCTTGGGATGCAAAAGGCGGGAGCGGACTTCGTCCACCGTGGTATCTTCCAAGGCAAAATAGCCGTCGAATTGTTCTATGAGATTAGTTTGCGGATCTGGCTGCTGTTCCTTGAGCTTCTTAACTGCCTCCGCAAAGCTGGGCAAATCTTTTTCAAAATCCAGCTTATTATTCAAGGCTATATAAGCGTCAAAATCCAGATCTTTAAGCTTTTTTGCTGAAAGAATGGCGCTTTCAAATACAAACCGGGCCATTTCATTGGTATAGGCATTGTTGTCTACCCGTTCGTGGTATTCGTCCGGGCCGATTACATCCATAAGCTCCCACACCTCATTGGCGACGTGCTTTATAAGTAAGCTGTAGTAGAACATTGCGCATTGCACAATCACTTCTAAGGCGCCCTGCAAGAGCAGCTCGTGCTCCCCGGTCCAAGACATATACTTTACCAGCCCGTATACCACAGCGGCAGAAATATGCATCTGTTTGTCCTTGAAATAGGTGCGCATGGGACGTCCTGTGAATACATCGGTAACATTGTAATCCGAACAGGCATCGAAGCCGCCCTCCTGGCTTTCCCAGGCGTAAAACGCGCCATCAAACCCATATTGTTTCGCTTTTTCAAGCGCACCGGGCAGCGTTTGAATGCGATAGTTGAGCGCGCTTCTGGCCGCCTGTGGAAGACAGGAAAGATAAAAGTCCAACATGAACATTTCCGTATCCCAGAAAACCGCTCCCTTATAAGTTTGTCCGGACAGCCCGCGGGCGGCAACAGAAAGATCATTCCGGTGCCTTGGCGCGATGCACATCAAATGGTACATAGAATAGTTCAGCGCTGTTTCCGCTGCTTCATCGCCTTCGATGAAGACTTCGGCATGCTCCCAAAGTGCTTCCCAGGCTGCTTTCTGGGTAGAAAGCGCCGCTTCATATTCCGGCAGCTTTGCTTCTTGCGCTGTCTTCTTTGGATCAATGCCATCCTTGGTTGTATACACCGCCGAAACCATTGTCAAATGGTAAGCCTGTCCGGCTTTTGCATTCACTGAAAATGTAATATTATTATCGTTCAGGCCCGTTTTCGCGGGAAAATCCCAAAAGCATTGGCCACTGACAGCTACCATTTCCCCTGTATCCGTGATGGCACAAACGGTAAGCCTGCCGTTTTCATATTCTGAGAAAATGTTGCTGTAGTGCGGTCCATGGATGTCCCATACATCGCTGTCGATGGTCCAGGCAAGTAAAAGCTGTCCGTCCGAATCAGGACACACGGTATACCGCATAGCCAGCTGATGCACGTTTTGCAGGTTTGCAAACCGTTTGCTGGAAACGGAAACCTTCTTACCGTTTATACTGAATTCCGTATCTCTCATTTGAATGCCATGACGGAAGTCAATCCCCTGCCGGTGGGAAAGGGGTTTTGTTTCCAGAACACTTAAGCCTAAACCGTCAAAGCTGCTTTTGATATGGAAGGGATTAGGGGCGTTAAGGGGTTCCCGCCAACCCTCGCCGTGGCGGTGGTAAATGCCTGCCAGATTGACGGCTACCAGCTGATCCTTTCCGAATTCCTCCAGCGTTCCGCGCACGCCAAGATAACCATTTCCGCAAAGGAAACGGTTGCCCAGTTCCGCCTCTTGTGCAGCATCGAAGTCCTCTTTGGTGATCTCCCAAACCATAAGGACACCTCCATGAAGTTTAACGTAAAACTTACATACAGTATAACATGTTTTCTGTTACAGGTAAACTATATGCTTTCAACTTCAAAAACCTTTCTCATCCCATGTGGTAAGAAATGCATTGACTGGCTTGCAAAGCGGAATTTCACGTGCTAGAGTAGGTCATATAAAATCATGGATGGGGGAATTTGAATGCCTACGAAGATATGGGGTCACCGGGGAGCATCAGGTGACGCGCCCGAAAACACGCTGGCAGCTTTCCAATTGGCGTCAGCAGTTGGTGCAGATGGCATAGAACTGGACGTACACTTTACAAAGGACCGGCAGGTAGTGGTCACCCATGACGATGACACGGTCCGGGTGACAGGGTATAAAGGGCAGATTGCCGACTTAACGCTGGCCCAGCTGAAAAGGCTGGATTTCTCCTGCAACATGGCGGCTTATAAGGGGGAAACGATTCCCACACTGGAAGAGGTTTTGGCGCTATTAAAGCCAGGAATTCTACACATCAACATTGAGCTGAAAACCAATAACGATAATCCAAACGGGCTGGAGGAAGCATGCCAGGCTTTGGTTGAAAAGTATGGCATGGAGGAACGCATTTTATATTCATCCTTCAATCATTATTCCCTGTCCCGCATGGGCAGCATTGCGCCACACATGAAATGCGGTACGCTCTATTCCAATAAGCCGTACAGGCCCTGGGATTACGCCAAATCATTCGGCTGTGCTGCCATTCATCCCCAGTTTGGAAGCGTGAATACCCCAGAATACATGGAGGAGTGCCATAGAGCTGGTATCGCCTGCAATGTATGGACTGTGAACAGCGCGCAGGATATAAAGGCTATGCTGGACTGTGAGGTGGATGGCATCATCACCAACTATCCCGCCTTGGCACTGCGCCTGCGGGATGAAAGATAGAGCGGATCAGCGGGATCGGTTTGCATGGACCGGTCCCGCATATATTTTAAGAGATTGATGCATCCTTGCAAGAGAGACAACCCTGGGAAAATTTTACCGTTTTTCGAAAACCCTCTTGACTTTTTTAGGGAAATGATGTATAATACATACTAATCCACTAGGAAAACTAAGATAATGAAAGAGGGAAGCATTCATGGCACGCATTTATCGGCAGATCACCGATTTAATCGGAAACACGCCGCTTTTGGCACTTACAAATTTAAAAGCAAAGGAAAGCCTTAAGGCCGACATCGTTGCAAAGCTTGAATATTTCAACCCTGCCGGGAGCGTCAAGGACCGCATCGCCAAGTCGATGATTGATGACGCTGAGGCAAAGGGATTGTTAAAACCCGGCTCCGTCATTGTGGAGCCCACCAGCGGCAATACAGGCATTGGCCTTGCTTCCGTAGCGGCCAGCAGAGGATACAAAGTAATCCTCACTATGCCTGAAACCATGAGTGTGGAACGCCGCAACCTGCTAAAGGCCTATGGCGCGGAATTGGTGCTTACGGAAGGCGCCAAAGGCATGAAGGGCGCCATAGCCAAGGCAGAGGAACTTGTGAAGGAAACCCCAGGTGCTTTCATGCCCAGCCAGTTTGAGAACCCAGCCAATCCGGAAGTACACTTTAAAACTACTGGCCCTGAAATCTGGGCGGATACAGACGGAAAGGTAGATATTCTTGTTTCAGGTGTAGGCACTGGCGGCACCATTTCCGGGGCCGGCAAGTTCTTAAAATCAAAGAATCCCGCCATCAAGGTAGTAGCCGTAGAGCCGGCCGATTCTCCGGTATTGTCCCAGGGCAAGTCAGGCCCGCACAAGATTCAGGGCATAGGCGCAGGCTTTGTGCCAAACACGCTTGACACAACCGTTTACGATGAAATTATTCCCGTAGCCAATGAGGACGCCTTTTTAACCGGACGGGCCATTGCCTTTACAGAAGGCGTACTGGTCGGCATCTCCTCCGGCGCTGCGCTGTGGGCAGCCATTCAACTGGCCAAGCGCCCGGAGAACGAGGGCAAGACCATTGTGGCCATCCTGCCGGATACAGGGGAAAGGTATCTTTCCACACCGCTGTTCACCTTCTGATCTGCTAGACAAAACTAAATCCAAAAACCTTTGAAGCATGTCTTCAAAGGTTTTTTGCAGTACTTTGGCGAAAGGTTGAAATTTCCATATGGTAAATGGTATAATGCCCGGGAATCAGTTATGAAATGCCAAAGAAAGGTGCCGTCCGCCATTAAGGATGGTAGAGGATGAGATGCAAACAACAGCACCGGCCGGCTTGCGGCCGCATATTCCCTCACGATGGACAAATCTGATTCCCTATGCCTGCCTTGCGTTGTTTTTTTCGTTTATTCATATTCTTGTCAAATACAATTACGCAGACGATTTATTCTATTCCCAAGTACTTGATGGTACAGGGTTGATACCCTGGCTGCAAAGCCAGTATGCTACATGGTCCTCCAGGCTTCTTTTGGAGGCAACGCTGGTGCTTGTGCTCAGGCTGCCCATTATTGTTTGGATCACGCTGGATATAGGTATGGTTCTTCTGCTTTTTTCAGGCTTGCAGCGGTTGCTTGTGCCTGCCAATCAATTAAGGGAAAGCATGATACTGGCTCTGCTTGTTGTCATGTATCCTTTTTTCCATATGGGTTCGGCCGGATGGGTTACCACCACGGTCATTTATCTTTGGCCGCTTTCCCTTGCCGCTTATGCTTTGGGGGGAATGGCACGGTTATTGCGGGGAGAACGCATCCCCTGGTACAGCTGGCTTTTGTATGTAGCATCTGCCGTATATGGATGTAACAACGAGCTGATCGCAATAATGGTGCTGGCCGCAGGTGTTGCGGGGCTTATATATGCTGTTCACAACAAAAAGCGTTTGGCTGTTCCATTGCTCGCCATTGCGCTGTCATTGGGAAGCCTTGTGTTTGTTCTGACTGCACCGGGCAACAGCGTGCGGATAGCAGCCGAAACTTTGAGCTGGATGCCCGATTATCCCCGATTATCCCTTTTTGATAAGATAAGAATAGGTGTCGTTTCCACGATGGAGCATTTTGTTTCCATACCAAATGCAGTCCTGTTTTTATTCTTGCTGCTGATCATGATTCTTGTTTACCAGGAAAGCAGTTTCGTTAAAAAGCGTACGGTAAGCGCTTTGCCGCTTTTGATACAGGTGGCATACGGAGCCTATTTTTCTGTGGAAAAGTTGTTTTTCACAAAGGATTTCCATTATTCCATACCGGAGATAGAGCCTAATAACATTTCAGGCATGCTGTTTCAGGCCATCATGGTATTATCCTTCGTTGTAATGATTCTGTGTATCGCCTTTTCAATCTCATGGATTTTAAAGGATAAACGCAAATTGGTCCTTTACTTGCTGGCTCTGGGGGCGGGACTAGCTACGCGGCTGTCACTAAGCTTTTCTCCTACGGTGCTGGCTTCAGGCACAAGAACGTATTTGCTTGTCTATATCGTTCTTCTGGCGATGATATTTTTGCTTTGGAAAAGGGGTTTGCCTAAAAAAATGGAATACTTGTTCCTGGGCACTGCTTTTCTTGGCGCTGCCTACAATGTGGCAACAGTATACCTTTTGTAGAGCAAGCATATCTGATGAAATGAAAATGTATTACGAACATGGAGGGTTAACTATGGATTTCATACCAACACCCCACATTACCGCCAAAGCCGGCGACTTTGCCAAGACTGTGCTGATGCCGGGGGATCCTCTCCGCTCAAAATATATTGCGGATAAGTATTTACGGGATGCTGTTTTGGTCAACAATGTCCGCGGTGTTCAGGGCTATACAGGCTTTTACAAGGACAAGCGTGTTTCCGTCATGGCTTCCGGCATGGGCATGCCTTCCATAGGCATCTACTCCTATGAGCTGTTTAACTTTTATGGTGTGGAGAATATACTTCGCATTGGTTCCGCGGGGATGGTCACCCAAACGTTGAAAGTACAGGATATCGTAGCAGGCATGAGCTGCTATACCAACTCCAATTTTGGCGCGCAATTCGGCTTCCAGGGCAATTTGGCCCCGGCCTGTTCCTTTGATTTGCTGCAAAAAGCCGTGGAAGCGGGAAAGAAGATCGGTGTGGACGTGAAGGTGGGCTCCATCTATTCCTCCGATACCTTCTATGATGAATCGGAGCCGTTGGGCAAGCTTCAAAAGCTGGGCGTGCTGGCGGTAGAGATGGAAGCGGCGGCGCTGTACCTGAATGCTGCCCGGGCGGGGAAGAATGCATTGTGCCTTTGCACCATATCCGACAATCCTTTTACCGGAGAAGGTATGAGCGCCGAACAGCGGCAGACATCGCTAACACAAATGATGGAGATTGCTTTGAATGTAGCATAGTCCAAAAAATGAGGGTCATTTTTTGAACTGCATTTTTCCTGTACTCTCACGCATCAGTCTTCGTCTCCCTTATAATCCGAAAAAACGGGCGGCGCGATTCGCGTCGCCTTGCTTTCTTATGAGAAGACTTGAAAGATGCCGCATTTTAAGTACTGAGTTTCCGGCGCGGCGGGAAGAATCGGGTGGTCACGGCCTTGGGTGCGGTATTCGATTTGCCGAAGCAACACCCGGGCGTCGCGGGCGGCATCTTTTACGATATCCAGGAATGGCCCTGGCAATATGTGCTGGGAGCAGGAGCATGTGACAAGGAATCCGCCGTCACGCAAAAGTTTCATGGCCCGCAAGTTAATTTCTTTGTAACCCCTGGTGGCGCCTTCTATAGCTGAGCGGGTCTTTGTAAAGGCGGGCGGGTCGAGAATCACCATATCATATTGTTCTTTTTCATCATACTTGGCGCGCAAAAAGTCAAAGGCGTTGGCTTCGGTGAAGCGCACGCTGCCGGAAAGGTTGTTAAGGGCGGCATTTTCTTCCGCAACGGCGCAGGCATGGTTGGAAATATCCACCCCGAGTACATCTTTTGCGCCGTAATGGCCTGCGTGCAGGGCAAAGCTGCCCGTATGGGTGAAGCAGTCCAAAACCTTGGCGTCATGTACGAATGGGGCGATGGCCGCCCTGTTTTCCTTTTGATCCAGAAAAAAGCCGGTCTTTTGTCCTTCCATGACGTCCACCAAAAACCGGACGCCGTTTTCGACCATCTCCACCCGTTCCGGTACACGGCCGTACAGCAAGCCTTTCTTTTGTTCCATCCCTTCCAGTGCACGCACAGGCACATCGTTGCGCTCGTAGATACCGGCAGGGTGCACAAGCTCCAATAGCGCATTCACTACATCTGTTTTAAAGCGTTCCATGCCCAGGGAGAGGCATTGCATCACCAGCACATCGCCAAAGCTATCCACGATCATAGCCGGCAATCCGTCACTTTCGGCAAAAATCAGGCGGCAGCTTTTTAAATCGGCGAATTTTTTACGGTAATCTACCGCCCGCTTTACACGTTCAAATATAAAGGAAGAGTTAATAGCCTCATCCTTGAGGCTCATCATCCGCAGCGCGATTTGAGACTGGGGATTGTATAAGGCCATACCCACAGTACCTTGCCTTTGTTGGACACCACTTTGAGCACATCGCCGGGCTCATGCTTGCCCTCCACGCGGGCGATATCGCTGCGGAATATCCAGGGATGACCGCTGTATACGCGGGATTCCTTGCCAGGACTCAAAATTGCCGATGCCATAGGATCCTCCTTGATAGAATGTGCTCATTATAGCAGGAACGCGTTTTGATGTACAGACGAGGTTTCCCGGCAGCAAGATCGCAGCATGCCGGAGATTGACAACCGGATTGGAATACTGATATACTGGTCCAATGGAATTACAATATATACCTTCCTTTTATATAACCTAAAATTGTCAAGGGGGCATTTGCTTGCGTTCTTCTGTGCTAAGGTTGATTTTGCTGATATTGATGCTGGCAGCGGTTTTGTTTGCTGTACCATCAGGAACGCTTATTATGAACGCTTATGCCACGGAACTGAGCGGGGAAGGGATAGTACCCCTTGCGATCGACGATACGCCCGGTTATGCTCCTAACAAAGCCTGCTACATAAGCGACGGTACGGGCTACGAAGACGCATCCATTCAGGTTCATATAGAAACGGTCCGCGCTTATGAAACCACAATTCAGGTGATCCGCATTCAAATTGCGGATCCTTCCCAGATCCGCACAGCTATGTCCGCGCAATACGGCCATACTTCTACCAATGCAGGTGCCACCATTGCCCGAAGAAATAATGCCGTATTGGCTGTCAATGGCGATTATTTCAGCTTTCATAACCGGGGTTACCTTGTCCGCCAGGGAAAGCTGTACCGCAACCGGCCAGACGGAAGTTTTGACACTTTGATTATTGACGATCATGGCGATTTTCATATCATCCCAAAGGCTACCGGCGAAGAATTGGCTGCCTTTCAGGGGGTGATGGTCAATACCTTCAACTTTGGCCCAGGTCTTGTGATAGATGGCATAATGACGGAAAGCTTTGAAGAAAATGACTCTACCGTGCCCAATAAAAGGACCCAGCGGATGTGCATCGGCCAGACAGGCCCGCTATCCTATATATGTATTGCCACCGAAGGACCTGAAAACAAAGGGTCACAAGGCTTGCTTCTTACGGAAATAGCCAAGATGGCTTATGACTATGGTTGCATAAGCGCATATAATCTTGATGGGGGAAGCTCATCCACTGTGGTGCTCAATAACAAAAAGATCAATGCTTTAAGCTCGGGAAAGACAAGATCCATCTGCGACATCCTCTATTTCGCCACGGCCATACCGGCCAAATAGGAGGTATTGTTTATGAGGGAGCAATTTCCTGTTGGAAGTTTTTTTGGTGTTCCCATCTACGGCTACAGCATCATTCTCTGCCTTTCCATCATTGCCGGGCTAAGTTTGACGGCGTTTAGCCGGCGAAAACGGAATTTGCCCAAAGATGCCGCCTTAAGATACGGATTATGGGCTCTTCCCTTGGCAGTGGTTGGCGCAAGGATTTTTTATTGCCTTGTTCGTCTGGACTATATATTTTTTGAGCAGGATTGGACTTTTATTTTCTTCCTATGGAAGGGTGGGTTCGCGCTTTACGGTGCGATGCTGGGCTCTTTTTTGGCAGCGCTCATTTTTTCAAAAGCAGCCAAATTAAACACGGGAGATGTGCTGGACTGCATAGCGCCTGGCGCGGCTTTGGTTATTGCGGGGGCTCGTTTTGCGGAAGCCTTGACCACCCAGGGAATTGGCAGGCTTGTGGAGGCGGAATCTTTACAGTTCTTTCCCTTTGCCGTTCAAAATGTATATGGCGATTGGGTCATACCCGTATTTTTCTATGAAGGCATTGTGGCCCTCCTGATATGCTTCACAGTATACAAACAACTGGGGCGGAAAAATGAAAAAGCCGGCAATACCGCGTTGTTGTTCCTGCTTTTATTTGGTGCATCACAGGTGCTGTTGGAAAGCATGCGGGAGGATGATTTTCTGCGCTGGGGCTTTGTGAAGGTATCACAGCTTATGAGCATTGGCCTTGTGCTGACTGTTGCTGCTATTTTCAGCTTACGCGTAATGATTAATAAGAAAGCGACGCCACTGCTTGTTGCATCCGGTTTTCTCCTGGTTCTAGCAGGGGTGGGGGCATGCGTATTTATTGAATTTGCTCTGGACAAATCATCCATTCCAAATCTGTATCTGTACATTGCCATGACGGCGGTACTTATCCTGATGACATGCATCACCCTTTTGTATTGGAAAGCGGGAAGGGAAAAGAGCAAAAAGGCAACTGGTGAACTTAAGGCTTAATCACAGACAATTGGCAGGGTTCATCCATTATACTCGCCGTATATTTGGCTGTAAACCTTTGCTATCAACCAGGAACCGTTTGCCCGCGCAACTTGTCATTGATTTTTCGACATATACGCTGTATGATTGAAAAAGTGTACGGACTCTATATGAATGCAAGGATGTGCCTTTATGCATTTTTCTATGCCTGTTTACCATGCGCCTGATTTTTCTGCCGCCCGGTTTGTACAAGCGCCTGATGCCGTTTTAGAGCCCGCGCCTATGAACTGCGTTGCGCCGGATAATTACCATGCCACAACTATCTTTCCGGAATATTTTAAGGTGGATGGACAATGGCTGCTTGCAGAACAGTCCCGCATGGACTGCGTGGCCGTTATAGCTAAGGGCAAGATATCCATCCGTGAATTCCGCCGGCTAAAGGCGGGAGACATGGTAGTTGTGGGGCGTACAGAAAACGGAAGCGAGGGGATTTACGTGCATCCCGACGGCTTTGGCCGGGATGGAGATTCCAGTGAGTCCTTTGCATTCCGTACAAGCCGTTCCAGGGAGACTTCCTATTCCAGAGATTACGATCAGCTGTATCAGCGGCTGGAATATGAACGAGAGAATGGCTTTATTCTTTGGGTTCTGGGCCCTGCCTGCTCCTTTGATTCTGACGCGAGAAGCGCTATGGCGGCACTTATTCAGCAAGGATATGTACATGGTCTGCTGGCCGGCAATGCCCTGGCTACACACGACCTGGAGGGCGGGCTTTTCCGCACCGCGCTGGGACAGGATATTTATACCCAGGAGTCCATGTTAAACGGGCACTATCATCACATCGACGTCATCAACAAGGTGCGCCGCTGCGGTTCCATACCCAAATTTATTGAGGAATATCATATACAGGATGGCATCGTGCATGCCTGCGTTCAAAAAAATGTTCCTTTTGTACTCACCGGCTCTATCCGGGACGACGGTCCTCTGCCGGAGGTTGTAGCAGATGTGTACAGTGGGCAAAACGATATGCGCGCTCTAGTAACAAAGGCAACCACCGTTATTTGCATGGCAACGCAGCTTCATACCATCGCCACAGGAAATATGACGCCCTCCTTTTGTGTGAAGGAAGGCGTCGTAAGACCGGTGTTCTTTTATACGGTTGATATCTCGGAGTTTGCCGTCAATAAGCTTCGCGACAGGGGAAGCCTGTCAGTGGTAAGCTTTATTGCCAACGCTCAGGACTTTTTGGTGCATGTCATGAGGGGAATCGGCAAGGGAAAGTGACAACGCTTGTGAAAGGCCCGCCCTGCAATCATTTGCTCTTCAGGGAGAGCTTATTTTCCGTACCCTTTAATAGCCTTAAGATATTGGCACGGTGCCTGAAAATGCACAGTACGGCGATGGCTACGGCCCATAAGCAGACGAGCCAGGTGCCACCGCCAAAAAGGATCACCAGCACTGCAAACAACGTCAGCATAGCCATACTGCCAAGGGAAATATATTTGGTGACCGCAACCAGCGCAAAGAAAAATAAAAGAGAAATAACGCCATATAGGGGAAAGATATACAGCATCACCGCTACTGAACTGGCAACGCCCTTGCCGCCTTTGAACTGATGGTAAATGGGCCAGTTATGGCCAATGATCCCGGCCAGGCCAGCCACCATGGCGCCATACTTCCCGTACAGCAGGCTGCCGATGATCATAGCCAGCAGCACCTTCAAAAAATCGCCCACAAACGTGATGGCGGCAGGCTTCGTGCCAAGCACCCGCAAAACATTTGTGGCTCCGGTGCTCTTGCTGCCTTCCTTGCGCAGGTCAACATGGGAGCTTTTTTGAGCAACGAGCAGCCCGGTAGAAATGGAGCCCAGTAGATATCCGGCAACTGCCGCAACCGTATAGGCAAGAATCTCACTCATGATCGATTCTCCTTTTGCTTTTCCCGAAGTATGAAGCGCAGGGGAGTTCCCTCAAAACCGAAAGTCTTCCGGAAGTGGTTTTCCAGATATCGTTGATAGGCGAAGTGCATCAGCGTTTCGTCGTTTACAAAAAGCACAAAGACAGGCGGGCATACAGACTGCTGGGTGGCATAATAGATCTTTAACCTTCGTCCGCCGGTGGCGGGAGGCTGCAAGGTGCCTTGCGCATCCGCCAGCACATCGTTGAGCACGCCGGTAGGTACGCGCTTGGAGCATTGGGCCCATACCTTGTCTACCCATTCCAGAACCGTATGCACCCGCTGCCCGGTGAGCGCCGACAGGAACAAAATGGGTGCATAATCCATGAATTTCAAGGCTTCCAGCACTTCCTTACGGTAGGTTTCCAGCGTGCCGGTATCCTTATCCACAGCATCCCATTTGTTGACGATGATAATGGCGCCTTTGCCTTCTTCATGTACCATTCCCGCGATCTTCGTATCCTGTTCCGTTACGCCGTCTTTTGCGTCGATCAATATCAACGCCACATCACACCGGCGGATGGCGGCAATGCTGCGAAGAACACTGTAGCGCTCCAGCGTGTCTTCCTCAATGGACCGCTTGCGGCGCATGCCGGCGGTATCGATGATATTGTATTCCGTGCCGTCCTTTCCGGTAAAGCGGGTGTCGATTGCATCTCTTGTGGTTCCCGGTATGTCGGAGACCATGGAGCGTTCTTGATTCAAAATCTTGTTTACCAGCGAGCTTTTGCCTACGTTGGGCCGTCCCACTACCGCAAGCTGCAGCACATGCTCCGCTTCCTCCTGCTCCTCCAAATCCTTTGGGGGAAGCCTTTTCACAATTTCCTCCAAAAGATCACCTAGGCCCAGCATGTTGGTGCTGGAGATGCCGATGGGGTCGCCAAGACCCAGTTCGAAATACTCAAACAGCACATCGTCCATCCCTGCATAGTCCAGCTTGTTCACCACCAGCAAAAGGGGTTTGCGGGTTTTACGAAGAAGCCTGGCCACTTCTTCGTCATCAGGCGTCAGGCCTGCCCTGGCATCTACAAAAAAGCAGATTACATCAGCCATATCCATGGCTATTTGAGCCTGATGGCGCATTTGAACAAGCAGCACATCCTCGCTGTGAGGATCGATGCCGCCGGTGTCGATCAGCGTGAACTTGCGGCCCATCCACTCCACATCAGCATAGATGCGGTCCCTTGTTACGCCGGGAATATCCTCCACAATGGATATGCGCTTTCCTGATATTCTGTTGAAGAAAGTGGACTTGCCCACGTTTGGGCGGCCAACGATGGCGACCAGGGGTTTAGCCATTTTTGTTATTCCTCCGGATCGGTGGTGATGCCATGAAGTGCGTGGTAAAAGGCTTTCCCACTGTTGGGGATCACATACAGCGGCGCGGGGAGGGCTTTTTTTACTTCCTCCAGAGAAAGGCCGTCCAGAAAAAGATCGCCTTCCGCCCGAAGCATGGCGGCACAGATCAGAATCCGGTCTGTTTCCGTACTTTGAAGCTGCTTTACAAGATCCTGACCCGTAATCAGCCCAGTAACGGTAATGGTGTGGCCGAAGAAATCATTGCGGATGGGGTGGATATCCACTTCCACCTGCGCAGGAGCATACTTGTCAGCTAATTCCTGAAGAAAAGGTGCTACGGATACACCGCAGGCAATGGTAATGTGTTTGGGCAGATCGTTTGGAACAGCGAGGGATTCATCCGCCGCCTGCATAACATCGCTGATGAACAGCCTTAAAAGCCCGACGCCATTTTCAATTTGGGGGAAATCCTCATACTCTGTTTCATTTGGCAGGGGAAGCCCGCTTAAGCAGTACAGCTCGTCCGCAGGATATACAAAGGCGGTGCCGTATTTTTTAAGAAACTGCTCCTGCAGCGGCTTGATCTTCAAGATCAGTTCGGCAGCCGTTTCCTTGGTGTAGGGCGTGAGTGGGGTTAATCCTTCCCGGTGGGAAGTCAGCCCCACAGGCACCAGGGCCGCGGAACATGCGGCAGGGTAAAAGGAGATAAGGTCCTGAATCGTCTTTTCAAGCACCGGACCATCGTTTAGCCCTGGGCAAAGCACGATCTGGCAATGGAACCGGATGCCGGCATCTTGGAAGCGCTTCAAGTGTTCCATGATCCTGTCCGCACCGGGATTTTTCATCATCTGCCTGCGCACATCGCCATCGGTGGCGTGCACCGAGATATATAATGGGCTGGCATGGCGGCGGATGATCCTGTCCATTTCGCTTTCTGATACGTTGGTGAGGGTGATGTAATTCCCCATCATCAGCGAAAGCCGCCAGTCGTCGTCCTTAACATAAAGCGTTTGACGTAAGGCTTTTGGCATCTGGTCGATAAAACAGAATACGCAATGGTTCCGGCAACTGCGGGGGCGTGAAAGCAGCGTGTCTTCCAGCTGGATGCCCAGCGGTTCGTATTCATCCTTCTGGATGGTGATAATAGCGTTCCCGCCAGTCTTTTTTTCAATATCCAGTATCAGCAGGCTGTTGGCGGAAAGCGCCTGATAATCGATCTGATCGATAATATCTTCCCCGTTGATCCTGTTCAGCCGGTCGCCCGGCCGTATGCCGCTCAAGTATGCGACGCTGTCTTTTTGAACGGCGGTAATGGTGTGCGACAACGCACAATCCTCCTTTAACTGCATGCAGGCATATGAAAGCAGGATACATTATCAGCCATTCCCATAGAAATGTCAAGCAAGGCAGCAAGTAAGGATGAAATGATAACGTAAAATTTACGAAATTTTTTTTGAGCAGATACCCAATAAGCAAAGAGTGATGATTTAGTAGGGGTGTAACGAGTGTGCGATGCACCTCGTTTAATTTGTGCAGCTTGGCATAGCCTGAGTGCGCGGGGTTGAGAACTCCCGATCACGGTGCGACGATTGAGTCAGATAGTGCTGTGAAGCAAGCTTACCTAACACGATTCACTTGCGTGTGCATTGCATCGGCCAAGCGAAGCGCAGGGCAAGCAAAAAGCATAATTGAATCGCTCGGCATCGAGGAAATGGCTCTGCCATTTTCCCGAAACGTATACACACAACATTCACATTACCTTCATTTTCCCACAACATGGTGGCATTATACTGCAACTGTTTCCATCCTCATCCATACAAGGAGGTTCCCATGAAGAAAGCCTTGAAAATCATACTGAGAGTACTTGTGATTTGCGCTGTCGTCGGTGGTCTGGGTTATGGAGGCTACCGGTTTTACCTGAGCAGGCAGGTTGCCCCAACAACAGACAGTAATTCGGAATCCTATGTTAAAGTACAGATCGGCACCGGCAATCTGGAAAAAACAGTGACAGGAACAGGAACACTGAGTATTTCCAAAACGCAGGATGTGACGGCGCGCTTCCCTGTTGTTGTTACAAACATACGCGTATCCGCCGGCGAGGCGGTGAAGGCGGGCGATCCACTGGTGGATGTGGACAAAACCGCTTTGAATACGGCCATTTCCACTCTGCAAAGCGATTTGACCACCGCCGAGGACTCCCTGGCGCAATTGGTCCGCTCCCAAGCGGATGATGCGACGCTTACCATTGGCGCCGCTGGGAGGGTGAAAGCCATTTATGCAACGGTTGGCGATCTGGCCCAAGATGCCATGGAGAAAAGCGGATCTTTGATGCTTTTGTCCATGGATGGGAAAATGAAGGTATCCATCGCATCCACGGACCTGACTGTCAGCCAGACCGTGACGGTGATGGATGGACAGTCAAAATATACCGGAACAGTGGAGAGTGTAATCGGCGGTAACGCTGTCGTTACCTTCAGCGATTTGAAAACGCTGGAGGGAGCCGATGTTCAGGTGGTAAAGAACAGTGTGATCCTGGGCAGCGGAAAAGCGCAGATCAACATGCCCTTTTTGTACACTACCACCTCACAGGGGCGGATATCCAAAATATATCCCGGCGTAAACTCCAGCGTTAGCAGAAGAGGATCCTTGTTTTATCTGACACAGATGCCCGTATCCAGCGAGTACGACACGCTTGTAATGAAGCGGGATGATATCCTTCAAAAGCTGAAAGAGGCGAAAGCAGTGCTTGCATCCGGGGCCATCGTTTCACCTATTGACGGAATCGTCTCCGCAACGGTGACTGCGTCCGCTGCAGAAACGGCGGCGAACACTTCTTTGGCTGCGCTTTATGCGGGGAATGCCATGCAGATGAGGGTGAACGTGGATGAACTGGATATCATTGGTGTCAAGGTTGGACAGGAAGTGACCATCGATATGGATGCCATCACCGGCAAGACATATGATGCCACCGTATCCTACATTTCTCAAATAGGCACAAGCTCCAATGGAGTAACTACATATAGTGTCACCCTGGACGTGAAGGGTGACGATCAACTGAAGATCGGCATGAACGGCACAGCCACCATCAAAGTGGGAGAGGCTAATGGCGTTGTGCTGGTACCTATTGCTGCGCTGAATACATCCAGAAACGGGCAATACGTATGGCTGTACGATGAAACCAATACGAACGGAACCCAAGGTCAGGGCCCGGGCGTGAGAACGGTTGTGGAAACAGGGCTTTCCAGCGAAAAATATGCGGAAGTCAAGTCAGGCCTGAAGGAAGGCGATTACGTACTAGTCACCCGCAGTGCGGCCACCGATTCGATGAGCGGAATGCAATTTATGCCTATGGAGGGAATGCCACAGATGCCGGCCGGCCAGAATGGTGGCACTTTCCCAGGCGGCGGCAATTGGAACAACGGGGAAACGCGAAACTCCAACGGGGCCAATGGGGGCTTCCAGCGGCCCGGTAACTAGGAGGGCAAAACCATGATTCACATGGAGAACATAGTGAAAAAGTACAAAATGGGCGGCGAGGAGATCTATGCGCTGGCTGATGTTTCCCTGAGCATTGATAAAGGGGAGTATGTAGCCATCATCGGTCCTTCCGGCAGCGGAAAATCCACGCTGATGAATATTATCGGCTGTCTGGATGCCGCCGATTCCGGCACCTACGCTTTAAACGGAAAGCCCATTGAAAAATACAACCAGCGGCAGCTTGCTAAGCTTCGAAATACGCATATTGGTTTCATCTTTCAGGGTTTCAACCTTTTGTCCAGGCTGACCGCGCTGGAAAACGTAGAATTGCCACTTGTATACCAGAATATGCACACGTCCGAGCGCAAAAAGCGGGCCGTGACTGCGCTTACGCAGGTGGGCCTTAATGACCGCATGAAGCACAGACCCAGCCAGCTTTCGGGCGGCCAGCAGCAGCGTGCGGCCATCGCCAGGGCGCTGGCCGCACATCCTTCCCTGATCCTGGCAGACGAACCTACCGGCAATCTGGATAAAAAGACAGGCCTGGAAATCATGGAGCTGTTTGCGCAGCTTCACCGGGAGGGAAATACCATTGTAATAATCACCCACGATCCGAATATTGCGGCCAAAGCGCAGCGTGTCATTCATATTGAGGATGGACACGTATGGGAGGAGGGAACGCCGGATGATTTACCAGTCGCTTAAAATGGCATTGAAGTCCATAGGCGGAAATAAAATGCGTTCCTTCCTGACCATATTGGGCGTTGTCATCGGTGTGGTGGCTATTGTGGTGCTGGTTGCTATTGCCCAGGGAGCCAATGCTTCCGTGGTTAGCCGGATTGAAAGTATGGGCACGAACCTGATTAGCGTAAATATCAGGGCAAGGTGGCAGAATCCGATCACGCTTGATGATTTGCGTGAGCTTTCCCAGACTTCCTCCATTGCCTATGTTGCTCCGACAGTGAACGTATCCGGTACAGTGAAGGCAGGCGTCACCACTTATGACGACGGCACCATACAGGGTACCACGCCGGGGTATGAGGAGATACGGAACTATGATGTTCAGCTTGGGCGCTTTTTGCGGGAACCGGATATTGACAACCGCAGCTTTGTAGCCGTGATAGGCACTGAAGCGGCAACAGAAATGTTCGGCACCGAAAACGTAGTGGGGGAAAACTTTTCACTCAACGGTTATACTTTTACTGTGGTCGGCGTGCTGAAGGAAATGGGCTCGACTATCGCCGGCTCCGGGGATAACCTCATTTTAATTCCCTTTACTTTGGCGGAACGGCTGTTTTCTCAGCGTGGGATAAGCAACTTCTATGTATCGGCCGCTTCCTCCCAGGAAGTTTCCAAAGCGCAGGAGGCTGTGACGGGTTATTTGAAAACCGTGTTTTCCACCTCCAGCCAGTACAGCGTGTATAATCAGACGGAAATGCTTTCCACGCTGAACGAGACAACCGCTACATTAACGCTGATGCTTGGCGGTATCGCGGCAATCTCCCTGCTGGTGGGTGGCATTGGTATTATGAACATCATGCTGGTTTCCGTTTCTGAACGCACGCGGGAAATTGGCATCCGCAAAGCCATCGGTGCAGCCAGGGGCAACATTCTGACCCAATTTTTGATAGAGGCGCTGGTTGTGAGCCTGATGGGCGGCCTTTTGGGACTTGGAATCGCTGCGGCAGCCTGTTACTTCCTCGCACCTTTACTTAACATGACTCTGACCATATCGCCCATGGTATCCATGATCGCCATCGGATTTTCCGTTTTCATCGGCGTGGTGTTCGGTTTGTATCCCGCCAACAAAGCATCCAAGCTTCGCCCGATAGAAGCGCTAAGGTACGAAGGCTGAGTTTTTCCCGAAATATGAATAATGGAACAAGACGCCGCGCATGCTGATTTGGAAAGGAACGGAGGGATCAGTATGCGCGGCGTTCGTACGGACCTGGCCATGGAAAGTGCCGGATGCTATACCGGCGACAGGAGCGGCATC
>JAEZHM010000090.1 GCA_023416585.1 Bacillota bacterium
GACGTGGGCCGTGCCCGCAGTGTAGCGGCGCTGGAGCAGGCCATGCTCGAGGACCAGCAAATTTTCCTGGTGGCCCAGATGGATGCGGACATCGACGAGCCGTCTTTGTCCGACCTGTGCCGGGTGGGCACCATCGCCCATGTGAAGCAGGTTTTGAACCTGCCCGGCGACAGCATTCGCGTTTTGGTGGAAGGAAAGCTGCGGGCCGTGCTGGAAGCAGTGGTGGAGGAAGACCCCTACATGGCCGCCGATGTGCGCCCTGTGCCCGAGCCGGACAAGGAAGAGAGCCTGGAATTGCAGGCCCTGGTGCGCACGACCCATGAGTTTTTTGAGGAATATGCCAAGGCCAGCATGCGCATTTCACCCGAGACGCTGCGCTCAGTCAACGAGGTGGACAAGCCGGATCAGCTGGCCGACATCATTGCCGCCAATGTTTTGACACATCTGGAGGACCGTCAGCAGATCCTGGAGGAAGTGAACGTAGCCAGACGGCTGGAGACACTCTGTGGTATCCTGGCTCGTGAGACAGAGCTTGCTGCCGTGGAAAAGCAGGTTCAGGCCCGTATCAAAAAGCAAATTGAGAAAAATCAAAAGGACTACTACCTCAGGGAACAGATCAAGGCCATCCAGACAGAGCTTGGCGACAAGGAAGCCACAGATGTGGAGGACCTGAAGGATCGGGCAGCCCGAACGGATCTTAACCAGGAGGCCAGAGACAAGGTCAACCGGGAGTTGGAGCGGCTAAGCCGCATGGCCCCGGGTACGCCGGAGATAGGCGTCAGCCGTACGTATGTGGAGTGGATTCTGGACCTTCCCTGGGGCAAGACCACCCCTGACAACCTGGACTTGAAGCGAGCACGCAGGATTCTGGCCGAGGATCATTACGGACTGGAAAAGGTAAAGGAGCGTGTGATCGAATACCTGGCGGTACGCCGTATGAAAAACGATATGCGCGGACCTATTTTGTGCTTTGTCGGCCCGCCGGGAGTAGGCAAAACCTCCATCGTCCGTTCCATCGCAAGGGCTGTGGGCAGGAAATTTGTGCAAATGTCCCTGGGCGGCGTTCGTGACGAGGCTGAGATTCGTGGCCACCGGCGCACGTATATCGGGGCCATTCCCGGCCGCATTATCTCCGGCCTTCGGCAGGCGGGAACCATGAATCCCGTGTTCCTGTTTGACGAAATCGACAAAATGTCCTCCGATTTCAGGGGTGATCCCGCATCCGCCATGCTGGAGGTATTGGATGCCGAACAGAACGGCGCTTTCCGCGATCATTATCTGGAACTGCCCTTTGACTTGAGCAAGGTCATGTTCATTACCACCGCCAACACGGCGGATACCATTCCCGCCCCGCTGTTGGACCGTATGGAAGTGATTGATGTTCCCAGCTATACGGAGGAGGAGAAGCTTCAAATCGCTAAGCGGCATCTATTGCCCAAGCAGATCAAGGAGCATGGCCTGGCTCCCAAATCCGTCAGGATGGGGGATGCCCCCATGCGGCTTGCTATCGAAGGTTATACCAGGGAGGCCGGCGTGCGCCGCCTGGAGCGTGTGCTCGCACGAATCGTCCGCAAAGCCGCAGTGCAGATGCTGGATACCAATACACAAGAAGTGCACATGACGCCATCTTTGGTGAAGGAATATCTGGGAGCACAACGGTATCTGCGCGATCTGCCTGAGAAGGAGCCGAGAGTCGGCGTTGTCAACGGCTTGGCCTATACGACGGTGGGCGGCGAACTGCTGGCGGTGGAATGCACCATCATGCAGGGTGCGGGCGGCATGCAGCTGACCGGCCAGCTTGGCGACGTGATGAAGGAAAGCGGCCGGGCAGCGCTGTCATGGGTGCGTGCCCATACGCAAATGCTGGGCATTGCCCCCGACTTTTACAAGCTGGACGATATTCACATTCATGTTCCGGAAGGAGCGGTGCCCAAGGATGGCCCCTCCGCCGGCGTGACCATGACCACCGCACTGGTGTCGGCATTAACGGGTATTCCCGTCAGGCAGGATATTGCCATGACCGGGGAGATCACGCTTCGCGGCCGTGTGCTGCCCATCGGCGGGTTGAAGGAAAAAACCCTGGCCGCTTACCGGGCAGGCATCCGTACGCTGATCATCCCCAAGGAAAACGATAAGGACCTGGAGGAAATTCCGGCCCATGTATTAAAACTGTTCAGGGTGGTGAAGGTATCCACGCTGGATGAAGTGCTGGCGGTGGCCCTGACGCAAAAACCGGTTCCGTATCAACCTTCTCCCGAAGCAATAAAGCCTGAGGTCCCGGCGGAACTCAGCATGGCAGGAACGTCCGGTCCGGCAGTCCGGCCTGATGTGCGGGCAGGGGTATAACATGGAAATAAACCGTGCGGAGTTTGTTGTAAGCCTGCCAGGATACGGGCCCTTTTCCGGAGAAGGGCTTCCCCAGATTGCCGTGGCAGGCAGGAGCAACGTGGGCAAAAGCTCACTCATCAACTGTCTTTGCCAAAGGCGCGGTTTGGCCAAAACAAGCTCCACCCCGGGCAAGACCAGGCTGATCAATGTGTTTCTGATCAACGACGCATTTCATCTCATCGACCTTCCGGGCTATGGTTTTGCCAAGGTGGACAAGGGGGAAAAGGTTCGCTGGGGAAAAATGATGGAGGGCTATTTCACTTCCGCGCCCGCCCTTTTGCATGTATTCCACCTGGTGGACATCCGCCATGAGCCAACGATGGACGACCGGGATATGAACGGCTATCTTCGGGCGATGAACATCCCCTTCACCGTAATCGCCACCAAGGCCGACAAGATCAGCCGCGGTGCCCGCATGAAGTACATTGCGCCCATCTGCCGCGCGCTTTTGGTACAGCCCTGGGAGATCATCCCTTTCTCCAGCGAAAGCAAGGCCGGACGGGAGGAATTGCTCAAAGCGCTGGAAAAAATCCTGATGCCGCAAACCCCTTCCGTTCAAATTGTGGAAGAAGCAGCGGTTTTGGAATGAAATATCCTCACCCTGGGAATTATTTCCGTGGAGGGAGGAGCAACGAGGGGGCTTTAGCCCCCTCGTTTGCAAATCCGAAACCAGCGACATGTGCGGTGGTTTCGGAAGGATTTCGCAGAAATCCTATCCTTACACGGTTTCCTGGCCGTATGCCTTGCACCACCCAAGCGCAGCGCGGGATGGTGCGTACGGCATACAAGGTATCCGTTAAGAGGAGGCGCAGTGTTCATTAGCCGTTCTTATGCGAAAGAACACTGCACCAGGCGCCGGATAGGTGCATAGCATGGAGTAGCCCCAGGAAGGCTTTTATGACAGGAGGAGTATTCCATGCGCCTTGCAGAAGCCATACGGCAGCCTGCGCTTTTGCGCAGCGAAGCGGTTTTGCTGCCTGCCCTGCCAGGTGAAAACGTCCGTGCGGCGCTTTCCCAGGTCAGGTCCAAAGATAAGAACATCCGGGTCGATGAGGCGTCCTTCCGCCCGGTGGAACCGACAATGGCGACGAATGTCCGGTCAGGCCGGCAAATGCAGCAGGCCATGAACACCACGGGCTCCATGGCCGGACGTGCCATTTTGCAGCAGGTAGGCGCTCCATACGGAAACGCCGTCCCGAACATCCGGCAGAATGTGCGCTATAACGGCGGGTACGTGAACGCGGCTCCTATGCAAAGCAGGGTATCGGCTCCGGTGACCGGGGCTGGCGCCGGCACAGGCACAGCCGAAACATGAAAGAGCGGCCCCTCCGCCCCGGAAAGGTGTTGGTACCTTCTCCGAGGCGGATATGGGCCGTGATTTCGAATCGTTACCGTACAAAGATCTGGGTTACATAAACAAAGCCGTTTTTGTCAAAACATACCCCGATGCCCATTTTGGTCCACTGGCTGCCAAGGATGTTTCTGCGGTGGCCGTCGCTGGACATGAAGGCTGCCTGAGCCTTTGTTACGTTGGCATGGTGCGCAATGTTCTCGCCCCAGCCGGAAAACTTGTAGCCATTGCTGCGCAGAAGATCGCCTGCGTTGCCCAGGGTGGGGGATTGATGCGCAAAGTAATTGTTCTGGAACATATCTGTGGATTTGATGCGGGCGATGCGGCAAAGCTCGGGGTCTAGCTTCAGGGCGGACAAGCCATTGTTTGCCCGGTCCTGATTCAGTAAATTTGCGTTTAACTGCTCTTGCGCAGAGACAGAAACAGGAGTATAATTGTCGGGCGCCGTAGGAGCAGGCGTGGGCTTCGCCGTAGGAACGGCCGTGGGCTTTGCGGTTGGAGCCGTCGTTGGCGCAGTAGTGGGAACCGCGGTGGGCAATGCTGTTGGTGCATTGGTGGGAGCCGATGTAGGAACTGCAGTGGGAGCTGCAGTGGGAGCCGCCGTGGGTTTGGGAGCCGGTGTCTTTGCATTGGGGCAGGGTTGGCCGTTAGGGTTATTATCGATGATCCACATGGTGCCTTTACCGCTGCCATTTCCGCTGTAGTTTACATTGCCCTTGCCGCTGTTGGATACGGAGGCGGGGCAGGGAGTTGCTTGGGTAGCGGAGCCATTATTCCCGGCAGTGTCGTTTGGAACTGGGGTCGCCTTGTTTTTGCAGGGCGGGGTGTTCACAATGTACCAGCCTGAGGAATTGAATTGTGAGGTTGGTCCGCTGGCTGCCAGGGCAGTGCTGGCCGCGAATAAGACGATCAAGATGAGGACGGCTGCGATTTGCTTTCGGTTCATAAGACACCTCCTAAATGTTACGACTTTGTGTCGCTTGAGTAATGCAATCGTAATACGGTTTTCAAGTTTATTCAACAAAATTGGCAGGAAACTGGCAAGGAAATATAATCCAATCCGTCTAATAGGAAGTACATGCCCGCAAATTAAGGAGGATGTCATGATGAACTTGGTAAAGTGCCCGCGCTGCGATCTGAACTATATTCAGGAAGGAGAAAAGTACTGTAAAGTATGCCTTCGGGAAATGAAGGGCGAGCAGCCCCGCGAAGAACTGGAACTCTGCTCTGTATGCAATGAGGCCCCGGCCCTTCCCGGTAAGGATGTATGTCTTTTCTGCCTGAAGGAACTCAACGGGAGCGGGCATGAGGACGACAGCGATTCTCCTGAGATCATGGATGAGGCCAGCCTGTCCATTGATCCCGTGAGCACAATGGATGAGATTATACCTGAAGTGGATGAGGATATACCTGAACGTGAATTTGGGGAGATTGAAAGCGAATTGTCCCTGGAAAGCGTGCGGGAGGATGAGGAAGAGGAGCAGGAGGACGACGAGGAGGAAGAAGAGGAATAATGCTGGCCAATTCACGGGGAGAAATGAGGGGCGCAGCGCCCTCATTTAAAAATCGTCTCAGCCGGCTTTGCCGGCTGGGCGGGGTTTGCGAAGCAAACAATCCTTACACGATTTCCTTGCCGTATGCCCAGCGCACCGGCTCGCATTATGCGGGCCGGTGCGCTGGGTTACAAGGAAATCGTGAGGAGCTCTAAAAAATGACGGGATGTCATTTTTTCGAAAAGTGAGGAAGCATGACCATCTTTGCTATTGGTGATTTGCACCTGCCCGGCGGGGATACAAAGCCCATGGATGTCTTTGGCAGCCATTGGGAGAACCATTTTGAGAAGATTACGGCCGATTGGCGGAGACGTGTTGAACCATCCGACCTGGTGCTGCTGCCAGGCGATATAAGCTGGGCTATGCGCTTTAACGATGCTCTGCCGGACCTTATGGCCATCGGCGAGCTTCCGGGGCAAAAGGTGCTTTTACGGGGCAATCACGATTACTGGTGGGGGACAATTACAAGGCTTCGGGAAGCACTGCCCAAAGGTATGTATGCCCTTCAAAACGATTCGCTGGTGATTGGCAATTATGTGATCTGTGGAACCCGGGGCTGGTTGCTTCCTGGTGAGAATGGGCTGGACTCTGAGGACATGCGCATCTATCAGCGGGAACTGATGCGTTTTGAAATGTCGCTTCAGGATGCACAAAGGAAAGCGCCAAACCTTCAAAAGCTGGCGATGCTGCATTATCCACCCTTCAACGAACGCCGTGATCCATCTGGCTTTACGGAATTGATGGAACGTTATGGTGTTTCCGATGTGGTTTATGGTCACCTGCATGGGCCGGGTCTCAGGGGGGGATATACAGGGATGTGGCGTAACATACGCTGTTACCTTGTTTCCTGCGATGCCTTGGGCTTTGAACTGTTGAACATGACGGAAATGTCCGCAGACATGCAAAAGATACAGTCTGCTGAAA
Organism: Bacillota bacterium; assembly: GCA_023416585.1. Taxonomy (GTDB): domain Bacteria; phylum Bacillota; class Clostridia; order Christensenellales; family Aristaeellaceae; genus JAEWAH01. Next base: position 6,217 of record JAEZHM010000090.1, read on the forward strand.
ATTAATCTTTTTGCTGGCACTGTAAAAAAATATACGGATAATCTTCATTCATTTTTCACAAAAAATCAGTCATTTTGAGGAAATGCCAGAAAATCATGGCGCCCGAGTCAAAATCGGGCGCTTTTTTTATACTTCTCGTTTCACAAATGCGAACATAATTTCTCAAAACATGGCTAAATATTACATAATTGTTAAGTGTGATTGGAAAAAATATTTCGCCCGGGAATTGACGTGGTCTCAAAAGTGGTGCATAATGGTTGCACATCCCTAAAAGTGGTGTCAAGTGGTGGGCGGGGAGGTGGAGTTGTGGCGGACGAAGAGAAAGGCATACAGAAGGACACGTCTAATACGGCGCAGCCGGAAGCGCAAAGCAAGCCGGTTCAAACCGGGAATGTATCTTCCGATGTGTCTGAAGATGCCTTTTTCGGCTGTTATGACCACGCCATAGACGGCAAGGGCCGTATTATCATCCCCTCCGATTACAGGGAAAGCCTTGGCTCACAGTTCACCATCGGCCCCACCAGGGATCAAAAAGCCATCGCCCTTTATCCAAAGCACACTTGGCAGGCACTGCTTCATGAGATGTCGGAAATCAGGCGCATCCATGGTAACAAACCCAAGGTGCAGGTATACCTGAACCGTTTTTTCAAGTTCAGCTACCCAAACGTGGAAAGCGATAATCAGGGCCGGCTTCTGCTGCCGGCTAAATTGCGTCAGGAAATGCTGGGAGACGCACGTGATGTGGAAATCAGCGGTGTACAGGATCATATCCGCATCGTGACCAGCGAGAAGGCGGCGGAAGAAGATCGCTATTACAAGGAGAACGAGAACGATATTCTGGAGTTTATGGGTGGTTTGGAGGTTTAGCCGGTTCTAATCCGGCCATGAGGGGGATAGGATACGTATGACAAGCGCAATCGGCATGAATCGTGCGGTGAAGGGCAAGTATGCTCAGGTAGGGGCATGCAGCGGCAATGCATGCAGGATTTCCGTGCGCCCAAATGTATTGCTTCCCTATGGCGACTTGGATGAAAGCGATATGCCTGTCCTGAAACGGCGCCCTGTCCGGCGCGCTCCCCCCATGCGTTCTAATGCTATGGCAGCACCGCGCCATGAACGCCCTGTAGAGCGCGGAATCTCCTTCAACACAGCCCTGTGCATCGCGGGCTTTTTCGTGTTTGTGCTGGGTATCATTACATTGGTGAACACCAGCAGAATGACGGAAAACGCCAAAACCCTCAATTCCCTGCGTACCCAGATCGAGGCCGGCCAGAAAGAAAACAATGAGCTGGCAATGCAGCTGGATGAAAAGTCGGACGGCGCGAAGATATGTTACACTGCGGCCCGCGAACTTGGCATGGTGTCTGCCGAGGGAGCGGATGTGGTTTATCTGACTGCCCCAGCTACCCGTAAAGACTTAGAAACCGTCCAGTCCGCCGTCCCCCAGGCGCGCACTGGCATTTATGCCACATTGTTCGGTTTCCTGGATTAAAGCGCGCAAGCCGCTTTTTGAGGGAACCGTCCGGGGGGATGGAAATTGTATCCTGAGCTGTTGGTCCGCAAAAGGCTGTTACTACTGACTTGCGTTTTTGTACTGCTCTTCGGAGCGGTAGGCGTACGCATTGGCAGCCTCACTATATTTCAGGCGGAATCCCTTACTGCTAGAGGGGTGAGTCAATGGACCAGGTCCGGAGCCGTAGCCGCAAGGCGGGGCAGTATCGTGGACCGGCTTGGCCAGACGATCACGCTGAGCACCACGGCCTATATCGTTTGTGCCAACCCGCAATTGGTAAAAAGTCCGGAAGCAATGCTGGATATTCTCTGTCCGCTGCTGAGCATCAACAGGGAAAATGCGCAGAAAAAAGTAACGGACAAAACGAAGGCCTCGGTGATATTGAAACGGCAGGTAAGCCGCGAGGTGGTGGATGAGATCCGCAGCCTGATGGCGCAGCCGCAGTACAAAGAGAGCAAGGTCCTGCAGGGCATAAGCTTTGACGAGGACACCATGCGCTGGTATCCCAAGGGCTCGTTCCTGTCCCAGGTGCTGGGGCTTACCAATGTGGACAGCGTGGGCCAGTCGGGGCTGGAGCAGCAGTATGACACACTGCTCAAGGGTAGGCCGGGCGCTTTTGTTCACGAGGTGGATGCCAGGGCGCGCACGCTGCCCGACGGCCAGACTGCCTATATCGAACCGCAAGCCGGGAACACCCTGAAGTTGACTATTGACAACACCATTCAGGGATTTTGCGAAAAGGCCATGCGGGAATGCCTTGAGGTAAACGATGCAAAGGCTGTCCATGCCATCGTGATGGATGTCAAAACAGGCGCCCTCCTGGCTATGACCACAAAACCCGACTATGATCCCAACAATCCGCCGCGGGACGCCATTGATACGCTGAACCAATTGATGCGCATCAACATCATCAGCAACGTTTACGAGCCGGGCTCCACATTCAAGATCGTCACCGCTTCCGCAGCCATCGACAGCGGTGTCACCAATCCTGATGACCGGTTTTACTGCTCAGGAAAGATCAAGGTGGACGGCGATACGATCCGCTGCTGGGGCAGCCCGCACGGCGCTGAAAGCATGCGGGAGGGGCTGCAAAACAGCTGTAACCCGGTGTTTGTGGAACTGGCCATACGCATGGGCAAGGATACCTTCTACAAATATTTGAGGGCATTCGGCCTGGGTGCGCCTACCGGCATCGACTTGCCGGGGGAAGCAACGGGCATACTGATAAACAGCCGGTATGTAAAAACGGTTGATATCGCCCGTATTGGCTTTGGCCAGAGCATTGCGGTGACGCCCTTGCAATTGATCACCGCGGCCTGCGCGGCGGTGAATGGCGGTCGGTTGCTAAAACCCTATCTTGTGTCGGAGATCGTTTCGCCGAGCGGGGAAGTGCTGCAGCGCAACGGTGCCCAGGTGGTGGCGAACCCCATTACTCCCGAGTCATCCGCCACCATGCGGGAACTGCTGGAGAGTGTAGTAGCGGAGGGCGGCGGCAGGAACGCCGCCATCACGGGTTACCGAATCGGCGGAAAAACGGGCACAGCCCAGGTGTACAAGGATGGGAAGATCGTCAGGAATGTACACATAGGCTCTTTCCTGGGGTTCGCCCCGGCGGATAATCCGCAATTCGCCATCCTGGTGGTGGTGGATGAAGCCCATGTGCCGGTCGACTACGGCGGGACTACGGCAGCTCCCTTTGCCAAGCAGGTTATGGCCGACACACTTCGGTACCTCGGCATTTCCCCGGCAGATCCCAATGCCACGCCAAGACCGGATGTTAAGGTGCCGGATGTCTTAGGATATTCTCTCAGGGATGCCAAAAAGGCACTAGGGGAACTTAAGCTGATTTCGGTGGATGACGGTCAGTCGGATACCGTTACCGGGCAAATGCCGGCGGCAGGCACCGTACTCCCCATAGGCAGCCAGGTGATGCTGTATACGCAGCAGGGTGAAGTGCTGACACCCGCGGAACTTACTCGCGTTCCTGACGTATTCGGACTTTCGATGGCGGAAGCCGGAAGGCTGCTTCGGATGCGGACGCTGGAGATGGAGATCTCGGGCAGCGGCCTGGCGGTTTCCCAAACGCCTGCTGCGGGGGAATACGTTGCTCCGGGAACTATGGTGACGGTACAGTTTCAAATGCCGGGCGGATGACTTTTCAATTTAGCGTAAGCGGAGGGACACAAGATGATCTTGGAAGCATTGCTTGCCGATTTGCCCTACTTGCTGGATACCCGGGGCGACATGTCGGTGGATA
>JAEZHM010000099.1 GCA_023416585.1 Bacillota bacterium
TTCCCGGTACTGGTTGAATATTTCCCTGATCTTAGGGGCTCTTTCCAGTGATTTTTTAATATAATCGTTGTAAACTCCATCCTGGTACATTTTAAACCCGGAATATGTTTCCAGTTCTATTCCAAATACGGGTAATGTTTCCAGGAATGGTTTCTGGAAGTGTTCCACGAAGTTGTCGCAGCAACCCTCAGGACAGGGGATCTGGGAGTAAGGAATTCCCAGGTACTTCTCGTATGATTCGGGGAGGGGATAGGGAACCTTTCTCAGGGGGTCGTGGTCATCGGCAATCCAGATGGTCTTGGAGTCTTCACCCAGTTTTTGCAGGGATTTACCCACTGCATTGGCTATGAAAACGTCACAGGAATTTCCAATATGTATAGAGCCAGATATTGATGTTCCGCTGGCCACAACGTGTTTTTCAACGTCCCAGTTAGTAAGATCAGATGCAATTCGTTCAGTCCAGTGTTTCAAGTAATTCACCTTCTAAAAATAAAAAATTATGGTTAATATTTAAAATGAATAAAAAATGGGGGGATGAATTTATTTCCTTTTATTCGAATTTTTTTATTCGAATACTTCAGTTGGTGCTTCATCCAGCCATTCATTCACGATTTTAATAGCACAGTAGCTTCCGCACATGGTACAGGTGTCTGGGTCTTCTGGTGGCCTGGCGTCCCTTATTGCTCTGGCATCAGAAGGACAGATGGCGGCATTATACTGGGCTTCCCAGTTAAGTTTTTTCCGGGCGTTAGCCATTTCAAGGTCCTTTTCACCGTTGTGTATTCCCTTGGCCATGTCACCAACGTATGCTCCTATACGGCTGGCTATAACTCCCATTTTCACGTCTTCTGGTCCTGGTAGTGCCAGGTGCTCGGCAGGGGTAACGTAGCAGATGAAGTCTGCTCCGGCAGCTGCAGACTGGGATGCTCCTATGGATGAGACTATGTGGTCGTATGCTGGGGCAATATCAGTTACAATAGGTCCTAACATGTAAAATGGAGCTTGACGGCACAGTTTTTTCTGGATAACCACGTTGGCTTTAATTTCGTTTAATGGTATGTGACCAGGGCCTTCCACAATGGTCTGTACACCTGCTTCCCTGGCACGGTCTATTAATTCACCGAGGATGATGAGTTCCTGCACTCCAGCTCGATCTGTGGAATCGGCAATGGCTCCTGCTCTCATGGCGTTGGCCATGGACATCACGAAGTCGTGTTCTTTGGCGATTTCCAGGATGTAATCAAAGTTCTTATATAATGGGTTTTCAACTTCGTTTTCCACCATCCAGGCAGATACTAAAGCTCCACCACGGCTCACCAGTCCACCTTCACGTCCCTGACGTTTGAGACGTTTGAGGGTTTCCATGTTCACACTGCAGTGAATGGCCATGAAATCGATACCATCTTTGGCCTGCTTTTCAATAGCCTTGAACATGACATCTTCGTCCATGTAGATGGCTGCACCCTTTTCGCGGATGGTTTCAAATGCTGCCTGGTATACAGGCACACTTCCCACCGGTATGTCGGATACTTTCAGTATTCTTCTCCTGATCTCATCCAGGTCTCCACCCACAGAAAGTTCCATTAAAGTATCAGCGTTATTAGCCATGGCAATTTTGGCCTTTTCTTCTTCCATGTCAAAATCACAGATATCAGTGGAAGTTCCAATGGTAGCGTTGACTTTAGTCCTGAGTCCAGCTCCAATACCAACAGCTTTCACTTCCCTTCCTTTGTTACTGGGAATGGCAATGGTACCATTAGCTACAGATTTTCGTATGAATTCAGCGTCAACATTTTCATTTTCTGCGACGGATTTCATTTCGTCGGTTATTATCCCTTTTCTTGCGTCGTCCATTTGTGTCATAGAATCACCGTGTTAGGTTCAACATTGTAAACGTACTTTAGCTATGGGCTTTCACAAATCGCAAGAAGCCCTTAGCAACTGATTAATGTTAATCTTAATTTGATTTCTACGTTCCCTATAAAAATAGATATGGTTTTTTAGCTTAGGATCTGGTATATATTCCTAAGGCCAAACTGGAAGTTAATACTAAAATCAGGGAATACGAATATATTAACTGGAATATTATACTATTTAAAACATTAAATATTATTACTATTTTAAAATATTGAATATTATACTCTATTTTGAATATTAAAAATTTTGGAGGTAATCTGGAAAACAGATATTATTATCCCCTATTGTTTCAGCCTCCAAATCAATTACAGAAAATTCCAGGCTATTTTAAAGAGTTTTCCATTCTTTCTTTAGCCATTTCAAGGGTTGGAACATTAGTCTGACATCCTTCTGCTTCCACAATGAATGAAGACACAGCTGAAGCCAGTTTACCACAGTACTCTAATGGTTCTCCTTCCAGGTATGGTTTCAGGAATCCTGCCCGGTAAGAGTCCCCAGCACCGGTGGGGTCAGTGGGGTCCCGTTCTATGGCATCTATCTGGATCTTCTCATCAGAGTAGATAACGCTACCATTTCGGCCCCTGGTTTCCACCACAATGGAAGGACCGTAATCTCTTAACTGGTCAATGCTCATATTGATGCTTTCCAGGATGCGTCCGATTTCATGATGGTTTCCAAAGAGAATATCACATATTTTCAGAACATCCAGCAGATCCTGGGGTGAGTACATGTGCAGGTCCTGTCCTGGATCGAAAGAGATGATTTTATCACTTTCACGGGCGAATTCACCACACCTGCAGTTGAAGGTGGGATCTCCGGTTGCCAGATGCACTGCCTGAACATTCATGATGGCATCCTCAGGGACAGGGGATTCTTTAAACCTGCTGGCAGCTCCCCAGTAAAAGTAAAATATCTGGTCATCGTTGGTATCAGTTAAAACAAATGCAGTGGGGCTTTTATCTTCCTCAACAATTATCATGTCATTGATGTTGATCTGTAGATTTTCTAAATGATTTTGATAGTCTGATCCTGGAAAGTCTCCTCCCACTGCAGACACCAGGGATGATTCTAGGCCCAGCGTGGATGCAACCACAGCAACATTGGCAGCAGCGCCCCCATGAAAGGTACGCATATTATTAATGGTAGTAGCAGAGTTAGGTAGTGGGAATTCGTTAACCTGAATTATGTAGTCAAGTGCAGTGTGTCCAATGGCCAGTAAATCTCTTTCTTTCCTCAAACAATCACCTGCCTTATTTCTATTTTGAGATTATTTAAAATTTACTATCTGACTAAATTTTCAAAAATGAACTAATCTCTGCATTTTAAATCCATCAA
>JAEZHM010000025.1 GCA_023416585.1 Bacillota bacterium
CTTGCTTTCAAGTACAGGAACCCAGCTGTGGTGCTTGCAGACGGAGTGCTTGGACAGATGATCGAGTCACTCGAATTCCCGAAACAAGCTATTGTTCCTGAGATTGATACTACCTGGGCGGTCAACGGTACAGCCGAAACCAGGCCTAATCTGATAACCTCCATCTTTCTGGATTTCGATCAACTTGGAAAGTTCAATGAAAAACTGCAGGTAAAGTACGAGCTCATAAGGCAGAATGAAGTCGATTACGAGGAGTACCTGACCGATGATGCATCAATTGTCCTTGTTTCTTATGGAATAAGCAGCCGGATCTGCAGGTCAGCCGTGGATCTTGCCAGACAGGAAGGCATTAAAGTGGGGCTTTTCAGGCCAAAAACTCTATTCCCGTTCCCTGAGGCGCAGTTGAAAGCCCTGGCAGATAAAGGTTGTTCCTTTATTTCCGTGGAAATGAGTAATGGACAGATAATACATGATGTCAGGCTTGCAATCAATTGTTCACAGCCTGTAGAGCTTGTAAATCGTATGGGAGGAAACTTGATGACTCTTGACCAGATTATGGATAAAATCAGGAAAATGGCAGGAGAGGCATGAAAATGGCAGCAGAAATCATTAACGGAGAAAAAGTAATAGGAAGGCCAAAGGCCCTGTATGCGGAATACCCTCGCAAAGGATCAGTAGCCTCTACAGCCACTCATTACTGCCCAGGCTGCGGACATGGGGTTCTGCATAAGCTTATTGCCGAAGCAATTGATGACCTTGGTATTCAGGACAGGACCGTTATGATAAGCCCTGTAGGCTGTGCGGTCTTCGCTTACTATTATTTTGATACAGGCAACATCCAGGTTGCTCATGGCCGTGCGCCTGCGGTTGGGACGGGAGTCTCCAGGGCTGAAGAAAACGCTGTGGTGATCTCCTATCAGGGGGACGGAGATCTGGCTTCCATTGGTCTGAACGAGACTCTGCAGGCTGCAAACAGGGGTGAAAAGCTTGCAGTCTTTTTTGTAAATAATACCGTTTACGGAATGACAGGCGGACAGATGGCACCCACAACCCTTGTAGGGGAAAAGACCACTACGTGCCCGGAAGGTCGGGACCCCCGTTTTGCAGGTTATCCTCTACATATATGCGAGCTGCTGGACAACCTTAAGGCTCCGGTCTTTATTGAAAGGGTTTCAGTTTCGGATATATCCCATATCAGGAAAGCCAGAAAAGCCATACATAAGGCGCTTGAAATCCAGCGTGACGGGAAAGGATATGCTTTTGTTGAAGTCCTTGCCTCCTGCCCGACTAACCTCAAGATGGATGCGGAAAAGGCTATCAGTTTCATAAATGAGGAGATGGAAAAGGAATTTCCTGTCAAGAATTTCAGGGATAAATCTGAAGAAGTAGAGCCACTGTACCGTGGAGTCAGTGACTTTACAACCAAAGCCCTTGAACAGCTTTACGGCATTGAGGCAGAAGCCGAAGAAAAACCTGCCAGAAAGGACTTTGCCCCGATCCAGACCAAGATTGCTGGTTTCGGAGGGCAGGGTGTTCTCAGTATGGGAATAATTCTTGCACAGGCCGGAGTTAAAGCAAATCTCAATGCTTCCTGGTTCCCTTCCTATGGCCCTGAACAGAGGGGAGGTACCTCTAACTGCTCTGTCGTGATTTCAGGCCAGTCTATAGGCTCTCCTACGGTCTACACTCCGGACATTCTGATAGCTATGAACCGTCCTTCTCTTGAAAAGTTTGAAGGAGCAGTTCGAGAAGGAGGCTTTATCCTCTATGACTCATCCATCGGTGAAGTCGAAACGCCTTCACATGTGAAGGCAGTTGCTGTTCCTGCAACCGAAAAAGCCAAGGAAGCCGGTTCCGAGAAAGCTGCTAACTCTTTCATGCTTGGAGTCCTTATGGGTATTAACGCAACCGGCCTGAAAGAGGAAGTGTTTAAGGAGGCTCTTGCCGAAAACTTTACAGGAAAACCCAGAGTCATTGAGTTTAACCAGATGGTTCTCGAAGCTGGGGCACAGTGGGCAAGAGAAAATGTTAAATTCTAAGGATTGTAAGGTTTGAGAAAATATTAAGTTTCGAGAATACTCGAGTTGCGTAACACAGGTGGAGAAAATTTTTTCTCTACCTGATTTTATTAATAATTTTCAACTAGTTTTCAATCAGTTTTCAATTGATTCTCAATTAGTTTTTAGTTAGTTTTTAATTAGTTTCAATTTATTTTCAATTAGTTTTTAATTAGTTTTCAATTAATTTTCAATTAGTTTTCGAGCAACTATTAAGTAAGCTCCTTGTGAATTGCCAGTAATTCTCAAATGGTTTTGTCCTCTTTAACGGTCAAATGTTCCATGTTATTCTCTCCTTAGATATTTTTCAGGTTGTTCTGAGTAGAAAAAGTTAATCTGGGAAGCATACACTTCTAAGAACTCAATGGAGAAGCCACAATTTTCTTAAAAAAGAGATATTCAGGCATATACATCATCTTAAAACAATCATAAACTTTATTAAAGCTAAGTACATTGTAAGAATAAGAGAATGTCCTATATATTAATTTTAAATGTGCCTGCTAAATGATGTAACTTAAAAGCGATTTATTAGAAAAACATTTATTAGAAAATATTTTACCAGAAAAGCATTATTTGATTTAGAATCAGATGGCAGGGATCGAGTCCCTATTCTCGAATCCCTACCTGCGATCCAACCAAGATTAAGAGGAAACCCTATTACTCTTAATCTAACATAGAAGTAGATGGTAGGGTTTGAGTCCCTATTCTCGAATCCCTACCTGCGATCCAACCCAGAGATTGAGAGGAAACCCTATTACTCTCAATCTACACTCTTTTTATAACAACATGGGGATATATATCATAATCGACACAAAAAACAATTGGTAATTTAAATTTTACTTCGGACATCGATTTTTGATATAGGCAAAATTTTCAATGATATTAAATCTTTCGTGGACATTAATTTTACCGAATCTTCATAACTGTCATCTTATTATAACTATCATCTTATTGTAACTATCATCTTATTAGTAGTATGAAAAACTTTTTTACTAACGATATGAGTATGTTAAAGCAATATTGCAGGTGCTGCATACAATTTTCAGTGAACCATCGAGGATAAAGACTTTAGGGATTCATACTCCGTTCTATAATCTTGCCTTTTTGTAAAGGAGCCTGGTAGATCTCATGCACAATATGCCAGATGTCTAATGAAATTTACGATGTTGTCGTTGAGCCCAAACTGCAGGAAAGCAAAAAGATATTAACTTTCACGGTCCTTTATAAAGTAGTCGCCAACATTGTGTATAAAATCCTAAATTTAGGAACGGTCATAAAGTTTATTAAAAATAAAAACATTATGAAAAATAGTACGTTACCCTAGAAATTAGTTTAAAAGTAGATGGTAGGGTTACCGAGTCCCTATTCTCAGATCCCTACCTGCGATCCAACCCAAAGATTAAGAGGAAACCCTATTACTCTTAATCTATACTCTTATAGTGGGTTAGGAATATATATCATAACCGACCAAAAAAACAGTTTGTACTCTGAATTTTTAAATAGCTCTTTTATTTGTTTATCTGCAAAACTTTTAATGATATTAAAATATTCAATTAAATGATAAAATTTAATACATTAAGTTGATAGTAAAGTTGATAGTAAATGTCATAAAAATCTCTTTTTAAGACTTCTCGACCCGATCACACAATCCAACCCCGTGACTTAAGAGAAAACTCTATTATTCTTAATCTGGGTTCACTTTATGATCATAAGGTGTTATTAGATTCATAACCGGCTTGAACAAACACAGCATAACCAAAGAGAATATCTAAGTCTGGAAAGAGTGGCTTTACACTTTTATTTCCTGTTTTCCAGTTATAGATAACCACAGCAACATTTTACAGACTA
>JAEZHM010000056.1 GCA_023416585.1 Bacillota bacterium
TACCTTTGACACTTCAATGTTCATCGAGCAAGCCTTATCGCATTGTTTGCAGCCAATACAGGTATCTTTATTACGCCGATTCTTAAAGATGCGTACCAGATTAAACAGTCCGAGAGCCGCACCGTAAGGGCAAAAATATATGCACCAAGGCCTTTCAATAAATAAATAAGGAAAATTGAATTCTGCGTAATTGTTCTTATAAGGGCTGCTTTGTTCTTTTTCGTTTTCATAAGCTGAGCCCTCCTTAGTACAATCTGAATTTATCCGCTAATTGTGGTAAAAGTGTGTTTATATATGTGAAAATGTATTTTATAAAAACATACTTTTGTCACAGGTTATCTATACAATAAGATATAACAAGGCATGCTCGTAGTATGAGTGATTCTACCGTTCCAGCGGCGTACCATCGCAAAATGTATCCGCCTTTTGCCTAGAGTATATGATATAAAAAACGTATAAAAATGTACGAGGTATTTCTATGCCAACCATTTTAATTGCAGATGATAACCAGCAAATTACCTCTATTTTAGAGGAATATGTAAAAAAAGAAGGGTATACCCCCCAAGTAGCTTTGGACGGACAAGAAGCAATGGATCTGTTTCAAAGGCTTCAGCCCGATATTGTATTGCTTGATGTTATGATGCCAAAAATGGATGGTTTTGAAGTATGTCGTGAAATTCGGAAAACCTCCAACGTACCGGTTATTATGATTACGGCGAGAGGCGAGGATTTTGAAAAAATAATGGGTCTGGATATTGGAGCGGATGATTATATTGTGAAGCCGTTTTCACCGGGTGAAGTCATGGCCAGAGTTCGCGCCATATTGAGGCGGATGGTACGTACAGACGAGAAAAAACAGCAGATTTATTTCTTTGACAATTTGAGTATTAATATGGGTGATTATATCGTCACAATTAATAACCAAAACGTTTCCCTTACAAAAAAGGAAATTGAGCTGTTGTGGATACTTACCACCAATAACAATAAGGTGTTTTCCCGCGATAATCTGCTGGACAGCCTGTGGGGATATGATTACTATGGCGACAACCGGACGGTTGATACCCACATCAAACGACTCCGTGCAAAGCTCGATGAATTTAATCATGATAACTGGGAAATAAAAACCATATGGGGCGTCGGTTATAAATTTGAGGGGAAAACCAATGAAAAATAAAATAGCAATTAAGCTGGCCCTGTATTTTTCAGCTATTCTTCTTTTGTTCTCTGTGATAATCGGCAGCATTTTTATGACACTCTTTAAAAATCACACCTTGGAATTACACAAAACGGATTTAGAAAAACGTGCGGTTACGATGGCTGGCACACTTTCTGAATTTATGAGCAACTCGGGTTCCGATACCGGCATGATGGGCGGAAGAATGGGATATGGCGCATATATTCGGTTTTTAGACGATATTGCCATGACCGATGTATGGATTGTAGACAAGAACCTTGAACTGATTACCAGCGGTCAAATGGCTAATCAGCAATACAATTATGCGGATTTACCTCCAGATGCCGAAACCGTTGTCAAAGAGGTGTTTCAAGGAAAAACCACCTTTAGCGAAGGTTTCAGTACACTATTGAACACACCGACTTTAACCGTTGGGACGCCCATTGAGTCGAACGAAAAGGTGATCGGTGCGTTGCTTCTTCATTCCCCTGTAGAGGGTATGAATGAGGCAATCGGGCAGGGATTTAAGATTCTGGCAATTAGTATGTCGGCAGCGCTGGTGTTATCCATTTTTCTCTCTGTTCTATTGGCGATGGCTTTTACAAATCCTTTGAAAAAGATGAAAAAAGCCGCTGTACAGCTTGCTGACGGTAATTACAGTTCCAAAACCGGCGTACGACAGAAAGATGAGATTGGCGAACTTGCCTCAACTATTGATATTTTAAGCGAACGGCTTGATCTAGCCAGCCGTGAAAGCGAACATCTTAACACACTTCGGCGTGATTTCGTGGCAAACATTTCCCATGAGCTCAGAACGCCAGTCACCGTGATTCGAGGGTCGCTTGAAGCTCTTTGCGACGAAGTGGTAACCGATCCAGAACAAGTGAAAATCTATCACCGCCAAATGTTGAATGAAAGTATATTTTTACAACGGTTGGTGGATGATCTGCTTGATTTATCCCGTTTGCAAAATGCCGGTTTTAAAATAGAAATGCAGGAGATCAATCTTTGTGATGTGCTAAAAGATGTTATCCGCAGCGCACAGCATGTGGCGCAAATGAAGCATATTGAGATTCGTGAAATTTATGATACGCCAACATGCGCCGTAATCGGTGATTATGGACGCCTTCGCCAGATGTTTTTAATTATTCTGGATAACGCCATTAAATTTTCTCCTCAAAACGGTGTTGTTACTGTCTCACTCAACGACAAAACTGTATCTATTCGGGATAATGGGATCGGAATTGCTGAAGGAGATATACCCTATATTTTCGACCGCTTTTACAAAGTTAAATCCGAGAAAAACAAAAATGGCACTGGTCTTGGGCTTGCTATTGCAAAACAGATTGCTGACAGACACAATATTCGTATTTCCGTTAATAGCAAACAAAATGAACAAACGGAATTTCAATTTTTTATCTAGACTAAGTGGTAATAATTCCATAAAAAGAACACAGGGGGGATTCACTGGATGAATTCGCTCCCTGTGTTCTTTTGATCTAATAACCACAAAACCCATAAAGCCCAGTAAAACAAATGTAACTATGTTATACTATTATTCAATCATAATAAGAGTTCAGAAAAGAATGAACCATTAAAAAATTGTATGGCGGGAATGAAGTATCAGGAGATTGCAGAGTAATACGTCGTTATCATCAACACGGTAAACTATGATATTCGAGAACTTAGATACTTGGTTTTGTAAAAGACTAACTTCAGAATTACACCAACAATATTAGCATCCTAAGTATTACCAAATATTGTTTGCAAGTCATAAATGTTTGTGCTAAAGGCTACTTTAAACGATCGTTATTGCAGGGGAAAAAGAGAAATGCCCCTGCGGCTGCTGATCGATCGCCAAATCAATCAGCGGCACCCACCCGATGTAGACGCATCAA
>JAEZHM010000067.1 GCA_023416585.1 Bacillota bacterium
CTTGAAAACATAGAAGACACTTAAAAACATATATTTACATTTTTTTACCTTAATATCTGGAGCAATAGGTGTAAGAGATATTCATTTCAAATGCAAAAAACTCCATATAAGAAATAAAGATTTTCAATTATATTATATCCTTATTTATTCCATAATGAACTATTTATAAATTTTGTAAAATTTATTGGATTTCATAAAAATATGGGAAAGTTACAGACTTTAATTAAAGGTGTTAGAAGATAGCATAGGCATTGAATAAGAAATCTCATGGTACGTGCACTAAAGGAGGAAAAATGTATACTTCATTAATAATTTTGCAGCATGCAGATATTAACACAATCCTTCCTTATATTGATTACTTTGCAAAAAAGTATCATTTGAGTAAAGCCGATGTAATAAGAAATGTACTTTATCAATACTTTGGATATCAAGCACCAGAAAGATCCTCAAAACAGAGAGAGCAGGAATACAGGAAAGAAATAAGTTTGCGGCTGAGTTTACAAAACAAATACATTCCGGTTTTTTTAGATATAGATTTCCAGGTTAAATATTTAGATACAAGTTTTTTCGGAAGTATGACAATTATTGTTAATATATTAAACAAGTTTTTCAATTCTGGAATTCCATTGAAAGTTTTGACTAGAAAGCAATTAAACCATAAATTAAATCCTCAAATTAGCTCTAATTTTGAAGATATCCTTACTGAGACTTTCCGGCATCCGTGGAATTCCGTTTATAAATATGACATGAAGCTTCTCCATAACTTGAGCTTCTTTAAAACAATAATAGCTAAAGGAAATGTTACTCTGAAGAGAAGAAATAGGATTACAAAAAACATGGATTATTTTTTAAATTCTCCGCCAAAATGCTCTCTGAATCGTTCTCGGCTTCTTCATAGAAAATCACTACTCCATCAAGCAAGTTCATAATTTTTGAGGGACTCAATACCGTTTTAAAAGAACATATTATTTTATCAGGTATCATATGTACCCCCCAAAAAGATATCTATCTCTTGGCCTAATCTCTTTTTGTATCCATTTGTCTTTTTTTGGTCAGATTTAACTATTTTATTCTGTTTCTCAATTATCAATCCATTTTTTATCGATGTGAGAGCTTAAGTATTCTGTAGCTCCCGTTATCGATTTTTTTTATGGACAAAGTACTCATAATCATGGTCGAAGCTTTCTCTGTTAAGTTTTACCAGCTGACAGAGATATTCCACTCATTGTCAATGTGCTTCGTTCTGATTGGGGTTTGACTTCTTCTTTGATTAACTTTTCCGATTTCATCTCAAAAACAATCTCAGCAGGTTATAAACAAAGAAAAATGGTCTTTTAACAGTCTCAACAGGTTGTAAACAAAGAAAAACGGTCTTTCAACAATTGTTCATTTCACACTATTCCTTTTATTATCGTTGACTGATCAACAATTTTGATACGATCCACTTATTATAAATAGTATACTAATCAACTAATTTTCCAAAAGGCTTGTATCATGCTGAATTACCATGAGTGAAAATAATGAATGAGGAAGAAACACCTATCCAGTGGATTGAGGATATTGACAAAATTGCTGCACTGATCTCGTTTACGTATCGCTCTGTCCAGAAGCATTTTGCAAAAGAACTTGCTCCTTACCATATAGGATGGGGACATTTCTCTATCCTGATGTCTCTGTATCGTCAAGAAGGCCGAAGTCAGGACAGCCTTGCACAGTCCAGAGGATTTGACAAAACAATGATTGCAAAATCTATTCTGAAACTGGAGAAAGAAGGCATCGTATACCGTATAACGGACCCGGAAGATAAACGAGTCAAAAGGCTCTACCTTACTGAAAAGGGTAGAAAATTAAAACCTGAGATGCGGAAGATAGGCTTTGAAATGAATTCTCTTCTGCTCAAAGATTTTGACTCGGATGAGCTGCCATCTGCTATCGAGATAGTTAGGAAGATTGCATTGAATGCAGCTCAACTCTAACAAGCACACGTCCACCGATACAGGTAAAAATCGAGTTATATGTAAATTTTTTAAAAAATAATTTTCATTATTTGAACCGAATATTTCCGTTAACCGCTTTAGTTCAAGGATCAAACATGCAAAACATACTTTCAGTCCAATCACTTGTAAAGAAATTTGATGACTTTACAGCCGTAAAAAACATTAGTTTTAATGTGGAAGCAGGTTCAATCTTTGCTTTTCTAGGCCCAAATGGAGCAGGCAAATCCACAACTATCAAAATGCTCACGACGGTTTTGAAGCCCACTTCTGGGGAAATTATTATCAACGGTTTCAATGTTCTTAAAGAACAGGACAAGGCGCGTGCATCTTTTGGGATAGTCTTTCAGGATCCCAGTCTTGATGACGAGCTCACAGCTTATGAAAATGTTGTCTACCATGCAATTGTCTATAAAGTACCTAAAAAAGAGAGAGCAGAAAGAATTCAGAAAGCTCTGGAAATTGTTGGACTTTGGGACAGGCGGGAAGACTATGTTAAAAACTACTCAGGTGGCATGAAACGCAGACTTGAGATTGCAAGGGCACTTGTCCATTATCCGAAAATTCTTTTCCTCGACGAGCCCACGGTTGGCCTGGATCCCCAAACTCGAAACTCTATATGGGACCATATCAAAAAGTTGAATGAAGAAAGAAACATGACAATTTTTTTAACCACGCATTATATGGAAGAAGCCGAAGCAATTGCGGATCAGGTAGCAGTCATTGACCATGGAAAAGTCATAGAATCGGGAACAGTTGAAGAGATTAAAAGGCAGACCGAAACCGAATCTTTAGAAGAGGCTTTTCTGAAATTAACAGGAAGGAACATCCGCGATGACAGTGGAACAAGTGGAAAGAGAATGATGCGAGGTATGGGAAGGATGAGATAATGATCGAGGTTATTTACGCTCTCTGTCTGAGGCAGCTCAAACATTACTGGCGTTCCAAAGCCAGACTTATAGGCACTCTAGGGCAGCCAATGCTTTTTCTGATTGCCTTTGGATTTGGGTTCGGTCCTATGTATTCCAAGGTTAGCGGAGGAGCAAATTACATCGATTTTCTTGCTCCTGGAATTGTCACTATGGGAATTCTGTTTACAGCTGTCTTTTCCGGTCTGGAAGTTATATGGGACAGGCAATTCGGTTTTCTCAAAGAGACTCTGGTAGCTCCGATCTCAAGAACGGAAATTATGATAGGAAAAACATTTGGAGGCGCAACTATAGCCATCATTCAGGGCTTAATCATACTTGGCC
>JAEZHM010000158.1 GCA_023416585.1 Bacillota bacterium
TCTTTCTCCGCCGTTGGCCATACTCTATATCCGTAAAGTTGTATTGCTCTTTCATCTCCCTCACCTCTGCTTAATTATACCATGTTTCCCCATTCCTTTTAATCATTGTTTACTCAAGGGGAAGGCTTAATCGCTGGCCGCACTGATATTGAATTTAAAGATATGTCATTTGCCCGTGGAATGAAAATGGACGTACGATGCCGCTTAATCATGTTGTGTGAAGATTCAACATTACCCCTGTGGATAGAAAACATATGAAGGGTACATATAAAGCCTTCCCCTTGAGGGGAAGGTGGCGCGCAGCGACGGATGAGGTGTTTTGCTGCAAACCTAAAGTTTTGTAAACAACCCGTAAGCCGTTATGTAATCTTTTATAGCTGCACTTCCACTATATTCACAGAATGAGGGATCAGCGCCAAAGGCCTAGGAGAAGCGACCTCCATCCAGCCGGTGGAATGGATTACGGCGCCCTGGTGGTCCACATCATTGAAACTGTCGCAGGAGGAGCCGGCCAGCGTGTGCACCCTGTAGGCCTTGATGGGTGCGCGGTCGACCTCCACCTCCATTTCCGCAAGCGCTGAGGCCGATTTGTTCACGGCGGAAATCGTCACCGTGCTTTTATCGCCGCCGGTGGTGGCAACAACATCCACCTGGTCAACCGCAACATCCCGCTGATCCTTGCTTTTGAACACAGCTTTGGGCATGTTTTCGCAGTACGCGTCCACCACGGTATCCTGCATGCGGTTCACATACAGGTCAAACACATGGTAGGTGGTGCGCTTGACAATGCCGCCGGGGTATGTATAAATGCAGCCCCGTGTGTTGACCACAGGCGCGAAATTCGCCATGCCCACGATATCACAGTTGCGGTTCAGCTCATTCAAAAAGCAGGCGGAAAACACGGCGTCGGCCATGGTGTAGGAGCTATTGATGTCATTCTTGTCCCTGGGCAAAAGGTATTCTTCCTTTGTGACGCCCATCTTTTGCGTATGCATGTTGGGGTGGTACCAGCCCCGAAGGTTCCACTCGTCAAAGGCGATTTTGATCTTGTTTTGAAGCCCCAGCGCGGTAAGCAGTCCCCTGACCTTTGCAATAGAATCCCCCAGGTTTTCCGTATAAGCCATGGCCTGCTCATAGGTGGCCAGCGCGTTTGTATTGTGAATGGCATCCCAGTACTGGTGAATGGAGATCCAGTCCAGATGATGGCCGGCCTTGCGCAAAAGGCTTAAATTCCAGTCGATATCGGTGATGGCCGCTGCAGAAAGGGATACGGTTGGGTCTACATGCTTTAAAAGCTTGGCGGCTTCGCAAACAAGGTTCCCCCATTCACCCGCATCCTTTGCGCCAAGTTCCCAGGAGCCGTAGTTTTCATTGCCGATGCTATAGTATTTTACGCCATAGGGATCTATAAAGCCGTTAGCTATGCGCTGACTTGCAAATTCTCCTTCGCTTTCAAGGTTGCAGTATTCCAGCCAATCGCTCATTTCCTCTATGGAACCAGTGCCTGCATTGGTGCAGATATAAGGCTCACAGTCAAGCTTCCTGCAAAGCTTGATGAACTCATCCGTGCCGAACGCGTTGCTCTCCTCCACACGCCAGGCCTTGTCGAATACTTTGGGCCTTAATTTCCCCACGCCCTTTTGCCAATGGTAGGAGGAAACAAAGCAGCCGCCGGGCCAGCGCAGAATCGACGGTTTGATTTTTCTCAGCGCTGCGAGCACATCCAATCTGAACCCGTCCTCATCAGCCAAAGGGTGATCAGGATCAAACACTCCGCCGTACACCTGCCTGTGGAAATGCTCCAAAAAGTGGCCGTACAGCATGGGGCTGGCTTTGCCCACTTCCCGCCCGGTAGTAACAAACAGCTTCATTCGCCTGCCTCCTTGCCATGAAGCTGGTGTGCGTCCACCATTTCGCGTATGGATTTGATGCGGCCCTGCCACATATCCCAGCCCGGCTGATTGGAGTCGTAGGGTGTGGAAAAAAACGTGCGAACCAGGATATCCTGGCTGTAGTTGCCGTATTTTTTGCCGTACAGCGTAAGCCCGCCCACGTGCTCGGCTTTCTCGCTTACCTCCATCTTTAAGCACCAGTTCGGCTGACCGCTTATCACTTCGCCTACAGTGACATCGCTCTTCTTCGTTTCATCCAAATACGTTCCCGTACGGTCGATGCGGATCAGCTTCAAAAGCCCGTACTGGTTGGCCTGCCACCAGGCCGGCGTCAATACGCCATGGCGCTTGCCAAAATCGCCGGGACATGTCCAGTCGAAAAGCCGGGTGCCGTTCAAGAAAAAGGTAATATCCGACGGCCACTCCTCATTGTATCCCGGCGCTTCGGAGGATACTTCCAGGGAGATATCGATTTCCTCCAGCGTCTGGTCCGGCAGCATATAGTTGGGAAACTTATACTCCACATACCCCTGGGTGAACCAAAGGATCTGCGCGTGCATCCTTTGCGGGTCCATGAAAAACTTGGGTTCGTCAAAATAGCCGATGATGTTATCCTCTGTGGCCAGCCCGCAGGTTGGCTGTGTGCATATGTCTGTATAATGGCCCACGGGGATGGAAACCTCGTGAATGTTCTGCTTCACGTCGCGGTGGGGAAGCTGAAGGCGGTACTCCGTTTCCAGCAGCACGCATTTTTTGTGGCTGGCGCCATTCACCGTGACCATGTTGGATTTGATGATGCCGGCTGCCTCCAGCTTTTGCACATGCCGCGTCATGATGGAGCTGCTGATGCCAATCTTTTCGGCCAGCTGCTTGATGTTCAAGTCCTCGCCGGCCAAAAGCTGTAAAATTTCCACGCGAACGTCGCTGGCCAGCGCCTCAAAAAAGGGTACGCTTTGCCGGTCCACCTTGATAATCAATCGTTATCTCTCCCCTTGCCAGCTTAACATCCTCCAAGTTACCAGCAGCCTGTAGAAAGTTTGACATATTATCCGGGATGCATTGAAGGGGTGAAACTCCTTCAATTGAAATCGTGTCACCCGGCTTTGCTGGCGCCGTAACCCTGCCCCCGCCAGTGGCGGGAATGGGCAGGGTGAAGGCGGGAAGCGAAACGAGCCGTACGAGCGGTAGCGAAGTAGGGTGACGATTGAGCTTCCGGACTGCGCGGGGCGCTTGCGAAGCAAGCATTCCTTACGCTTTTCACCGGCCACAAGGCAGCACTATCCAAGCGCAGCGCCGGATATGCTGCCTGTAGGTGAAAAGCGCAAAATCGCGAAAATAACGCCATCGTCATTTTCGCGAAGGCTTTAGCCTTTCAGACTGCCGGCTGTCATCCCTTCAATGATATACTTCTGTGCCAGCAGATACAGCAAAAGGATCGGAAGGACAGCAAACACGGAGCCGCAGATCATCAGGTCATAATTGTTGCCGTATGGCGTAAACAGCGTATTCAGGCCCAGGGGCAGCGTGTATTTTTCCATGGAGGAGATCACCAGCAGCGGCCACAGCAGGCTGTTCCAGGAGCCCATGCCGGTGAGAACAGCCATGGAGCCGATGGCGGGCTTCATGATTGGCAGAATGATGCGCGCATAGATGCCGTACTCTGTGCAGCCATCCACGCGGCCCGCGTCCATAAGTTCATGGGGTATGCCGGAAAGGAACTGACGGAAGAAGAATATGGCAGAAACGCTTGCCAGAAACGGAAGCATGATGCCGGTAAAAGAGTTATACAAGCCCATGGCGTTGACCTGCACATACATCGGCAGCATCAATATTTCCAGGGGGATCATCAACACGATCAGCACACACATGAAAATGGCATTCTTGCCCTTGAACTCGTACATGGCAAAACCGTATGCCACAAAGGAGCTGACCAACAGCGTAAGCACCGTCTGCACAACCGTAAGCAGCACACTGTTTTTAAACCAGGTAAAGTAACTATGGGCAATATAAACGCCTTCCTTCGAGATACCCGTGAACAGATACCTCCAGGACAAAAGGTTCAGTTTCTCGGGTTCCAGCCTCAAATTCAGGCCGCTTACAAACAGCTCTTTGCCCCCCTTGAACGAACCCAGCAGTATAGCCCACAGCGGAATGAGGATCAACAGGCCAAGCAACGTAAAGAACAGTAAAAGAAATGTTCTGGCAACAGGATTGTAACCCAGCTTGCTTTTGGCCTTCTTCGCGGAAAGCTGAACAGCTGTCATGCTTTTGCCCTCCTTCCGCCGATCACGCCGGTTATACGCAATTGCACAATGTTAATGATCATGGCCCCGCACAAAAGCACCAACCCCACCGCGGAAGCATAGCCCAGGCGAAGCCGTTCAAAACCGTAGCGGTACAAATACCCGATAATGGTCAGGCCGTAGTTGTGGGCCGAGTTGTTATTGCCAAAAACCATATAGCTTTCTGTAAACATGGCCAACCCCGCGTAAATGCTGATGGTCAGCACATAGATCGTGGTAGGCTTTAACAGAGGCAAACTGATATGGCGGAACTTTTGGTAGGCATTGGCCCCATCTATATCGGCCGACTCATACAATTCACCGGGTATGGACTTAAGTCCCGCAAGGAAGTACAGCATGTTCATGCCGGTCCAGCGCCAGCAGCACAAAAGGATCAGCGCGAGCAGGCTGGGATATTCAAGCTTCAGCCAGTATATGGCTTCCATGCCAAAGAGCGACCGGAGGGAATTCATCATGGCGCCCGGCAGTTCAGAAAACATCATGCGAAAAATGATGCCCGCCACCACCACGGAGGACAGCACGGGCATAAAATAAATGGATTTGAAAACATTGCTGAATTTCATGGACCGGCTGTTGATCATGTACGCAAACAGCATCGGGAAAGGGATCAGCAGCGCGCAGGTGATGATCATGTAGCGGACGCTATTGAAAACTGCCGTGCCGAATATCTTGTCCTTGAAAATCCGCTCGTAGTTGGCCCATCCCACCCATTCCACCTGACCGGGAAGGATGTCCTGAAAGCTCATCCTGACCGTTGAGATGATGGGATAAATAAAGAAGATCAGGAAAGTCAGTACAAACGGGACCACAAACACATATGGCGCTATCTTCTTGGAATACAGAAACGCCTTGATATACCGCACGCAGCATCACTCCCATAGAAAATATGGAAGACCGGAGAGGGGCATTCGCCCCTCTCCGGAAGAACATCCCCGGTTCTTAGAAAATATCGCTCTCGATGGTTTCCTGGGCCGTCTTCAGCTCATCCGCGGCGTCGTTGCCGTTGATGTACACGTTGTTCCACAGCGTGGTGCCGAAGTAGTTGTTGATGGTGGGGCTGATGGAGGTGGAAACGATAAAGCTGATTTCATCCTTTACTTCCAGCAGCGTGTCGAAGGGGTTGGTCACAAAATATTTGACGAACTTATTGTCGGGGTTGTGGGTCATGGCCGTGTCTTCCCAAACAGCGCGGTTCAGGGGATCGAAGCCCAGGATTTCCCAGATCATCTTCTCGCCTTCGGGAGTGAGCTTGGCGAACACGTCGAATTCCGCGGCCAGGTCCTTATCGGCGCAGGTCAGGGAAACTACAGTGCCCGTTCCGCCCAGGCCGATAGAGCGGGGCTGGCCCTTTTCAAACACGGGGGCGGGGGCAATGGCATACTTGCCGGCCATGGCGGGAATCTCATCCACAAAGCGGCTCATATACCACAAGGGCATGATGACGGTGGCGCAAACGCCGGTGTTGACCCAGGCTTTGCCTTCTTCGGTGTCCACCTGGCCGCCGGGGCATACCATGGCGATGCCGTCCTTCAGCCAGCTCTGCTGGGTGGTGATGGCCTTTAAGAGTTCGGGCCTGTCAACCGTGGGAACGGGCTTCTCGGGGTTGCTGTTATCCTGGAAGTCCGCGCCCTGCTCGGTCATCATCAGGGAGGTGATCCAGTTGGTGGTGGTCTCCACGTTGCCCATGAACGCGTTGGGGTTGGCAGCCTTCAGCTTGCGGCCGGCTTCCGCCCAGTCGTCCCAGGTCACGATGGTCTTGTAGTCGATGCCGGCGGCGTTCAGCAGTTCCACATTGTAGAAAGCAACTGTGGCGCCAACATGGTAGTCAATGCCGTACACCTTGTCGCCCTTGGAATAGATGCTCAAACGGGCGGGAACGATGTCTTTCACATAATCCTTGATGTACTCATTCAATTCCACCAATTGCGGCTGGCCCAGCAGCACGTTGGGGAACTGGCCAAGTTCCACGTCGCACAGGTCGGGCGCGCCAACGCCGGACTGAAGAGCGATCTTGAACTTGTTGTGCATGTCTTCATAGCCGATAACCGTTGCTTCCAGCTCGATCTGGCGGTCGGGATGCAGTTCGTTCCAGGCCTGTGCCCTTGCCTCAAAGAACGCTTTGTGCTGGTCGATGAAAGTCCAGAATGTCAGCTTGGTCTTTGCCGCTTCCGCGTTCGCGAGGCTGGCCATGCCCAGCACCATCACGACGCACAGTAAAAGAGCGACTAGTTTTTTCATGGGATACCCTCCTTTTGATATATGATGGAGCGCAATCGCGCCTCATACCCCATTTATGCAAGCCCATACGGTTACAAACACGCTGTGCTGAGCAAAAATCCAGGAAGTTTATCCACCTGCCTTGGTGGTAAATGAGCGGGGAAATTCACCATCAAAGGCAAACAGCCTATTTACGAACAACTCTTGAACAGAGTATAAGATATACGATTAAATAAGTCAATATATACAGAAAAAAATAACTTTTCATGTGCTATATGTTAATATCTCGGTACATGACATTTGCCAAAAGGGCATAAGTGATGAACTTTGAAGTTATTCACTTCATTGTGAATTGGTTTTTGTGCATCCTGCTATTGTTTCCAGATTGCGGAGCAACTAAAAAGGCTGCCAAAAGACAGCCTTGCCCATTATTTGTATCTTTTACATCCCGCAGCAAATACTCCTTCCGCCGCCTACGGGCGGCACCTCCCTCAAGAGGGAGGCTCTTAGAAAGGCTCCCTCTTGAGGCTCCGGAACACAGCCCCGCCAGTGACGGAAATGGGCGGTATGGAGGAGGCTGGCGAAACAAGCGGCGTGAGCAAGCCCACGCCCTACGGCAGGCGGGGCATAGCAAGCACCGTGACGATCGAGCCAGATGGGATGTCTGTCGCCGCAGCGACTGAAGGAGTTAAGAAAAGTCACATACGCAATGCAGGCAGTTCCATTCATTTCTATATCGTCTGCTGCCGTTGACGGCATGTAGGTTAGTATCAGAACTTTCTCGACCCGCCGCCGTGAACGCGCCCGCTGGAGGAACTGTGGGTGCTGCTCCTGCCGCCAATGCCCCCGCCGCCAGAGGACGAGGCCTTGGGCGTCCTTGTGACCTGGGTACGTAAGAATACATCCGTAGCGCCGGTCAAATTAACGGTTGTGTTCTTGTTCAAATCATACTTGTAGGCGGAGCCCTTCATGGCATATGCATGGCGCACGGAAAAAAACAGTGCAACGCCGCTTAAAAGGCCAACAAGCAGCGCGATGGCGGCCTCCGTAAGCGTTACGGCCTTGGGCTTAACATACCGGTCAATGTTCCCTTGCTCATCCTGATTGTACTGGCCGCCGGGGATGCCGTTAGCCAGGTACACAGAAAGCTGGACAAGCGCGGCATACGCAGCATCTGCATACTTCCCGCCGGAAAGATGGGAGGCAACCGAATCCAGCAGCGTGTTCAAGCGGGAGTCGGTGACATAGCGAATCATCAACCCGGAAGAGGATACGGTACATTCGCGGTTGCTCATATCAATCAAAAGCAAAATGCCACTGGCGTCATCCCCCATGCCGAAACCGTTGCTGCCATAAAAATCGTCGGCAAACGCTTGAGACCTGCCTGCTTGCACATCGTTTGAGGTAAGGATAACAAAATCCATAGGATACTGCTTTTTCAGCAGCGCGATCGTGCCTTCCAGCTTGTCGATTTCGTTCTTGCTCAAAAGCTTTGCGTTATCGAACACCCGCTGGCTGCCCTGACCCAATGGTTCCGCCCGGGCAAAAAGAGGCAGCAGAAAAAAGCATGCAACAATGATGGCAATGATTTTTTTCATATCCGCTTCCTCCTACACAAAGAAATAGAAAACGCCAAGCAATACGCCACACACAAGGGCAGCCAATATGCCGCCATGGAACACCAGTTTTTTCTTGTCCACCGGCAGCACGCCGCATACTTCCCCGGTCTGCCCGTTCATGGCATAATAATACATTTTTCCCTTTTCACCCCGGTATGTCATGACCCAGGCGGGCAGCAACGCATACCGGTACCTGTTTCCCTTCAGCTTCATGGTAGTCACGCCCACCACGGAGGTGTATGGCGTGCCGGATGTGATCAGCGGCTGGGCATAACCCTGCAATTCTGCTTCCACCGAAGCGCTGATGGCCTCCTTGGCCACATCCCGCTTCTCAGCCATGAAGCCCGACAGGTAGGAAGGGGCAAAATCCACCATATTCTCAAGCTCATAGGGATGCACGCCGTCCGACAGCTTCCGGTCAGATTTTTGCAACGCGCTGCGCTGTACGTTCCTGAAGGAGATGTCCGCATCTCTGGAGATGCTGTAAAACTTGGTGGTGGTGATGTTATACTTCGCCGTGGAAGTATGAGTCACGATCTGCCCTTCCCCCGTGAAGCTGGCGGACGATTCATAATCCGCAAGCCAGTAGGGGTAATAGACGCCGGACAGCCTTTGCACGCTGGCCTCGGAAACAAACTCCCTGGGCACATACTTTTTTTTGCGTATCCACTTGAAAAACCTGTCCTTCGCACCCTGTTTGTCGTATGTGAAGGGCAGGACGGCATCAGGCTTGTACGTATCCTCCAGCCTTCCCACGATGACTACAGGATTATGGCAGTAATAGCACATGGTGGAGGCGGTGGTGTCGCTTGTGGTCAGCTCCGCTCCGCAGCTGGGGCAGGAATAAAGGTATTGTTCCTTTGCCGCATCCCGTGCGCGGCCGGCCTCCTCCTGCATATATGCCTTGTCATCCAGCTTGTCAAGATACGCTTTGTCATAGGTGCTTGAGCAAAATTCGCAGGCGAACTTCCCGCTGTTCGGCTCAAATTTCAGCGCGTTGCCGCAGGCGGGACACTTGTATGTAAAAGCAGGCATACAAAAACCTCCCTTTGATCCTTCCCCTTATTGTATCAACCGTGCAAACGCAAAAATTCCTCTATCTGCGATTCACCCAGCACCGTCACGCCGTTTTTTAGGAGCAGCTCCGCCGTAACGCCGCTGCCCGGCATAAGCGCGCCGGAAAACGTGCCGTCGTAAATCTCCCCATGACCGCAGGAAGGGCTGCGTTCCTTCAAAACGGCGTACTTGCAGTGATAAAGCTTCGCCAGCGCCAGTGTTTCCTCCGCCCCTTTTTGGAAAGCTGCGGTAACATCCTGCCCGTTTTTGCCCATCACCTTGTCCCCCACCCGCTCGGAAGGATCCCTGGGCGTAGAAAGGCCGCCGTAGATTTCCGGGCAGACGGGAATCAAATGGTGCTTTTCCATCAGCTTTTCAAGATGCGCATTATATTTGGCCGCCCCGTCATACCGGCAGCGTATTCCCAGCAGGCAGGCGCTGATCAGAACATTCATAGGCTTCTCCTTTTCCCGTTCACAAAGCAAATTCCAAGCGGCCATGTTCCTGATGCATTATAGCATAAATAAACTGCAGTTCACTCTTTCCGAAAACCTTAAAATTCCATAATAAGCAATGAAATAATTGCTTTCCTGCCGTTTTTTGGTATAATATGCATTATCAAATTTATAACAAAGTTAGACTTGACTATTCAAAGACAGATGAAAAGCGCAAAAGCCGACACCCCGCCCTGTAAGAGAAAAAGACGATGGAATGGCAAAACGGAAGCTGATTAATGGAGTGAATAAAATGGAAAATGAAAAAAACAGCAGTATCCTCCATCCCTTTGCGCGAACGAAAATAGCTGAAATGAAAGCATTCCTAAAAGGCGCGACGGTGCTCATGGTTACTGCTGCCGTATTTCTTTGCTTTTCACTATTTCCTCAGGCGGCAAAGGCCATTACCGCATACGGGCAGAACCTGGTGATTAACGGAAACGCGCAAGCCAGCGATTCTAATGGTGCACCGGCCGGCTGGAACCCTGGATCATCAGAAATTATGGTATTGACGCTGGAGAGTGGCCTTATAGCGTTTCCATACTCTTTAGACGGGGGAAATGTATTCGATTATTGGCCAATAGGCAATGGAATAACAAGTATTTATCAGATAATTGACTTTTCCATTTTGGCTTCCGACATTGATGTAGGTGCCGTAAATATACATGTAAGCGCAGAATCAAGAAAAAATGCTTCCAATTCATCTAATGCGATCCAGCTGACTTTGCTTGATGCTTCCAATAATACTTTGGGTATCTATACTGCTATCGGTACAAAAGCAGATGAGAGCTGGGAAATGCTTACGATTAATCGTGATTCCATTGACAGCAGAACAAGAAAGGTTCAAATGATTCTTACTGCAGCGATTAGCACTGAGACAACAGGTTCGGATTATGTTCAGTTTGACGGCGTAAGCCTCACGCTAACAAAGAGCATCACATCTGCCGGTGTCAGCGGCATTGCAGCGCCTGTGATGGGCGAGATACCCACATCAATTGCAAGCCTTGCACCGTTGTCTTCCGACTATATAGTTTCCGGCCTTACCTGGGAAAACGGGGATGGATCACCGGCCAATCTCATAAACGGCAAATTCAGGGCAGGCAAAACCTATAAAGCCGTTGTTGAATTGGCAGCGGGCCCAACGTGCAAATTTACATCAGGCACTACGCTGTCAGTGGACACGGGAACACCGCAGCTAGATACCGTTTTCGGAAATACGGAAGGAAATAGACTGACATATACCATCACCTTCCCGGCTACTACGCCACTGGCGGCAAATGGCATAACGGTGGATACACAGCCTGACGACCTTACTTATGTGGAAGGGGAAAGCCTGAACCTTGCGGGGCTTGCGGCAACGCTGACATACAATGACGCATCCGAGGAGACTGTGGATTTTGCGCAATTTGGCATAAAAGGCATTACAGCAGTCCCCGCAAACGGAACGGCCCTGTCTGTGGCGGCCCATAACGGGCAAACGGTGGCGCTAAGCGCAAATGGACAAACGGTATATACCAACCCACTCACGGTTGTTGCTGCCATCTATACAATTACGGCAAGCCCTTCCCCCCTGAACTTTAGCAGCTTGTTCGAAGGCTACACCTCGGCGCCTGCAGCACAGACGGTGACCATCACCAATAAGGGCAATTCCTACGTAACGCTCACTCAGCCTACCGGTACCGATTATGTGTTGGGAGCGTTAAGCACAACCGGCTTAGGTGCCGGGGCCAGCGCCACCTTCACCGTACAGCCCAAAACTGGCTTGTCAGCGGGTACGCACAGCGGGACGATCACCGTAAACACGGACCATGGAACCAGCGCCAATGTGAATGTAGCATTTACCGTTGATGCTGCCACCTATACGATTACGGCCAGTCCATCCAGCCTGGATTTTGGCAGCGACGTCGAAGGTTACCCCCCAGTACCTGCTTCCCAAACGGTTACCGTCACCAATACAGGTAATTCCACTGTGACCATTCCTTCCGCGCCCACGGCCGCGAGCTATGATATCACGGGCACCTTCCCCATGACCCTTGTGTCCGGCGGTACGAGCACATTCACTGTAAAGCCAAAGTATGGGCTGGCTGCAGGACCGCACAACCAGACCATCACATTGAGCACAAATCACGGCACAAGCGCAGGTACGGATGTGGCTTTTACTGTAGATGCCGCCACCTATACGCTTACAGCCAATCCATCCAGCCTGAACTTTGGAAGCGTCATGGAAGGCTATTCCTCAGCCCCAGCGATCCAGAAAGTGACCGTCACCAATACGGGGAATACCCCTATGCTCATTATCGTAACCGATCCTGCGAACTATAGTATTTCGCAAACCACCACAATCTTTGTACCTGGGATACCGTATACCTTCTACGTGCATCCAATGCCTGGGCTGGCGGCAGGGGTATATAATGAGACCATTACGTTTTCCTCGGTTGAAGGAACAATCGCCAGTGTGGATGTGGCTTTTACCGTAAATGCCGCCACCTACACGATTACGGCCAGCCCATCCAGCCTGGATTTTGGCAGCGCCGTCGAAGGCTACACCGCAGTGCCTGCTTCCCAGACGGTGACCGTCACCAATACAGGGAATTCCACTGTGACCATTCCTTCCGCGCCCACGGCCGCGGGCTATGATATCACGGGCACCTTCCCCATGACCCTCGTGTCCGGCGGTACGGGCACCTTCACCGTAAAGCCAAAGCTTTGGCTGGCGGCAGGGCTGCATCATGAGACCATTATTCTCAGCACCGGAAGCTCTACAAGCGCAAGCGTGGATGTGACCTTCACCGTTCAGGCAGCCAGCTACGCGGTGGAAGCGGACACCCACAATTTAAGCTTCGGCAGCGCGGTCGAGGGGTACACGTTAGTGCCCACTGCACAGACGGTTATCATCACCAACGCGGGCAACAAGGATGTAACGCTCACCACACCCTTAAGTACACGCTTTGACATTACTGCCCTTGACGCTTTGACCCTTACGCCGGCCGCTTCGGCCCGGTTTACCGTGAAGCCCAAGGCCGGGCTTTCCGCCGGAACATACAATGAGACCATTGCCTTTGGCACTACAAGCGCTACAAGCGACAGTGTCGATATATCCTTCACGGTGCAGTCTGCCAGCTTTGCCATTACGGCCAGCCCATTCACTATCAATTTCGCCAGCTCCGCGGAAGGCTACCCACCGCCTGCTGCAAAAACCATCACCGTCGTAAATACCGGCAACCAACCTGTGACACTTAACCAGCCGGTATCAACGAATTTCACCGTCGGCACGCTGTCAACGCTCAGCATCGCGCCATTGGAGGAAGCTGCTTTTACCTTGCAGCCCAAGATCGGTTTGACGGAAGGCAGTTATACTGAAACCATCGTCCTTCAGGGTTCCAATGGAGCACAGGCAAATGTCGAGGTACGCTTTGCCGTTACCGCGGCACCTTCCTACTTAATCAGCGCAAGCCCATCCAGCATGGACTTTGGAAGCCTGGCAGAAGGATATATACAACCGGCGGTTCAAACCGTTACGGTTACGAACACAGGCAATCAAAGCATATCATTGTATCAGCCCGCCGCCTCCCATTTTGTAATCGGCGTGCTGTCGAAAACCGCTCTCGCGCCAGGGGATACGGCCGCCTTCACGGTTACGCCCAAGAAAGGGCTTTCTACAGGCGCCTGGAATGAAACGATTCAAATCATAGGCTCCCAAGGCGTAAACGCAAGAGTGGATGCCGCTTTCACCTGCACGGCCCCCATCGATTACTACATTCTGAGCGGCGACGGGAGTACCTTTCAGCAGAATGATCCCAATCCCTCGTCGCTCACCATCAGGGCCAATGGCGACATACGCAAATTCACCGGGCTGATGCTGAATGGCGAACGCGTGGACGAAAGCAATTACGACGTAACCGAAGGAAGCACCATTGTTACCCTGCATCAGGATTTCCTGAATACATTGCAGCCGGGCACATACACATTGCGCTTCCAGTATACGGACGGGTACGCCGAGGCCGGATTCGTAGTGCAGGACCCTATGCCGGTGACAGGAGACAACGACGCCCTCCTTCTCTTCGGCGCTCTAATGATACTATCCCTGGCAGCCATTATACTGCTCAAAAGAATGAAGGCATGGCGGTAAGCATATCGCGGGATGAATATCCATTCGGAGGGGACGTAAAAATCCGGAACCAGCGGAAAAATTGGAGCAACAGCGGTTATTATCCAGAGGGCAAGCGCTTTATATCAGGCGGCAAAACAGTAAAACGCCGCCGGCACAGGGCGCTTGTCCTTGTGTTGTACACCATACTGCTCATAGCCTCCGCGGGATTTATCTTCAGATTGCTGGAATACCGCAAGGCCGCGGATGAGTACGCTGCGATCGCCAGGCAAATGAACAGCACGCCTATGCCAACATCCAGCGGCACAGTTTTGCCTGCCATCAATAGGAATGCGCCCGCCACGCCAGTTCCCACAGCCATACCCGCCATGACGCCGCCTGTGTATATAAGCGAGCAAATGAATGAGCT
Source organism: Bacillota bacterium (assembly GCA_023416585.1). Taxonomy (GTDB): domain Bacteria; phylum Bacillota; class Clostridia; order Christensenellales; family Aristaeellaceae; genus JAEWAH01. The sequence goes on from JAEZHM010000158.1 coordinate 14,099, forward strand.
CAAGGCGCAGAACAGCGACACGGCGGGATATTTGGCAATCGACGGCACCGCCATTCAATACCCGGTGGTCCGTGGCAAAGACAATAGCTATTATGAAACACATACCTTTTTAAAGAAAAAGAACGCAAGCGGCGCCATCTTTATGGACAGCAAAAACAGCATGGACCTAAGAGACTTCAACATTGTGCTGTACGGCCATAACATGAAAGATGGCAGCATGTTCCATGAGCTGACGCAGTACAGAAAAGTTGCCTTTACACGGGATCACCGCTACATTGTGTTTACGGGCTTATTTGAAAAGAAAACCTTTTATGTGTTTTCGGCCTACACATGCAGTCAGGCCACCGATGTGCGGGGGTTTCAATTGAATACGGATGAAGAGAAACAAACTTTTCTGAATGTACTGAAAAACCGCTCGGATATCAGCGCCGGATCAGCATCATTGACCGCCGGATCTCAAATCATCACCCTGGTTACCTGCCGGGAAAACAGAGAAAAAGACTACTTTGTTGTACATGGGGTGCTTGTGGAATGATGCTGTGGGAAGAAAAGGGCAAGCATGGTGCATGATGCAAAAAAACAGGTATATATAACGAAACCAGAAGAACGCCGGCAATGGCACTACATCAGGTTTGATGATTCCGCCAAAATCAGCTATACTGTATTAGTGCTCCGTCCACAACTTCTTAAGTAACCGGAACACAGTGATTCATTTTCAATAAAGGAGCCGAAATGACTGCAGCGATTTTGCACCCGGAGCTTTTAGCAATCACCGACGAAAAAACGGAAAAAGCCTTTTTCGGTGGTTTTCAGGAATGGTATAAAAGCGAATGGCACCGCAATGCGGGCTGCGGCCCTACCTGCGCCGCCAACCTGCTTGCGTACCTTGCCTTTACACGCCCTGACTTAAGGGGCTTATACGGTTATGAAACCATGAACCTTTCCGATTTTGCCCAGCACATGGAAGAGGTCTACAAATTTGTCACGCCCGGAAACATGGGGCTGAATAAAGCAGAAATGTTTACGGAAGGCGTCGTACAGTTTGCAAAAAGCCGGGGCATTGCTTTAACGCCCCACCTTTTCGACGTGCCCGGCAACATGGCAAGAAACCGCGCGCCGGTTTCCGAGCTTGCGGCATTTGTAAAAGCCGGCCTTGAATCTGACTGCCCGATAGGCTTTTTGAACCTCACCAAGGGCAAGGTGAAAAACATTCAGGGCTGGCACTGGATCACCATCGTTAAGGCGGATATAGATGAAAATAATCTAATCACCTGCGCCTCCGACGAGGGGAATGAAATATGCTTTGATCTTCGGCTGTGGTACCTTTCCACCCGCATGCGCGGCGGGCTTGCGTATTTTACCTGATGCCGACTCGGAAATAGGATACAAGTTGATCGTATACTAAGGCTTCCCCTTGAGTAAGCGATGATTATTTCAAGGTTGAGAGCAGGACAACACATTCGGGGAGAGAAAAATGGGTTATATACCTCTGAAAAACTCGCCAACCACCCTGATTTATGGGATTCTGCG
>JAEZHM010000022.1 GCA_023416585.1 Bacillota bacterium
GCTCCATGGCCCTTTTGAGTGAAGCATTAGCAATTGCAGAGAAGTACAATAGCAATATCGATACAAACATGAGAATAGGTGCTCTTGTCCAGACGGCAAAAACAAAAAGGGCCAGGCATATGAATGATAGGAAAATCGACTTGCCTATCGAAAATAAATGCGTCTGAAAGGGCACGATGACTCGTAGGCGGGATATGGCTTTGTGTCAATATGCGCCCTTCATCGGCGCGAAACGCTGGGACGCATTGTAGGGGGCGATGCCCACATCGCCCCGTCGGTTCCTTTGAGTGAAATTGGGGCAATCACCGAGAAGTACATCAACAATAAGATACAAAGCATGAGAATGCTCACGTTGCCAAATATGTCATCATGCTGGGCCACATCCATATGATCATTGCATTGAAAAACGGGGCGATGTGGGCATCACCCCCTACGGATGGAATAGTGGGCGCATCGTTCCGTGGTCCTTTTGAGTAAAGCATTAGCAATTGCATAGAAGTACAATAGCAATATCGATACAAACATGAGAATAGGTGCTCTTGTCCAGATGGCAAAAACAAAAAGGGCCAGGCATATGAATGATAGGAAAATCGACTTGCCGTATCTAAAACAAATGCGTCTGAAAGGGCACGATGACTCGCAGGCGGGATATGACTTTGTGTCAATATGCACCCTTCATCGGCGCGAAACGCTGAGACGCATCGTAGGGGGCGATGCCCACATCGCCCCGTCGGTTCTTTTGAGTGAAATTGGGACGATTACCGAGAAGTACATCAACAATATCGATATAAAACATGAGAATGCACACGTTGACAAATATGTCATCATGCTGGGTCACATCCATATGATCATTGCATTGAAAAACGGGGCGATGAGAACATCGCCCCCTACGGATGGGATGATGGGCGCATCGCTCCCCTCTGATGCCAGAATACCGAAGATCATTCGGTCATTGAAAACGCTGGTGGCAAAAGAAAGCGGCGTATCGGTCTTTCAAAAAACATATTACGATCACATCATTCGCTACGAGGCCGATAATCTTACAAAATGGAACTATATTGATGCAAATCCAGCAAGGTGGACGGAAGATGAATACTGCGAATCCATGAATCCCAAATGAACCGGGATATATAAGCGGGAATTTGTCGAATGGTTTTTTACTGCGGATTATTTTACTAATGTTCGCAAGCCAAGTCAAGAAAACTTTCCTTAGTTATATTAAAATTTAGTACGAGTTATTAAATGAGAGGAGAAAACATTCCATGAAGTGTTACTGCTATGAAACTGAAACTGATTTTGTGCTTTGCGTTGAGGATGCGGGAATGGATTACGAGGAAAAGATTCTACATGCGTGGTATAAAAAAACCGATAAAAGATTCTTGAAAATCTATCCTAAAAATATAGAAGATGGGGGTGTTTGCGAGGAAGACAAAGCGCTTATTAAAAGAAACTTTGCACGGTTAGGGCAATCTATGTTTGAAGGGGTATTCGATTGGCAAAATATCTTGTTATTGCTCGCTCAAAAATTCTCGGAGAACGGAATCGAATGGTATTTATTTGGAAGCACTAGCGAGGCCTTGCTTGGCGTGAACATTAAACCAAACGACATGGATATAATTGTTCACACAAGGGATTTTTATAAAGTGAAGAGCTTATTCTCCGATTACGTTGTCGAGCCGTTTGGAGACAATAAGGGAACTTGGATTGTGCGATATTTTGGTCGACTATGTTTGGAAGGGGCCTTAATTGATATAGCGGCGGACGATAAAATGAATATGGAAAATCATCAACATCAATACGAAAAAGTATTATGGAATGGATTTGAAGTATTTATCGAACCTTTGCAGGATAGATATAAGGTTGAAATCAGTCGTAACAGGATAGATAGGATAAAAGCAATCGAAAAATATATGGAATGTACTTAATAAGCTTATTACGAAGCTGACAAATTTCAATTTGTCACTGAATCCTTCGGTATGAGATTTTCAGAACCGATTCCTCATTCTCCGTCCAGGATGGCAGCGACTCTTAATTATTCCCCTATTTCCCCACGCAGAACTGGGAAAACACCCGGTCCAATATCCTTTCCTCCACCTCATCCCCTGTGATTTCCCCCAAGGCGGATAATGCGTCCCGCAGATCCACGGCAGCAAGGTCCAGGGGGATGCCGGACGTAAGACTATCAGCCGCCTGATGAAGGCTGTTTGCGGCCCTTCTGGCAGCGTCAAGATGGCGGGATGTGGTTAATGCAAGCCTGGAAGGTTCCCCCGCCTTTTCCGCAAGGTATGCCTTCAGGTTGGCAAGCCCCTCCCCTGTTTTGGCAGAAAGAGCGATTACCGGGGCCGATGGGCACAGTTCCTTTATATCTTCTGTTGCTACCATAGGTGCCAGATCGCTTTTGTTCAGCACTATGGCAAACTCCCCCTCCGGCGGGGAAAGCAGCAATTCTTTATCTTCCGGTGATAAGGTCTGTCCGGCGTCGATGACCATTATCACCACATCAGCCCTGGCCATGGCTTTTTGCGCCCGGCTGACACCTATCTTTTCCACCGCATCTTCCGTATCCCTTAGGCCTGCGGTGTCGCTTAACGTGACCGGCAGGCCGTTTATTTCCATGTTTCCCGAAAGGATATCCCTGGTGGTGCCCGGCACATCGGTAACGATGGCCTTATCCTCCCCCAGCAAAGCGTTCAAAAGCGAGCTTTTGCCTACGTTGGGCCGGCCGTACAACACCACATCCATGCCCCGCTCCAGCATTTTCACGCCACGCTCGTCGCAGGCATCCTCCAACTCCTTTGCCAATACTAAAACGCCATGGCGCAGGCTTCGCGTGGCTTCCTCTTCCTCCACTTCCTCCGGATAGTCGATGGCAGCCTCCAGCCCGGCCATAAGGCCATAAAGCTTGTCCAGAACTTCCCGGATGAACTGGCTAGGCCCGCCGTCCAGCTGGCGCATGGCCGCCTTCGCCGCCTGCCGCCCGCCTGCCGCGATCAGGCCCATTACAGCCTCCGCCTGGCTTAAATCCAGCCTGCCGTTCAAAAATGCCCGGCGTGTAAACTCCCCCGGTTCCGCCTGGCGTGCTCCAACGCTCAGCGCCAGTTCCAAAGCCAACGAAGCCATCATCCAGCCGCCATGGGTATGGATCTCCGCCACATCCTCCCTGGTATAGCTGCGGGGGGCGCGCATCAACACCGCCATGGCTTCATCGATCTTCTCATTCCCCTTGACCACATGGCCGTACACCAGCAAATGGGAAGGAAACGTCTCCCCTTCCCCCTTGGCAGGATGGAATACGCTCCTTAGTACTGCCTCCGCCCGGGGGCCGCTGATGCGCAGGATGGCAATGCCCCCCTGGCCCGTGGCCGTGGCGATGGCGGCTATGGTATCATCAAACTGCATAGGTTCCTCCTTGCTTACGGGCGCCGCCAGAATTCTTCGCAGGAAATGTCCTCCGCCCAGGGAAAGCTTTCCGCGGCCAGGTGAAAAGCTTCCCGGCCCTGCCAGGAAATACCCGCAGCTTCGGCGGTTTTTTGAACGTACCCTAACCATTTGGGTGTAAGTCCATGATGCCCCCAGAGCATGGTTTGCAAAACGGACCGGGACATTTCCGGCGCGGCGGCGGCAAGCCCGCCGTCCACAAAGGCTTTCTTAAGCTTCGCGGGGTCGTATGGCACTGTGTAGGCCGTTACCCGCCCATCCTCCCACATGGCGTAAGCAGCCTGGCAGCCGCGCCCGTCATCCAGGATGCCTAAGGATCCGGGGTTCACAAAATGCTTGCCCTGCACGCTTACCTGCCAGGGGGTATGATAGTGGCCGCATACCAGCCATTTCACGTTAAGGCCGCGCAAGATATCCTTCATTTCATCGGCATCCAAAGGCGTAAGCAGCGTAAACAAATTGCCCGGCACGGCATGGGTTAGAAGCATTTCTTCATAACGCCATTCCCTGTCAAAATTCAAATCGATGCCGGCGACCTCACGGGTCGTCCACATATGCGCAGACCAGTTATATTCCTGGTAAAGTGTCTGTTCGCCGTTATAAAAGCGAACAATCCTATCTTCATGGTTGCCCTTCAGGAGCTTGACGTTCCAATCCTTTAAAAGCGCCAGCGTTTCCCGGGGCTGTGGGCCGAAATTTACTTGATCACCAAGGGAGATAAAGCCTTGCGCCCCCTGCTGCTTGGCTTTGTTCAGCACAGCCGTGAGCGCCGGCAGGTTGGCGTGGATATCGGTGAGGATGCAAAGGCGCAATACGGATCCCCCTTTTCTATACCTTATCCATGATACCCCATTTTTCTTGCTTTTGAAAGCTTCATTTGACGGGCCTAAGCCTGCCGTGGCATAATGGGGTTGGAGGGGTGAGCATGGGAGAAGTCACCATCCTGGGGGGGCGGATGCACAGGCTCCTGCCCCATATTATCACACAAATCGGCTGGCTTCACTTCAAGGGTGAAACCTGCCTTTTGCTGGTGCCGGAACAGTATACCCTGCAGGCGGAGGTAGATCTCATCCGCCGCCTTGACATGCCCGGCTTTTTCAACATTCAGGTGCTTTCCCCCTCGAGGCTGACCCAAAGGATTTTCGACGCTGCCGGCACCGATGGAAGGGTGCCCCTGGACAGCCGCGGCAAGCGCATGGCACTGAGCCGGGCGGTTAACCAGGTGCAAAAAGAGCTTGTCTATTACCGCCGCGCCGCTGCCCACGCCGGCTTTGTGGAAAAAATGAGCAGCCTCATTGCCGATTTCAAGCGGGGCAGCCTGACAGCGGACGGCTTGCTTGCGCAGGCTTCTGCACTTCCCAATAATTCGCTCAAGCAAAAGCTGAACGATATCGCCCGCTGCTGGCAGGCCTATGAAACGCAGTTATCCGGCCGGTTCGTGGATGGGGAGGATGTGCAGGACGAGGCCGCAAGGCGGCTACCCCAAAGCGGGCTGTTTGAAAACGCCCATGTCTTCGCTTACGGTTTTGATATTCTGCCGCCGCAGCTATGCCATCTGTTGTGCGCCGGAACACAGCTTTGCGCCGGGATGACCGTTGCCCTCACCATGGACCGGCCACAAGCACGGGACGGATACCTTTATCTGCCGGCCAGACAAAGCGCCCAGCGGTTTACGAAAATGCTCAAAGCGCAAAACACATTATTTACATGGGAGTATCTTGACGAAACGCCGCTTGAAGCGGCAAAGGAAATTGAACACCTGGAAGCGAACCTGTTCGCCCATCCGTCTTATGCCTATCCCGACATTCCGGATGCCATATCCCTGTTTGCCGCCCCCAACCCCTATGCCGAGGCCCATGAAGCCGCATCGCAAATGATCAAGCTCCACGAAGCGGGTGTCCCCTGGGGCGGAATGGCGGTGGCGGCGGGAAGCATGCAGGCCTACGGTACCATCCTCCACGCTGTTTTTACAAGCTACGGCATCCCCTTTTATCTGGAGGAAAAGGTGCCGGCCGCTTCCCACGGGCTGATCCGCTTCTTAACGCACGCCCTTCGGGCAGCTTCCAAAGGATATGCCCGGGCCGACATTCTGGCCTGCTTGAAATCCGGCTATGCCCCCGTCTCGCCGGTGGATTGCAATCGGCTTGAGAATTACGCCATAGCCAACGGCATTTATGGCGACAGGTGGCGCAAGCCCTTCACAAGGGGCAATCAGGAGGAAGCCGCCAGTCTGGAACCTGCCCGCCGGGCCTTGATCGGCCCGCTGGTGGAAATGCAGGCCGCGCTGTCTAAAGCCAAGGAAGCCACCGAATCACTGCGCGCCATCTTCCATCTTCTGGAGCAGGTGGATGCCTATCATTCGCTGCAAAAGGAGGAGGAACGCCTTCTTTCCCTGAACATGGCGGCCCAGGCCTCCCAGACAAGGCAGGTATGGCAGTTTTTGCTGGGAACGCTGGATCAGATGCACGACCTTCTTTCAGGTTTGCGCGCTCCTTCCACCCAGGTAGCCGCTTGGCTCGCCGCCGGCTTTTCTGCCGGAGAGTTAAGCGCATTGCCACCCTCCCCCGATACGGTGGTATGCGGCGAAATCGGCCATGTGATGCCGGGCAGCATACGGGCTATGTTTGTGATGGGTTTGAGCGATGGCCTTTTGCAGTCGGAAAACTTAAGCCTGCTTCGCGACGAGGAGCGGGAACAGCTGGAAACATTGGCCGACACCCACCTGGGGCTTAACGGGGATGGGCGGGACCATCTGGCACGTACGGATCTCAAGCGTACTCTGACGCTGCCTTCCGAAAAGCTATTTTTAAGCCACGCCCAAGCCACCCAAAGCGGCCAAAGCCAGCGCCCCGCAGGATTTTTGACGCTGCTGAAAACACGCCTGTTCCCCAAGCTTGTGGAAATGGGCGGCGTCACCGGGCCATCCGGGCCCAATGAGCCTTTGGCGCCCATACCGGCTTTGGATGGGCTCGCGCTTCGCCTCTCCTCGCTGTGGGATGGCGCAACCCTTAACGAAGCACTTTCCGAACCATGGATGGACGCCTGGGTAAGCCTGTACACAAATCCTGATACAAGGCAGCAGGCATTATCTATCATACAAGCGCTTTCGGAAAAGCTGGACGCCAGACCCCTCCATCCCGCCACGGCCTTGAAATTGTTTGGGCATCAGACCATGTCTGTCAGCCGGCTGGAGGAATACGCGAAGTGTCCCTATAAGCACTTTGTACACTACGGATTGCAGCCCGTGCCAAGAAAGGAATGGGCTTTAACCACTGCCGATGTGGGTACAATCTTCCATGGCGCGCTGAAGGATTTCATGGAAAAAACAGCACAGCATGCTTCCTGGCCGGACATTGACCGAACGGAATGCGACGGCCTGATGAATGAGGTATTATCCCCTATTGAGCAGTCTTGGGCGGAGGGGCCGCTGGGTGAAAACGCCCAGACGAAAGCCCTTGGCAAAAAGTATCTGCGCATTATCCGCCGGGCCGCCTGGATGTTTACCCAGCACATGAAAAGCAGCAGCTTCCGTCCCAGAATGGCGGAGGTCGGCTTTGGCACGCCCGACAGCCCGCTGCCCCCCATCCGCCTTCAAATGGCAGATGGAACGGAAGTATTGCTCAGGGGCGTGATCGACCGGGTGGACTTGTATGAAGACGGCGAGAGCGTCTATCTGCGTGTGGTGGATTACAAAAGCGGCCACAAGGAGCTGGACCCCACGCAAATCTACTGGGGGCTCCAACTGCAGCTTCTTATGTACCTGATGGCGGCCTTGAACGCAAAATCCGGCGCGGAACCTGCAGGCGCGTTTTATTTCCACATCGACGACCCATTGGTGGACCTTGAGGTCGGCATCAAGGAACGGGCCGAAAGGGAGATTGCACAGTTGCTTCGTCTTCGGGGCATTGTGCTGTCAGATGTCACCGTTGTAAACGCCATGGACAAGGACCTTACCAGCATGAAGCAGGTGTTCAATAAGGACGGTTCACTTTCCGCCAACGCCTCAGCCGCCTCGCTTGAGGAAATGCGAAGCCTGCTGAACCATGCCAAAAAGACTGCAGAAAAGCTGGCATCCTCCATGCGCAAAGGCGACATTGCCATCTCCCCTGCCAAAACAAATACGTTCAGCGCCTGCAAGTTTTGCGAGTATGCCGGCGTATGCCGCTGGGATGCGCGCCTTCCCGGCGCCAAGCAAAGGTTCATGAGCCCCTTGTCCCTGGAGGAGCTGAAGGCGCGGACAAACACGGGCGGCTTAAGCGGAGATTAGATTGCATAAAAGGAAAGATTGCGTTATAATACCAATAAAGGAAATTGAACGAAGGAGGCGCTGCTCCATGATTCAGGTCATACATGGCAAAAAGGGCTCGGG
>JAEZHM010000063.1 GCA_023416585.1 Bacillota bacterium
ATTGATGGGAGCGCGGGAGATCACTTCGATCTTGCCCTGCCATTCATAATGCTTTTTCAGCGATTCCTGGCGGATGTCCATGAAAGCACACTCCTTTTCAATAGAAAGGGCATGTCGATGCATGCCCGTGGTGTATCGAAAAAGTGGCTTTGCCACTTTTTCGAGTTTTTCCCTCGCTGCACTGCAAAACAGGCTATGCCTTTTTGCGGGCGTTTGCTCGGGTAAGGGAGGAATTTCTTCGAAATTCCAGCGCAAATCACCGCACATGTCGCTGATTTGCGATCTAGAATTGGAGGGCTCCGGCCCTCCAATACCTCCCCATAGGTTTTTGACAGCCTGAGGACATTACGATGCATGCCCAGGCGACGGATAGCGGGAGAGCCTTTGTATGGTTAGGAAAGAAGCTTTGTAATGACGGCATTGACAAGGCTGCTATCCGCCTTGCCCTTTAATTTGGGCATCAGGGATTTCATTAATAGACCCTTGTCTTTTGCTGTGGGCGAGGCAATGTTCAATTCCGCCAGCGTATCTTGAATAGCTTTTGTTATCTCCGCCTCATTCATGAGCTTTGGCGCAAACTCCTGATATACCGCCATGCGTGCCTTTGCCTCGGCAATGATTTCCATGCGGTCCTTGGGTGCGGTATCAATGGTTTCCTGACATTGGCGGATTTCTTTCAAGACTATGGCATCCTCTTCTTCCTGCGTCAGGTCGGCCCGTTTATCAATGGCTTTGTTTTTCAGCGCGGACAGGAGCAGGGAAAGGGCATCCTTGCGCTCTTTTTCCTTATTCTTGAGGGCTGCCATCATTTCGGCGCGCACTGTATCTATTCTTGACATGAGAATACCCCCTTGTGATGCTTTTGTGATAGTGTAGCGCCTTTTGGCTTTTTTGTCCAGCGCGATGAAATCAATGTGGATAGTTACGCATAAAAAAAGAAACCGTCATTTCTGACGGTTTCCAAGCTGGAGCGGGTGATGGGAATCGAACCCACGTGACCAGCTTGGAAGGCTGGAGCTCTACCATTGAGCTACACCCGCATTGTGGAGCGGTAGACGAGATTCGAACTCGCGACATCCACCTTGGCAAGGTGGCACTCTACCACTGAGCTACTACCGCACGCTCCGCAGGATCAAAGGAATTGGTGCGGACGAAGAGACTTGAACTCTTACGCCATTAGGCACCAGATCCTAAGTCTGGCGCGTCTGCCATTCCGCCACGCCCGCAAAAACCTAGGATGTTCAAGGGCTGCAAAGGATGTTCACCCATTCATAACCCTTGGCGCCGCTCCCGGATTAAGCCGCGAGAAGAATATTACCACATTTTACAGCCGGATGTCAAGACCAAAATAGCGCTAAAAAATAACGTACTGCATTAGAAAATAACAGATTACAGTATGAAATAGCGCATTGCGATAGAAAAAAATGCTTGGCCTATTGCCAGAGCAAGGATTCACATGGTATAATCTCCTTTGTGACAAACGGACGGTCCTCTGTCTGGAAGAATTATTGGCCGGGCACGAACGTCTATGAGGGAAGGAGGAACTATCATGAGCGAAATTATCCGTTCCATTGAAAAAGCGCAACTCCGTACCGATCTGCCTAAATTCAACGTTGGCGACACCGTACGCGTATGGGTCAAAGTTGTTGAAGGCAGCCGCGAACGTCTGCAGGCGTTTGAGGGAACCGTAATGGCTAAACGTAATGGCAGCATCCGGGAAACGTTCACCGTCCGCCGCGTATCCTACGGCATTGGCGTGGAGCGTACATTCCCCTTGCATTCCCCCCGTGTGGACCGTATTGAAATCATCCGTAAGGGTAAGGTCCGCAGGGCTAAGCTGTACTATTTGAGGAATTTGCAGGGCAAGGCTGCCAAGATCAAAGAGGCCAACCGTACCTGATAGGAAAAAACAAGGCTGCCGTAACTGGGATTTATCCCGGTCCGGCAGCTTTTTTTATAGGCTCCTGATGAAACTGGGGAATTGGGCCAGCACGATTCCCGGCTCCTCCAGGGTGATATCCCAGCGCTTGACCCATTCTAAGGAATAGAAGCCGTCATATCCGCCTTCTTTTAGAAGGCTTACGCACTTTTTCAGCGGTAGATCGCCTTGACCAACCATCTTATAGTGGACACGCTCCTTCTCCCACACGCTGTCTTTTATGTGTACATGCTTCAAATAAGGCTTCAAATTGTTATATGTCTCCTCTGGGTCTTCCCCGAGGAAACGGTAGGGGTGGTGCACATCCCATAAAACGCCGACGCTACTCGAGCCTATGGATGCAATGAGCCGGTTAAGCTTCTTGCTGTCGGCCCAGACGCCATGTGTCTCCAGTAAAAGCATGATACCTTGGGTGCCGGCATAGGCGGCCAACTCCTGCGCTGTCTCCCGTACCAATCCTTCATCCACGCTTCCCGTGGGCTGGGGAACGGGTGGGGCGGCAAACACCCGCACATAGGGCGCTGAAAGCTTATGAGCCAAGTCTACATATGTTTTAACTTCCAAGGCGGTACGGTCAAGGTTTTCCCGCTGGTACAAAAGACAGTCGCTGTCCAGACAGGGGATGAAAAGCGACAGCGCACTCAGTTTTTCCATTGTATTTTCCAATTGACCGGATCCAAACTCAGGTACAGAGGGTGCAGAAATGTCCTTGCCCACACCCCTTACTTCAATGCCATTATATTGAAGGTCATGGGCTGCGGCGGCAATCTCCCCCCAGTTCCAACGGGGGCAGCCCAGGGTGGAAAAACTGATTTTCATAAGGCACATATCCCCCTGAATCCATCATTTTTGCTGCCTAATGATACCATTCTACGAAAAAACGGTCAAGTACATCATATATGCAGAAAAAAATACAACAGTGGCAGACATAAGATGTATTTCGTGTTATAATGTACCATAAGTGTAAATTTCCTTCCCCTTGTCATTAGCCACAGAAAGATCATTACCCGGCACATCTGCTCCATCATAAGGAGCATAGGGTAAATGAAGGGAGGCAGGCAGGCGGTTTGGAAACCCGCCGGATTACGGTTTATCCGCTTCCGTACTGTAGGCAGAAAAAGAGGATCGATACATGCGAATGATGGTTACGGTACTGTTGGAAAAAAACACGCTGCCCAGGGATTATCGGCCGTGGATCAGCAAGCTTTTGCATGCAGCGCTGACCAGGCAGGGTGGTGAACAGCTTAAGCAGCAGCATTTCGGCAGCGCGTCGGGGAAGCTGTTCAGCTTTTCTGTATATTTGCCCAAAAGCCGTTTTGGGCAGGAAATCGTGCTGGAAAGCAACTACATCAAGGTTATTTTTTCAGCCTATGATGAAAACACGTTCGATGATTTTTTTCTGGCCATGATGGGTATGCAGAGCCAGAGAGTGGACATGGAGGAGAATGCGTTTCAGGTATCCTCCGTGGTGCGGATCATTGAAAAAACAGTTCAGGAATCTCAGATCAACATCCATATGCTTAGCCCTTTGGTTGTTCATAGCGGAGCGATGGGCAGGCAGGAAAGCCACGGATGTCTGGGTGTCCGGGATACGGAATTTGAGATGTATTTGCGTTCCGCTGTGGCGGGGATGCTGCCCGTGGCCAACCTGAATGCCGAAATACTGTCGACGCTTCATGTTGCCGCAAGTGACGAATCTGGCTGCAAAGAAGCCCACGTGCTGCATAAGGGCAGATTTTACAGAAGCACGCTGGGGAATTTGCAGCTAAGCGGGGAACCCGCGCTCCTGAATCTTTTATACCATGGGGGCATGGGGGAGTTGCGTGAAGAAGGGTTTGGGCTGTTTGAACTAAACTCATGATCAATACATGGTATCATTTTGCCGCCGAAGGTTTCGGCGGTTTTTTTTGAAGATATTGGCGTGATCAATCGTTCTTTTGTCAAGGGAGCACCTCTTTTCCAAGGTGGCCCAACTGTGGTATAATCAGGAGCGAATCGCGACGGGAGGAACGGAGAGAAGTGAGAGGCGTACGCAGACGGGGTATTTCCTTTGGTACGGTGTTCATGCTGCTGATCACCATAGCAGTGGCAGGCGCCTGTTCTGTTGTGCTGCCCCGGCTTGCCGGGAACATGGAGATGAGGATTGATACCCAACAGATTGCAAACGCCATCACCAGTTCGCTTGATCTGCCGGAATTGACCCTGTCGGATATACCCATCTTTCCAAAGCCTGCTGATACGGAAAGCGCTGCCACCATGCCGCCAGGCGCAATTACCATGAACGGCGGAGCGGTTACCCAGGCGCCAACGATTACCTCTAACCCGTCGGTTACCCCGGCTCCAGGCCCAAGAACATTCACGCTTACTGTTGCGGGCACCATGACCTTTGACTCGGAAATCCGCAAGGCTGCTTATAGCAGTGAAAGCAAGACATATGACTACACCCCGTCTTTTGCTCTGATCAATCAGGGGGTTTCTTCTGATCTTTGCCTTGCCACATTGGAAAACACTTTGGTGAACGACGGAAAGCTGAGCGATGTCAATGTGACGGCGGATGTGCTTGCCGGGATAGCATCAGCCGGGTTGGACATGCTGGCGCTTGGACACGATCATATTCTGGATCTGGGCCTTGAGGGGCTTAACAAAACGGCGGCTGCCGTGCGCAATGCGGGCTTTACCGCTCTTGGAATTCAAACGGAAAAGCAGGAGACGCAAAGCCCATTGATCATCAATCTGAATGGAGTTCAGGTGGCTTTCCTCCATTATACGGATATGATGAGCAACACGGGGAAGAAAGCCATCAAGGCGGAGGATTGCGCTTATGCCGTGCCTGCATATCAGCCGGAGGTTGTCGCGTCGGATATACAGGCGGCCCGAAGCCAGGGAGCCCAGGTGGTGATCGTTATGATCCACTGGGATTCCGGCAGCCAGAACAAAGCGACGCAGGAGCAGCAGAATATAGCGCAGTCTGTTGCCGATGCCGGGGCAGATATTCTCCTAGGCGCACATAGTAAGGTGGTGCTGCCCATTGCGTACCTGACTGGCAATAGGCCGGATGGCACCAAACGGCCCACTCTGGTTTGCTATTCCCTGGGCGCACTGCTTACAGGTTCCAGATCGAATTCGAATATTGCCGGCATGCTGCTTCATCTGAATATCTCCCTTGATCCTGCTTCCGGTGTGGTGGCCTTTGACAAGGTGGAATATACCCCTACTTATATCTGGCGATATAAGGAGAACGGGCATTATGTATATCAGGTAATCGCCAGTAACCAAAAAGCCCCGGAGAGCATGGATACAAGCCAGCGGGATGTGATGCAGCGAGCCCTGGATCGCATCAACAAGCAGATGATGGATTCGCCGGCCAAGCTTCGCGTTGCGGCAGAATAAGGCAGAAACCTTATATAGTATGACGCCCTGCTCTCCTTGGTGGAAAGCGGGGCGTTTACATAATTACTATAAGCTTAAGCAAATTTTGTTATCTTTCTGGCTATAGAAGAAGGGGATTTCGCACCTGCGGGCGCGAACAGGGCTTTCCTTCCATCTGGCTCAATCGTCGCACTGCAAACGAGAGTTCGCATTGCTTGTTTCGCCAGCCTCCTTCGCCTCGCTTCATCCCTCCATCTGGCTCAATCGGCGCGCTGACTCGCTGCTGCTCGCATCGCTTGTTTCGCCAGCCTCCTTCACCCCTCCCTTATCCGCCACCGGCGGGGTCGGGGCTACGGAGCCACAGGCGGCGCTTCGACTTTGGAGCCCTGGACCTTCGGATGCAATCTCCCCTATCCATTTAGAAAGCAAAAAAACTGAGGGGAGCAACGAGGGGGCCGCAGATCCCTCGTTTGTAATCGTGTCGCCCGGCTTTGCCGGGCGCGCGGGGCGCTTGCGGAGCAAGCTTTCCTTATACGGTTTCCTGGCCGTATGCCTAAGCCGGACTAGCGTAGCGCAGGCCGCGATGGAGGCATACAAGGAAATCGTGCGAAATCGATAAAATGGCATCGCCATTTATCGAACCTTAGCGGTATCTCCGGCTAGTAGGCTTGGGCAGGGTACCGCCTTTGCCGGTAAACCGCCTGGATACGCGGCGCGTGATCTTGATCAGCAGGAACAGGCCGCCGACAGTCATAAAGGCCACGACAATCAGTTCAAGTGTGATTCGGGGGAAGGGATTGGGATCCTCATAGGTTTCTTTAATGATCTCCTCTATGGACTTGGGTGCGTTTTCGCGTATCTGAATGCTTCTGGAAGCCACCAGGGCATATTCCACCGGGTCGCTGCTGCCGTCGGGGGGAAAGTAGGTAAGCGTGCCCATTTGCTCCCCGGCATTGATGGGGGCAGCAAAATCGCGTATGTACTCAATAATAACGTACTGCTGCAGGTTTCTTGACATGGATTTCACTTGGTCGATGGTGGCAACAATGGCCGCCGTGGCTGAAGTATCCAAGGGAACCAGGTTTAACGGAAGGCGGCCCAGATCCGGGTCATCCTTGGAAAAGCCGGTGGTCTCCAATTCAATGGGGTTCATGTCGTACAGTTCCACCGGCGATACGCTGACATATTGGGAAAACCCGTATTCCATCAGCTTTTTCGTATCGGTCCACCGGCCGGGGCTGCTGGTGAAAAATACAACGGAAATGAGGCTTACTCCGTCTTTGGATGCGGAACCCACATAACAGTAGCCGGCGGGGTTAGTGAAACCTGTTTTGATACCGTTGGCGTAACCGTAAAAATACTTATTGTTCTCACCTTGCACCATCAGGGGATTGTTGCCGTTGCTCACCGTCCGGGCCTTTTGCATATTGCTTTTGGGAAGCGAATAGGAGGTGGTGGCGGCAATCTGCCTGAAGGTGCTGTTGTTCATGGCTTCTTTGGCGATGATGGCCATATCCCTTGCGGTGGTGTAGTGGTTTTCGTCATGCAGGCCGTTCGGGTTGGCAAATTGGGTGGAAGTGCAGCCCATGTATTTTGCGGTCTCGTTCATCAGGTTCACAAAGTCCGGGATAGAGCCGGATATTGCTTCGGCGATAGCGTTGGCTCCCTCGTTACCGGAACGGATCATGGTGGCGTACAGAAGGTCTTCAAACCGGATTGTCTCCCCTGCTGACAGAGGAATGACGGATGAGCCTTCCGGTAAGTTCACATCCTCATCGCTGATGGTGACGGTCTCATCCATCATATCATTTGTTTTTCCAAAGGTCAGACCTAAAAACGTCGTCATGATTTTAGTGGTGGATGCGGGAAACATTCTTTGGTCAGCATTTTTTTCAAAGATCACTTCTCCGGTATTGGCCTCGATTAGAATGGCGGAAGTGGCAATCAACTGATCTTCCTGCAGGTTCTCGGGGTGTTCCGGATCGTATGGATTTGCGTCAGATGGCTCTTTGGGAGGTACAAACTTGTTTTCACCCGTCTGATTTTCCGCAATAGCTGTGAATAAAAAGACCGGCAGGATGAGAAAAATGCATAGCCATGTTCCAAAACGGAACGCTATTTTTGTGTGGCGCCGCATAACATCCCTCCTGAAACTCTTGCTTGGTTGGAATCCATAATAAAATAGTATATACGGTTTTCGATTTTTTGTACAGCGAACGTCTTTTTGGATGATGCAATGTTCCCGGCATACTTTTCATCTGAGCAGCATAGAATACAGGGGGACATCTAATCAAAGCAAATAGCAGCATTTTGGGAGGAGCAATTGGGAGTATGAATATCATTCTGTGGCTTGTCCTTGGCGCGCTGGCCGGCTGGCTGGCAAGCATCATCATGGGTAAAAATTCTCAAATGGGAGTAGGTGCCAACATACTCTTCGGTGTGCTTGGCGGAATCGTGGGTGGCTTCTTGGCCTCTCTCTTAGGCCTGGGCGGCATTACAGGTTTCAATCTGGGCAGCCTGCTGATTGCAGTGGCCGGCGCATGCCTCGTCCTTTTCATTGTGAACATGGTGCAGAAAAAAGCAAAATGATTTACCAATTAAAGCTGCGGTCATCATGATAAGGAGGACAGGCTTATGCCGCCCAAACCTAAAAAGCAGGACGAACCTTTCTATGATCTGGAAAATGTGGCTTCCATCACCGAATGCACCGGCCTCATCCCCTCCGCATTAAAGGATGAGGAAGAGGCGGATGCCTATGGGGATTTATATTCCATACACAAACAGATACCATCCGACTGATATACGGCTCCATATAGTAACGTGGCACCAGGGCAAATACCTGCGTGCCATTTTTATTGTCCGAATTTTTTACAGATTTGAAAAGTACTTGACTGATATAACTGGCAGTGGTAATATATTCTTGATTTTGAACGACATTCATATATATGAACGATCACAGGCGGTGCGTGTATGCCGGAAACACTGAACCGAACGCTTTCCCGTGGGCTGGAAATGCTTGAGCTTTTAAGCGAGAACCCAGACGGACTGGAACTGCATCAGATTGCCAAAGCCATGCAATTGCCAAAGAGCAGCGCTCTCAACCTTTTGCATACGCTGTTTTCCTATAAATATGTCCGCAAAATAGAAAACTCCCCTCGATATCAGTTGGGGTTGAAGTTGTTTGAAGTGGGAAGCGCTGCAGTGAACCGTGTGGATATCACCAGTGTCATCCGGCAATATATGGCGGATATTTACCGTTCCTGCAACGAGACCATGCATTGCGGCATACTGAGTGGTCTGGACGTATTATACATAGATAAGATGGAATCCACCCAATCCATCCGCATGTCAAGCCATGTAGGCGTGCGCATGCCTCTGCACGCCACGGCCATGGGCAAGGCTTTTCTGGCCTGCTTTGCAGAGGATGAGGTGCGCAGAATGTATGAATGCAGGGAACTCTACACCCTGACGCCTCAAACCATTACCGATATGAATGCTCTTATCAGGCAACTGGAGGATATCCGTAAGTCTGGATATGCGACAGAAGCCCAGGAGAGCAACATGAATGTGAGCTGTATCGGCGTGGCTATCAGGGATCGTGATGGCCATCCCGCTTATGCGCTGAGTATATCGGCGCCTTCCTTCCGCATGGGAGAAAATGAAATTGCCGCATATGGGCAGATGCTGCTTAGGGCCCAGCGAAAGATACAACGGGTGCTGCGGGCGGTGTAAAGGGGTTTCATCCGCCTTGCGGAGGATGCCTGCCGTACCGATTTTGATTGATCAAGCAACTGTAAAAGGGAGGCGTTATTAATGGACATGTTGGAAAAGTTATCCCTGGCAGGTCTGGTTCCGGTTATTAAGGTGGAAGACGCGAAGGATGCCGTTCCCCTGTGCCGTGCGCTGGCGGAGGGCGGATTGCCTGTGGCGGAAATCACTTTCCGCTCCGCAGCAGCGGAGGAAGCCATCCGCTTGGTGCATGAGCAGCTTCCCCAGGTAATCCTGGGTGCGGGCACAGTTTTAACTACTGAACAAGTGGACAGGGCTGTGGCGGCCGGCGCGGCTTATATCGTATCTCCAGGTATTAACCCAAAGGTTGTGGAACATTGTCAAAAAAAGAATGTTCCGGTTCTGCCCGGCTGCGCCAACCCTTCGGATATTGAGACGGCGCTTTCCCTGGGGCTTAAAACGGTGAAGTTCTTTCCTGCCGAGGCGCTGGGCGGCCTGAACCTTATCAAGGCTTTGAGCGCTCCCTACGGCAACGTCACCTTTGTGCCAACAGGCGGTATCAGTGAAAAGAATCTGGTGGAATACCTGTCTTTCTCCAAGGTCGTGGCCTGCGGCGGCAGTTGGATGGTGCCACAGGACGCGGTGGACGCAAAGGATTGGGATAAGATCAAAACCATCACCAAGAGTGCAGTGGCCCTTTTGCTGGGCTTTGAACTGGCTCACATCGGCATCAATACAGGAAGTCCGGATGCTGCCATGCGGGAAGCGCAGCTGCTATGCAAGCTCCTGAGTTGGGACATCAAGGATGGCAATAGTTCTACCTTTGTGGGCACAGGTTTCGAACTGATGAAAAAGCCTTTCCGGGGCACTCACGGACATATCGCTATCCGCACCAACAGCATTCAAAGGGCAAAATGGCATCTGGAACAGAGAGGCTTTGCCTTTGACGAAGCGAGCGCCTCTGAGAAGAATGGCAAGCTAGCCGCTATCTATTTAAAGGATGAGATTGCCGGCTTCGCCTTCCACCTGCTTCAAAAGTAAACAATAGGGGAGATAAGTAAAATGAGCTGTAAAGTTGTTACCTTTGGTGAAATTATGCTCCGGCTAAAAAGCCCGGGCTTTGACCGATTTTTCCAGACGCCCAGTCTGGAAGCCACTTTTGGCGGCGGGGAAGCCAACGTTTGCGTATCATTGGCCAACTTTGGCATGGATACCGCCTTTGTCACCCTTTTGCCCAGCAACGATATAGGTGAGGCATGCATAAGGGAGCTGCGCGGGTTTGGCATTGATGTGAGTAACATCGTTAGAAACAATAACCGTATGGGCATCTACTTTCTGGAGACCGGCGCCGTACAACGTCCCAGCAAGGTAATCTACGACCGGGCAGAGTCGGCCATCGCCAAGGGCAAGCCGGGCGATATCGACTGGAATAAAGCTTTTGCTGATGCCACCTGGTTCCACTTTACCGGCATCACGCCGGCTATCAGCCAAGGCGCGGCGGATTTGTGCCTGGAGGCCGTGAAGGCCGCCAAGGCAATGGGCCTGCATGTAAGCTGCGACCTTAACTACCGCAAGAACCTGTGGAAATATGGTAAGACGGCCGCCGAAGTCATGCGGGAACTCACGAGCTATGTGGATACGGTGATTGCCAATGAAGAAGATTTTCAAATGGCTTTGGGCCTCAAGGCCGAATCCGGCGCGGAAGTGGAATCGGGCGAGCTGAATGTGGAACAGTACAAGACTATCGCAGCTCTGGCTATGAAGGAATTCCCGAATATCAAACGGGTGGCGATCACCCTTCGGGAAAGCAAGTCCGCCAACCACAATGACTGGAGTGCCTGCCTGTATAACGGAAAAGACTTTCTTCTCTCCCGCAAGTATCAAATCACCCACATCGTGGATCGGGTGGGCGGCGGTGACAGCTTTGGCGCCGGGCTCATTTATGGCATGAATACTTACGGCGATGAGAAAAAGGCACTGGAGTTTGCCGTCGCGGCCTCGTGCCTTAAACATACCATCAACGGAGATTTCAACCGGGTGTCCGTTTCAGAAGTGGAAAGCCTTATGAAGGGTTCCGGTTCAGGGCGGGTACAGCGGTAACCGACATCCCGTGGAAGAAGCTGCCGCTTCTTCCACGGGGATGCGATTCATAATGCAATTATTGATCCAAGGCCATATAGGATTACGCCAAAATTCATGGTATAATTTATACAGAAAATTTGAGACCGTTTCTGCATATGTTATTAAACGTACTTTATCGTTTATTGCCATGGATTTCTTGCCGCTATATTGCGGTGAAGGATAAAATTCTATATGGGAGGTACCTTGGTATGAAGAAACTGGTTTCTGTCATCCTGGTCCTGGTTGTCGTGCTGGCTTTTGCCGCCGGCGCATCTGCCGCAACGATCCTGAAGCTGGCTGAAGTGCATCCCGACGGGTATCCTACCGCGCTAGCCGATAAGGAATTTGCCCGATTGGTGGAGGAAAAGACAGGCGGCCGTATCAAGGTGGAAGTGTATGCGGGATCTCAACTTTACACCGGGGAGCCAGCCTCTATCGAGGCGCTGCAGCTGGGCGACCTGGCATTCTCCCGTGTGTCCGCGTCACCAGTAGGCAACTTTGTTCCTTCCATCAACGCAATCCAGATGCCCTACCTGTACAAGAGCAAGGATCATATGTGGGCCGTGCTCAACAGCGAAATTGGACAGAAACTGCTTGCCGGTATTGAGACGGGCGTTAACAAGGATGGCAAGGCATCTGGTTTGGTTGGGCTTTGCTATTATGACGCCGGAGCCCGCTCCTTCTACCTGACCCGCGAAGTTCACAAGCCTGCCGATCTTGCAGGCCTGAAGATCCGCATGCAGAATAATCCTATGATGCTGCGTATGGTGGAACTCATGGGCGCTACCGGCATTGGCAATATCGGGCCCACTGAGGTGCTGAACGCCATCCAGACCGGTGTTGTAGATGGTGCGGAGAACAATTGGCCCACCTATCAGAACAATGGCGATTACAACGCAGCCAAATTCTACATCCTGGACCAGCATACCCGCGTACCTGAAATTTTGCTTGCCTCTAAAATCGTAATGGATTCCCTGAGCGCGGAAGATCAGGCCACCATCAAGGAATGCGCCAAGGCGACCCAGGAATATGAAATCGAACAATGGGCGCTGAAAGAAAAAGCCTCCGAAGAAATCGTGCGTGCTGCCGGCGTCACCGTCATTGAGCTGACCCCGGAAGAGAGGGCTGAGTTCGAGGCAGCTATGGCGAAACTGTATGAGGAGTTCGGAGCCGACTACAAGGATATCATTGATGCCATCAAGGAAATGGGAAAGGATTTCTGATCCTGCATCCCGATTGTCGCCAGAAGGGAGGGATCGGCGGTATCCCCGCCGGTCCCTCCCTGACCTTATGATGGAGGTGTATTTCTTGCATGGCGAACATCCTGCGCATCATAAATCGATGGGTACATACCTTGATGCTCCTTCTTGCTGAACTGGCGCTGGGCGTCATGGTTATTCTTGTAGTCTATACAGTAGTTCTTCGGTATTTTTTCCACACCGGGCTTGCCTGGGCGGAAGAGATCATCCCCCTGCTGGTTGGCTATTTTGCTTTTTTCGCCACCGCCATGGGCGTACGCGACCGTATGCATATCAGTATGGATATCTTTTATGGTCTTGCGCCAAAAGGCGGAAAGATACGTGCCTTTATGGACATTTTCTCGAATGTGTGCGTGATGTTGAGCGGCGCGTTCATGCTGTATTACGGCGGAGAGCGGATTGTCAGGCTGATGGCTTTTTCGGGATATCTATCCGTTACTGGCCTTCCCAACTGGGTGCAGTACGCGGCTGTGCCGGTAGTAGGATTTATCATTGTGTTTGACTCCCTCCTTTTCCTTTTCAAAGTAATAAAGCCGGGCGACCGGCTCTTTTCCGAACCTGATGTGGATTATGCGTCCCAGGTAATCCGGAAAAAGAAAGGAAGGGGTGAAAAGTGATGGACACAATTACCCTTGCTACCATCATACTGCTGGGCGGATTTTTTCTGCTGATGATCCTACGCGTTCCTATCTCGTTCGCTCTCCTGCTGGCAACGCTTGGCAGCGCCGTTGTCAGTGGCACAAACCTGACGACGCTGATCAGGCAGATGGTCGACGGCGTAGCCAACTTTTCCCTGCTGGCAATCCCTTTCTTTATCCTCATGGGTGAGATTATGTCTGCGGGAGGCATATCCGAAAAGATTGTGGATTTAGCCAACCTTCTGGTGGGTCGCTTTCGTGGCGGCCTTGCCTATGTGAATTGCCTGGATTCCATGTTCTTCGGCGGGATTTCCGGATCCGCCGTGGCGGATGTTTCCTCCCTTGGCTCGGTCGTTGTGCCCATGATGGTCAAGCAGGGATATTCCCCAGAGTTTTCCGTTGCGCTTACGGTAACCACTTCCTGCCAGGGCGTACTCATACCGCCAAGCCATAATATGATCATATATGCTTTGGCTGCCAGCGGGCTGGTCACTGCCACGATGACGGTGAATGTGAACGTGGAGCACTTGCTGATTGGCGGCGCCATCCCCGGTGTTTCACTGGGTCTTGCGCTGATGCTGCTTTGCTTTTTTATGGCGGAAAAGTACAACTTTCCCCGGGGTGTCATCATCCCCAAGCGTGAAAGGTTTAAAGTGTTGCTTCAGGCGATTTTGCCCATGCTGACACTTGTTATTATCATGGGAGGCGTGGCGGCGGGCATATTCACAGTAACAGAATCTTCAGCGTTTGCATGCTTCTATACCTTCATTTTGACCTACCTCATATTCAGATCCGCCAAGCTAAGGGATATAGGCAAGGTTTTGAAAAACTCCCTTAAAACATTGGCCGTTGTGCTTACCCTAATTGGCACTGCTAAAGCTTTTGCCTATATGATGACTGATTTGCGAATCCCGGATAAACTGACAGCACTGCTGCTCAGCGTCACAGACAACAAGTATTTGCTGCTGCTGATCATCAATCTGCTTTTGTTACTGCTGGGCTGCGTGATGGACATGGCTCCACTCATCATGATCATGACGCCGATTCTGCTTCCGGTAGTCGTTGATCCCAGGATCGGCATGGACCCTGTACACTTTGGCGTAATGCTGATTTTCAACCTGGCTGTGGGCCTTTGCACTCCTCCGGTAGGAAGCGCCTTGTTTGTTGGCTGCGCCATCGGGAAAACCACTTTGGAAAGAACCGCCAAGGCGGCACTGCCCATGTTCGCGGTCATGTTTGTTGTGTTGATGCTGGTTACTTATATCCCAGGGATCACCATGTGGCTGCCGGGCGTACTGTTTGGGAAATGAACCCAGGGCGGCAATCTTCCCCCCTCCCAATGTAAGCTGGGAGGGGAAACGCGTTTTCATGGGCTTGCC
The DNA here is from genome assembly GCA_023416585.1 of Bacillota bacterium. GTDB lineage: Bacteria > Bacillota > Clostridia > Christensenellales > Aristaeellaceae > JAEWAH01. The sequence continues at coordinate 14,435 of JAEZHM010000063.1, forward strand.
CATTTTTCATAATAGATATAAACTTTACTTATGAAAGAAATGAGGACAAAGCATGAGGGAAATAACGGCAATGCCTACCCGCAAGCCCCGGCCCATCCGGGTATTGCAATACGGAGAGGGCAACTTTCTGCGCGCCTTTGTGGATTATATGATCGACATCTTAAACGAAAAGGAGCTGTTTGACGGGGATGTGGCAATCGTAAAGCCCATTGCCTACGGTTCCTTGGATTCGTTTAGGAATCAAGATAACCTGTACACCGTATGCCTTCGAGGCAAGGCGGGAGGGCAGGTGATTCAGGAAAACAGGATCGTAGGCAGCATTGGAAAGGCAGTGGATGCCTATGATGAGTATGATTCTTATATGGCATTGGCCAAGGAAGAAGCGTTAGCGTTTATTGTATCAAATACTACGGAAGCCGGAATTGTGTTTGATGCGGAAGATGTGCTTGATGCCTGCCCGCCTCGTACCTATCCCGGCAAGCTGACGCAGTTTTTATTCCGGCGGTTTGAACATTTTCATGGCGCGAAGGAGAAGGGACTTATCCTTTTGCCGGTGGAGCTGATTGAAAACAACGGCGGCAAATTGAAGGAATGCGTTCTACGCCTGATGGAAGCCTGGCATCTTCCAGAAGCTTTCAAGGCTTGGGTAGAGGAAAACTGCGTGTTTTGTTCCACGCTGGTGGACCGCATCGTCACTGGATATCCGAAAGATACGATAGAGGATTATTGGAAGGAACTGGGCTATGAGGACAGGCTGCTGGCCGTTTGCGAGCCATTTGCCTTATGGGTGATCGAGAGCCCCAAGGATATTTCCGGCTGCTTGCCCCTTGACAAAGCAGGGCTGCCGGTGGTATTTACAAAGGACCAACGTCCCTTTAGGGAGCGGAAGGTGCGCCTCTTAAACGGTGCCCATACGTCCACGGTCTTAAACGCATACCTTATGGGAATGGACATCGTGGGCGAATGCATGTTCGATCCGGATATACGCAGGTTTATGGAGGAGGCGGTTTTCAGTGAAATCGCGCCTACCGTTCCACTGCCTGAGGAGGATGTGAAGGCTTTTGCAGACAGCGTGTTTGAACGGTTCGAAAATCCGTTTATCCGCCATGCGCTTTTATCCATTGCGCTAAACTCCGTATCCAAATGGAAGTCGCGCATCCTGCCATCCCTTTTGGATTCCCTGAATCACACGGGAAAGCTGCCCAGGTGCCTTACCTTTTCTTTTGCGGCTCTCTTGGCCTTTTATACATGCCAAAGACAGGCGGACGGGTCCTATGCAGGTTTGCGGCCCGGCGGCGGGACATATCCTGTGTTGGATGACCAGCAGGTCTTGGAGTTTTTTGCTTTGAGCAGCGGAAAACCCCTGGAGGAGTATGTACAGCTTGCCGCTTCTAATATTGCTTTCTGGGGCCGGGATCTGTCACTCGTTCCTGGGTTTGTACAGGCGGTTGAACACTATCTTGATGCTATCCGGGCCGTGGGGCCGCGGGCTGCCATGAATCAAATTTATGGGGAGTAGTTATGCAAAGTTATTTAAAGATCCATCCCAACGATAATGTGGTTGTTGCGGTGGAGGGTTTGAAAAAGGGAGCCTCTGTTTCGGTGGAGGGCAGACTGATTATTCTTAGGAGCGATATTCCAGCAGGGCATAAGTTTGCGCTTCACGATATCACGGCCGGAGAAAAGATCATAAAGTACGGCTTTCCCATCGGCCATGCGGCGGAGAATATCGCCGTTGGCAGCCATGTACATACACACAATGTGCGCACCGACCTGAACTCCCTGCTGGAATACAAGTATCAGCCCCAATTTGCAGAGCTTTCTCCAATCCCTGCGCAAACTTTCCGCGGCTTTCGGCGCCAGGATGGCCGGGTGGGCATCCGTAACGAAGTGTGGATCATTCCCACCGTTGGCTGTGTCAATGGTATTGCCAAGCAAATCGAGGTGGAGGCACAGAAGTTTATACAGGGTGGGCTGGAAGCGGTGGTGGCCTACAGCCATCCCTACGGCTGTTCCCAATTGGGCGGGGATTTGCTAAATACACAAAAGGCACTGTGCGGTATGATTCGCCATCCTAACGCCGCAGGGGTGCTGGTGCTGGGGCTGGGGTGCGAACATAACCGTATCTCCGAAATAAAAAATGTGCTTGGCTCCTATGAGAAGGAACGTGTAAAATTCCTTGTCACCCAGGAGGTGGAGGACGAAGTGGAGGCTGCGCTGAACCTTTTAGAAGAGCTTTGCGGCCGCGCCGCCGGGTGCGCGAGGGAGGATATTCCCGCTTCAGAATTGGTGCTGGGTTTAAAGTGCGGGGGTTCCGACGGTTTTTCAGGCATTACGGCCAACCCGCTGGTGGGCAGCCTTTCTGACAGGCTCATCGCCCAGGGCGGAAGCGCCATTTTGACCGAAGTGCCGGAAATGTTCGGCGCGGAAACGCTGCTTATGCAACGCTGCCGCAGCCGGGAAGTTTTTGAGAAAACCGTAGCGCTCATCAATGATTTCAAATCGTACTTTATCAGCCATAATGAACCTATTGACGAAAATCCTGCGCCGGGCAACAAGGACGGCGGTATCACTACGTTGGAGGACAAGTCCCTGGGCTGCGTGCAAAAGGGCGGCTCCGCCCCTGTGGAGGATGTACTTGGCTATGGGGAGCAGGTCCGCAAAAAGGGCCTGAGCCTTTTGCAATCCCCCGGAAACGACTTGGTAGCCACCAATGCCCTTATGTTTTCAGGGGCGCATATGGTGTTGTTTACCACGGGCCGTGGCACGCCCTTTGGCTGCGCGGTACCTACGGTAAAGATCGCCAGCAACAGCGGTATGGCTCATAAGAAAAGCGGCTGGATTGATTTTGACGCCGGAAGGCTGGTGGAAGGCGAGTCCATGGGATCACTTACTGAGGAATTGTTCAAACTTGTGCTGGACATCGCTTCCGGAGAGAAAAAGGCCAAATCAGAAGCGCTGGACAAGCGTGATTTGACAATATTCAAAGATGGGGTAACGGTGTAAGGGGCTTTGCCCCCTACACCCCCGCCAAAGGAGTAAATTCCTTTGGAATCCTATTGTTGGGATAGTTGCTCTGGTAGACTGTAAACTACAGAAGCAACGAATTGATAATCTCCGGCAGAGAAGTCAATAAACAAATCGCCCCTACGGCTTTCAGGCGAAGATGAATGGGCTTTCCAGGCAATCACAATGCCTTTATGTATTGGTTTGGTATAGAATGCTGGATTTGATGGTGCAGCTTATTCGCCTGCCGAATTGCCGTATGCCAACTCCTCGATCAGGGCGGTGACCTGCTCTTTCGTTCCTTGAATCAGGTTCACGCCAACCGGGCGGTTTTTGGTACCCGCAATGCTGGAAATATGAAATTCATGAATCAAATTGTCGATCAGCCGCATTTTTGCGGCGTTTTCTTTTGCCTTTTCCCAATCGCCAATGAACTTGTCAAAGATACCGGATGCCTCGCCGCGGGGCATGTTATTGGCCCGGTAGCTTTGCCTGTATTCCTTATAGGTATACTGCTGGCCGCAGTAGCATTCCATGATGTCCGCATAGTCAAGAACGTTCCCGCAGTGCAGGCACTTTACTTTCCCTATTTCCATCAGCCCGTAGATATCCCTGGCTTCCAAGCACCTTACATACATGGTAAATCCGATATCGTTCAGCAACGCTTCGTCCGTCATTCCCTTAGCGTCGTTCTCATACAGCCTTTTCAGGCTCTGACGAGATACCATAGCAGGCCATCTGCACTGATTCAGGTTTTTGCCGGTGCGGGGGGAAGCTTTGGGTTTTTGTTTTTTCCTTTCGGTACGTTTTTGTGAAAATGCAGCAAAGCGGTCCATAAATCCATCACGGTGCATTTCATCCACTTTGGAGAGTGCTTTACCCAATGTGCTTGGGTTTACAACGTCAATACCTTCCACTGTAAAAAATCCGTCATGAAAGCAGACGTTGTTTACCAGGATCAGGCCGCTGTGGCCGTATTTGTACTTCCAGCCGCTTGTATCGGAATAGGCGACAACTACATACCCAAGACCATATTTTTCCTTCAGTATATGATTGAAATCGGCAAACAGGTCTTTTACGTCCCTAGCCAGGTATTCATTCACTTCTGCCAGTTTTGGCTTATGTGCTTTCGTATATCTCTCTTTCCAATCCATGTGGCTTTCTCCTTAATCTTCATTGGTGATGGTTAATATCCGGCTCTACTTTGCGCTTTGAGTTTCACTAAGACCGGTCAGCCTGATATCATCCAATTCCTCCGCCGTCATCAGTCCAGCCTGAAAAAGATTCATGTACTCCTGGGAAACGCTTTGATTGAAGATCAGCAGGTCATCCGTATTGACGGTCATGGGCACACCGTAGTCATATAAAATCCGGATTGGGTGTTCCTTATATCCTTTGACAAGCCCCAGCATGATGTTGCTGGTTGGGCAGACATTCAATTGGATCTTGTTTTGCGCAAGCCATTTCATAACCGGCTTGGAGGCGGCTGCGGCGATGCCATGGTGCACCTCCTGTAATTCCAGCATTTCGCAGGCCTTAAGCACATCCTCAGCGGTACCGAATTCGCCTACATGCGCCTTCCTTGTTACGCCCATTTCTTTGGCAAGCCGGTAGATTTTCTGAAAGGGCCATACGGGTTGGGCGAGTTCGTTACCGCAGATATCAATAGAGGCAAACCACCTATAGGATAGGGCATCTTTTACAGTATCATATGTTGGTTCAATATCGCAGGCGCGGTCCAGGGACAATTCCGGCAGGAAGACCGTATGAGGCGCATAGGTGGCCCGCAGTTTATTAATCGTCTGTATAAACAACTCCATACCGCCTAAAAGGCCGATCTCACCCAGGCCAAAGCTCATGGCCAGCAGTTGGATATGATCTGTTTCAGCTTGAGCAAAGGCGGCCTCGATACGCTTTAAATACCCTGCGGTACCGGGACAATGGACTTTTATGTTCTGCTCAAACCACTCCTGCATTTGGGCAAGGGAGGGAAAAGGGGAACAAGGCGGCACAATGTCTGCATTGGCCCATGTGGAGATATAGAGCAGGCTTCCGCCCCGCCCGGCATGGTTATGCAAATCGGTTTTGGGGATGGTTTGCAGGGCATCCAGCGATCCCTCCCGAAGACAAGCTATGAACTGTTGAGAGTCCTGATCCATCCCCATATCTCCTTTGCTGGGATTTATAAGCAATATGCTCCCTGATTGCCAGGGAGCATATGATACATGGCTGTTCAGTGCTGGAATCCGCTCACGGTATCATGCAGCAGCATTCGCACCGCGCCAGGGCAAGATACCATTTGCGCAAAGTAGCCTTCCACCTTTTCCCCAAGGCCTGTCTCATAGAGATTGACTCCGAATAGGGAAGCGTCGCTGAGGATAGGGGAGAGCAGCTCATGGAACGGCCCCTTGCTGCCCAAAGCAACCTTGCTCAAAGCAGGCTGCAACTTGCCAAGCAGCGGGTCAGGGCTTAACTCAAAAGGCTTTCCGTTATCCCCGATGCCCATCAGGTATCTTAGCCACGCGGCGTACACAAGGGGGATGGCGGTGAGGCTCGCAATATCAAGATCGGAACGCTTTTGATAGGCTTTGAGCGTTTCACCGAAACGTATGGGCAGCTTTTGGGAGGTGTCTGTGGCGATTCTCTGAGGTGTATCCGGCAGGAAAGGGTTGGGAAAGCGTATGGTCAGAACTTCATTCAGGAAATCGGAAGGCTTGATAATCTTCGGGTCCGCCACCACAGGCATGCCTTCCACATGGCCTAAGTGGTGAACCAGGCGCTTTAAATCGTCATCCTTCATCTCCGCATGGATGCTGGCGTAGCCGAGTAGACAGCCCAGCACCGCCAGGGCGGTATGCAGGGGATTCAGGCATGTACCTACCTTCATTTTTTCCGTAAGGTTCACGGTATCCCTGTCTGCAAAGAGTACGCCGGCCAAATGAAGGGGAGGCCTGCCATTTGGAAAGCGGTCCTCCACCACCAGGTACTGCGCCTCCTCGGCGTTTACAAAGGCAGCGGTATAGGTGCGCTTGCCGGTAACGATAACATCCGTGTCCTCAAACCCCGTGCTTTTAAGCATCGCCTGCACGGACTCATCGGGCCTGGGCGTGATCTTGTCGATCATCGTCCAGGGGAAGGACATTTTGCTTTCATCTTCCATGTATTTTAAGAAGCCCGCCTCCGCCTTGCCTTCCGATACCCAGCGGTTTGCTATTTGAAGTATTGCGCTGCGCAGCCTTTCGCCGTTGTGGGAGCAGTTGTCCATGCTTACCAAGGCCAGAGGATAAGCGCCATTTTTATAGCGGTGCAGGCATAAGGCCGCCGTTTTGCCCATGAGGCTTAAGTCTGCCGTAAAAGCATACCCTTTTTCCGTAATGGTAAAGCTGACCATCTGCAGCGTGGGACTTGAAAAAGCTTCCTTTAGCTTTTCCCAGTCTGGCCCTTCACCCGACACAACATTCAGCGCGCCCATCACGCTGCCCAAAACCCGCCTTTCCACTGAACCGTTGGATTTTAAAACAGCAAGCACGCTTAACGAGTGAAAGGGCAGGTAGGCTTTTTCAATCAGTTCCTCATCGAACCCTTCTGCAACAATGATCCCCGTATCGGTTTTGCCATTGTCCAGCAGGTCGTCCTGTATCGCGCAAAGGAAGGCGCGGAATATATTCCCCGCGCCAAGGTGCACCCAGGAGGGGCTTTTTAGCGTGTGTTCCCTGACCGCTGCCCGGTCGTACCTGGGCAGGCGGAAGCCCTGCCCTATCCACGGCTGCGGGCTTTGAAGCGAAATATCGTTCAGTTTCATTGACCGGCTCCTTCCAGTTTGTCAAGCGTCTCCCAGATGCCCGTAATATAGGATGCGCCCAGCGCACGATCGTACAGGCCATAGCCGGGCCGCCCCGTTTCACCCCAGATCATGCGGCCGTGGTCGGGGCGAAGGTATCCGTCGAAACCGTTTTTGTGCAGGTTTTGAAGGATTTTCACCATATCCAACGAGCCGCAGCCGGAATAATGGGCGGATTCCTCAAAGCTGCCGTCGGACATGAGCTTTACATTCCTCAAATGCATGAAGTGGATTCGACCCATGGCGGAATACTTGTCCACTAGCTTTGGTATGTCGTTGAAAGCGGCGCAGCCCAATGACCCTGTGCACAGCGTCAGGCCGTTATAGGGGCTGTCCACCAGCTTTAAGAATCTGTCCAGATTCTCTTCCTTGGTGATGATCCGGGGCAGGCCGAAAATGGGGTATGGCGGATCATCCGGATGGATGGCCATGCGCACGCCGCATTCCGCCGCCACGGGTATAATAGCTTGGAGAAAATATTGAAGGTTCTTCCAAAGCGCTTCCTCATCCATCTGCTTATAGGCATCGAACAGGCCCTTCAACTCATCCTTGTGATAGGAACTGTCCCAGCCGGGCAATGAAAACTCACCGGTGAGGGGGTTCATCTTCTTAAGCTGATCCACATAATACACCAGCGCCGTGGAGCCATCCGGAAGCGTCTTGTCAAGCTGCGTCCTTGTCCAGTCGAACACAGGCATAAAGTTGTAACAGATGCACTTGATGCCGTTTGCCGCAAGACGGCGGATGTTCTCCTGGTAGGCGGCGATATACTTGTCTCTTGTGGGCCGGCCCAGCTTGATATCCTCATGGACGGGCACACTTTCGATGACCTCAAAGTGCAGGCCGCTTTCCTCCACCAGCTTTTTAAGGGCTACGATGCGCTCCTTGGGCCATGTTTCGCCCACAGGCACGTCGTACACGGCGGTGACGATGCTGTGCATGAAGGGTATTTGACGGATGTATTGAAGGGGAACCTTATCCGTAGGGCCATACCAGCGGAATGACAGTTTCATAATATGCCTTCCTTTACATATGAAAGTATTGCTTTGCGTTGTTGAAGCATATATTCTGCACCATGGTTTTCAAGAATTCAATATCGCTGGGATATTCGCCGTTTTCCACCCAGGTGCCGATCACATCGCACAGGATGCGGCGGAAATATTCGTGCCTTGGGTAGCTGACAAAGGACCGGCTGTCGGTGAGCATGCCCACGAACCGGCTGAGCAGCCCCATGTTGGCCAGCGTTTTCATTTGATCCACCATGCCGTCCCGCTGATCCAGGAACCACCAGGCGGAGCCCATTTGTATCTTGCCGGGGATACCCGACTGTTGGAAGTTGCCAAGCATGGTGCCGATCACCGCGTTTGCGGCAGGGTTCAGGCTGTACAGAATTGTCTTTGGCAGGCTGTCCCTCTTGTCCTGGGCATCCAGAAGGCGGGAAAGGTTATGGGCAATGGGTTCGTCCAGAATGGAATCAAAGCCCACGTCCGGCCCGAAGGTTTTAAAGATACGTGTATTGTTGTTGCGCATGGCGGCAATGTGGTACTGCTGTACCCAGCCATGCTGATGATACATTTCGCCAAGTGCGGTAAGCAGAGCCGTACGGTAATGGACCGCATCCTCCGGTGATACGGTTTCTCCCTCCAGGCTGTCTTTCAACGCCCTGTCGGCCTTTTTCATTTTCACATCCGCAAAGGGCACTGTGTCCAGTGCGTGGTCGGATATGCGGCATCCTGCTTCATGGAAGAAGGCCACCCTCTTGCCAAGAGCGTCTATCACATCATCCGTGGTTTTTATGGTGACGCCCGAAACACTGCTCAGCTTGCTTATATATTCCGCAAAGCCGGCCCGGTCCACATTTACTGCCTTGTCAGGCCGGAAAGCGGGGAGTACCTTGGCGTTTAGCGTTCCCTCTTTTGCTATCTGCTTGTGCCAGCGCAGGTCATCAATGGGATCGTCGGTAGTGCACAGCGTGTCCACGTGGAATTTATCAATCAACCGCTGAGCCCTGAAATCTTCCGAGGTCAAAAGAGCATTGCACTGATCCCAAATCTCCGGGGCAGTCTTTTCGCTCAGCACCGTGTCAATGCCGAACACCCTTTTAAGCTCCAGGTGGGTCCAGTGATACAGCGGGTTGCCTATGGCATGCGGCAGCATTTTGGCGTAAGCGAAGAATTTGTCTTTGTCATTGCCGTCACCCCGGATCAGCTTTTCCGGAATGCCGAAGGCGAGCATGGCCCGCCATTTGTAATGATCGCCGCCCAGAAACAGATGGCTCACGTTGCGGAAAGCGATATTTTCAGCGATTTCTTTGGGACTTAAGTGACAATGGTAGTCCAAGATAGGCATATTCTCCGCAGCCTCGTGGAATAGCACTTTGGCCGTTTCGGTTGACAGCATGAAATCCTTATCCATGAATTGTTTCATTAGCCTGACACCTCCTGAAATGTATTCTTAAGGAGCAAAGATATTCTGGATGCCCTTATCCATTCCTCCAATGATTAAAAGCCTGAAACGTGGAAACTCTCTTTCCATCTTACACCAAAACGGGCTGCATTTGAAGCCTTTTCAAGGCAAAAGACTGATTTTTGCGTGGCCGGTACAATATTGTGTTATAATACAGAGAAATGTAGAATCCCATAAGGGGGAAACGTATTTGCAGCCTGGAGTATTGGAAATAGACGTTCACGGCATGACCAAATACCAGGCAAAAGTGTTCATCGACAGCCGTTTGAAAAGGGCTGATATGAGTGTGTACCGCGTGCGTATCATTCATGGGTATCACGGGGGGACTGAGCTTCGCGACATGGTACGTGCGGAGTATGGGAAAAACCATCCCAGGGTACTTCGGGTGATGAATGGCACAAATCCCGGTGCGACTGAGTTGGTGCTGCGGGAATATTGAATACTTGGGAATAAGCCCGGCTGATCAAGGAGATCCGCCGGGCTTCTTTGCATGCGCGAACCATGCAGGTTTTGTAAGCATACGGTAATACGGGACGCATTGGCGTCAAGACTGGGAGTGAAAGTATGATTCAGCCATCCAAGCTGATCGAGATATTCAATACCATGTATCAACAGAAATGGAAATACCAATGGGGCGCTTCCAGGGAAGGCGTGGTAGACTGCAGCGGTGCGTTCTCCTACGCCTTCCGTAAACTGGGAGGATATATGTATCACGGCAGCAATACCATGTGGCGCAAATATACTACAGAAAAAGGAAAAATTGGACAAATAGCCTTGGTGCCGGGCATGGCTGTCTTCCGCTGGCGCAAAAGTGGCAAAGAACCCGCAGCATACAAATCAGATGGGCTGGGGGATTTTTATCATGTCGGGCTATTTATAGGCAACGGGGAAGTGATTGATGCAAAATCCGTTAAGGATGGTGTGGTGAAGGAAAGTGTTTCCGGATGGCAGTATGCTGCAAAGCTTGTGGGTGTGGATTATTCCGGTCTGGCAACGGACCCGCCACCTTCCCAGCCGCTGCCGGTATTGCGTATGGGCAGCGTCGGCTATTGGGTGACTGAAGCTCAATTAAGGCTTATAGCTCATGGCTTTCCGCTGAAAATATACGGTGCGGATGGTATCTTTGGTGAGGAAACGCTCTCTGCGGTGAAAGCATTCCAAACAGCCTTAGGGCTTACGGTGGACGGTAGCATTGGGGCGGACACCTGGGAGGAATTAAATGGTGACCCGGTAGTTGATGAAGAGCGCTTTTCGGTGTTGATTCCCAACTTAACAATGGATGCAGCACAGAAATTTGTGTCATTGTATCCGGAGGCGACCATACAGCATCCTCCCGCTATACAGAACGGTTGATTTTTAGTACAATGCGCATACAATTTAAAGGCGGCCGGCCAAGGATTGATCATCCGCAGCCGGCCGCTGATCTATGAAAAGCCCTCGCAGGCGGGGGCTCCAGAACACCGTCCCTGCTTGTGGCAGATTAGGGCGGTGTGGAGGAGGCTGGCGAAAAGGAGCAGTGCAAGCGGCAATGAGCCAGATGGAAGGGTGAGTTTATACCGACTGCCGCCTGCGCTTGGGCAGAACAATGCGCAGCTCGATGGTTTCGCTATACTCCATCACACTGTATTCCGCGGGAATGCCTGTTTCCTGCATTTGTGTAACAATGCCCTTGATGGCATTCATATACAACCGGTGGTCCCTTACCAGGGAAATAAGCCGCCTGGGCGGAGGCGGGGGAACGGGCAGCCGGGATAGGGCGCGCTCCACCAGTGCCTCCGTCTCCCGTACGGTTAGGTTATTAGATGCTGCCTGCCTTGCAATGCGCATGCGCCCTGGTCCGTCAGGCAACCGCAAAAGTGCTCTGGCATGGCGCTCCGATAGGTTTTCTTCAAAGATAAACGCCCGGAGCGTAGGGTCCATGCGAAGCAGGCGGAGTTTATTGGCAATGGTGCAGGCGGATTTGCCCAGCCGGCGGGACAATTCATCCTGTGTCATTGCATAGTTGTCGATGAGGGAGGCAAAAGCTTCCGCCTCCTCAAAAAAGTGCAGATCTTCCCTTTGCAGGTTTTCCACCAGAGCCATCATGGCGCTTTCCCTGCCTGTAGCGGGGAGTACGATGGCGTCGATATGGGTTTGGCCCAGCATCTGGCAAGCCCGGAAACGCCGTTCGCCCATGATGATCTCATATTGGCCGCTGCCGGTATCCCGCACGGTGATGGGCTGCAAAAGGCCGAACTGGCGGATGGAATTAGCAAGCTCCGCCAGGCTGGCCTCTGAAAATTCCTTTCTGGGCTGGTCGGGGTTGGGAATAATGCTGCTTAAGGGCAGCCAACACACCTGGCGATATGCGGCATGGTTGGATTCCGGTCTGAGAAGCTGCTGCATGAAAATGCTCCCTTCCCGAAGGATTGGAGGGTCTCTTAGGAATCGGATCGAGCGCGGCGGACAGGGCGGTTGTCCTCCCCCTGACTCCCGGTCCTGCCGCCACGCTCGATAAATCAAATTCGGTTACAACAAAAAAAATCCTGCCCGCATATACGAATATTCGTTCGTCATATTTCGCGGGCAGGAAAGGGAAAATGGCGGTGAAACCGGCAGCCTAACGTCGAACACAGGCGGCTTATCAGCTATTTCCCAAGGGGGTTCGTCCGGGAGTGCCGGCTTTTCGGGGATATTGTCGAAGGGTTTTTCCCGTTTTCAGGCAGGGGAGTAGCAGATGTGCCCAATCGCGGCCGGGAATGGGGGTGGAAATGGGCTCTTCAAGCTTACCGCCCAAGAGCTTTGCGGCACTCTTTCCTAAAAGCAATTCATCCATGACTGCAGGCCCCTTCCAGCATAATGCACGGCCGCCAGCACGTACAAAGGGCACAAGCAATTCCAATAGCGCAGGCAGGGATGCCACTGCCCTTGCCAATGCCAGGTCGAAGCTTTCCCGGAATTCTACCAAATGTGCCACATCCTCAGCCCGGCCATGGATCGCTCTGACGTTATTTAGATCCAACCTCTTTACCACTTCCTGCAAAAAGCGCACCCGCTTTTGCTGAGCATCCAGAAGCGTCACCTGTATATCCGGACGGGCAATGGCCAACGGAATACCAGGGAAGCCGGCTCCGCTGCCTACATCAATAACCGATGCACATTGGGGGAAGAGGTGGTCTGTTTTTAAAGGGTTAAGAGAGTCTACATAATGGCGGTCTACCATTTCGGATTCCTCCAAAACGGCAGTAAGGTCCATATGCTTGTTCCAGTCCGTCAGCAAAAGATGGAACTTAGAAAGCTTATCCGCTGCCTCCCTGGAAAGAGGTATCCCTGCTGTTTGGCAGCGGGTGAAAATGTCATCGCATAGCGCCATTGACTGCTCCTTGTATGAACATGCTATTATTCCAGAGGCAGATGAAGATACTTCTGTCCCCAGTATTTTACCCAGGCCAGCGCCTCGCGAAAATGATTCTGCACCCAATATTCCTTCTTGCAGGGGCTGCCCGTGCCGCTTACTGATAACCCTTCATCCCTGGCGATGGCCAGCGCCCTGGGCAGGTGATAGTCGCTGGTGACAATTCTCACATTTTGAATGTCCAGACCATTCAGAAGGGAAACGGCATGGCGGATGTTCTGCAATGTATTTACGGATACGCTGTCCACCAGAATCTTATCCGTGGGTACGCCCTTTTCAATCAGCCAGTCCCGCATGACTTCCCCCTCGGGGCGCGGTTCATTGCCGCCTTGGCCGCCGCTTACAACGATGGGCACGGGGTTTTGATTGAACACTTCCAGCGCAGCTTCCAGCCGCCAGGCCAATTGCACGGAAGGCTCTCCTGAAGGCTGCACCTGTGCGCCAAGAACGATGAGGGCATCGGCTTTTTCCGTGGGCACAGGCACATGCACCTCCTGATAATAGACGAAGGCGACCAAAGCGCCATAACATAGTATACCGGCAGTCAGCAGCGATAACGCCACGATACATAACTTTGCGAAAATAGAACGCGGTTTTCTTTCATGTTTCATGTTGCTTCTTTTACCTCAAAGTGAAGTTTCTTTCCAAAGAGCCGGAATTTTACCCGAACTGTCGGAAGCCAGCGGCAGGTCCGCCTGATCGCTATGGCTCATATAGCCCATTTGAACCATGCTTCCGGCATAGCCTCCCGCAACGATGATATGATCCACTACCGGCACATCGATTCCTGAAAGCGACTCCGCAAGCCGGTATGTGGCTTGAAGGTCAGCTTCGGAGGGCTCGGTGGAACCACCGGGATGGTTGTGGCAGAGGATTACACTATGGGCATTGTGTTTGATGGCTGCTTCCACCGCCAGGCGCGGAAAGGCGGGTACTTCCGAAACGCTGCCTTGCCCGATGAGCACCGTCCCTGTCAAATGCATCCGAGCATCCAGCGCCAGCAGGTAAAAATGCTCATGATGGAGGCCGGACAGAAGGTTCACACAATAGGCCTGCGCTTCCCTGCGGTTTTGAAGGCTGGGCTTTTGTCCCATCCTGCTTAACTCAATCCGGCGGCTTAAGGGGGCCATCAAAAGCAAAAAGGCCGCGGCATACGGGCCGATGCCGTCCACTTCCTGCAATTGTTCCGGCGTTGCCTCAAAAACACCGTGGAGTGTGCCGAAATGCGCAAGCAGTTCATGGGCCAGGGGATTCACATTCCGCTGGGGAATGGCGTAGCACAGCAGAAGTTCCAGCACCTCATGAGGCGCAAAGCCTTCCAAGCCTTCCTGAAGGAAACGGTCCCGAATCCGCTGCCTGTGACCCTCGTGTACCATGGAAGCCTCCCTGTAAAATCCTGTGCTCTCGCTTGATTGTACCATCCTTTTTCTGCCTTGTCATGTTTTTTCCCGAAAAACCGCCAAGGTTTACAACTTCACTCTGCCGGGGCGTCCCTAGGGAATTGTTTGTGTTTCTATGAAGAAAAAAACGATCCCCTGCGTTATATGAGGGAGTCCCCCCTAAGAGAAAAAGTTTGGTTTTTCTTGGGAAGGGATTCATATAACCGTCCGGCTGTAGTATAATAACAGTTATACAGGGGCTATTGCACGAAAGTGGGGGGGAACACAGGCTTGACTGCGTTATGGGAACAAGCAAAATCCATACTGTGGAATGTGTTTAACCGCCCCAGCATCACCGATATACTGGATATATTGATTGTTGCATTTTTGCTGTACGAATTGCTGATGCTGACCCGCCAAACACGGGCCAGCGCCGTTTTAAAGGGTCTGGGCATGCTGATCCTGGCCAGTTGGGTTTCAGATCTTTTGGGCCTTACGGCACTTAACTGGGTACTGCTCAACATTGTTAACAACGGCGCGGTGGTATTGGTGATTCTTTTTCAGCCGGAATTGCGCAAGGCGCTGGAGCAGATCGGAAGGGGAGCCATTCTGGACAGCGCATATTCCGATGATGAGGGGGATAACAAGCGCATTGTATCGGAGATCTGCCAATGCCTGATTAACCTGTCCCGACGCAGGGTAGGCGCGCTTGTCGTGATCGAGCAAAAGACAGGCATAAAGGATATCATTGAAACAGGTACCTCCATTGATGCCATGATATCCGCTCCCCTACTGGAAAACATTTTTGAACCCAACACTCCCTTGCATGACGGGGCGGTGGTGATCCGGGGTACACGGGTGGCGGCGGCTGCCTGTATTTTGACATTGAGCGAAGGCAAGGGTATCAGCCGCGAATTGGGCACACGCCACCGGGCGGCCATCGGCGTCAGTGAAACCACCGATGCCGTGGCGCTGATCGTATCCGAAGAAACGGGCATTATTTCCATGGCCAGGGGCGGCAAGCTGACTCGCCATCTGGATGCGGCTGGTTTGCAGCAGATTCTTGGCACCATTTATCACCAGCCCCATGCCAAGCTGTGGAGTACCATCAAACAAAAAACAAGGCGTAGCCTTGACCGGAAGGGGAGCGCTAAGTGAGCAACGAATTGGAAAGAAGGCCTGACAGCGCTATCCGGCGCGGGGGCAAAAAAGGGCAAGCGGTCATATTCCGCTTGTGGCATATGCTGCGGCACAATTTGGGCTGGAAAGTTCTGGCTCTTTTTCTTGCGGTGGGGTTGTGGGCAGGCCTTATTACCCAGGACCCGACTCTGACCAGAGAAAAAACCTTTATCGATGTGCCGGTGACTATTTCCGGTGCGGATACATTGAAAAGAAATGGATATATTGTAACAAGCGATCTGAATGCCAATCCGCCCACCGTGCGCCTGAAGGTGGATGTGCCTCAAAAGGAATATGGCAATGTGGCGGCTGGCAACTACAACGTCCGCATTGACCTGTCACGCATCAGCATTCCCAAAGACAAACCCATCCCCAGTGAGCAGGAAATCAAGATTACGGCTTCCTCCACAAGTGCATACGGAACGGTGGTGGAGATTGTTCCAGATGTAATAAAGGTGGAGGTAGATGAGTATAAAACTCGCAACCGCATCCCGGTAACGCTGGCGCGGGAGGGTGAGCTTCCTCCAAACATTTATAGTACCCTTCCGACTGTGGATCCGCCCACCTTGACCATCAGCGGTCCCAAATCCCTGGTCGACCGGGTCAGCAGGGCGCTGGCAACCTATGATCAAAGTTCCCTGCCGGCGACGGAAGGACTGTACCGACCCAGTGCCCGCATCACACTGGAGGATGGCGCGCGCAATGAGATTAAGTCCCGCCTGATCGAAGTGACCAACGAATCTGTTCTGCTGGACAGCGTGATCGTGGAGCAGATGCTGTATAATACCCGGGTCATCGACCTTTCGCAGGCTGCCCTCACCACAGGCAAGCCAAGTGACGGTTACCATGTAAAGAGTGTATCTGTTACCCCTTCCCAGATTGTGGCCGCGGGCAGACTGGATTCGCTTAACCTGATAGACAGTTTGTTTCTGGAGTCGCCGGTGAGTGTGGATGGCTTCACAGAAAGCTTTACACGCGTGATCAAGGTGCGCCAACCGGCGGAAATCGTAAACTTGTCCTCCACCAGTGTTACAGTTACGGTGGAAATCGAGCCTGTGAACGCAAACCGCTCCTTTGATAATCTGCGAATCGATACGCTGGGGCTGGCAAATGGCTTCGCCCTTGCGGTGGACAAGTCCCGTGCCAGTGTGACTATCAGCGGACCAAAACTTTGGGTGAACAGCATAAAGGCATCCGGCGTCATCTTATCTGCCGATCTGACAGGGCTCCAGGAAGGCGTACACAATGTTCCGATTTTGTGCACCGTGACCGACAGCGAACAGATCAAATACACGTATGCCACAGACCCCGCCATCATACAGGTGACGCTGACCTCCAAGTAGGTTTAGAGCCATATATATCAGTTGTTCAGGCAGGGAAAGGAGGGTAGCCATGAGGGGATTTACCCAGACGCTTGTCAATTCCTTGTTCGGGTGGATTCGCATATTGGTGGAAGGCATTTGGGACCTTCTTTTCAGCAATGATACGCAAAAATGGGTGCAATGGGTTGCAGATAACTGGTTGGCCCTGGTGGTGTTTTTGTGCTTTTGTGGTGTTGTGCTGGATTATCTGGTCTGGTTCCTGCGCTGGCGGCCTTATTATGTATGGGCCACCAGTATACGCAGAATGCGGCGCTTCTTTGGCGGTGGCAAAAACCGCGAGGATGAACAGGTTACGCGGGAACCTAAGCGGCAGCGGCAATTGCCCGCTCCCATGATGGAGCAGGCGCCGGAAGTAATGCCTTATGAGGCTGAGAATGATTTGGGCACTGCGTGGGAGGAGCAAAACTGGGATCAGACTGCAACCTGGGAGCAGCAAAACGATCAGTCTGAAACCTGGGAGCAGCAGAACATGGATCAGACTGCGGAATGGGAGCAGCAAAACGTGGGTCAGACTGCCGCCTTCATACAGCCGGAACCCGTTTATTCCAGAACGCCTGCGATGACGGCGGATACCATCATGGCCAGGCCGAGGAAAGTGGATTACCAGGAGCAATATGTACGGCGCTTTGCCAGACCTGAACCGGAACCACAGGCCACATCTTATTGGCAGGAGGATCCGGGTGAGGAATGGACAGAGCCGCAGCAGGTATACTTGCCGGAGCAGGAGGCTGCTGCGGAAGAAGAAAACTGGGCGCCTGAGCCCGCCTTGCAATCGCCGGATGAGCCAATTCATCCTGGGATAGATTACCAGGCGCTGAGCCGCCAATATGGCTGGCATCAGGAAGTGCAAAACACGGACGCACAAACTTTGAAAGAGGAAGATTTTGCACAGGAGGAACAGCTTAAGGAGCAGGCAAGAGATGCCTGGAATTTTTCCGGGCTGGAAAACTTCTCGCCATACCGTGTTCCCGTGCCTCCCGCGGAGCGTGAGCAGCGCACGGAGCGCGCTCGCAAAGCGCGTACGGACAGCACCCCTATGTCACGCGTAAAAAGCGGCTTGAGCCGGATCGCTAAGCATGCCGGCAAGGTGCTCACCGTGGATGACGAAGAAGCAAACAGGGTCTTGGATGGTTTACCCCCACCGATAGACAAGAGAAGGGCTTTCCATGCTCCGGTATACCCCAACCGGCCTGGAATGGATGCAAAAAAGAGCCCTGATTTTCGGGAGGATGACTGATAACAAATGCTGACACAGCGCCGGTTGACTGTGCTGGTAGGCAATTACGGCAGCGGAAAAACGGAGATCGCCCTGAATCTGGCCATGGAAAAGGGGAAAGCCGGTCCAACTGCTTTGGTGGACCTGGACATTGTCAACCCCTATTTCCGCAGCGGGGAAAAGCGTACGATTTTGGAAGAAGCGGGTGTTCGGGTATTGATGCCTACCTTTGCCACCACCACTGTGGATATTCCTGCGCTGCCGCCGGAGATACAGAGCGTTTTTGATAAGCCAAGCGAACAAGTGGTTTTTGACGTGGGCGGCGATGATACGGGCGCAACGGCCTTGGGACGCTATGCTCCCTTTTTTTCACGGGAAAGGCAGAATACCTGCGTTTTATATGTGGTCAATGTATGCCGCCCCCTAAGCCATACGGTGGAGGACATACTGCTTTTGATGGAGCGCATTTCCTTTCGGGCGCGTATGCGTCCGGATGCGCTGGTGAACAATGCCAACTTGCAGGGGGAAACATCGGCGAAGCTGCTGCTTCAAGGACAGGAGGTATTAAGCGAGGTAGCCTTGAAAACGGGCATACCCATCGCCATGATTACCGGGGAGCAGGCCGTGCTCAAGTTTCTTCCCAATGATTTGCAGCCGCTTTGTAAACCTATTATCCGGCATATGAGGCCGGAGTGGATGGATGAATGAAAGCGAAACCGGAGATTTATGCCCTGCCGCCACTGCCTAAGGGATTTGCGGAAAGTCTTGCACCTCTATTGAAGGAAGAGTTGCGGGACTTTTTGCAATCCCATGAAAAGCCTTGGCAGCAGGGCCTCAGAAACAATCCGAAAAAGGTTCCGGAAGCCGGCCTTGATCAATGGGTGGAGGGATTACCGGAGGAAGTCAGGGGCTGGGCTGTGGTGCAATTGGCCGGACTTCCCCTGAGTTGAGAAAAGGTCGCCGGGGGGTGGTTGCAGAATCATTCTCCCAAGGGATTACGCAAAGGATGAAGTGGCGAGGGGTGACCTATGTTGCTTGATAAGAAAGAAATGCTGAACATCGTTCGCAGCCAGCTGGCAGTTGACATGAATTGCGAACCGCAGGATTTTTTGAACGGCAGGATCGTCTTCCGCGATACAGACTCAAGGAATGGCGTCTGGCTGGACGAATGGCAAAAACCCCATTTGCGAGTCGCTACCATGGGGAAAGGAATAGTCGTCCGTGCCGACACTGATGTTTTGGCTAAGGTGAGGCCTATTCTTGCGGAAAAGTTCAGGGATGACATTTTCTCCGCTCCGTTTTTGTACGGGCATAGCCTTTACTATATCCCGGACAATGGAAGGATTGGGGAATTGCCTTGCCCTGAGGGGTTTACCCTTGAAACGCGGGAGAACGAGGATATTATTGGTTTGTATTCCTTTCCCGGCTTTGAAAATGCGATTCGGTATGACTACCATCATCCCCGCCCGGATGTGCTGGTATTATATGCGGTGTGCGGTAATGAGATTGCGGGGATGGCCGGCGCTTCCGCCGATTGCAAAACCATGTGGCAGATCGGGATCGATGTTAAAACGCCCTATAGGGGCTGCGGGCTGGCCGCGTGCCTTGTCAGCCGCCTGGCATTCATGATCATGCAAAAGGGGATCGTTCCCTTTTATGGAACGGCTTCCTCCAATATCGCTTCCCAGGCTGTCGCCTTAAGAAGTGGGTTTTGCCCGGCATGGATGTGCAATTACAAGCATGTGCTGGATGGAAAATCACCCTATGAGGATGATGTAAAAGTAGTGTTCAGATAAAATCAAAAAAAGGGCTTGGCTGCAAAAGTGGGCGGCCAAGCCTTTTCGTATACTATAGATCAATAAATTTTCTGAATTCCGTCAGTATACCGATACCGTCTGGATAGTGGGCAGCGAATTGGGGCACGGCGTGGCTGGGGAAGGAATTGCCCTCAATGAACCTGGGTCCGTCGTTTGTGATGGCTACATCCCATGCCACAAACCGCATTTGCGGTATCTTTTTTGCAGCATCAATGCACATTTGTTTGGCTTCTTCCCAGAAGGGTACCTCAAAACCTACGATGGGCGTGCCGGTTTTGGGATGGGTTTTATACGTGTTGCCCTGCTTGTCCGCGCCGACAGTCAACAGTTTGCCGGAATCCAGGTCGACCCGCGCAGCCATGCCGCCGCAGTCCACATTGTCCATGACCCGGCCATTGCCGATGCGCAAAAAGGCGTATACGATGCCCTGCTTCTTGTCCCCCAGCAGCGTTGCAATGCGCACGGTGTTAACGGAGGTGGGGCAAAGCATTGACAGCCTTTCGTGCTGCACCACTACTTCTTCAATAATGCCGATGCTTTTTGTTTGAAGCTGTTCCAAAAACTTCGGCATGCTTTCCTGCCAGTCGGAACGGGAAAATTTTTCGATGCCCTGGCCGCTGGAACCCTCCAATGGCTTGGAAATGATTGTCTCCTTATCAGAAAGGAATTTTTCCAACGCTTGCGCGGTGGTGTCTTTGCTGATCTCCAGCCAGTCTCTTCTTACCTTATCGGCAAATAGCGTATTAAACTCCGCCTTGTTGTCGAAGTAGTGCCAGTATTCCTTGTCGTTCATGCGCTTTACGATGCTGTTGGATATACCGCGGGTGATTTGCGTTCTGCGCTGAGCATCGTTCAAACGGTAGAACTCAGCGATCTTGTAATCCACATAGCCCGCGTTATAGCGTACGGCGCATTGAAGCATGTCAAAAAGAAGCCACAGACGGCTTTTGCCGCTGCGTTCTTTTACAATCTTTGTGGTCTTCCACATGGCCTTATAGTCCATGCGGATCAAGCGCTGGAAAAGGAACTTCAAACGGCTCATAGTTTCCTCCGGTTCATACATTGAAGCGGAACAATGTCACATCCCCATCCTGCATCACATACTCCTTGCCCTCGCTGCGTATCAGGCCCTTTTCCCGGCAGGCATTCATGCTGCCCTGGGCCACCAGCGTCTCATAGGGCACGATCTCCGCGCGGATGAAGCCTTTTTCAAAGTCGGTATGGATTTTTCCCGCAGCCTGAGGTGCTTTGGTGCCTTTTTTAATGGTCCAGGCCCGGCACTCATCAGCCCCTGAGGTCAGGAAAGAAATAAGCCCCAGCAGCCGGTAGCAGGAGGTGACCAGCCTGTCCAGCCCGCTTTTCTCAAGGCCCAAGGCCGACAGGAACTCAGCCTTTTCCTCCGGGGGCAGCTGGGCGATCTCTTCCTCAATGCGGGCGCTGATAACAAGCAGCTCCGCGTGCTCTTGTTTAGCGAGAGATTTCATTTTTACAACCCCGGGTATCTCATCCTCTGGCTTTGATACATCATCCTCGGCGATATTGGCGGCATAGATCACGGGCTTGGTGGTGAGCAAAAACCAGCCCTCCGCAATCTCCTTCTCCTCCTCCGCCATTAAAAAGGTGCGTGCGGGCTTGCCCTGCTCCAGATGGCTTATAAGCCTTTGGGCCAGATCGGCTTCCTGGGAATACTTTTTGTCGCCGGACTTGATCATCTTCCGTGCCTTGTCTTCCCGGCGGGTGACGGTTTCCATGTCCGCAAAAATCAGCTCCAGGTTGATGGTCTCAATATCCCGGGCAGGATCCACACTGCCGTCCACATGGATGATGTTTTCGTCCACAAAGCAGCGAACCACGTGGACAATTGCGTCCACCTCCCGGATGTGGGAAAGAAATTTGTTGCCTAACCCTTCGCCACGGCTCGCGCCTTTCACCAACCCTGCAATGTCCACAAATTCAATTCCTGTAGGCGTTACCTTTTTGGGGTGGTACATGTCTGCCAGCACGTTCAAACGGTCATCAGGCACCAATACGGTGCCTGTATTGGGCTCTATGGTGCAAAAGGGATAGTTGGCGGCCTGTGCCCCCGCCTGGGTAATGGCATTGAATAGGGTGCTTTTTCCTACGTTGGGCAAACCTACGACACCCAGCTTCATGAACGACGCCCCTTCCTTAACATTGGAACAAGAACGCACCTATTATACTAGTTAAGATTGGGAAAAGCAATCTTTCCCCTGGATGGCGAGTGCATCGTCTACATGTTTGCTTCATGAAGCTGCACTTTTGGAACTTTGTTAGGAAGGCAGCGTCCAATGATTAGCTGGAAAAAACATGGAAGGAGATACCCAATATGAAAAGGAAAAACGTAATATGCCTGCTGCTCGCCTTCTGCTTATGCATTTTGATGCTTTCCCCGGCATGGGCGCTGGAAACGGAAGATGCTGCAAAACCCCTAAGCGAAAAGGAGTTTGCCCTTTTGCTTAAGGAATACTTTCCCGGCTTTTCGCAAACCTCAGCAATGACATCCGATTTGCCTATTACCTATAGCCGCGCACTTGAAATATTGTGTGGGATACTTGGGTATGCGGATATGTCAAGTGTATCCCGCCTGGCATTTGCGATAGAAAACGATCTGCTCACGGGCCTTGCGGCAGTCAGCAGCCATGAGGTTTCCAGGGAGGAGGCCAAAAGGCTGGTTTCTTCTTTTGCATCCTACCGGGAAGGGCAGATAGATGAGGCCACCCGGGATGTTGTTTCCAAAATGTCTTACGCAACGGGCATGGCAATGATGCAGATGACGGCGCAGCCTTCGGGGCAGAGCGCCGATGCTTCCATGCCCGTGCCTTATCCATTTGTGGATTACAACGGCATGAACGACGAATCATACGGAAACGAAGAGGAGAACCGGTTCCTTACCCCGCTTGACAGCCCGTTCTCCACCTTTTCCCTGGATGTGGATACGGCCTCCTATGCCAACGTGCGCAGGTGCCTTGTGGGAGGATATCTGCCCGACAAAGGCGCTATACGCATTGAAGAAATGCTGAACTACTTTGACTATAACCTAAAAAAGCCAACTGCCGGCGAACCCGTTTCTGTTGTCACGGAACTTAACGTATGCCCTTGGAACAGGAACCATCAACTGGCCATGGTTGCGCTTTCGGGTTATGAACCGGAAAAAGCTGAACTGCCTGGCAGTAACCTTGTTTTTCTGGTGGATGTGTCCGGCTCCATGGAAGCATATAATAGGCTGCCGCTTATTCGCAAAGCACTGAAGCTGTTGGTAACACAGCTTGGTGCAAAGGATCGTGTAACTATCGTAACCTATGCCGGCACAGCTGGCGTCCTTCTTGATACCACCCCGGCGGACCTAAAGGATAAGCTGCTGGCAGCCATAGACAGCATGAACGCAGGCGGCTCCACCAATGGTGCAGGAGGGATCACGGCAGCCTATGAAAAAGCGGGTGATGCCTTTATTGAGGGTGGAAACAACCGTATCATACTTCTTACGGACGGCGATTTCAATGTAGGCGTGCAAAGCGCAAGCGAACTGGAAGCGCTTATCACTGCAAAGCGTGATAGCGGTATATACCTTAGCGTGCTGGGGTTTGGCATGGGCAATCTGAAGGATTATGAAATGGAAACGCTTGCGGATTGCGGCAACGGCAATTATGCTTACATCGATACGCTGAAGGAAGCCAAAAAGGTATTGGTGGATGACATGACAGGCACCATTTTCACCATCGCCAAGGATGTAAAGCTTCAGGTGGAGTTCAATCCCCAGTATGTTGATTCCTACCGTCTGATTGGCTATGAAAACCGACTTTTACAAACGGAGGACTTCCTGGATGACAAAAAGGATGCCGGGGAAATGGGCGCAGGACATCAGATGATCGCCTTGTATGAAATCATTCCTGCAGCGTCGGGGATGTCTGGAATCCCGGCGGCCGAATCCAGGTATCAAAAAAAATCGGTGACGGAGGTTTCGGAAACACTGTACGTTTCCGTTCGATACAAGATGCCTGACAGCGGTAAGATGATGATGGTGGAAAGCGCTTTGAAGGCTGGCCCGGTCCCGCCGTCTATGAGCGGCACCATGGCCTTTGCCTCGGCGGTCGCAGAGTTTGGACTCATT
Organism: Bacillota bacterium; assembly: GCA_023416585.1. Lineage (GTDB taxonomy): Bacteria > Bacillota > Clostridia > Christensenellales > Aristaeellaceae > JAEWAH01. The sequence continues at coordinate 38,244 of JAEZHM010000063.1, forward strand.
CTGAAGGATTCCCTCTATAAAGGAGAGGCAAACCTGGAAAGCGTGATCGACCGCGCCCTTTTAAATCGAGAGGAGGATGCGTACGGATATCGAGCGGAATTTGTACAGCTTGCGGACCTTATAAGGCTCCTTCAGGAGAATGAAAAGTGACCTGGTGGCTGACTTTGAAAACAGGGCGTGAAAAAAAGGGGAAGTTTTGTCTCCCGCGTGACAGGCGTGGGAGATTCATGTATAATAGGCGCTGATTGAAAAGCGAAGGAAGGATATAACAATGACGATACTTCAGGCCGCCATTCTAGGCCTGGTGCAGGGGCTCGCGGAGTTTCTGCCCATCTCCTCCAGCGGACATCTTATCTTGGCCCGGGCCATTATGGGTATCGCCGATCAGGCGGAGGCGCCGGTCTACCTGATTCTGGATATTCTGCTGCATGCGGGAACACTGATTGCCGTGATCGTGGTGTTTTGGAAAGATTGGATGGCGATTTTGCGCAACCTGTTCAAATCAAAGACACTTTTGCTGTTGTTTATTGCTTCTGTTCCAGCGCTTATTATCGCCCTGGTATTCAATAAAGTGTTGGAGAACCTTTTTTCAGGCTGGTTTGTGGGCTTTGCGTTCCTGGTCACCGGCGCGTTCATGCTACTGGCAGAAAAGCTTAGCAAGCGGGGCGGCAAGCATGTTAAACGGGCTGACGAACCCAGTTACAAGCATGCCGTATCCATGGGTTGCATGCAGGCCGTGGCGCTGCTCCCAGGCGTCAGCCGCAGCGGATCCACACTGCTGGGCGGCATTGCCTCGGGCCTTACGCGTGAGGCGGCCGCCAAATTCTCCTTCATGATGAGTGCTCCTGCCATTCTGGGCAGCCTTCTCATTGAGGGGAAAAGTGCTCTGGAAAATGGATATTTTCAACAGTTGGAGATATCGACCGTGATCGTTGGCATGCTGGTGGCTGCCGTCAGCGGCTATCTGGCCATCCGGTTCATGCTGAAGCTGATCAACCGCATATCCCTTAGCTGGTTTGCGCTGTATGTGGCGGTGCTTGGTATAGCTGTACTCGTTTTGCAGCTTGCATTGCCGGGCTTTTTGCCGCTCCCGGCGTTCTTTGGCGGCAGCGCTACACCCTTATCATGAATCCGGACCTACTATTAGCTTATATTGAATGATATTGAACACATAGGACACAATAGGAGGTAGAGAGAAAGGCCGTAATATGAAGCTGAGGCGAAGGGCAAAGCCCGGTTTCAAAGGCCGGATGAAAACGCGAGGGGGCCTTATGTATGTCGGGTATACCGCTGTTGATTGCATTTGTGATCATGGTCATTATTATGATCGTTGCTATCTCGAAATTCAGGCTGCATCCCTTTCTATCGCTGATGGGCACATCGCTGATACTGGCCTTTTTGGGCGGTATCCCCATCACCAAAATACCGGGAGTGATCGGCGCGGGCTTCTCAGGAGCGTTCTCCAGCCTTGGCATTGTCATTATTCTGGGTGCCATGATCGGTTATTTTCTGGAAAAGACCGGCGCGGCGTTGAAAATGGCGGATTATGTTGTGCGAAGGGTAGGGAAGAAGCATCCTGAACTGGCAATTCTTCTGATGGGCTGGATCGTTTCCATTCCCGTGTTCTGCGACAGCGGATTTGTGATATTGAATCCCATCCGGCGCGCCATCACCAAAAAAACAGGCGTGTCCAGCATTGCCATGACAGTGGCATTGTCCGCCGGTCTGTATACTTCTCATGTGCTTATCCCGCCTACGCCGGGTCCGATTGCCGCGGCAGGAACGCTGGGCATCGGCAATAATATGCTGCTGGTGATTGGTGTGGGAGCGCTTGTCTCCATCCCGTGTCTGATTGCCGCATACCTGTATGCCATATTCATCGGCAAGCGGGTTAAATCCGCTGAGGATGATGATAAGGACGAATCTGTAAAAAGCTATGAGGAGTTGGTGAAGGAATATGGCAAGCTTCCAGGTACAGCCGCATCCTTCACCCCGATCGTTTTACCCGTGGTGCTCATGAGTCTGAGTTCCGTCTTCTCTATTCTGGGCCTCACAGGGCCGATTGCCGATGTATTTGCCTTCCTTGGCACGCCAATGATTGCTCTGGCGGTGGGGTTGCTTTTCAGCATCGGTTTGCTGTCCGCCGCCCACAAGATGAAGGAGTTCCATGGCCTTACGGAGGAAACGCTGAAAACCGTGGGACCTATCCTGTTCGTTACAGCAGCCGGCGGTGTGCTGGGAAAGGTCATTACCGAAGCCGGCATCACCACCTTTATTTCGCAGAATGCTGGGTTCCTGACCAGTGTTGGCGTGTTCTTCCCGTTCCTCCTGGCTGCCATATTGAAGACTGCGCAAGGCTCTTCCACGGTAGCCATCATTACAACCGCCAGCGTCATGGGTGCTTTCTCCGCGCCTGGTTCCCTTATGCAAAGCCTGGGCTTTACAACGCCGATGGCTGCCGCATTCACAGTCATGGCAATCGGCGCGGGCTCCATGACCGTTTCCCACGCTAACGACTCTTACTTTTGGGTGGTGACCAACTTTGGCAGGATTAAGGCGGAGGATGGGTATAAGACACAGACCGTCGTTACGCTGATCATGGGCATTGTGGCCATTCTGTTCATTTGGCTGCTTTCCATGTTTGTTTTTTAACTGTAGTGGATACAGCTTTATATTAATCACGAATGAAGGTGAGGCTTTCCTATGACGACTCTTAAAGAGGATGCCCAGGCCATTATAAAAGCGGCTATTGACGCCGTTCTGCCGGAGGCTGCGGTGGAAAGGGCGCTTGCCCGGCATGATATCCAGGGGGAAGCGGTTATCGTCTCCATTGGAAAAGCTGCTTGGCGGATGGCCAAAGCGGCTATGGGCGTGCTTCAAGACAAGGTATCGGGCGGGATCGTCATCACTAAATACGGCCATGCGCTTGAAGATATTCCGGGTCTTATCATCGTGGAGGCCGGCCACCCCGTGCCGGATGAGAATGGCGTGCGCGCAGCCAGGGAAGCCATACGCATGGTAGCCGGGTTAAAAAGGGAGCAGACGGTGGTTTTCCTCGTATCCGGGGGTGGTTCAGCGCTGTTTGAACTGCCGCTGGACGGGATAACCCTTTCGGACATTGCGGATATCACCAAACAGCTTTTAGCTTGTGGCGCTAACATAGTAGAGATCAATACTATCCGAAAGCACCTGTCCCAGGTGAAGGGCGGACGGTTTGCGTTGAAATGTGCTCCGGCACATGTGCTCTCCATCGTGCTGAGCGATGTGCTGAATGATCCTTTGGACAGCATCGCCTCTGGTCCAGCCTATCCCGACAGTTCTACGGTAGACGATGCTCTGGAAATTGTGAAAAGGTACAACCTGAAGGTATCCGATTCCGTGCTGGAGCTTTTAGCGCAGGAAACGCCCAAAGTGCTTGTCAATGTCACATCAGAAATTACGGGGAATGTGAATGAGCTTTGCCGCGGCGCAAAACTGGCTGCTGAGGCCCTGGGATACGATACGCTTCTGTTAACCACCACGCTGGATGTGGAGGCAAAAGAGGCGGGCGGCTTCCTGGCTGCCATCGCCAGGCAGATACAGAAAACAGGGCAGCCTGCAAAGCCACCCTGCGCGGTGATTATGGGCGGGGAAACCGTGGTGCATCTGCATGGTCACGGCAAGGGCGGACGCAATCAGGAACTGGCTCTCGCCGCCGCCAAGGGGATAGACGGGCTTGAAAATACGCTGGTGCTTTCCGTGGGTTCCGACGGTACGGACGGCCCCACCGACGCGGCCGGCGGTATGGTGACAGGTGAGTTTGCCGCCACATGCTATGAGATGGGGATCGACCTTGACGCTCATCTGAATGACAACAACTCCTATCATGTGCTCAAGGCAGCTGGGGGACTGGTAGTCACCGGGCCTACGGGAACGAATGTAAATGATTTGATGATGGTGTTGTGCCGGTAAGCTCCGTCTATCACTTTCTAGAATTTGACCGCTTTTTGCCAAAAACTACGCCTGCTGCCGCGATGTTTATCGCGACAGCAGGCTTTTTGGGGTGTGTTAAGATAATATGTTCTCCGTTAGTTGGCTGCCTCCATAGCGAATTGGGGGCGGAGGATGGCAATGATTTTCTCAAAGTTGACGATGGCGACGAGCCGCTTGTCAACTTTTACTATGCCTGTGATAACTGCGGCATCGCCGCTAAAGAGGGTACCGGGCTTCTCGATGGCATCCAGGGAAATATGATGGATGCCCACCACCCCATGCACGTGGAAGGCCGTGATATTCTTACGGTCATCCGTAATGATCAGGATATCTTGCTCTTGCTTTTGAGAGGACGGGACCTGTAAATAAGCAGCCAGATCCACCACGGCATATATTTCCCCCCGCGGGCAAATGATGCCCTCCAGGCAGTCCGGCGTGCCTGGCATCTTCTTCACTGGCTGGTATTGGAGCAGTTCCCGGATCTTCCCAATTTCTATACCGTAGCTGCTGTCCCCAAGTTTGAATTCCAGCAATTCCATTTCGTTGCTTTCCGTTTCCGCCCCATTTTCCATTTGCGCATACCGCATTTTAGTCACCTCGTCAATATTTGCCGATGCCGGCCGCGGTACGGGGTTTCATGCGGGCTGGTAGGGTAAAGTCCTTGCTTTCTTGAGTATAGGATGCGTTCCCCGCATCCAATTTGAACTTGCCAACCTCCGTGCGCAAGGTCTGCGCCTGCGCGGAAAGCTCTTCGCTAGACGCGGAACTCTCCTCCGCGGTGGCGGCGTTCGTCTGCACGACCCCGGAGACTTGGGAAAGACCTTGAGAGATCTGCTCGATGGCTGTTGCCTGCGAGTAGGAAGCCGAATCGATTTTCTCCATGATCTGGCTGACAACATGGGATTTCTCCGCGATATCCTGCAAGATCCGTGCGGTTTGCTCTGCCACCTGGGTGCCATCGGCAACGCTGCCGGTGGAATGCAGGATCAGTTCAGTCGTCTGCTTTGCAGCCTCAGCGGATTTTGCGGCAAGATTGCGTACCTCGTCGGCCACAACGGCAAAGCCTTTTCCGGCATTCCCCGCGCGGGCGGCTTCGATGGCGGCGTTTAAAGCAAGGATATTGGTTTGGAACGCTATATCCTCAATGACTTTTGTGATGTTGGAGATCTTGTCGGAAGAAGTCCCTATTTCATTCATGGCGTTGTTCAGAATCTGCATGTGCGCGTTGCCTTTTTGAACGCTGGCGCTTGTCTGTGCCACATAATCAGATGCCTGTCTTACATTCTTGGCGTTTTCAGCAGCCTGTCCCGACACGTTGGCAATGGAAGCGGTCAATTCCTCTACCGTAGCCGCCTGTTCCGAAGCACCGGTAGCCAGGGACTGGGCAGCGCTGGAAACCTGGGATGCACCTGTGCCCACCTGGTCGGCGGCGGTATTGATCAGGAAAAGGGTGCGGTTCAAATCGGACATGATTTTCTTAAGCGCGAGACCAAGGGCATCCCCCTCCGAACGCAGGTGTACGGTCTTGGTGAAGTCGCCGTTGCTGATGCTCTCCGCGACATTCACCTGCTCCTTGATGCTGTCCAGCATTTCGATGAAGGCGGAGGCTAACTGGCCTGTCTCGTCTTTGGCGTTGATATCTCTCAATTCGACATCCACATGCCCCAGGGCTATTTTCTTTGCCGCTAAGACCATTTGTGTGATTGGCCTGCTGATCATCTGGGAGATCTTGATTCCCAGGAGCACCGCAACTGCGGCCGCGATAACCCCGATGACAACCAGGGCCACGATCAAGGTAGTGGCGGTGGCGGTATTGTTATCGCTGGCAGCCTTTGCTGCGGCCATTCGGTTATCCGTCAAATGATTAAAGTTGTCAAACAGCTTGTCGATATTGCAATTCACAGCATCAATGGCGATGTCCGCCTCCGTTTGTTTGCCTGCTTTCACCAATGCATATGCATTTTGAATCGCCGGGTCGATCACACTTGTAAACAGGTTGGCAGCTTCGTCAAACAAGACAAAAGATGCGGGAGTTGTTATCGTTTCCCGATAGATGGTGGATTCGGACAAAAAAGCTTCCTTGCAGCGATCATAGCTGTTTGCATTCTCCTGCACTTTTTGGGCATCTCCGCTATTGATCACCGCTTCCCGGATGCCTATAAGGATTTGATACAGGTTTTCAATCGCATTGATCAGATGGATGGTTGGGGCTGATTGCACTTGATATAGTTCCTTATCCATAGCTGAGATGTTAGCCATCCCTGCGATGCCGATCCCTGCAACCACCACAATGATCATCATAAGAGACAGAAAACCGGTTAACAGTTTGCGGGCAATACTGAAATCCCTGAATTTCTTCATGAGCCATCCTCCATTAAATGTGTTTGGTTTTAATTGGGCTCCATCTTTTGAATTGCTGAAAGCAAAACGTTTGAAATGAAACAAATTGATTAGATTGTTGCATTTACATATTTGCAAGATGCTTATTTATCAAACAATAATTGATGAAATGCTTTGATTTAAACGGAACATTACATTTTTGGTCAGAATCTATTTGTGTAATATTCATATAAAAAGATACATTTGGATAAATGGCCGATACTGAATGGAGTGATCAAGGTTATGACATGATTATTAATCTGAAATTATGCGATTTTTAGGATCGGTGATTATCGCTGAAAGTAAAAGGCACATATCATAAAAACATGCCATTCCGTGATTATTTGACGATAAAAGAACGAATAATCACAAAAATCGAACAGAATAGGACCCTTGGTAGATGTTTGATCAAGTATGTGAAGAAACATAATTTGCGCTCTTGGGGCTATTTTTTATGTCAAAGAGGCGGACATATCGGAATATACTTGATCATGAATGCCTTTCATCATAACTCTACGGCTATCATAATGCGCTATAACATCATCAACTATTTAGTACAACTTTGATAATTTTACAGTTGCTACCTAAATAATTGTAGAATTCTGTCGAACTAGTATATTGAAAATGATCATTTGATGAAATGCAACAATCTAATCAATTTGTTATTTATTTTGATGGAATAAATTTCTATTTGAACAAAGCCGTGTATTGATTTCATTCAATCACGGCCTTGTTTTTCTATGGGATTTTTATTATCTTTATGGATCTATCATGAACATGAAACGCCGGACAAGCATAATGCAGTCCGGCGTAATGGCCACAATGAAATTCTGCGAAAATGTATGAAAAGCGCTAAAGCGTTTTCGCGATGAGGTCACTCCCAATCTACAAGGCCTTTTTCTTCCAGAAAAGTTTGCTGGGCATCCATGTAATCATCCAACAGGGAGGCTACCTTCATGGCGGCGTCGGCTCCCAGTTTGTTTTTGCTGACCAGCGTGTCCAGCATATACTCGAAAGCGTCATCGTCATCATAGAATGAGGTGCCAGCGTTCCCGTTTTCATCCAGGACGCCGCTTTCGTGCATGAATGTAAGATCCGCGTCAATAGCCTGTGAAACAAGCTCTTCCAGTTGAAGGGGTAACTCCTTATGTATCCTCGCGTCGATCCGGCCGAGGATAAAAGGAAGCGCTTCCTGCTTGTTGTAACCGTTCATGCGGTCTTCCTCCTTTTGTTACAGCAGTTTGGCCAGGCGTTCAGCCGTCTGCTTGAATACTCGCATGGCACTGCGGATAGGTTCCGGGCTGGACATGTCCACTCCAGCCAGCTTCAGCGCCTCAATGGGGGGCAGGCTTCCACCGGCTGACAGGAATTTGTAGTAATCCTTCACTGCCGGCTCACCTTCGGTAAGGATGCGGTTGGCCAGGAATACTGCCGCGGAAAAGCCCGTGGCATACTTGTACACATAGAAGGCGCGGTAGAAGTGGGGGATTCGCATCCATTCCGTTGCAATGAGCTCATCCACCACACAATGCTGGCCGTAATACTTCTGGTTAAGCTCAAGATATGCTTTCGAAAGCGCTTCCTTGGTAAGGGCCTCGCCTTCCTCCGCCATGCGGTGGCTGATGCGTTCAAACTCTGCGAACATGGTCTGGCGGAAAACGGTGGTGCGGAACTGTTCCAACAGGTGGTTGCAAAGGTATGCCAGCGCCTTTCTGTTGTCCGCGTAATGCTCCATCAGCTTTGTCATGAGAATGATCTCATTGCAGGTGGAAGCCACTTCTGCCGCAAACAGCGTATAATTGGCCTTAGGGGCGGACTGGTGAAGGTTGCTGTAATAGCTGTGCATGGCGTGGCCCATCTCATGGGCGATGGTCATGGCGCTGTCCAGGTCGTCTCTATGGTTCAGAAGCACATAAGGATGCACCCCGTAAGCGCCCCAGGAATAAGCGCCGTTGGATTTGGCTTTGCTGGAATATACGTCGATCCAGCCTTCCTCATAGGCGTTTTTAAGCACCTTCTGATATTCCGCACCCAGGGGAGTAAGGCCCTCCATCACCATTTGGTAGGCTTCGGGATAGGGGAGCTTCATATCATAGTCATCTACCATGGAAGCGTAAAGGTCGTACAGGTGGATTTCATCCAGTTTCATAACCGGCTTGCGCAGCGCGATGTACTCGTTCAGTGCAGGCAGGCTTTCATGGACAACGGAAATCAGGTTATCATATACGGAAAGGGGAACTTCATCCGGGAACAGGGATGCTTCCACTGCGGTTTCAAAGCCCCTGACCCGGGCGGAGAACAAATCGCCTTTCACACTGCCTGAATAAGAGGCGGCGATGGTCGCGCCGAAGTTTGTATAAGTTTCAAAAAGCGATGTAAAGGCATCCTTGCGCACCCGGCGGTCGCTGCTGCGAATGAAGGTGCCGTAACCTGCTTCGGTTAACGTTACCTCCTCGCCCTTTTCATTGCGGATCTTGGGGAACTTCATGTCCACCTGGGTCAGCATGGAGAATATATTTTGAGGCGCGCTGGCCATCTCTCCTGTCATAGCCAGCAGCTTCTCCTGCTCCGCGGGCAGGGTATGGGGCTTGTTGCGTATGAGGGTACGCAGGTATACATCAAAATCCGATAAGGCTGGGTCTTTCATCAGCGCCTGAAGAGCCGACTCCTCCATGGCGAGCAGCTCCGGCTCCAAAAAGGAAGCGGCAGCCTCTGCCTCCACAGACAAGGTTTCTGCCCGGTCGGTAAGCGCCTGGAAGGTGGTGTTGGCGTTGTCTTCATCCCTGTGCATATGGGCATAGGCGTACATCCGCTCCAGGGTTAGATGGCCTTCAAAATAGGCCTTGATGGCCTTGGCGGGGTTTTCGGCCACGCGGCCCTTGAACGACTCGAACTTAGAGACCGACGCTTTTGCTTTTTGAAAGTCGGCTTCCCACATTTCCAAAGTTGGGTAAAGGTCCTCCAGCTTCCATTGCCAACGCTTGTCAATTTCATCGCGGCGCTTTTCCTGCTCTGCCATGGTTATTCTCCTTACTCATTTTTTGCTGCGTACATAAGTCTGAAATCTTAGAAAGCCTCTTTTGACACCTGTAAAGGAATGCTGAGTGATCTCACGCAGCACCGGGCGCGTGGCATGGGAGCCTGCCTCCTTCACCAATGGCAGGACCAGCAGTACAGCCAGGATGCGCAGCACAGCGGAGGTGGTGAAGATATAATGGTACCGGTTTAGCGTAAGGCCCAGCAGATGAAACCGAAGCGTCTCCAGATGGGCATATACGCCTTGAACCATCATCCCGCCTACAGTATTCCCAAGGGCGACACCCACCAAGTTGATTATTGTAAAAAACACCGCCAGATACATGGAAGGGTTCTTCCCTCCGGCAAGATTGAGGGGGAAATTCTGCTGGCCCAGGTCAATGGGCGACCAGAAAATCCCCGACATCAGGTTAAGTATGATCACCAGCCAGGTTGTAGCTGGGGTGACGGTAAGCCACAACAGCGGGGTCAACATGCACATGAAGACAGCAATGTGAAGGATGGGTTTGTTGCCAAACCGGTCCATCAGCCTGCCCCAGCGGGACACGAATATCACTGCCATAACGTTGGAAGTGATCTGGTTGTACAATGTGATTTGTGTATAATTCATATGCAGGGTTTCCAGCATATGCACATTGAAAAAAGGAGCAGCCACGTTGACTGAAAAATGCCAGGCTGTGTAGAAAAGTGTTACCATCATGAAAGGCTTATCCTTGAGCACCACGCGGATCATGGAAAAGAAGCTTTGCTGCTTTTCTTCCGGCGGCGGCATCCGCATGGCTGGCCATTCCACAAAAAAGAAAGTGGAAAGATCGATCATACCCAGAACGCCCGCCGCTACAAAAACAATGGTATATCCCAGCACTCCTGTGCTGTCCATGATCCAGGATACCGCAAGCCCTGCGAGAATGCCTGCCATCACGAATGTGCGGTAGCGGACGCTGAAATATCTGCCACGGATGCGCATTGGCACCAGGTCGCCCATCAGGCTGTTAAAGCTCAAGTTGACTGCGGAGTTACCCCCGGCGATAAGCGCTACCAGTATGATCACAGCCCATGGGCGGAGATAGTGAATGGCCTCGGGAACAAAAAAGGGAAGAAGGCCGATAGGGATCCATAAAGAGCGGCCCAGGATGCCGAAAAACAGGAACAAAAAGCGGCGGTTGCGCTTGCGTTCCATCAAATAGCTGATAAACAGCTGGGATGTATTGGCAATAACAGGAATTGCGGCAATAATCCCCAATTGGAGGTCATCGGCGCGGACCACTTCCCTAAGAAAACCGGTCCAGGCTGCTCCGGTGGTGATTACGCCGGCAGCATTGCCGAATGTTGCGGCTAAGATAACAAGATAAAGACTGCGGCGGAGACTGTCGGTCATGCCGGTGGAATCGAACAAGTCTCGGGAGCGAGGCCAACGAATCATCTGGCCCCTTTTGGGCATATTCATGGGATGAATAACCAGCCTTTCCTGTGTATGAAGGCATATGTACGCGCCGCACATATGGTGGCGCTTCCGGCATCATAGGTAAAGATACAGAGCCTGAGGCTCATGGATATTCTATCCCATCCGCCCGCAAGATGCAAGGTGGGGAATCACTTTCCCTTGGAGTAGGTAATAGGTATGCGGGCAGATGGAGCGGATGCGCCCTTGGGCGTAAAGCTTAAAAAACCTTCTTGAAGAGTTAAACTGCCAGTGCTGCCCATAAGACTTCCGTTTTTTATGAGCAGGGGAACAAGCTTTGCGGTAAGCGGCGGTCCGCCGGCTTTTTGGAGACAATCCTTCCAAAGGGTGAAGTGGCAGCCTTGGCGGTATCGTGTACAATAAAACGCCCTGGAATTTTCCGCTACGCCGCCTTCGTTACATACGGGGCATTTTGTGTCCGGCAGCGGCTGGGCTGCAGCCTTTGTTCCGGTCTTGCCCTTTGAACCTTCTTCTTTTGCAAAGCTGGCGGACTTTACATCATCCCTGGCATAGTTTACCAGGAATGCGCACAGTTTGCGGATTCCCTGAAGGAATGAGGGCGCTTCCTGACTGCCTGCAGCAATATGGTTAAGGGCCAGTTCCCAGCGGCCTGTCGTCTCAGGTGAGGCGATCTCCGGTGGTGCGACACGGATCAGCTCAACGCCCTTGTCAGTAGCCAGAAGCGTTTTTCCCTTGCGCTGTACGTAATTTACAGCCACCAGACGCTCAATAATGGCTGCCCGTGTGGCAGGGGTACCCAGGCCGCTGTCCTTCATCTGTTCCCTTAATTCCTCATCCTCTATATCCTTGCCTGCCCGCTCCATAGCGGAAAGCAGGCTGCCGTCCGTATGGGGCGGCGGGGGTTTGGTGGTCTCCTTCCTGGATGCGGCTTTTTGAACTGTACGTTTATCTCCGGGTACAAGGGCGGGAAGGGGTGTATCATCATCCTTGGCTGATTTTTCAACGCCTTCGTACACCTTTTTCCAGCCGGTTTCCTTCACTGCCCGGCCTGTGGTTCGGAAAGTATGTTCATTGACCCCGGTGATTACTTTCAGCGCGTCGTAGGTGTGGGCGGGATAGAAGGCGGCCAGCAGCCGGCGGGCGATAAGGTCGAACAGCTTTTTTTCATCCGGCGGCAGCTTGTTTATGTCTGTCTTTTTGGGTGTTGGCAATATGGCATGATGGTCGCTGATCTTGCTGTTGTCAAAAATACGCCTGGGATGGCTTAATTTACCCTCCGGCATCGCGCCGGGAATCAAGGTTTGGTAGAGGTCCGGCAGGCATTGCATCGCCCTTTTGGCGGGGCCGGCCATATCGTCAGGCAAGTGACGGCTGTCTGTGCGGGGATAGGTGATGGCCTTGTGGGTTTCATACAGGCTTTGGGCTACCTTCAGCGTTTTTTGGGCGGTGAAACTCAAAAGACGGTTGGCGTCCCGCTGTAAGGTGGTCAGATCGTACAATTGGGGCGGCAGTTCCTGCTTGGGCGTAGAATCGGATAACAGGACTTTGCCTTCCCTGCCCTTTACCGATTGAACAATTGCTTCCGCTGCTTCCTTTGTTGGGATCCTGGTATCGTTCTCCTGCCCTTCCTTGAACCACATGCCCTGGTAATCGCCGAAATCTAAAGTGATGGTATAGTATTCCTCCGGCTTGAAGGCGGCAATCTCCAGATGGCGCTTCACTAATATGTTAAGGGTAGGCGTCTGCACCCGGCCTACGCTGAGTAGCGCGTTGTGCTTGAGTGTAAAGGCACGGCTGGCGTTCATGCCCACCAGCCAATCCGCCTGGGCGCGGCAGGAGGCGCTGACATACAAGTTGTCATAAGCGGCACCAGGTTTTAATGCTGCAAAGCCTTCCTGAATCGCTTCGTCGGTCATGGAACTGATCCACAGCCTGTCCACGGGTTTATTACTGCCTGCTTCTTGATAAATAAAGCGGAAGATCAATTCTCCCTCCCGCCCGGCGTCGGTGGCACATATGATTCGGTCTGTTTCTTTGTCGCACAGCCACTTTTTCAGAATTCGGAATTGGCTTTTTGTCTTGGGCAGTACTTTTAGAGGAATGCTCTCCGGCAGAATGGGCAGATCATCCATGCGCCATTTCTTGTACTTTTCATTCAATTCATCGGGATCGCAAAGAGCCACCAAGTGGCCGATAGCCCAGGTGACCACATATTTTTCTCCCAGCAGGCAGCCATCGCCCCTCTCGCGGCACTTTAGCACCCTGGCGATATCCCTGCCCACGCTGGGCTTTTCCGCTACAACAACTGTTCTTCCCATAGTCCCTTTCCCCTAAGGGCTCCGCCCTTAGGAATCCCGCCAAAAGGATATAATCCCTTTGGAATCCCCATATTGGGAATAAGTGCAAATAATGTTGCTATACAAATGGTGGAAATAAGGTTATGCAGTAAAATTTCGCGCCTGCGGGCGCGACCAGGGCTTTCCGATCGCCCTGGACCTTCGGATGCTTGTCTATGTAGAAAAAAGCATCCTCCCATCCGCTGTTCATTATATCCCAGCCAGATGGAAGGACGCAATATATCAAGTCTATATGAATTTTATATAGATAATGGGGATTCCAAAGGGGCTGTGTCCCTTTGGCAGGGTCCAGGGACGGCGTCCCTGGTTGAGGATTGGAGAATTTGCAGGCCCTGCTCATCCTCAAACTGATTGGTATACAGGTGGTAGTAGTAACCCTTTTTGACGATGAGCTGGTGGTGATTGCCCTCCTCAATGACCTTTCCGTCCTGTATGACCAGGATGCGGTCGGCGGAGCGCACGGTGGATAGACGGTGGGCGATAATGAAGCTGGTGCGGCCCACCAGCACCTGGGAGATGGCCTGCTGTATGAGCTGCTCCGTTTCCGTATCCACAGAGGAAGTGGCTTCATCCAGCACAAAGATGGCGGGATCGGCCAGGATTGCCCTTGCAAAAGAGATCAGCTGCTTTTCGCCTGTGGAAAGCCGGCTTCCGCCTTCGCCTACATCAGTATCGTAGCCTTTTTCCAGGCGCAGGATGAAGGGTTCGGCATTCACCATTTGCGCGGCTTGATGAATCTGCTCATCTGTTGCGTCCATGCGGCCATAACGGATATTGTCACGTATGGTTCCGCTGAACAGGTGCGGTTGTTGCAGCACATAACCCAGGTGGCTTTGCAGCCAAAGCTGGCTGCGCTTGCGGTAATCCACGCCGTCGATGAGTATGCTGCCTGCCGTGGGCTCATAAAAACGGCAGATCAGGTTGACGATGGTACTTTTGCCGCTGCCTGTTTCACCTACCAGTGCGATGGTCTGACCGGCCTTGACTCTCAGACTGAAATTCTTTAAAACCTGTTCGCCTTCCTTGTAGCGGAAGGACACATTCTGAAACTCGATATTGCCTTTCAAAGCTGGCCAGTTTTCCCGTTTTGGGTGGAAATTGTCGCCGAACTTCTTAACGACTTCGGGAGTGTCTACGATGTCCGGCTCCGTTTCCAGCAGAGTGACCACACGTTCCGCCGCGGCCTGGGCACTTTGCAACTCGGCAAAGATCCTGGCGATATCGCGAACCGGCTGAAAAAACTGTATTGTATAATTGACAAACACCTGAACGGTACCCAGCGTCATGACGCCGGTGAAAACATCATATCCACCCTTCCACAGCGCGTAAGCCGTAGCCAGGGAACCCAGAGAAACAACGATAGGCAAATATAGTGCGGACAAGGATGCGGCGCGTACGGAGCTTTTTTGCATTTGAGAAGTCAGATTCTGAAACTCCTTGGTGTTCATATCCTCCCGCACCAGCGTTTTTGTGGTCTTTGCACCCATGATGCCTTCGTTGAAAGAGCTGGTGATCTGGCTGTTTGTTTTGCGCACCAGACGGTAGGCAGCCAGTATTTTCTGCTGGAACTTCCAGCTGATGAAGGCCAGCGGCGGGATCACCAGCATGACGATCAGCGCCAGCTGCCAATTGAGAATAAACATCTGAATGCCGCACATGGTAAGGAAAACCGTACCCCAGCCCAGATCCAGCAGCGACCAGCCGATGGTATCTCCCAGTCGCTGGGTGTCGGAGGTCATGCGCGTCATGAGATACCCTACCGGCATGGTGTCATAGTATGAGAAAGGCAGCTCCTGCAGCTTGCGGAAACCCATTTTGCGTATCAGGTAGCATACGCCCGATTCCACACGGCCGCAATTCTGTAAAAAGATGTATACCGATATAACCTGAAGCAGCATCAATCCCACGTATAATGCAATAAACCAGGGCAAATTCTGCGTTTCCTGCTTGCCGATAATGCCATCTATGGCATAGCCGGTCATTCGTGGAAAGATTACGTCGATGGTTGCGCATATGGCCATGAAAATGCCGATTTGCGCCAGATTCTTATGATAGGGTCTGGCGTAACCCAGCAGCTTTTTCCAAAGCTTTAGGTCAAACTGCTTTGTATAATCCATCTCCTCCTGAAACTGCATGTCATATCACCTCGGCTTTCACTTTGGCCTGGCTCAATGTAAACTCTTCCTCCAGGGCGGTCTGGATCTGGTTAATGCGCTGGTAAAGCCCGGGACGGCTGCAAAGCTCCTGATGGGTGCCCTGATCCACAACGCGGCCCTGGTCCAGCACCAGAATATGGTCGGCCTCGCTCAGTGTGGTGATTCTGTGACTGATGATAATAGTGGTGGCTTTGTGGCTTCTTGAGCGGAGCGCGGCACGGATCTGCGCGTCCGTTTCCGTATCCACAGCGGACAGGGAATCATCGAAAATCAGGATATCGTTATCTTTCATCAGCGTGCGGGCGATGGCGATACGCTGCTTTTGCCCGCCGGACAGCGTGACGCCCCGCTCGCCTACCAGCGTGTCATATCCTTTTTCGCTCTCCCGAATGAAACCATGCGCACAGGCGATGGAGGCCACCCTTTCGATTTCCTCCTGGGATGGCGAAGTCAATGCAATGCCCACGTTTTCCCGGATTGTTTTGCTGAAAAGGAAAGGCTCCTGCAATATAAGGCCTACACGGCTTCGTAGATATTTGCGGTCAATTTGGGTAATGGGAACGCCGCCGATGAATATGCTGCCCGACTGGGGCTCAAACAGCCGCTGTAAAAGATGGACCATGGTACTTTTGCCGCTGCCTGTACTGCCAAGGATGGCTACGGTTTCGCCTGCCTTGATGGTGCAGGATAGGTGGTCAAGAATGGGCCTTGTCTCGTCGTAGGCAAAGACCACTTCTTCAAATACGATATCTCCGTCAAGCGGCGGGCGTACGGCATCAGGTTCCGGCGTTTCTACAGGATTGCTTAGAATTTCCCTGATGCGCTGCATGGACACCTTTGTCTTGCCGGCATCGCTCAATATGCGGCCAAGCTGCCGCACCGGGAACAGAAGCATACCTACAAAGCTTGTAAAGATAATCATCGTGCCCACGGTGATGATGCCCGCAGCGGCATACCAAATGCACAGAAGCAGCGTCGCCATGATTTGTAACATGCTTAAGAAGTCGGCAGAACTCCAATAGACAGACAGCATGCGAATAAGCCTGAACGCCTTTCCGCGGTAGTCTTCGCTGGCGGCATCAAACTTTTCCACCTCATGCTGCTGTCGGCCAAAGGCGCGCACCACCCGCACGCCGGTCAGGTTTTCCTGGAGCACGGCGCTCATTTTGCCTTCGCTTTCATCGGCGTGCCGGAAGTTGGTGGTAATCTTTTTGAAGAATATGAACGCGGTTAAAAACAATATAGGGATCATGATCATGCTGTACAGCGTGATTTCAACATGAAGGCTGAAGAGAATGGAAAAGGCCATCGCAAGCATCAGTACGGTGTTCACCGCTTCCACAAGCTGCACAGACAAAAAGCGGCGGACCGTCTCCACATCGCTGGTGCACCGCTGGATCAAATCGCCTGTCTCCGCCTTCACATGAAAGGAGAAGGGCAGGTGCTGCAAATGGGTATACAGCCTGTCCCGGATGGTCAAAGCTATGTTTTCACTAGCTACGGCGGACCAGCGGCCTTTGCAGTAGGTAAAGACGCCATTGACCATATTCAAGGACACCAGAATAAGTCCCACAATCCACAGATTGTGAACCAGGTATTCCCTTCCGCCCAAGGAAGCAGTAAAGCCCCGCAAAAAAGCAGGCAGTTTGCTGGGCGACGTACCCAGTATGCTGTCTACTGTTTCGGCCAGCAATAATGGTGTGATGAAATTGATCAATACGGTAAATGCGGTACATATGACTGCGCCGAGATATGTTCCCGCATTTGCGGCCACCAACCTATAAAGCAGGCGATTCTGCTTTTTCTGCATAAAACGTCTCCTTTCGGGCGGAAAAGAGCCATCGGCATAAATACAGCCGACGGCGCCTTCACACATCAAAAAAGAAAGAGGCGAATGCTATGTGTTCAAGTGCGTATTAGGCCGTGTGCGTTGGATAGGGGGTATGCTCGTGACTGACAAATTAATTCTTCGCTATCTTCGTGATTCATTTTGGACATGGGGAATTCGACTGCAAAACGTAGTATACAGGAAAATGGATGAAAAAGTCAATTGCTTTTGTATGCAAAAGAAGTGTATGATAAGGATAAGGGGCTGGCTGGAACCGTATAACACTGCAATTTTGGTAGCGTATACGCTTTTTTGTCTGTTTTCTTGCGGTATTTGTTTCATAATGGTCAATTTCTATTGATTTTTTCGCAATAAAAAAGTAGAATATATAGGAAATAAAAAATCGGAAGGCGCGGAGAGGATGGAGAGGCCTATGGCGAAGCGGATCTTGCTGGTGGATGACGAACCCCTCATTCTCAAGGGATTGCGTTATACCCTGGAGCAGGAGGGTTATGAAACAGATTCAGCCGCCGACGGCGAAGAGGCGATCTCAAAATTCTTCTCCGGCGATTTTGACTTGGTGCTGCTGGATGTGATGCTGCCTAAGCTGGACGGCATCGCTGTGTGTCAGCGCATCCGGGAGTACTCCAGCGTTCCCATCATCATGCTAACCGCCAAAGGCGAGGATATGGACAAGATTCTCGGTCTGGAGTACGGCGCTGACGATTATATGACAAAACCATTCAATATTCTTGAGGTGAAGGCCAGGATCAAAACCATCCTTCGCCGGGCCAGCCATGCTACCGGATCGGAGGAGAAGAAGGTCATCCGTGTAAGGGACATGGAAGTGAACGTGGTGAACCGAACGGTGACCCTGGGCGGAAAAGAAGTCAAGCTTACCGCCAAGGAGTTTGATTTATTGCAGCTCTTTATCAATAACAGGGGCAAGGTGTTCAGCCGGGAAGCGATGCTGGAAACAGTTTGGAAATACGACTATACGGGGGATGCCCGCACGGTGGATGTGCATATCCGGCGCCTGAGGGAGAAAATAGAGAGAAATACGGCTCAGCCTGAATTTATTTTCACCAAATGGGGAGTTGGCTATTATTTCACCGACAAGGATTAGCCCATTTACCAGCATCCGCTGGAGAATACTGCTCGCCTTCCTACTGATCGTCGGAGGATCCTTCTACGTGATGGCAACCTCGCTGACCAGTTTGGTTGGCGATTATCTTTTTGAGCAGCGCATAAGGTCTGATAGGTACAACGTGGAAACGCTGGCGGATCAACTTACGGAGTTGTATCAAACCGCCCAGGCTACTGCGCTTACCGATCGGCTGAAAGAAGCGGGGCGTGAGCTTGACGGTCGGCTGCTTTTGTTGGATACCGACGGAAAAGTGCAGTTTGACAGCTTTTCAGAAATAAACGGCGCCCGCCTTCAATATCCCGAGGTACTGGGTATCCTCATGCAGGGAAAGACGGTGGATTACGGTCTTCATCAGATCTCGGGAACTGGTGATTCATCAGGCAGCACGGTGCTGTCCTTTTTGCGCCCGCTCAATACCAGCGTCAAATGGGTGGGCTATTGTACCGCGGCCCTGACTCACCAGGGAAAAGTGATCGGGGTATTGCTTTTTTCATCCCCGGTGCAAAGCATGATGCAGGGCCTGTATCAATTGCAGGACCAGATGATTTTATACTTTCTCATCGTAGCTGGTGTGGTTTTAGTCATCGCCCTGATTTTTTCCCGTGTGATCACCAAGCCCATCGCCGTTCTTACCAGGGGCATCCAGCGCATGGGCCGGGGCGATTTTTCCGCCAGGGTGGCAGTGAAGGGGTCCGGCGAACTAAAGAGGCTGGCGGAAACATTCAACATCATGTCCGAAAAACTGGAAGCGCTGGACAAAAGCCGCAACCAGTTCGTTTCCAATGCCAGCCATGAACTGAAGACGCCTTTGGCTACCATGAAGATCCTGCTGGAAAGTCTCATTTACCAGCCGGAGATGGAGGAGGAGCTCAGGACCGAGTTCATGACCGATATCAACAAGGAGATCGACCGGCTGAGTTTGATCATCAGTGATCTGTTGACTTTGGTCCAGATGGATACGAAGAACATGAAGCTCAACAGGCAGAATATCCGTATGTCGGATCTTCTGCGGGATACCATCCACAAGCTCACGCCAATGGCACAAAAGCGGCAGCAGGCCATTCAAGCAGATATTCAGGACGAGGGTGAAATGTATGCTGATGGGATTAAACTGCAGCAAGTGGTTTATAACCTGATGGAGAATGCCATAAAATACACGCAGCCCGGCGGGCGCATCCAGGTGCGGCTTTTCAAAACGGGAAAGGATGTAAACATCACCGTCAGTGATAATGGGCCAGGTATACCCAAGGATGATCTGACCCATATATTCGACAGGTTCTACCGGGTGGACAAAGCCAGATCAAGGGAAACAGGCGGCACAGGGCTGGGCCTATCCATCGTGAAGCAAATCGTATTGCTGCACGGCGGCAATGTGACGGTTAAAAGCGAGGAAGGGCAGGGCGCCACGTTTATTGTGGAATTGCCCGCTCACAGCGGTTAAGAAAGGAGCGCCATGTATAAACGATATTTGACGGCATTGTGGCTTACGGCGCTGCTTCTTGTATCCGGCTGCTCCGCAATCCTGCCCGATCCCCTGCAAAAGGCCGAGGCAACCATGGTGCCAGGTGTAACAGCGGAGCTGCACAGCCCGCTGGCCAATGAAAAAAACAGGGATACTCAAACGGTAACGCTTTTCTTCCGATATGGCCGTGAGCCCATGCTGGCTGGGGAAGCAAGGGTGCTTTCCATCTCTCAAAACGAATCGGAGGAAAAAGCGCTGGTGCAGGCGCTTTTGGATGGCCCCGGAGCGGGATCGACGGAGCTCACCCGCCTGTTTCCTAACCAGGTGCGGGTGTTGAACACCGTTTCCCAAGGCGATGTTTTGTTCGTTACATTCAATGACGCACTTTTAAAGCCCTATGCAGACGAACCGAATGACTGGCAGGATAGGGATGATTGGCTGCGGGAAGTGCCACTCCGGCGCAGGCTGGCCATGGCTGGGCTGACGGCTTCCATCATGGAGAATTTTTCTTATCACAGCGTGCAGGTGCTGGTGCAGCAGCGCAGCGACGTATCCACCAGCCTGCGGCTGGAGAACACCTATTTTCATGACAAGAGCCTGCCCCACGGGTTGGCGGCGCCATTTGCACGTGAGGAAACGCTGCTGCTCACCCAGGAGAATACGATTCGTACAATCATCGAAGCCTGGCAGGAGAAGGATTGGAGCAGGCTGTACTTGTATGTGTCATCATTCAACCAGCTAACCGGACAGCCGCGCCCCAGCATGGAAACTGCTTTTCTTCAATGGGACCAGGCACCGGCCATTACGGGCTTTGATACCACGGGCGGCAGCGTATCGCCTGACGGCAGCCGTGCAGTGATGAGCGCCGATTTGACAATGGTTATGGGGAACGGGCAGGAAATGAAGTTCTCCGCTCTTCCCGTTAAGCTTTTGCGGGATAAGGGCATCTGGAAGATATCATACGAGCAATTAATGACGCTGATGGTATTGATGCCGGGGAAGGAGGCCGCTAAGTGAAAAGGACAAAGCGCGCCTTGGCTTTCGTTTTGATAGCAGCTTGTTTTGCCATTTCCGGCTGCCAGCCTTCCGTACCCGTCATTTCGGGGGAAAGCGGCACGGTTCCTGCAACGCTGCCGCCTCCGCCCCTTGTCTATGAGCCGCCTATCGGAGATGCGGGGTTGGAATATACCACGAAGGCAACGCTGTTTTTGCCAAGAGCCGACGGCGTGCGCCTGATCGCACAGCAGGTTCAGGTAACGCTTCCCATGGGGCGCCATGGGGCTGAAGCGGTTTTAAAGGCGCTTTTGAGCCATCCGGGCAACGCATTGGTATCTCCCCTGTCCAAATCAGTCAAGCTGCAATTGGCGGGAGATAATCCCGTGGAGGTATCCCGGGATGTGGCTACGGTAAACCTGGGCGCTTCAGCCCATTCATTGGAGCCCAAGGAGTTTTACACGGTCTGCCAGGCCATTGCCAACACGCTGACGGAGTTTTCCGATATACGGTATGTGAATGTACTGGTAGCAGGGGCGCAGGTAGGGATGGACGTATCCGCTACCCTGCCCATGGGCACGCTGCAAAGGCGAACCGGCGAAAATTTGGATACGTTGTGGGAGCAGGCGGTGGCACAAAGGGTGCTGCTTTCCGAGGAGGCTTCCACCCGCAGGCTGTCCACCACCGCTACGCTGTATTTTCCAGCCAGGATGGGAACCGGCATATTACCGGAGGTGAGGAATATCTCCTTCGAGGGGCAGACGCCCGGACAGCTTGCCAAGGGCCTTTTACAGGAACTGTCAAGAGGTGCGGAGTATTTGGGTAACGTGCCCGCTTTGCCGGATCTGAACAAGTTTCTGCTTGAGGATCCAGCCGTTTCGGAACCATCCGGTATGAACGGGCGGAAGGTCACGCTGCGCTTTTCCCAGGACTTGAATGATGCGCTGGCTGAAAGCGAGGGCCTCACACGCTCCATATGCTTAGCGTCCCTTACCTATACCTTGACCACCTTCCTGCCCAATGTGGTGGCTGTGGAGGTATATATCGGAGATGTATTGATTCCAGACATAAAGCCCAGCAGCGTCTATACACAGCAAGCCATCACATTTAAAGACGGTTTGGAGCATCGCAGCGATTTCGGTATGTTTTTGCTGGACTATTGCCGGCTGTATTTTGCGGCAGACAATGGAAAGCTAACGGCTGTGAACAGGCCTGTGCCTTACTATGAGGCCAAAAACCCACGATATCTTATATTGCAGCTGAATGAAGGTCCCAAGCTGTACGATACGGAAACTGGCTTGAAAGGTGTTATTCCGCCGGGACTTAAAGATGCGGATCTTTTGGGCTTAAGGCTTGAGGAGGATACGCTTCTTACGCATTTTTCCGATACTATCCGCATGGCGGCTTCTGCTTTATCTGGAAATGAAGAGCGGCTGATGATCTATGCCATCGTGAACACACTGTGCGAAAGCCCAGTGGTTTCCAGGGTGCGGTTTTATGTGGCAGGAACACAGCCGGAAACATTGGCAGGGGAAATATATCTGCCGGGTGAGTTTTTGCCCAGCCCAGGATTGGTAAACTGATTGAAGGGGAATCGGATATGAATTTTCCCCCAAGCTTGCAGTGTGCGCTGGATCAGCTTCTTTCCGGCATGTGTCATGCGGATATGGTTCGGGACGCGCAGGCAATAAGCTCGCGTTACCGTACGCAAAGCGGTTCAGGTTCACGTCTTTTAACGCGGAATACGGAGGCGGCGGCTTATGCAACCTCCAGGATGCCCGCCACCTTTGGCGCTGTTTATGACACCCTTCAAAAAGCATTAGCCGCTTTCGGAAAAATACCCAAAACGATGATCGACGCCGGAGCAGGGACAGGGGCGGCTGCTTGGGCGGCGGATGCGGCTATGGCGCTTGGCAGTATCCTTTGTCTGGAACGGGAGGAAGCCATGCATAGCTTAGGCCAGGAGTTGATGCGGTCGGGCTCCCCGGTTCTTCAAAATGCTGTTTGGGTAAACCGCGATGTATGCGCGGATGCGCTGAACGAGCATGCGGAACTTGTGGTCCTGGCCTATGTGCTGAATGAAATGCCGGAGGATAAGCGGGCAGCGGCAGTAGAAAAGCTGTGGAATGCCTCGGAAATGATGCTTCTGATCGTGGAGCCCGGCACGCCTGCCGGTTATAAAAACCTGATGGAAGCAAGAAGGCTTCTGCTCACCTTGGGCGCGCATATCGCCGCGCCATGCTCCCATGAAAGGGAATGTCCCCTGGCGGAAGGCGACTGGTGCCATTTTGCTTGCCGCATACAAAGGACGCAGCTTCACCGCAGGTTAAAAGGTGGGGAAGCGCCCTATGAGGATGAAAAATACGCTTACATGGCTTTCACACGGGAGCCAAGCCTTCCCGCACGATCCAGAATTTTGCGTCACCCGCAGGTACGATCGGGCCATGTGATGATTACTGTCTGTGAGGTAGATGGCATCAAAACGCGAACGGTATCCAGGAAGGATGGCGCGCTATACAAGCAGATGAGGAATATGGGAGCGGGAGATGGGATATAATCTCATGTTATAGTCCGGTATCGGGTATTTTATGATGTGTGGAACACAGAAAGTGACCTTCGAGCCCAGATTTCATGGTTTTGAACCACCCGCTCTTGAGCCATCCTATCTTATGTGGTAGGATGGCTTGCTGGTATTATGACGCTTACCGAAAGGAGCACCCGCATGGAATGGCATGGAAAGAACATGGAAGCCGTATTTCAGGAGCTTGATGTGCTTAAGGAAACGGGCCTTGACCGGGAGGAAGCCGGCCGGCGGCTTCAAAAGTATGGACCTAACGAGCTGCGCGCTCAAAAGGGACGCACCGTATTCCAGATGTTTTTAAGCCAGTTTGCCGACTTCATGGTGCTGATTCTGCTTGCGGCTGCCGTAATATCGGGTGTAGCGCTGCATGAATGGACTGACGGTATCATTATTCTGCTTGTAGTGGTTATAAATGCCGTTCTGGGTGTCATACAGGAAAACAGGGCGGAACATTCCCTGGCAGCGCTTAAGAAAATGGCGTCGCCTCATGCCAAGGTGCGCAGGGACGGGCAAGTACATATCCTGACCGCGGGTGAACTGGTGCCCGGCGATGTGGTTGTATTAGAGACGGGAGATTTTGTGCCCGCGGATATCCGCCTGTATAGTTGCGTGAACCTGCAAACC
This sequence comes from Bacillota bacterium, assembly GCA_023416585.1. Lineage (GTDB taxonomy): Bacteria > Bacillota > Clostridia > Christensenellales > Aristaeellaceae > JAEWAH01. The sequence goes on from JAEZHM010000063.1 coordinate 62,202, forward strand.
CAGGAAAGTGCCCTCACCGGGGAAAGCACACCTGTGGAAAAGCGGGAGGGCGAGGTGGAGGAGAATGCTTCCCTGGGGGACAGGCGTAACATGGCTTATTCCGGCAGCCTTGTCACGTATGGCCGCGGCGAAGGCGTGGTAGTGGAAACGGGCATGCATACGCAGCTTGGCCGTATCGCGGGGATGCTGGACAAGGAAGAGGGCGTGAAAACGCCTTTGCAGCGGCGTCTTGCAGGCATGAGCAAAAGACTGGCCTTTGCTGCAATTGGCGTATGTGCAATTGTTTTTTTAGTCGGTATTCTGTATGGCAAAAACGCAGGTGAAATGTTCCTGACGGCTATTAGTCTGGCGGTGGCGGCGATCCCGGAAGGGATGTTAGCCATCGTCACTATTGTTTTGGCCATCGGTGTGCAGAAGATGATCTCCCAGCACGCTATCATCCGCCGCCTGCCCGCTGTGGAAACACTGGGCAGCGCCACGGTGGTCTGCTCCGACAAGACGGGGACGCTCACTATGAACCGCATGACGGTGGTTGCCGCCAGCGCACCCTTTGAGGCGGGGGATGCCCAGGCTTTCCGGCGGCAGAGTGCCGCTGTACTATTGGGCACGGCCATGGTACTGTGCAACGACGCACAGGAAGGAAAGGTGGAGGGAAAGGACGCCTTCCTAGGCGATCCTACGGAAACTGCGCTTCTCGATTTTGCCAAAATATTAGGGTATGAGAAAAAGCGTTTGGAAGGGAAGATGCCAAGGGTCGACGAGGTGCCCTTTGATTCAGACCGAAAGCGAATGGCTACCGTTCATCAGGAGGGCGGAAAGATCCGCGTATTCGTAAAAGGCGGCCTGGATGAAGTATTGGATATATGCACCCATATCCAGGATGGCAAGATACGTCCCATCACCCAGGAGGATGTGGATCGTATACAGCAGACTGCAAGGGAAATGGCCGATGCGGCTTTGCGGGTACTTGTCTTCGCTATGGGGGAAACGGCCTCGCTGTCCAATGGGGACAAGCAGGCAGATTATGAGAAAGAGCTCATCTTCCTTGGCATGGCTGGGATGATCGACCCGCCAAGGCCCTCCGCACGGGATGCCGTGACCATGTGCCGCCGGGCGGGCATCAAGCCTGTGATGATCACCGGCGACCACAAGGCCACTGCGGCAGCCATCGCCAGGGACCTTGGCATATTAGGCAGGGGAGACAGAGTGCTTACAGGCCTTGAGCTTGCCAGAATGGATGACGACAGGCTGCGGGAAGAGGTGCGGAACATTGCCGTATACGCCCGCGTATCGCCGGAGCACAAGCTGCGCATTGTAAAAGCATGGCAGTCCTGGGGCGATGTAGTGGCTATGACGGGCGACGGTGTCAACGATGCCCCGGCATTAAAGCGCGCCGATATCGGCATCGCTATGGGCATTACCGGCACCGAGGTGAGCAAGGAAGCCAGCGCCATGATACTGACGGATGACAATTTTGCCACCATCGTTTCCGCCGTATCCCAGGGGCGCACCATTTATAACAATATCCTCAAGGCGA
>JAEZHM010000071.1 GCA_023416585.1 Bacillota bacterium
TGCTCCGCCACGATGCGGCCCACCATCTCCGGTTTGACTTTCACATACGTTACTTTTTCCTGGCCGGGAACGATCACATCCACCATGGGCTCCAGGCGGCACATGCCGATGCAGCCGGTTTGTGAGACGGTCACGTCAATAAGATTTCTGCGCTTCAGTTCTTCTACAAAGGCAAGCATCACAGGCCGCGCTCCAGCGGCAATACCGCAGGTGGCCATGCCGACCACGACGCGCACGGCATCCTTTCCCTCTTTGCGCAGCAAGACTTTGTCCAGCGTCCGCTGCCGGATGGCTTCCAGTTCAGCGATGGATTTCATTATCCGTCCCTCCAAAGACTTGTTGGATTTCTTCCTTCAAGGTTGACTGCATCCAGGCAATAACCTCCGGTTCGTTCAAGGGGACGCCCTGTAATGCTTCCCGCACAAGGCGGGTATCCAGCGAGGCTTCCCCATAAGGGGTAGTCATCTGAAATGCGAAATCGGGCGTTTCGGGATTAGCTACAACCAGCGCGAGGATGGTCTCCGCCAAATCCCCCATGGGCAGACAATCGATGTGATCCGTGTGAAAAACGGCAGTGAGTAAAGTTCCTTTCCCCGGCTCACTTTCAATTTTCACGTTCCCGCCCGTCCTTCTAGCGTTCTCCGTTAAAAGCGGCAGCCCCAGGCCCACTCTTCGCGTTCTTCTGGTGGTGGCAAAAGGGTTTTGCGCCCGGGCCAGCAGGTCCCGGTCCATGCCGATGCCATTATCCTCCACCATAAGGGTCAATATACCGTTTTCCTGAAGCGTCATACGGATTTGTATAATTGCAGCCTGCGCCCGAATGCTGTTTTGCACTATATCCATCAGGTGCAGCGAAATATCCCGCATGATTATGCCTTGTATTTTTCCAGAATGGCAGGAATCTCGTCAGACGATAGCCTTCCGTACACTTCGTCATTGATCATCATTACCGGGGCCAGGCCGCATGCGCCAAGGCAACGGGTAGCCTGCAGCGTGAATTTTCCATCAGGAGTGGTTTTTCCGACGCGGATCTTAAGTTCATCCATTACCTTATCCAACACTTTTGCAGACCCCTTGACATAACAGGCAGTACCCAGACAAACGCCAATCACATATTGCCCCCTGGGCTGCAGGGAAAACTGGGAATAAAATGTGGTAACGCCATATACCTCGCTGAGTGTCGTGCCCAAACCATCCGCGATGATCTGCTGCACATCCATGGGGACACATCCAAATATCTCCTGCGCTTCCTGCAAAACCGGCATCAAGGCGCCCTTTTCCTCCCGGTGCGCCGCTATCGATTGCTTGAGCTTTGCATACTTCTCCGTCAGTTCGGGCATTTAGGGTGCGACCTCCTTTATTTTTTGCACAAGCCAGCGTGGCGACACCGCGCCACGCTTGTAGATATTTTAACATACTCCAAAGGAAATTGCACGCCCAAAACAAGGCAAAAACAGATTTTTCGACAAAAAAATCGCAATTTCATAAAGTTCGTAAAAACTATACAAACGAAAGCGATACAAGTTGGTTAAATTTTTAACGGTTTGAATGACTCTTACATTGAACTTACGTGATTATCACTCAGCGCTTTCAATATGCCGATTGGCGACAGCTCTGATGTTTCCAGACTATATATTGCTTCGGAAATATCTTCCAACCTGTGTGCGTCCGAAGCATGCAAAACGATTTTTCCTTGGAGGATATCTTTGGATATGGGCAGTTGCGGCGAAACCTCCAATACAGGAAAGCAAACGTCGTCAGGCAGAAACCCAAGGTTCATCAGCAAGCCGCTCGCGCCGCGGTTGATGTGGGCAGGCACGGCCATACCTCCAAATTGCTTGATTTTCTGTGCCGCCTGATGCAATGTAAGATCGGTTGCGGAAATGAGAAGACGGTTTTCCTCCCCTGTCACTTCATCCCGCTCATTGCAAATCTGTTGCTCGCCAAACAGGTGCGGATCATTTTGTATATTGGGCAGATGGCCATAAAGAAAGTCCCCCATCGCCAAAGCCTGTTCCACGTACGGAAAATAGGCCAGCAGGTGGACTTCCTCGCGTGTTGTGATCTCCATGCCCGGCAAAAGTACAAGGCCATGGGCCTTGGCCGCTGTATATGCGTAAGGCAGATTTTTGGCCGAATTATGGTCCGTGACTGCAATGGCTTGAAGGCCTTTGATCTTCGCCATGGCGCATATGTTATGCGGAGTCATGTCATGATCCCCGCAGGGTGACAGGCATGTATGAATGTGAAGGTCCACATAGATTTTCATACGCTTATTTTTCGGAAGCGAGAATGCCGGCGGCCGCCATTTCACCGCAAAGCTGATAGGCCGTCTTGCGGCTTTTCAGCACGGGGATATTTTCACTTTGCGCCTTTTGAAGTGAGCCCTCCTCCATATCGATGTCTTCGGGCAGAAGGATGCAGGCAAACTCCATCAGTACCGCCACGGCGATAACATTCAAATGCGTCTGCACGGTGACCCAGGCAGTCCTAGGCGCGCCATGAGCCATGACCCAGCTTAACAGATCGCATACATACCCGCAGGATACCTCCCCCGCAAGTGAAACGCCCGGGGTAAGGTTCTTTGCATCCAAAATATCCATAAGTTGCGCCACCGTCATAAGCGCGCCTCCCATCAGGGGTGATGTTCACACCCAAATCATGATTGTTAAGCGTCATTTAAGCGCTAATGGTTCTGTGCCAGGTTCACCATCTGCTGAGCCATCACCTTCAGCTGTTCCTTGAGCTTATGAACGCAGTCCATATCACGGGCAAATCCCCTCACGATATCCTCCGCCAGCGCGCGGCAGGTAGGCGCGCCGCAGGAACCGCAGTCATAACCGGGAAGATCCTTTACGATCTGTTCCATCCGCTCCATTTTGCGCATGGCTTCCACGATATCCTCATCCAACTGCATCACGCTATTGGGCAATATGGGCTTATGCCCATACAGCGGGTACTTGTCCAGTATGGATACATCCACCTTGTCATCGGGGTGGGTGGTGTCCATGGTTTCAGCCAGCTTTCTCACAGCGTTTTTGGCCACATAGTTGTTTTCAAACGTCAATGGACCACCCACGCAGCCGCCGGTGCAGGCAGAGCCCTCAAAAAACTGCAGATCGTTTAACTTGTTGTTTTCAATCTCCTCCAGAACGCGGATCACATTTTCAATACCGTCCACCGCCAGGCTGTTTTCCGGGCAGACGGCATGGGCCTCGCCGCCGCTGTTGGCCCAGCTTACACCGAAGGAAGTGGCGTCTGGCAATTCTTCCGCCTGCTCAGCCTGCCCCCTGGTATGGCTGGATAACAGCCCGTATATTTCCATGATGGAAATTGCACCATCCACTGCCGATTTTTCGTGGCCGATGGGGCTGCGGATGGCAGTCACCTTGGCAGCGCAAGGGGTTATGAAAAAGCAGCCTACTTCCTCCGGCTTCACACCATGGCTTTTGCAAAATTCCCTGCGGGCCATGATTGCCGCCAGTTCCATGAGTTGGCGTACATCCACAACATGCGGAATCAGGTCAGGGAAGCGCACCTGAATAAGTCTTACGATGGCCGGGCAGGCGGAGGATATTAACGGCCTTGGCAGACCGTCCCTTCGCAGCTTTTCACGGATGGCCCTCGTTGCCACATCCGCGGCACGGGCCACCTCGAACACGTCATCAAAACCCATCCTTTTTAAGCCCGTCAGCACGCGGCCAACAGACTGCAAACCTTTGAACTGGCCGTACAGCGACGGGGCGGGCAAGGCTATTTTATATTTGAAATTGCTGATGGAGGACAGCGGGTCCGTTTGCGCCACCTTGGCATGATAGGCGCAAACCCTTATGCACTCGCCGCAATCGATACACCTTTCGTCGATGATATGCGCCCGACCATCCCGCACGCGAATGGCTTCTGTCGGACAGCGCTTCAAACAGTTGGTGCAGCCCTTACAGCGCGTTACATCCAGACGGACGGAATGAAACCGCTTTGTCTCCATAAAAAAACCTCCAACGAATGGGGAAAGGTTGTTTTATAAAGCTTCCCCCAAGTCAAACGCCATGCGGATGCTTGTCCCATCCCCAAGACGGCTTTCAATATGAAATGTACTGGCGTTCCGTTTCATGTTGGAAAGGCCCATGCCTGCGCCAAACCCCAGGCTCCTGGCCTGCTCGTTGGCAGTTGAAAAGCCTTCCCGCATGGCTTCATCAATATTGGGTATACCAGGGCCTACGTCATTGGATGATAGATATGCCATAGGCGGCTCCACCATAAGCGCCAGTGTTCCCCCCAGGCTGTGGATCACCAGGTTCATCTCGGCCTCATATGCGGCTACTGCCATACGGCGAAGCACAGGCCCGCTTACACCAAGCTGCTTCAACGTGCGTTTGATGGTAGCTGAGGCTTCCCCCGCGCGCTGGTAATCGCCGGCTTCTACAAAAAATTCTTCACGGATCAGCATGTATCTTCTCCTGAACTTATAAGGCGTGCTCCACACCGGGCAGCCCGTTTTCAAATAGTATGCCGCATGCGGTGTAGGCCGTTTTGGCGGTAGATAAAATAGCCAAGTTCAATTTTCGGGCTTCCTCCATCATTTCTTCATCTGGCACTTTGCCCCTGGCGAATATGATGCAATTGATATCCACCATTCCCGCCGTCCGGATCACGTGCAGGTTTGTAAGCCCCGTGATCAGTGCCGTGTTTTCCTTCACAAAGGCAAGCACGTCGCTCATTAGGTCGGAGCCGCATCCACTGTATACCTTTCGGTCCAGATCATTCTCCCCAAGAAGCACCTTGGCGTCAAGCAATGTAATGATTTCCCTGATCGTCATGCAATTTTCCCTTCCGATTTAGTGTGAATGACTATTTTCCAATGCTATACAGATAACTTTCCACCTCGGTGAGCAGATTCAGCGTTTGATTTTTCATCTGCGCTCCCATGGCAACATTTCCTTTAGAGGATGTTTCCGCCACTGCCGACGTTGCCTTCCTGATTTCTCCCATCAGGCTGATCAGATTGCTTACCACTGCATTATTTACGGTGGAAAATCTTTGCGACAACACGCTTTTGAGTGTATCCGCCTGGGATGCGATCTCCGCAAGCCGGCTCAATTCCTGTTCTACGGGAAGATCCTGCTTATCCATGGAGGTGGAGATTTCACAGAACTTTTCCAGTGTGGTATTCAGAAATTGCATCCCGGCCTCCAGTACATCCCATTGGCCTGCCATGCCATTATTCAGACCCAAAACGATCTCGGGCAGCGCAATTTCATACACGTAGGAATCAATCTCATGCTGGCTTTGAAGCTGCTGGCGCACGGTTTGCGCTTCCTCACGGGTGGGATACAGTGCCGCCAGAACCCGAAACCTGCTGTCCTTGCGCACATAGCCTGCCGCGCCGCGGGCAATAAAGCCTTCCGCCTGGGAGCGGGCTGATTCTTCGCTGTCAAAAGCTCCAAGCTGGATAGCATACCATTTCTTTGCCGGAAGGCTGATTTCTCGGGAAGTGATCGTTTCATCGAAAGCTTTCCCGATAGCCGTAGGCTTAGGTGTGACCTTCAATTCCAAGCTGAGGCCGCCATTCTCGTCCCTGAGCAGCCCCATGAGGATCAGGACACAGGACACAAAGAGCAGCACGCCCGTCAAAATCCGCTTACCGCCGCCAGGTGCCCGATAGGTTCGTTTCTCAACTTTTGCAGTATGCATGCGCATTCCTCCTTGTCCCATTCGCTACACCCTATGAAAGGCGGGAGGAAAATATGCAAAAACCTTGAAACAGCAGGGCACGCTGTGCTACGATGGACGAAACATGCCCTTTAAGAAAGGAGCCTATCCTTGCAATACCATATCGATACCATTCCCGTATGGGACGCGTTGAAGCTAAACAGTGAGTGCCCTTTGTGCGCGCTGAAGCGCAGGAATGAGCTGATGGATATCCAGCGGTTTTTAGGCGCCTCAGTCATGGAGCCGGATACACGCATCCGTGTAAACCAGAAGGGCTTTTGCGGCCCTCACCTTCAACAGCTTTTCACCGAAAAAAACAGGCTGGGGCTGGCACTGATGCTGCATACACACATGAAAGAGACGAAAAAGACGGTTGAAAGCATCCTTTTAAAGGCGAAAGAGGCCGGGAAACAAACAGGGGGAATGGCGTTTAGAAGGATGTTCAAAATGAATGGATCTTCCCCTGCTCCCTTGCAGGAAGCAGCAAAGTTGTTGGAAGAAACTGCATCAAATTGTGTTTTGTGCGACAGCATCAAAGAACATATGAACCGGTATATCTACACAATGCTGTATCTTTGGGAAAGGGACAAGGATTTCCGAAAGGCGTTTTCCGAATCCAAAGGCGTATGCATCCCCCACGGTGCGCAGCTTTTATCCATGGCGGAGGAGAACCTTCCAATAAAGGAACTGGACTCCTTTACTGAAACGCTGTCGAACCTGATCACAACGAGCCTTAAGCGAATCGAGCAGGAAGTGGAATGGTTCACGCTCAAATTCGATTACCGCAACCAGGACAAGCCCTGGGGCACTTCAAAGGACGCAGTGGAACGGGCCTGCAATAAACTCCGCGGCTGGTGCACTGGCGAAGAACCTTGGCCGGAAGCGCCTTCGAAGAAATGAATGCAGCAATTTATGACCTTGCTGATCATTGATCTTGGCTATGCCTGCGGTATGTACTGTTCCAATAGCACTCCCGCCTCAGAGAATATCTCCAGGGAAAAGGGGTCGGGGTAACCTTCCTGGTAAATCACCCGCCGGATGCCGGCGTTGATGATCATCTTGGCGCAGACCGAGCAGGGTTGATGAGTGCAGTACAACGTGGCCCCGTCGATGGAAATGCCCAGTTTGGCAGCCTGGATGATGGCGTTTTGCTCGGCATGGATGGCGTAGCACAGTTCCGCCCGGGTGCCGGAAGGAATGTTAAGCTTTCGACGCATGCATTCGCCGCGTTCCTTGCAGGTTTTTAGGCCTGCCGGAGCGCCATTGTAGCCCGTGGTCATGATCCTCTTGTCCTTGACAATCACGGCCCCAATGCTTCGTCCTTCCACAAAGCAGCTTGTCCACCCTGCGATGACATGGGCCATCTGCATGAAACGGTGATCCCATTTATCCAAAAAGCGAACGCCCCCTTATCCATACGCCCGCCTGGGCGTTTTTTGTTATTATACGGTGTTTGGATGTGTGTGTCAAACATGCTCCTCTCCCTGACTTATCAATTCTCCTGTGCTTTCCCCCCTTTTTTAAGCATATGTTCTCCGGGGAGGGATGGCGATGGCGAAGCAGACCATCCGGGAACAGGCAATACTGCTGACGCTGACCAACACACTGGTCAGAGCTATGGGATTTTTGATGCGGGTTCTGTTTTCCAGAATGCTGGGCTCCGAGATCATGGGGATCATGGAGCTTGGCGGTTCCGTGCACATGATGGCAATAACTCCCGCCACGGCAGGGCTGCCTCTGGCGGTAAGCCGGCTTACAGCCAAGGCTGCGGAAGGAAAGAAAGAGGATGCCCTTTATGCCGGCAAGCGTTTGATAAGGCTGCTTTCGCTGGTATGGATCCCACTGTATCTGCTCTTGACACCCTTTATATCAAGGCTGCTGGGGGATGACCGTACATTCCCCTCCCTGCTGATGTCCGCACCCTGCATCCTGGTTTTGGGATATTCCGCGGCATACAACGGGTATTGTTATGGGATGAACAACGCCTGGCCCCCTGCCATAAGCGAGCTTACGGAGCAGACGCTTCGCTTTGTGATTGCCTTTTTGATGTTAAAGGCGCTGCCGAATCTGACCGCTGCCTGGACGGCATCTGTGCCCGGCTTTGCCACTGCAGTATCTGAAGCAGCGGGAGTTGTTCTGGTAATCCTGATGCTGCACTTGCCAAAACCCCTGGCAAAGCCCGGCAAACAAACGCAACAACAGGTTTTGCGCCTGGCACTGCCTCCAACCGCCACACGGCTTACAAGCACGGTTTTAAGGTCGCTGAATGCCATGTTGATACCTTTACGCCTGAGGTTTTCAGGGCTTGAGCTTGCTGAGGCCACATCCCGGTTTGGCATGCTGATGGGCATGGTGATGCCGGTTGTCTATCTGCCTTCGGTATTCACAGGGTCGCTGGCCATGCTGTCAACGCCGGCATTGGCCGCCAGAGAAAACAATCCCAAAGCGCTCAAAGCCATCAGTATGCAATTGCTGCTTGCCGCCGTGTTGGTAGGTACGGTATGCAGTGTTATATTGTACGCAGCTGCTCCCTGGATTGCAGGCAGAATGTACCGGCTGCCGGAACTTAATCCGCTCATCCGCTACTTATGTCCATCGGTGTTGATCATGAGCTTGCAGCAGGTTTTATCGGGAATGATCGCCGGTCTTGGCAGGCAAAAGCAGGCATTGTACGGAACGCTTGCGGGCGCGGGCGTTACACTGCTTTGCAGTTGGTTCCTGACAGGCATGGTGGAGCTAAGGCTGTACGGTGCCGCCTTTTCTATGATGGCAGGCCAGGCTGTGGGGCTTGTATGGAGTTTTGTTCTTTTGATACGTATTCTTATGAAAAAAGCGCCCCCGAGGGAGCGCGATAGTTTGACGACCATGGAGGACTGATCCTAATGCTGGAAAGACGCTTTTATTCATTCCTGTGGTAAATTCGGTTTAGTTCCGGGGTTGGATTTCCCTGATCATCATACACGATCAATGGTGGAAGACAGTGGAGCATGGGCCGGGCGGCTTTGACGCCCTCTACCAAAACAAGGTGGGGGGCTTTCTCCAGTTTGGAATGCACCATCCGAAGACGTTTGGGCTCCAGCTTGTGAAACCGCATCATATCCATCAGTTCCAGCAGCCGTGGGGCCGGAAAGACTATCGCCAGCCGGCCGCCGTTGTTTAATAGGACTTTTGCGGTGTACACCACTTCACCAAGCGTGATGCCACCTTCGTGCCGGGCCAGGCGCAGTTCCTGCCTGGGATTCAAAAGTGCGCCGCCCGCCTTGCCGTAAGGCGGATTGCTTACTACAAGGTCCAGCGAGCCGGGTGATACAACGCGCGGGGCATTGCGCAAATCTTCCTCATGGATGAATATGCGTTGATCCAGCCCGTTCATCATGACGCTTCTTTGGGCCATGCCCGCCATGTCCTTTTGAATCTCAAAACCATGGATCACGGCCCGTTCCGCCCGCCCGGCCATCAAAAGGGGCAGTATGCCGGTACCGGTGCCAAGATCCGCCGCCTTGTCTTTTGAACGTATGCTGCTAAAGTCTGCCAGCAGCACGGCATCCATGCCAAAGCAAAACGCTTTGGGATCCTGTATGATAGAAAGCCCGTAAAATTGCAAATCGTCTACACGTTCTCCTGGCTTCACCCATTGTGAATGGTCCATCTTATGATACCGGCGGGAGCGGGAATGTCAAATACTTTGTCATGCAGTAGCCCTCCTGATCCTTATAGACCACCTTGCACCAGGTATCGCCCTGCATGAGCACTTGTATGATTTCCCCCTCTGGCATTTCAAACAGAATCGTTGCCGTCTCGCTGCATTCCGTGCGCAGATTCAGCGTGCCGTTCACCGGGGTGACGGTAGCGGTCGTATCCTTCTCTACCGCCTTAAGAGTTGGATCTAGAACGGGTGTGGAAGCAGCCGGCTGGTCCTGCTGCGCCGCATTAGTATCCTGTGTTGTGCTTGTGTCCTGCGTTTGATTCGATTCCTGCACCGGAGTGGAAGTAAGCTCAGCAGGTTTTGTGAATGTCAAAAAAGATGTCATTACATAGCCGCTTAATCCATTCCAGGATATCTGCGACCACGTGGAACCTTTTGAATAAACCGTCACCTGCGAAAGCCTTGGCACAACACCCACCTTTACGGCCGTGGTTTCGGGCTTCGAACGGATGCTCAGCGATCCGCTGGCTGTCAATACCCAGGCGGTCTGGCTTTCGCCGCCTGAGATAGGCGGATTGCCTGTAAAGGACAAATATCCCGTCATCACGTACCCTGTCTTGCCGCCGTAGCTTATCTTGCACCAGGAAGTCCCTTTTTCCAGCACATTGACGACACTGTACTGCGGAATGGTTATTACCACGCTGCTGCCGGAGGCGGCGCTCTTGCGCATATTCAGGGAACCAGTTTGTGTGTTCACCCAGGCGGTTGTTTCCGTGGGAGCAGGCGTGGGTGTTGGGGTGGGCGTGGGAGTCGGCGTCGATCCTTCGGTCTGTGCAGGTGATGGAGACGGAGGTGGTGTGGGTGTAGACGCATTGAAGCCCAGATAGGAAGTCATCACATAGCCTGTCTTCCCACCATAGGAAATCTTGCTCCAGGTATCCCCCTTGGAAAGAAGCGTCACCTGGGCGTATTGCGGTATCTTCAAGAGGATGGTGGCATTGGATTTGGGTTCCTTGCGCAGGTTTAAAGAACCGCTTTGGGTGTTCACAAACGCCGTGGAAGGCGCGGGAGTAGGCGTTGCAGGCCCGGACGAGGCAGATGGAGCAGGCGTAGAACTGCTGAATCCCAGATACATGGTCATCACATACCCCGTCTTCCCTCCGTAGGTAACCTGGCTCCAGGTATCCCCCTTGGAAAGGACTGTCACTTGGGCGAATTGGGGTATCTGCAAAATGACGGTGGCACCCGATTTGGGCTCCTTGCGCAGGTTAAGCGATCCCTGCTGCGTGTTTACATACGCCATGTTGGATGGAAGTGTAGGAGTTGGTGTAGGCGTTGGTGTCGGAGTCGGCGTGGGTGTTTCGCTTCCTTCCGGCGCCTCCGTGGACGGCGAGGGGGTGGGAGTAGACTCAGACAGGAAGGTTAGGTACTTTGTCATCACATAACCAGTCTTCCCGGCATAGCTCACCTGCGTCCATTCCCCGCCCTTTGTAACGACGGTCACAGTTGCATTTTGGGGAATCGTAGTCACAAGAGTGCCGTTAGCTGCTGCGGTCTTGCGCATGTTCAGCGAGCCGGAGGGCGTGGTCACCCTGGCCTGCATATCCAAAGGAAGGGGTGTGGGCGTAGGGGCAGGCGTGGGTGTAGGCGGCGGTGTTTGTTCGGGTGTTAGGAAGGTCAGGAAACTGGACATGACAAACCCGTCATAACCGGCATACTGCACCCTGGACCAGGTGTCACCCCGGCTCAAAACCGCCACATAGGCATTTTGAGGGATGGTGCAAATGATAGTGCTGCCCGTTTTGCCCTGGGTACGCATGTTGAGGGAGCCTTGCTGGGTTGTGACCTTGGCATACCCGGCGGTTGGCTGCGGCACTTCCTGGTTACCAAAAAGAAGGTATTGTGTCATCGTAAAGCCCGATACGCCTGCATAGCGAACTGCGCACCATGTGTCGCCCTTATCGGTCACGATCACGCTCTCACCTTTGGGTATTTCCAGCAGGATAGCCGCATTCTGGCTGGCGGTTTCCCTAAGGTTCAATGTGCTGGTGGTGGGATTGGCAACCGCCTCCACTTCCCCTTCTCCAAGGGGCGGATCCTCCGCAGGCGTCTTGCCAGGTTCCCCGGTCATGTTCAGATAAGAGGTAATGATATAGCCTGTGGTGTCCTGGTATTTCACCTTGCACCATACGCCGTCGTTTCGGAGCACGGTAACATTCGTACCATGAGGCAGCTTTTGCAGAATTGTACCGTTGGTGGAAGGAGTAGCCCGAAGGTTCACGGTGCCGGTGCCGCCATCCAGCGTTACAACCGCACCGTTGCTGCTGGGATCCACCGTCCCCCCGGGATAGGTGGAGGAAAACTTCAAAAAGTCGGTGGAGGCATAGGCGATAATAGCCCCGTACTGAACATAAGCCCATTGGCTTGTTTTGCTGAATATCGACAGTACGGCTCCCGTGGGCGCAGTGCCAACGATGGAAGCCGTAGCATTCCCCTGCGCCCGAAGGTTAAGGTACTGAGAGGCCGTAACGGTGGCATATTCGGTGATTTCGGTTGGCGCCTTATCGGTGGTATCCGGTGCGGTGCCTGTAATGGACAAGGCGCTGGTCTGCACATAGCCGCTGATATTGCCGTACTGTATGAAGGCCCAGCCATCCTTCACAGCCCATACCTTGACCGGTACGCCGTGGGGCACCGTGCCTATAATAGCGGCGCTGGCACTGGGCTGCTTACGTATGCCCAGCAGGTCGGTCGAGCTGACCAATTGCACAATGGCGGAAGCAGGCGCGTCAGTGCCCTCGATATCCGCGGGGTTTTCCACCGTCGTCTCCTCCTTGGAATCCTGGCCTGAAACGATGGCGCTTAATATCGTATTGGTAAAGTTGTGCTGAACCCGCTTGCAGCCTTCATAATAAAAGCCAACGATCTGGTCATATGTGTAACCCAGGCGGCCCATCTGCATGGCGCCACGCTGGCTCAGGCCCACGCCGTGGCCGTAGCGCCGCGCGGTCAATATAAAGTTGCTACCGGATTTTGTAACCGTCCACAGCTCATTATTGGAGGAGGAAATGCTCATTTTCAGCATGCCCTCCAGATCACCGAAGATTTCGCAGGTCACGGTGGCTGGAACCTCCACGGTGGCACCGCTGCTGTTCTTGGTCCGCACGGTGAGGGCGAAGTCCATTTTTGTATACAGGCGGCTGGGGTCGGAATACTTTGGCGTGTGAGGTGTGATATTGTTGATTTTCGTTACAGTCACCACAGAAGCGCTGCCGTTATATCCCATGCTCTGCACCGCCGAAGCGGCCTTGGCATTGAGCAGCGACTTCAGGGAAGCGTTCTGGCTGCCGCTTTGGCCATCGCCATAGATGGTGGCGGTTGTCTTATTCGAATCGGGATTGGCTAGGTCAAAGGGGTCATCCTTGACTTTCAAATAGCTGTAGCCTGAGCCGCCCCATATGTTTTTGCTGGATTCCGTCTGACCGCCGTTGGTGGCAGTATAATAGGTGCCCGTCAGGCTGGAACCGTTCATGACAACGATGCCCTTTGTGCCATCCACAGCGGCTCTGCAGTTGGCATTCCCGCCGGGGGTACCCCTGTATACCTGGTCGTTGGTTGTATCCACCACATCGTATATGGAGCCGGACCGGCTTTGCATAGCCTTCAGTGTATATGTTCTGGCAGCGATGGCCTGGGCCTTGAGGGCTTCCAGATGGGCACTGTTGCCCATTTCATACGGCAGAACACCGTACAGGTAATTCTCAATATAAATATAGGCAATGGTGTACAGCTTGTAGCCGCTGCTCGCCTTGTCTACGATAAAGCGAAGATCCCCTGGATAGGGATTACTGGTATTAGTTTCTTTTATAATCAGGCCATTGGAGCCGCTGGTATTGTGGCGGCGCAGCACAAACTGGCTGCCCATGTCGGTAGTTACGCCATTGCGGGTGATGGACAATTTACCCGAACTGCTGCTGAAATTGACGGTGATCTTTTCTCCATTCGTAAGCGCCTGGCTGGTGCTGCCGTTGATGCTGTAGCTGCCAGCCACGGTTATGCTCAGACTGCTGGGACTGCCCATAGAAGAAAGATATACGCGCACCATACCGTTGGTGGAGCTTGTGAGGGTTACCAAAGGCGCCGACATCACCTGCACATCGGAAGCCGCGGCGCTCCCCAGCAGGCATATAAGCAGCACCATCATAATAAAAAAGCTCAGAGTACGGAGCTTTCCCCTTTTGTTCATAAAAATCATCGGTTCATCCTCCCGGAGGCCATCTTCGGTAGGCCAAATGTGGCAGCCTGCGCCCTTCCTCCTGTGTAAACCATTAAAAGTAAATCGCAATGAAAACTTCATACTTTCGTAACTTATTGCATTGTAACATAGAAAGCTTGCCCTGTCTACATATCTCTAGAAAAAAGCTTGTAAATTAAGTTGACGGATGTGTTTTTACATACCTTGCGTTCTGGAAACGATTCCTATGCACCATATGCAGATGCCATCAAGCTGTTCCGATTCAGCATAAAGCGCTTGAAATAGCGGTTTCTTCAGCATTAAAAAAGCCCCCGGTCCATAGATAGGAGCGGGGGCTTAGAAAAGATGTGATTTATTCCTGCGCGGGGGCACCCACGGGGCAGACATCTGCGCAAGCGCCACATTCGATGCACTTTTCAGGATCGATTTCATACTTGCCTTCGCCTTCGGAAATCGCCTGCACGGGGCATTCGGGTTCACAAGCACCGCAGCTGATGCATTCATCAGAAATTTTGTATGACATGGTGGATTCACCTCCTTGTATGCTATCAATGACCGGATACAACAAAACTGCCTTGACTATCATAGCACGCCGCAAGGGTAAATGCAAGCCAAAATACGGAAAGCAAGTACAATATCACAGCTAGTTACGGCTGTTCTTCTTCCTCATTGCCTGTTACGGGGCCGGTTACGGGGCCGGTTACGGGGGCGATGTCGGGGGCGGTTTCGGGGCCGATATCGGGGCCGATGTCGGGGGCTTCTTCCATCAGATCCGGGAAGTTCAAAAGATCATCTGGATTTTCCTCCGTCTCTTCCTCCGCCAGGGTAAAGTCCTCATCTTCCCCGGCTCCATCCAGAAATTCCTCCGACAGGTCATCATCCTTAATATTCGCGGCACGCATGGCATGATCCACTGCCGCAAGCCAAGGCGAAACGGATACCGGCCTCTTCTCAACCGCAGTATCCTCAGCAGGCTTAACTGACCGTACCTTCCTGGGCGGGCGCATTTCTGTTTCAGGACCAGTATCATTATCATCCCTGGATACTGCCTGGTTCGTATCCGGCGCACCCTGACTCTGCTGGGCCGCGCGCTGCACATCCGCCATTGGATAATCCTTCAGTTCGCTGGAATCGCCTTTTTGAATCCTGACGCGAACCGTTTCCTTGATAACATTTACATCCCAAACCACACCGCGGCCATCGGGTACGATGACCTCCTTACCCACCTTGGGCATGCGTTTGCGGGTCAGTTCATAATTGTCTTGCTCGTATTTCAGGCAGCACATCAACCGGCCGCACACGCCCGAAATTTTGGTAGGATTTAGGGAAAGATTCTGTTCCTTGGCCATTTTGATAGACACAGGCTGGAAATCACCCAAGAAAGTGCCGCAGCAGATGGGCCGGCCGCATGGGCCAAGCCCGCCCAGCATCTTCGCCTCATCCCTGACGCCGATTTGCCTTAGCTCTATGCGGGTCTTAAACACGGAGGCCAGGTCTTTCACCAGGGAGCGGAAATCCACACGGCCGTTGGCAGTGAAATAAAACAATATCTTCGAATTGTCGAAGGTGTATTCCACGCTCACCAGCTTCATATCCAGCTTATGTTCAGCGATTTTACGCTGGCATACGGCATACGCTTCCCGCTCGTTCTTTTCATTCTCCTGGGCATGCTGGATGTCGTCCGCTGAGGCGATGCGGATGACCTGTTTTAAAGGGGCAATTATCTGGTCATCATCAATCTCCCGAACGCCGGTTACTACTTCGCCAAACTCCACACCCCTGGCCGTCTCCACGATCACATAATCCCCGGCGGATGGCCATAAGGAGCCCGGGTGGAAAAAATACAGCTTGCCCGCATTTTTAAAGCGGACGCCGATTACAGTTGCCATGATGTAACTTCCTCCGTTATTTTCAGCAGCAGTTCCTCCAGAACCGCCTGCCAGCTTACTTGGCTTGATTTGCGCCTCCGGGCCAGAAAGATTGCGTCCATCAACCTTTGCAGCGATGGGATGGGCGCGCTTTCCCCCGCCGACTGCCAGCGTCGCGGATATTCGTCCAGCGCCGCAAGTTCACGCTGGCCCAAACGCGCCAGCAATACTTCCCTGACAAGGCTTTCCGTCATATCCAGATAGTTATCCGCCTGCTCTTTTTCTTCGCGCATGGCATTGCCTATGGAAAATATATCTTTGGCGCTCTCCATAGAAAATACGGTTTGCAGCAGTTTCCTGCGCAGTTCCCCATACTTTGGGTCCTTATAAAGCGCAAGCGCAGCACCAATGCTGCCACCGCCTAAAAGACACAAATCCCCGATCCGTTCTATCGGCACGCCGTGTTTTACTAAAACAGGCTCCATTTCCTCCTGGGTCCAGGGTGATATGGGTTTAACGCGGCATCGTGATACAACAGTGGGCAACAGGGAGGAGGCTTCCTCTGCCGTAAGCAGGAAAACCGTATCCTCCGGCGGTTCCTCCAATGTTTTCAAGAGGCAGTTCTGCGCCTGAGCGGTCATCTTCTCCGCCCGCCTAATCAATATCACGCGATGGCCGCCCTCGTAGGAGTGCTCCCCCGTCAGGCGAACGGCTTCCCGAATGACATCCACACCAATGGATTTATCCCCCGAAATCATTTTAACATCCGGGTGCGTCCCATCCAGAAAACGGATGCAGGTGGGGCATGTAAAACAGGGCTTCGACTCCCCTTTGCACAATAAGGCCATAGCGCATTGCATGGCCAATGTGCTTTTTCCCACACCCCGGGGGCCGGTAAACAGGTAGGCGTGCACTTCGCTGCCTAATGCAAACTCCATGATCAGCTTATGGAAAAGAGCGCCCGGCCGGATATTCTCCGCAATGCCAGACGCACTGTCCTTTCCACGGCGGGCTGTATCAGACAAGGAAACCACCTTTCCGCAATGCCATGCTTACAGCTTGACAAACTGATCCACCGTCAGTACAAAGATGGTGGCTCCCCCCACCATGACCTCGATGGGATAGGGTGAATATACGCCGGATACCCCGGCCATAGAGGTAGGTGATGTAGCGATCTGTTTGCGGCTCTTGCAGACCTTCTCAATGACTGCCATGGCGCTGTCGAACCTGTCGTCCTCCACACCTACCAGCAGCGTCGTATTTCCAGCCCTCAAAAAGCCGCCCGTGGTAGCCAGTTTCGTTACGCCGAAGCCGTCGTTCATCAGTTGGCTGATCAACCGGGAAGCGTCTTCGTCCTGCACAATGGCCACGATCAGTTTCATGAAACTACCTCCTTTCGGATCTTAATCAAAGATGCTTGTCACATCTTATGTTCAGTATACAACAAAGAGAAGCAAAAATCAAATAAGGGAAGGTTTGCTCATGCTTCCTGCAAAAAGCGCTGTACAAGCCGCACGGAGTTTTCCGCGGCATGGGCAACAAATTTCATAAAATCCACATCGGAGCCACCGTCCGCATTGTCGGATATCGCCCGAATAACGGCGCATGACACGCCGTTCACATGGCAAACATGAGCCACCGCACCGCCCTCCATTTCGCAGCAGAGGGCATCAAACCGCTCCCGAACCTTTACCCTATGTTCTGCGCTGTGAAGGAACTGATCGCCTGTTGCAATCCCGCCAAAAACACCTTTGATCTCAGGCAGGGCAGAAATTGCGAGGCGAAGCTTGTCCTGCATCAAAACATCCAGCGGCAGACGTATCAGGTTGATGCCGGAAATATATCCCGGTGGGTCGCCAAGGGGCGAGGTGTCCATATCATGCTGCACGGCATAGGTGCCAACCACCACATCGCCGATGGAAACCTTGTCACTCAGAGATCCGGCTACGCCCAGATTCAGCACCGCATCCAGCTGATAGCGTTGGATCATCGCCTGGGTACATAGCGCAGCATTCACCTTTCCCGGCCCGCAGACACTCAAAACTACCTCATGGCCCCATAACGAACCTGTCTGGAAATCTACGCCTCCTATGCGCTCTGTTTTTCCGTTTTCAAGTGCCGCTGCAATAAGCTCCATTTCTACCTTCATGGCGCTGATCAGCCCAAGCATGGAATATTTCCCCCATTCCGCAATCTCATTTTTTCATTATATAGGGGGCCTGCATATACTGTCAACCGTGCAGCACACTTAAAAAATTTAGAATGTTTAAAGAGAAACCCTTGAATTTCCCGCAATGCCATGATATGATAATTCGCGTGGTTGACTTGCGCTTGCGCTGGCCATTGTAGCCGGCGATAAAGTGCCGCTTCCCCAATAAAGGTCGGCATTCTTCGAAAATGGCCTTGAGGCGCCCGTCAACACTACATATATGGGGCATTGGCACAGTTGGTAGTGCGCTACGTTCGCATCGTAGAGGCCAGGGGTTCGAATCCCCTATGCTCC
>JAEZHM010000097.1 GCA_023416585.1 Bacillota bacterium
CCTGATTTTCGTACAGGTCACATGCACCCCCCTCAACCACCCCGGCCCGCCCACCTGCCCTGAGGGCTCCTTTTCCTATACCATTGTCGCCGGTGATACGCTTTTTAGCCTGGCGCAGCGGTTTGGCGTCACCACTCAAAGCATTATGAACTTGAACCCAAGCATTCAGACCAACGACCTTATGGCCGGGCAGATGATTTGCATCCCCAACGCTCCTGCCCCGCCCACCTGCCCGGAGGGCTCCTTTTCCTACACCATTATGGCCGGAGATACGCTTTTCCTTCTTGCGCGGCGGTTTGGCGTCACCACCCAGAGCATTATGGACTTGAACCCAAATATTAACCCAAACAACCTGCGTGTCGGTCAGGTCATTTGCATTCCCAATGCCCCCGCCCCGCCCGTCTGCCCGGAGGGCTCCTTTTCCTACACCATCATGGCCGGTGATACGCTTTTTCTTCTGGCGCAGCGGTTTGGCGTCACTACCCAAAGCATTATGAGCTTGAACCCGAGCATCAATCCAAACGACCTGCGGGCCGGGCAGGTCATATGCATACCCAACGCCCCAGCCCCGCCCACCTGCCCTGAGGGCTCCTTTTCCTATACCATTATGGCAGGCGATACGATTTTTCTTCTAGCGCGGCGTTTTGGCGTCACCACCCAAAGCATCATGAACTTGAACCCCAATATTAACCCAAACAACCTGCGGGTCGGTCAGGTCATTTGCATCCCCAACGCCCCCGCCCCGCCCGTCTGCCCGGAGGGCTCCTTCTCCTACACCATCATGGCCGGCGATACGATTTTTCTTCTGGCGCAGCGGTTCGGCGTCACTGCCCAAAGCATCATGAACTTGAACCCAAGCATTAACCCAAACGACCTGCGGATCGGGCAGATCATTTGTATCCCCAAGGCCCCCGCCCCGCCCACCTGCCCTGAGGGATCTTTTGCCTATACCATTATGATCGGCGATTCAATAGCCAGCCTGGCACAGCGGTTTGGCGTTACGCCGCAAAGCATTTTGGATTTAAACCCTGGCCTTGATCCGGCGGATTTGGTGGTGGGGCAGGTCATTTGCATCCCCAACGCCGCAACCACGCCTGCATGCCCCGAGGGCACCTTTTCCTATACCATCATGACCGGCGATTCAATTGCCAGCCTGGCGCAGCGGTTTGGCGTCACAGCCCAAAGCATTTTGGATGCGAACCCGGGCCTTGATCCGGCGAATCTTATGGTGGGGCAGCAGATATGCATTCCGGGCGTCGTGCAGGCTGCATGCACATGCGAGCAAAACCTGGCGGCTGCAAAGAGGAACATCGCGCTTCTTAGGGGAGAGAGCTGCGAACAGATATTCAACGATACGAACTATGGCAGCTCCACGGCGACAACCGTAGCCACTTTGGTAACAACAACAGAACTGCGTTTTGATGCTGTCGACGTCACATTCCCCGGCGACTTCACCTGCCGGTTCACCCAAGGCATGGCGTATGCCTTTTTCGTAATCAGCGCCGCCGGCGGATTAAGATGCCTGGCTGTCAGGGACAATTTCGGCATCTGGCATACTTTTGAGTTCAATGTCATGTGAGAAAACAAGCGCACAAGCTATAAAGAAGGCGATGCCGCAGATCCCTCATTGCGGCATTGCCTTCTGGTTTTATTGCTGCTTATGGCAATTCCTTCTTTAGTCCATTTGCGAACCCGGCTGCAAGTTCGAAGTCATGCGCGTCCGGGCGGCCCTTGTTGATGCCGCCGAATAGCTTCAGGTAACTGTTGGTGTTCAACCCGGCGCAATTGAATTCCCCAATGATTGTATATCCCTTGGCCTGCAGCTTTTCCCGCAGGGCGGAATGGTCTGTTCGCATTTTATATTTTAGCATTGCGCTGCTTTTCATTACGAATCGGGGCATCCCGTCCGTGGAGAATAGAAATGCCTTTTTGCCTTCCGTATGAGGCAGGCTATCGGCCAGCTCCAGCAGCTTTTTATGATGCTTTGCATCGTATATCCCCGAGCCGAAGCCAATAAGGTCGAAACCATTCAGTTCCTCCTTATCAACCTGCTGCGGTGTAACGGTTCGGGCGCCTAGGACATCCGCGATGCGCACGGCCACCTTTTCGGTGTTTTTATGATGATAAGAACATACAATGACGATTGATTTCATCATGCGTTCCCTCCCGCTTCATAATCGAATACCTCGCCGATCTTAACGCCGAACACACTGGCGATCCTAAACGCCAGTTCCAGTGAGGGCGAATACTTGCCGGCTTCAATGGAGATGATGGTCTGCCTGGATACTCCGGCTTTTTCGGCAAGCTCCTGCTGCGTCATTTCATTGGCAAAGAAGCGCAGCTTTCTGATGTTATTGGTAATCCTCAGTACTTTAACCATTCTTTACACCTGTCCTGTAATAATGCAGGCTCAGCACCCCTTCCAACAGGGAGCCTAAGGATAACGACAGGAACAGAATATTAAGCATGACAGCGGCGGGATAACCCAGAACCAGGGAAATGAGCGCAGCAATAAACCCCGCACCGCAAATGCCAAAGCCCAACCGCATGGATTTGAGCTCTATGAGCTTATCCATTTCATCTTCCACCACGGCCGCCTCCACCTTTTTTTCTATTTCCTTGTCTGTACCCTCTTTTACGGCAATGGAGATGGAAAGAAGAATATGATAAATGATCTGGATGACGATGGCCGCGGCAACCCCGATGCCAATGAACAGCAGCATGGTTGTGCCCCAGAATTTCAAATCGTTCGGATCGGCCGCTTGCGTTTGAACTCTTCCAAACGCATAGATGCAATAGGCTGCTACCACGATAACCCCAGTCAGTATGCTTACCAGGGTCCTTTTCTCTTGATACGACATCCCTGCCCACTCCTTTACATGTTGTAATTTGGAATGTACAAATAGTACTATGGTATTAACTAAATGTCAAGAACTTTTTACATTAGGCGTAAAAAAATTTACGGATGCATGAAAACGAAATTGAGGGTGAGTAAAGACAGAGAAAAACCTCCACCAGCCTCCTTCGTCGGCGCCTCAATCTGGCTCAATCGTCGCACTGCTCACTGCCGTTCGCACTACCATCCGGCTCAATTGGCGCGGTGCTGCGCTAACCAATCCTCCGTCAGGCCTCGCCTGGCACCTCCTTTCAAAAGGAGGCCACGCTCGCAACCCCGGCGCCTTTAATTGTCACGCTGCTGCGCATTCCGCAAGCTAGGTAAAAGGGCAATCATCAGCAGCTTCAGGACAATCATAAAGCGCCCGTGGCGGAACATTACGCACTGGGCGCTATTCATTGGATTTTTGTATTATACTGCTTCCAAACATTATTTCGTTGTAGCCGTGGATCTATTCGCGCACTACGGTGTCGACTGCCGCTCAGCGTAGCGCTGCTACGCCTCGCTCTGTCTCCTTGTATTGCGTAAAAATTCCTCACGGCCATCGACGCAATAATGTTCTCCATTAGTATTAGGTTAAGCCGGCGGTGTGGTTTCGCTTGTAAAGCGGCCCATGTAGGCTTCATTCAGCTTTTGGAATAAGGGCAGATCATGGCCGCCCACCGGTACGCCGTCAATCTCGAATACGCGGCTGAACAGCGTCAGGGAGCTGGTGACGATAATCTCGTCGGCGTGCATCAGTTCGCTCACGGTGTAAAGCCGTTCCTCGATGGGAACGGACAACTCTCGGCATATTTGCAGCAAATGCTTGCGGGTAATGCTGGGCAAAATCCACTCGCTCAGCGGCGTGGTCACAAGCTTCCCGTCCATGAGCACGGACAGCCCGCTGTGGGCGCACTCAGTGACGTATTCTCCCCGGCTTAACACGCACTCGTCGCAGCCTGCTTCCTTGGCGCGCTGGGTAGCCATCACATTCGGGATCAGGTTCAGTGATTTGATGTTGCAATGGGCAAAGCGGGTGTCTTCCGCCGTAATCAGGCGAAATTCCCTGCCAAGCTCCGCGGTAAAACCCTGCAGGTAGGCCAGCAGGTTGGCAGGCACGGCGGAATCGGGGAATGCGTGATTGCGCTCCGCTGTGCCGCGGGACATCTGGAAATAGATTTTGACATCTTTTATATCCTTGTCCATCATGGCGATCAAGCCGTTCAAAAGACCGGTAAGCGCCTCTTTTGTCATGCCTGGATCAATCTCCATGAGCTTGCAGCTACTAAAGAAGCGGTCGATATGATCCTGCATGGCGAAGCATATGCCGTTGCGGACGTAGGCCATATCGTATACGCCGTCGCCAAAATAGACCGCGCGGTCATTCATGGGGATCATCATTTCGTTAAGCGCAGTGATGCGTCCATTGTAATAGGCAAGATTTTTCATGTCGTATTACAGCGCGGCGGTGAGACCATCGATCACCGTCTGCACCTCTTCTTCCTTTAAACATTGGGGGTTGAGGACCAGTTCGCCATGGCTTAAGCCCGTATAGATTTGCGGGTCCATAGCCAGCAGGGCGTCATACACCTGCTGAGCTGTTTTCTCAAGAGGCGTTAAGTACACCCGAAGAATTTGAACAGGCTGAATGCCAGGCTCCTGGGGATAACCCAGGCGTACCGTGGCCTTGCCAGTCTTGACGATGGCGGAGGCCATGCGCTTGGACATATCTGTCCACTGCCGGTCCTGTTCATCATAGTCCTTTGCCATAAAAAGCTCCACCGCTTTTACGATCCCCGCAATGGTTTCCTTGTCGATCTTCATGCAGCGGCCCACCCCGTAATTGGGGCAGCAGCAGGCGTCACAGGCCTTAATCAATTCTTTGCTCCCCAGTATGAGGCCTGAGGACTGCGGGCCGTGCAGCTCCTTTCCGCCGCTGAAAACTACCAGGTCCGCGCCCTGGCGGTGAAATCTGGTGAGGTTGGATTTGGGCGGCAGCTCCGCCGCGCCATCGACGATGATGGGAATGCCGTGCTTTTTCAGCAGGGGGGAGAGCTGTTCCAGCGGAATGGAACCGCGCATGGGCTCGGCTTCCGAGGCGTAAAAGAAGGCGGCTGTTTTGTCGGTGATGGCGGCTTCCACCTCCCTTAACATGGCGTAGGAGGTGCGCCCCACCTCCACAAAGCGCGCCCCTGAGAGCAAAACGGCCTGGTCGTACAGAATGCGGTGGCACTTGAGCACCAGCACTTCGTTTTTAAGACCTGTGGTATCAGGCAGTTGAAGGCGCGCCGCGTCATCCATACGCGCAATGCATGCCGCCGTGGCAATGGCCAGGCCGGCAGCCGCGCCGCAAGTGACGCAGCAGGCTTCCGCGCCTGTAAGCTTTGCGATATGCTCGCCGGCCGCTTTATGCAGGGTGTTGAGTTCCACATAATGCTGCCCGGCCTCCGCCATCGCCTTAAGAACCTCCGGCGCCATCAAAGAGCCGCCGACCTTCGTTACTGTTCCCCAAGCGTTGATGGATGTTTTGATGCCAAGCTGTTCATAGATGCTCATATGCATGTTCCCCCTTATCAAAATAGCTGGGGTGCAATATAGTGAAATTTTTCGTAATGGGTAAGCCCCTGGCACGGTTCCTGCGCATGCCCGGTAAAGAATGTATGGACAAATGCTTCAAAAGACAGCGGGGGATTTTCCTGCCCGCCCTGCAATTCAAGATACACCTTCCACATGTTGGTAAGCGGCGTTGTGTGCAGTTTGATTGCTTCCTGCTTTATGGAAAGCACAGGCGCAATGTCGATTAAACAGTTGGCCGCTTGCGGGCCGCGGGCGGTGTAATACTTTTCCCGCACAAAATGGGGCATGAGGCCCATATCCTTGGTTTCAGGCAAATCAAGCTGCCGTCCGGCCATCCAGCATGCCTGCTCCACCGCCATGCCGGTGATCTGGTGATCTGGATTTTCCTCATAATGGCCATAGGGATCAAAGGAGATGACGGTATCCACCTTCAGATGGCGGAACAGCATCATCAGCCGGTGCCGCATTTCGGGCAGTTGTTCATGCCCCATATAGTGGTTGTTGTAATTGAAATCGTACACTTTTTTTATGCCCAGCAGCTTGGCCAGCGCCTGTGTTTCCTTTTCGATCAGAAACGCGGTCTCGCCGTACGACAGGTCATAGCTATCCATGCAGTCGTCCGTCATGCGTATAAAATATCCTTCGTACCCTTCCCGCAATAGCTTTATCATCAGCCCGGCGGCATTGAAGGTAAAATCATCCGAATGGGGGAAAACAGCAGCAAAAACCTTGCCCTGAAAAGGCTTGCCGTCCTGCCATGGCTGGATTGTCATCTGTTCCATCACAATTCCCTCCGTTACCCGATGTCCACATTGAAGGTTGCCAGGAATTCGCGCAGGCGCGGGTGATCCCTGTCAATGAAAATTTCCTTGGGCGTGCCCACGCGCGCGACCTTGCCGGCATCCATGAAGATGACTTTGTCGGAGATTTCGTAGGCAAAGCGCATTTCATGGGTGACTAGGATCATGGTCGTGCCATCCTTGGCCAGTTCCTTGATGACGTTCAGCACCTCCCCGACCAATTCGGGGTCCAGCGCGCTGGTTGCCTCGTCAAAGAGCATAATCAGCGGGTTCAGCGCAATCGCGCGGGCGATGGCGACACGCTGCTGCTGCCCCCCGGAGAGCTGGGAAGGATAGTGGTCCATTTTGTCGGCCAGACCTACGCGGGTCAGCCATTTTTTCGCTTCTGTTTCGGCTGCCTGTTTGCTGATATGCTTTACCTTCGTAAGGCCCAGGGACACATTCTTAAGCGCCGTCATGTGCGGAAACAGGTTGAACTGCTGGAATACCATGCCGGTATGGATGCGCTGTTTGGCAATCTGGCTTTCGGTAAGGCGCGTGCGCTTGCTGCCTGTGGTTTTATACCCAAACTCTTCCTTGTTCAGGTGAATTGTGCCCTTTTGAAACTGTTCCAGCAGGTTGATGCACCTAAGAAGCGTCGTTTTGCCCGAACCGGACGAGCCGATGATCGACACCACTTCGCCTTGATGAATGTCCAGATCCACATCGGAAAACACCTGCAGCTTGCCGTACCATTTTTCAAGACCGCGAATTTGAAGCAGCGCGTCGCTCATACGCTTATCCCCCTGCTGATTTTCTTTTCTGCAAATTTGCCGATGCGCTCAATGACAAGGTTGATGACAAAGTAGACAAATCCCGCAAACGCGTAATATTGGAGCGCGTTGTTGTTCATGGCAATCAGCTGCTGCGTTGTAAGTAGCAGCTCCGCCACGCCAATGAGCGCCAGGAGGGTGGAGCCCTTCACGATTTCCGTAATGGTATTCACCCACGGGGGCAGCATGCGCACCATCGCCTGGGGCAGCAGGATGTGATAGAGGATTTTCCAAAAATTCATGCCGATGGCCTTGCCCGCGTCCATTTGCCCCTTAGGAATCGTCTGCAAAGCGCCGCGCGTGTTTTCGGCCACATGGGCGCTTGCGTTGACGGAAAGCGCGATAAAGCCTGCCACAAACGGGGGCATTTTTAAGCCCAGATTGCGAAGCCAGAAATCGATAAAGTAGTACACCGCGAAGACAATAACCAGCCCCGGAATGCCGCGGATAACATCCACATACAGCCGGAACGGAATCTTTGCGTATTTATTGCCGTAGGTAAGGATGATGCCAAACGTAAGCCCAATCACCGTGGAAATGAGGATGGCGTAAAGCGATGAGGAGAGCGTATTGGAAATGCCGGCCAATATCGCGTTTTGCGAACGGATGATGCTTTGAATAAAGCCTACACGTGCCATGTGCTCCCCTCCTTACTGTATGCGGAATTTGCGTTCGACAAGGCGAAGCAAAAACGCGATAATGTAGCAGGACACCATATACAGGGCGCCGACGATCAGCCAGACTTCGATCACGCGGAAGGTGATGGTGTTGACCTTGCGGGCCAGGTAGGTAAGCTCAACCACAGCGATGGAGGATGCCAGGGACGTATCCTTAAATAAAGAAATGAAGTTGTTGGAAAGCGAAGGCAGTACGTTTTTAAACATAATGGGCAGCTGGATGTATTGCATGATTTGCAGCTTGCGCAGCCCGATGGCCGCGCCTGCCTCCATGATCCCTTTTGGAATAGCGGTAAGGCCTGCGCGGAATACCTCAGTCAAATACGCGCCTGCATACAAGGACAACGCGAATACGAATGATGCGTGCTTGCTTAACAGCAGCCCCCAGTCCGGCAGGCCGAAGTAGCAAAAGAACGTAAGCACCAGCAGCGGAATATTGCGCAGGACCGTGACATAGCCGGAAGCAAAGATTTTCAGCACCTTGATTTTCGATATGGCGCATAAGGCGAGCAGGATCCCGATCACCATTCCGAAAAACAGGGATATGGCCGCCAGCCAAAGACCCAGCCCCAACCCCTTCAAAAAGTCGGGGAAATAGGTCAATACCAAATTAAAATTGATATGATAGGCCATGGAGCGCCTCCTCTTTATGATCATTAGCAGCCCCAGCGGGAATGAAAATGCGCAACCCCTGTTTGGCATACGTCGTGCAGGGGTTGCGCAGCATATGGCCCTATACTATGCTATCCTTCGCGTTATTTCGAGCGGAAGATGGAGGGCATGCCGATGGAGGGGGCCTGAGGTTCTTCGCCGAACCACTTCTTAAACGCTTCCGTGTAGAGGGGATAGGTGGCGCCCGTCATTGCGTCAAACAATACCTGGTTGACGTAGTTGATCCATACCTGGTCGTTGGGGTTCATGGCTGCGCCGTAGTTCTGCGGGTTAAAGCTGAACCCGGAATCCGTGTACTTTTCGGGCTGCTGGGAAGCCAGCCACTTGATGGAGGACAAGTCAACCGCGCCCGCGTCAGCGCGGCCGGAGTCGACAGCCTGGTACACCAGGCCCTGGCTCTCATACTGGTCATCCTTTGAACCCGCCACCATGCGCTGCACATTGGCGGAAGCATCGGCGTTCTGCAGTATGGCAATGGTAACAGTCTGGCCCGCGGCTACAGCGGCAACGAGCTCATCATACGTCTTGTACTTGCCGCCAGTTTTGAGGATCAGGCCGATGCCTTCCGTATAATACGGAATGGAGAAGGCAACCTGCTGGGCGCGCGTGGGGTTGATGGTCATGAACTGGAAGGTGATGTCAACTTTGTCGGCCAGCGTGTTAGGAATGCGCTGATCGCTGGCCTGCTCTACAAACTGCACCTTGCTGGGATCGCCGAACAAGCCCTTGGCCAAAATACGCGCCATATCGATGTCGAAGCCTTCGTATTCGCCGCTTACATTGATGGAGTGCCACGGCACATTCGTGGAGCCTGTGCCCACAATGAGGTAACCGCGGTCAAGAACTTCCTGGAGCTTGCTCTTTTGCACACCGGTCGCGAAAGCCGTGCCGCAAATACCTAGCAGCAAAGAAACGACGAGGATCAGTGCCAATGCCTTTTTCATGTTGGGTTTCCTCCTTAAGAACATTATATTTGTTCATCCGGTACACCTGCCGGACGTAACATCCACCCTTAGATCCTCTGGGCGATAATCTCCACTTCCACAGACGCGTTGTCGGGCAGCGACCCGACGCCCACCGCCGTGCGCGCATGCCTTCCATTTTCGCCAAATACCGCAACCAACAGGTCCGACGCGCCGTTGATCACTGCCGGATGACCGCCAAAGTCAGGCGCGGCATTGACGTAGCCATTCAGCTTGATGATCCTGATTTTGTTAAGATCCGCGGCTGCATTCAACTCGCTGATCAGCCGCAGCGCGGCCAGGCGGGCGGATTGATACGCCTGTTCAATGGATACGGCGATGCCGACCTTGCCGGGATAAAGAAGTGTCCCATCAGGCTGCCATGCCGTCTGTCCGGCTACGTAAATCAGTTCGCCCGCATCTTGAGAAGTTAAATAATTCGCTACGGGAACTGGACATGCAGGTAAAGTGAGGCCTAATTCCGCCAACCGTTTTTCGATATTGCCCATCACGTATGACCCCCTCTTAAGTGGATTCTATGCCGTTTCCCTTTGACGGCGATGCAGCCCATACATCCGTGAGGGAGCCAAAGAATCAATCCTGCTCGTACTTCTCCAGGTAGTTATACAGCGTGTTCTTGGAAATGCCATAAACCTTTGCCACCCTGTCGCTGGCACGCTTTACCAGGAAGGCGCCCTTTTTATCCAGGTATTTGAGGCCCGCTATTTTTTCTTCTTTGCTCATATGGATGACTGGTTTGCCTACTTGCGAAATGGATTCCTGAATCAGCGCATCCAGCAAATCGCTTACGTTGTCTGTAATGATTTCATTCACCTGCTGGGGCTTTGAAATATTTGCCAGCTTGTTTAGCGTGTTGGCCGAATATACGACATCGCTCACGTCCCAGTTGATGCATATCGACCCGATAAGGCTGTCATCGTCGCCATGAATATAGATGGAGGTGGAACGGAGAATTTTGCCGTCTTTTGTTTTGGTCAGGTAGTTGTACTGATCTTCCTGCCCGGTCAGCCCGCGCAGAATTTCCAGCCCCAAATTGGTACCGCAGTCGTAAACCTTGCGCCCCGTGACATGCCCGTTTTCAATGGCGATAATGGTATGGTTATACTCCTCGCTGTAATCGTGGAGCACCACCTCGCACTGGTCCCCAAATTGTGCGGCAATGCCTTTGATCAGCTTTAGAAAAAAGGGTAATTCTTCCTTGATAGACTTCAGCGAAGACACCTTCTTTTGTGTTTGTCGATTAAAAATATTCCAAGCTATAAAAAAATATTCCTCGTTGCGGTTAATATATCATGCGCTGTATGCTGTGTCAACATATTTTTTGGCAAATGTTCAGGCGGATAAAAACATTATGATTCCTTAAGACGGCCTGAATAGCAAAACACCCGGGGCGGCGCGCGGATGAACGCGCCGCCCCGGATGTTGATAGCGGTGAGCAGTGACCCGCGCCGGCATCAAGGATCCATTTCTTCAGTGACCCGTTCGGTATCTGCCAGAGGCACTACATTCCCGTCCTTATCGTTTTCCATATAGCCAGGAGCCGCCCGCACAACGCGCATGGTGTCATCTTCGTAGCGCCAGGGGACTGTTCAGCTTATTTTGGAGCTCGGTCATACTGTAGCTATCTGCATCCACGAAGGAGTAACGCGCCTTCAGAAGGGGCATATAGTCGACCCTGCTGTAAGTTGACACCTTTGGCATCTCGGTATACTTGCCGGCAGCATCGGCAAATACCTTGTAGACGGACCCTGCCGCCCAATCTTTGCCGGTTGCGTTTTCGAGCACCACATACAGGGAGCTCCCGCGCAGCTTCATGGTGACATGTTGCGGATCGCGGCCTATGATGGCCGTAACGGTGCCTGTGCACACGTAAATCTGCTTATTCTTTACGCGCATATCCATGTTTAACAGCAAATCGTTATAGTTGATCTCGTCCATGGACCAGGCGCGCTTGGTGTATTCATCCGCAGGCAGGATGGTTTCCAAAACATCCGTTTGAAGGCCTGCGGCTGGCGGTATGGGTGTTTTCACAGGCAGCTGCGTACCCCCCGCGGTGGCGAAGCTGAACAGGCATATAAGGCAAAGCAGTACGGCTGCAAGGACGCTTACGTGTCTTTTGGGAAGGTGGCTGCCCATGATGTATTCCAGCCTTTCTTTCAGGTCGCGCTTTGTACCTAACATGGCCGCGGCGGAAAAAGGAAGGGGTTTGCCTGCAAGGTGCAATAGCGTTTCAGCGTATTCGAAGCGTTCCTCCCCGGTAAGGCTTCGTTTCACTTTGTCGTCGCAGCTAAGCTCGCAGTCGCGGCGGGAGACCGCCGCCGCCAGCCATACAAAGGGGCAGAACCAATAAACGGCGCACAGGACATTGCGCATTAGCGCCCATACAAGATCGCCCCTGCGCAGGTGGCATGTTTCGTGAAGAAGCGCGTAGCGCAGGTTTTCGGGCTGCATGCTTTTTTCCGTCAGCGCTATCACAGGCCTGAAAACTTTCAGCACACAGGGGGAGGGAAGCGTGGAAAGGTATACGGGGTATTTTGATCCGGGCAGGTCAATGCGCCGCAATTGGGCGCTTTTCATAAACCTGCGGTTGAACATGACCATGAAAACTGCCGTTAGCAGCACCCCCAAGCCCCATAGGAGGAGCAGGAGAGATTCCGTGGAAAAGCCGGGGGAGGGGGAGGAAACGGGAGCGGTCATCACGGCCTCCTGCCTGACCAGCGGAGTGTACGGCGGGGCGATATCTTGCGTCCATGTTTGTGTAAGGGCAGCCGGCGGCATTATCAACGGGCTTTGCATATCCATTGCGGAAGGCAGCAGCGGATTGGAAAGGGATAACGGCAGAAAGAAGCGCAGCGCCACCAGCAGCCAGGCGCCATACATAAGCCCCGGGCGCACATGCTTTTTGAAAAACTTCCGGAAAACCAGCAGGATTACGGCCATGGCCGACCCGGCGGCAGCCTGGGTGAGCAGCAGCGCAAGGACCGTTTTTGCCACGTTCATCCCCCCCTCCGTTTGGATTCGATGAATTGGGAAAGCTCCAAAAGGTCTTCCTGGGTTATGTCGCCCGTCTCCACCATGGTGTGCATAAGCAGCACGGCATTGCCGTCAAACAGGCGCTTCAGCAGCTTTTGAGCCTGTTTGACGGCCAGGCCCTCTTTCTCGATCAGGGGATGGAAATGCTTGGCGCGCCCGGATTCCTCCATGCGCACCGTTCCCTTTGCTACCATCCGCCTTAGCAGGCTGATCACCGTATGCTTCGTCCAGCCGGTTTCGGGCGAAAGGGCATGGGTGAGCTCTGTAATGGTTTGCGGGGCCCGTGCCCACAAAAGGGACATGATCTTCCATTCGGCCTCGGTAAGGGAGGGATGATCCATGAAGGTTTACCTCCTGTAGGATAGGTGGACATTTTACTACCACAAATATTACCAGGGATAAGATGGGTGTGTCAAGAGGATGGTGGTAAATTTATTACCTTTTACAAATGCTCTATTCATTGCATCCGCTATTCCGCTTCCGGGTTTCCATGCGAACATGCCGTTCAATCTCCATGATGCTGAACGGATGACATTTTGGTTGTTTACATATAAATGTGTTTGTGTTATACTTAATTCATAGAACATGCAAATTTTACCAATAATGCCGACAAGTCATAGCAACTGTATCATTTTTCAGTCAACCAATCATGAGTGAGGAGAATAGGCTATGAAAAAGAAGATCTCTTTGATGCTTGCATTGACCTTCATTTTTGCGTGCGTGCTTTCCCCTGCATACGCCTGCACCATCTTCAATGCGGCGGGGAACAATATGCTGCTTGCAGGGAACAATGAAGAGCACGAAGACCCTAACGGCGAAGTCAGGTTCGAACCAAAATCCGAGGGGAAATACGGTACGATTACCTTTGCATTCGGCCCGTTTACCCAGGGCGGAATGAATGAGCAGGGGTTATTTTATGATAGCTACGCGCCCAATTACTTTAAAGCATCGCCCTGGATTCCCGGGCAGCTGCTGTTGACCGGTGAGCTGCCGGAAAGACAGCCCACATTGGAAGAAATAACGGAACTCTATACGAAGTACGACACCACCAGCAAAAAAATGCTGGATACATGCGCCACGGTAGAAGAGGCAATCCTCTTCTATCAAAAATACTATGAGGCCATCTTTGGATATGCGTATATGATGGTTGCAGACAAGACCGGCGCTTCGGCCATTTTCACCTGGGATTGGGATCAGAACAAAATGCTCATAGAGCGCAAGACAGGCAGCTTCCAGGTGATGGGCATCGGCAAAGATTACATCTATCCACGTCTGAATGCAGACAACTATGAGGTCTCTGTGGATAATTTCAGAGAGCTGCTGAAAAACACGTCGCGCGATGATACCGCCTATTCGAATATTTGTGACCTGAAAAACGGCGAGGTCTATGTATATAACCAGCACGACTTTGATTCTGTTCAGCAGTTCAACCTGGAAGAAGAGCTTAAAAAAGGGAGCCACTCATTTTACCTGAAAGACCTGTTTGCAAAAAAATAGCCAAAGAGCGGTGCTTTCTATGATAGGGGCTGGGGGAGGTTTGAAGGCAAGGCAATATCGGTTGTTATAGGGCAGCAAAAAAGCGCTCGCGGCGGAACAATCCGTGCTGAGCGCTTTTTAGTTGATTGGCGTTATTAACTTTCACCATGGCTACACGAGATTTTTGTACTCGCGCCGGCCATCTGCTATGGCATAAACCGTTACTGTCTTTTTTTCATCAGCGGTTTTGTATTAGATCAAATGCCGCTCGACAGTCAAAACGCGGTAACCCTGCTTTTTGAGATCACCGTATCGGGGAATGCTGCCCATGTGCGGCGAGGATTCCGATTGCAGAAGGGCGTGCTCCAGTTTCTTAAGAAATGGCTTCGCCAGCCTGAATTCCATTATCAATGTTCACCGTTTGTTGTTCATTGGCCTGCTATTCCGCTTCAGGGATCCATACGCGCATTTCATTCAATCCCCGGTTGCTCCAGGCGTAGTAGGGGATCAGCGTAAGCGTGCAGGGTGCAACTTCGGGCCGATGGAACGAATAGAGCGAACCGCTTTTTTCCGTTCTGTATCCATCCACATGGATTTCCACAATGCCGCCCAGCTTATCCGATGGAATGACTTCCACAGCTCCATCCTTCTTGACCGACAGCGAAAGCACATCGCCGTTATTGTCAGCACCCTCCAGGCAGTAGACCAGCGGGCCCCTTTGGAAGGCTACCCTGCCGCTGTCCGCGCTGACATTGGTAGAAGCAAAGATCCGCTTGACCTCCATATCGAAGGTGACGGTGATTTCATCTTCCTTGGAAAACGCGCCCTTCACAGAGGCATATCCGTTTTTGCTTTCACAGTTTATTTTTTTGCCGTTTAGAGCAATTGTTGTATTGGCGCTCCAACCGGGAAGGCGGATGGCAAGTTCAACCGGCATTTTTTCTCCATCCGGCCCGAACCTGTAGGTGACATGGTTTCCGTAAGGGTATTCGGTCTCCACGCTGATTTTGCCGCCCGGCACATCCAGTGTGCCTGAGATAAACAAATGGGAATAGAGTGTATCGCCCTCCTGGCTCCAGGCATACCTGCCCAGGGAGGTAAGCAGCCTTGCCACATTCGGCGGGCAGCAGGCGCAGGTGAACCACTTGGGCCTTTGCGGCAGTGCGTGACGGTGGGTGACCGCCTCCCCCGAAATGCCGGGGACTGCCTCCAGTGGGTTCACGTAAAAGAACCTGGCGCCGCTTTGTTCCATGCCGGCCAGCACGCAGTTGTACAGCGCCCGCTCTAAAACGTCAGCATACTCCGCGTTTATCTCCATATCCAGCATCTTGCGCGCAAAGAAGATCAGCGCGATGGACGCGCAGGTTTCGGCATAGGCGGTGTCGTTGGGCAGGTGATAATCCACGGTGAATCTCTCACCCTCGTAGGCCGAGCCGATGGCGCCGGTCACATACATACGGCACTGTACGATGTTTTCCCATAGCGTTTTGCAGGCCTGTTTCAGGCTTTCGTCGTTTGTTTCCACGGCGACATCCGCCATGCCGGTGTATAGGTATGCGGCGCGTACGGCATGGCCCACGGCCTTTTTCTGCTGGCGGACGGGCGCTTGGCATTGGAAGTATTCCATGTCGAGGCCTCTGCCGCCCCATACGGACCAGGGATAACGTTCCGCTTCTTTTATATAGTATTCGCTGTCCACGCCCCGGACATTGATGAAATGCTCCGCCAGCTCTTTGTATGCATCATTGCCCGAACACCTATACAAACGCATCAGCGCAAGCTCCACCTCGGGATGGCCAGGGAAGCCTTCGGCCTTGTCTTCCACGAAGCGCTTGTAAATATGGTCCGCCATTTTACACATCACGTTCAGCAGCTTTGCTTTGCCCGTGCACTCATAATAGGCGACGGCGGCTTCCATCATGTGCCCGGCGCAGTAAAGTTCGTGGGCTTCCTGCAGGTTGGTCCAGCGCTTGTCAGGCTCCTTGACGGTAAAATAGGTGTTCAGATAGCCGTCTTGCTGCTGCGCGCTTTCGATCAGGTCAATCACATGATCGCAGCGCTGTAAAAGCTCGGGGTCGGGATGGCGGTACAGCGAATAGGCCGCCGCCTCCAGCCATTTGGCCACGTCGCTGTCCTGAAAGACCATGCCGTAGAATTCCTGGCTGCATTTGCCTGTTTTAAGCTTTTCGGCAGCGGCCCTGAAATTCTCTAAGGCGTGGCTCTTTTCGGCGCCCTCGATTTCGTCGTTTAGAACCTTTTCCTGATAGGGAATCACCACATCGGAAACAAGCTTTTCATAGCGGCCCATAAAACCGCCGGAAACCGCAAAGCGTTTGAGCATGTCGGTCATGAATCATTCCTCCAGTATGAGTACGTTTGGTTCCTTCCCTTCGGGATGGAGAATAGGTGCTTTTTGAAAAAAACCGGATGAACGAAGTATACCATGGATAAAAGAAAAATACATGGAGCATGTTCGCAACCCCATGTATTATTTTCCGAAATGCTTACTGCTGCGCTCCCGTTTTGGGGGATATTGCGGTTCAACTAAAGTAAGGATGAATAGCGTTTTCATCCTTGACAACACGGTTGGAGGATGAGATAATAACGCGACAACAGAATAGCTCGCAAACGACACATGTAGTACTTTTTAGTACGTAAATCTGATTACGGGACGAGTTTTCGTAATTTGGTGTACATGTGTTTTTTTGCGGGCTTTTTTGTTGAATAGAAAAGGAGTGTGCTAAATGCCCAGAACTCAATTTCAGCGAACGATTTTTGCACTGCTGACAGTACTGGTAACCGTCCATGCGTATGTATTCTATAGTTTGTATGTTGTGAACGGCGGCTTGCTCATGACTATGAATCAAACTACGAGCGTCTTGGCAGCCATTGGAAAGCAGGGAGGCGTATACATGCTCGGCCGCCTTGTGCCGGTTTGGGCGGTTGTTCTCGTAGAATTCGCGTTTGCGTTCCTCCTTGAGATTTTTATCGGCAGCCCCTGCTCCATGAAACTCGCCTCCCGTGTCTTCGACCCCCGCACGGCCCATCCTGTGCAGTTTGAAACGGCCATTATTTCCGCGACCGTGGGGCTGATGTGCCCGATGATGAGTTTCATTGCCGCATGGCTCTATTATCCATACGATATGGGTTTCAATATTCTGACGCTGTCAGCTAATTGGCTCAAGCTCATGTGCTTTAACTTTCCCTTTGCCTGGTTTACGCAGGTGTTCTTCATACAGCCTTTGATCCGCACTGTATTCAAACGGATCTTTGCAAAAGCCATCCAAACTGGCATGCAAGCTGAGGGAGAAGGCGGTCATCCGCCATGCAGTTCTTCTTATGTCTGAGCAGATGAAGAGCTATAGGTATCCTGGTGATTTTGCGGTTGCACTGAACCCAGGAACACAGGGGATGGCAAACTGTGTCGGAAAGAACCGTTCCCTGCGATATCGCTGTGTCCTGTATAGCAGCGCCGCCCTGGCCAAGTGCCGGAGCGGCGTGTTTTTCTGTATTGGTAAAAGGAATTGTTATGCAGTATCCTTTTCTTCAATGAACCATCTGTTCTGTACGCAAAAAAGAAATCGCTCTCTTCCACGGATTTGAATTGCATACCTCGTTCCCGATCCGCCATGCTTGAGGCTGTTTCCGGGGCGGACATCCGAAATATGGTCGATGGTGAAGGGTGTGCCGTCGGTCCAGTAAAGTGTGGTTGGCACGACAGTGCCGTCAGGCTTGAATGTTGCATCCACGCGTAAGTAAATCGGGGCGGATGGTGCTGCCACAGCAATTTCTCCTTTCGATACTTATATGGGAAGCTCCCCTTTTTTGAAACTGAGGCCATGTTTCGCCATATAGACAAGCTTTTTGTATAGGATGGGGTCAAGATAGTAGGAGGGAACGGCAGTGGATTCTTCTGCCGCCTTCAGCGCAAATTCATCCAGGTATTCCGCTACCGTCTCATAAACATCATTTGCGGTATACTGTGCCGCGGCGGCCTGCTCCATGGGCGCCCCTGAGGCCAGCAGCTGATGAAGCTGAAGCGCATCAAACATGTTCCAATTGTCAGTTATACGCTGCTGATTGCGCGGGGTGAGGCGTGATAAGCGGTCAATGCATACGTCCTGAAGGTCCATTTAAATGCCTCCTTACTTTGAATGAAAATAGCTGACAGGGTGAATCAGGTGTTCCTCCTTTGGGTTTACCTTCGCAAAAAGCGGGTCGGCAAGTACGATGGCACGCTGAATGATCTGGTGACCCCAGCGCCGGCGGATGTCGTCAATGGACCGGGCGAGAGACAGTTCTTTCTCACGCCGGAATGCATTTCCAAATAAATCGGTTTGCTCCGGGGCGCTGTCGGGCACAAGGGAACTGCAGTGTACACCCATGCCGCGCAATGGAAGCCTGCCGGTATACCGCCTGCTGAACAAATCAATAGCGGTCTTGGCGATCTCCCCTGATAAGGCGGTTGCATGATCGATGGTGCGTTGGCATCCGGCCCAATTGAGTTTGGTATCCCGCACACCGATGCTGATGCAGCGTGCCTTCAGGCCATTATCACGAAGGCGGGCAGCTACCGACTCTGAGATCATATAAATGGCAGCCGCAGCTTCCTCCTTCGTTGTGACATCGTGGGGCAGCGTGGCGCTGTTGCCGATGGACTTGATGGCGTCGCATTCCTCTACGGGTGTTTGATCTTCCCCACGGGCAAAATCCAGGAGTGTAAGGCCGTTCTTTCCCATGATCTGCTTCATCAGCTCAGGCGATGCATTGGCCAGGTCGCCTATTGTCTCGATACCGTAATAGGCCAGTTTTGGTGCGTTTTTGCCTCCGACATATAACAGATCAGATGTAGGCAGCGGCCAAATAAGATCACGGTAATTCTCCCGGCTGATGACTGTGGTGGCATCCGGCTTCTTTAGGTCGGAGCCCAGCTTGGCGAATATCTTGTTGAATGACACTCCCACCGATATGGTGATCCCTAACTCATCCCAAATGCGGCGGCGAAGCTGGGCGGCCAATTGCTCGCCGTCTTTTAACGTGACACCGGGGTTCGAAATATCCACCCAGGATTCGTCCAGGCCAAAGCTTTGCACAAGAGGCGTATACTCCCGATAGATGCCGGTCATGTGCCGCGAAAAGCGCATGTATTCAGGGTAGTCTGGCGGCTGGATAACGAGCCGGGGGCAGAGCTTACGGGCATCGCCATTGGTCATGCCTGTTTTGATACCCAGTTTCTTTGCCTCCCGGGTGGCCGCAAGAACAATACCGTGACGTTCCTCTTGCCGGCCGCATACGGCCAAAGGCAGCCCGCGGTATATCGGATGATCCGAACAGCAGACCGACGCATAAAAAGAGTTTGCGTCACAGTGCAGGACAACGCGCTCCATCCTATCGCCTCATCCTTATTATATGGGAACTAATGTTCCCTTATGCAGATGATAGCACTTTGCGCGCATGAAATGCAATGAGAACATTTGGATGCACACATTTCTGATATCTCAAAAAAATAAAACAAATTATGCAAAAGGTATTGAAATATAGGATGGTTTTCTGTGTCCGTATTCTTTTGGATAACACATGGAACCGTCATGCTGTGTTCCCGTGCTCTCGTGTGCCGCCGTCCCCTGTGCCGCATTCGATTTTTCCTTACATCATTTGATAAGGGGTGTATTTCCTATATCATTTATGGTAATATTGAGTCAATGTTAATGTAGATATCTGTCATAAAACCAAATTTTGAAAGAAGAATGTGAAAATGGATAATCATCTCATGCATGTTCAATCACTTGCAGAACTTCTAACTGAAACAGAATGGATTGAATTTAAGCTAAACAACCAGCTACCTGCTCCCAAAATTGAAATCTATCAAGAAAGCACAAAAATAACGCTCTTTGCACATATTCCATTTGCAAAGATGACGCATGAGGATAAGATAAGAGCATGTTATCAACACGCTTCGTTAAAGCAGGTAATGAACGAGCAAATGACTAATTCTTCTCTTCGCGAAAGATTTGGTCTTCAAAGCAGCAATGCATCCGCTATATCCCGCCTTATAAAAGATGCAGTTGATGAAGGAGTTATCAAGCCATTCGAACCAAATACTGCTCCAAAGCATATGAAATATGTGCCCTATTGGGCATAAGATTTAACTTGCTCGTAACTTGCTTTATAGCTATGCCTAATTTCTATTGGCGAAAAAAAGTATTGATAATCAATAGAATTTTATTGCATATGCAATAGAATTTAACGATCCTAATATGCTCGTTATTTGCTGGAGCAAAATAAGCAGATAAGGTAAAAGTTTTTCGCACAATTGATAAGGTGTTAATTTTATGAGGAAATCGATATGAAAAAATCAGCGATAAAGGATATTGTTGCGAAGGAGGCCTCACCCCATTGAAAACACTCGATATCCGTGCTGCCGAGCATGTGCGCTTGTCCGGCCGTTTCGACCCAGCGCAGCCGGGCTTCCCCATGATGTGGACGGCCGCCTGTGCGGAAATGAGCCTTGTTGGCAGCGAGCTATGGGTACAGATACAGTGCGCTTACGAGAAATACAAACCATACCTGTCCTTTGAGGTGGACGGGCTTCGGGCGCAGACGTTTTCACCTATCCCAGGCACGCACTGGTACAATGTGCTTCTTAATATGGATGCGTCAAAGGCCCACCGCGTGCGCATCACCCTGGAATCGCAAGCATTTTCCGGCGATCCTGCATCCTATGTATCGCTTTTGTCCCTGCGTTTAAGTGGGGAACTTATGCCGCTGCCCGCGCCCAAGTGCAAGCTGGAGTTTGTGGGCGACAGCCTGACAAGCGGGGAGGGGCTGCGCGGGCCCAGAAGCTTTATGGAGTGGGTGCCCATGTGCTTTTCCGCGTCGGACGGCTATGCCCGCTTGGTGGCGGATAGGCTTTACGCGCAGTATCAGGTGGTCAGCCAGAGCGGCTGGGGCGTAATGCGCGGGTGGGATGGCGACCCCCGCACGACACTTCCCAAAGTGTATGACTTCCTTTGCATGCCCCACGCCATGGAGGTACCCGGCGGCGAAAATCACGGCGGGGAAAAGATGTATGACTTTCATTTCGACCCGGACGCGGTGATTGTGAACCTGGGCAGCAACGATTTTTCGGCACTACAAAGCAGCCCCTTTACCGACCCTAAAACAGGGGAAACGGCCACATTCACTTGGGAGGATATGCCCGGGTTTGAGGGCGAATGCTTTCAGTTTCTTGCCCATCTTCATGAAAAAAACCGGCGGGCCAGGCTCCTTTGGGCCTACGGAATCGGCGGGGATGAGCTGGCCGCGCCCATTCAAGCGGCTGTGAAACGCGCGCGTGCAGCGGGGATACCGGCGGAATTTCTGGCTTTGCCCAGGGCAGATACCATACGCGGCGGTATGGGCAGCCGCAGCCACCCAGGTTTAGCCGCTCAAAAGCGGATGGCGGACTTGATCGTTCAGGCGCTGAGTCACTGATTTTACTTTGTTTAAGGTGCTTTATGAATGTTTATTATATATTTCTGGAAGGGAAACCTTTGCCAAGCAATGACGAAAGCAAAGAGGCTGCCGGAGCGTACATTAACTGCTGGGTCAAATCTACAGATGAAGCTTCCGCCAAATGCGAGGCAATCTAGTATCTTCATGACGTAGAAGGATGGCAAGTTCTGAACATAGAAGAAATATATATTGCCAAGCAAGCGTGGTATAAGAAAGAGCCTGAATCTCTGAAATGCTTCAATCAGGCTGTAGAATGTGGAATAGGAGTTATTTTCTATATTTGGCCTATAGGCTGTGAAGATGAAAATGATAACCCCGCTTCTTCTTTGCTGCATTAGTTCCAGAGTAACCTGATTTAGTCAATGAGGGGAATCATATTATCCAGTTGAATATTGGAGGGCCTGACGCCATGGATGATGCCAATGTAACGAAGCTCCATTATGAAGACAAAGAAATTATCCTGATCGCGACCGCGCATGTATCAAAAGAAAGCGCCTTGCTTGTAAAGCAGGTGATCGCGGAAGAAAAGCCGGACAGCGTTTGTATCGAACTGGACGAGGGACGGTATCAAAATATACAAAATCCCAAGGCGTGGGAAAACACGGACATTGTAAAGGTTATCAAATCGAACCGCGTCGGCTTTCTGCTTGTCAACCTGGCTTTAAGCGCCTATCAAAAAAAGATTGCCAGGCAAATGGGCAATCAAGTGGGCGGCGAAATGATACAGGGGATTGAAAGCGCAAAGGAAATCGGCGCTTCCCTTGTGATGGCGGACCGCGACATTCAAACGACTTTCCTGCGCATATGGCGCAAATTGACCCTTTTTGAAAAAGCAAAACTGATTGTCAGCCTGGTGTTTTCATTCGATGAGGACAAAGAGGTTTCCGAACTGGATTTGAAGGAACTCATGCAAAGCGATATGCTGGAATCGGTTATGTCCAGCATGAAAAAGCAATTTCCAAAGATTGGCGAAATCCTGATTCGTGAGCGCGATCAGTTTTTGGCTTCCAAAATAAGAAGCGCCCCCGGCCGGAAGGTGGTTGCGGTTCTGGGCGGCGCGCATGTGCCGGGCATAAAGGAAGAAATATTCAAGGAGCAGGATTTGGGAGCCATATCGGTTGTGCCGCCCAAAAACAAATTTGCTAAAATTGCCGGCTGGATTATCCCGATTGCCATACTGGCGCTGATCACATACGCTTTTGCAGTGAATATTCAGACCGGCCTTAGGCAGCTTTCCGTATGGGTATTGTGGACGGGCGTGCTGGCTGCTGGCTTTACAGCCCTATCCCTGGGGCATCCGCTTAGCATTCTCACATCATTCCTGGCTGCTCCGCTCACTACCATACATCCGCTGCTTGCCTGCGGCTGGTTTACTGGCCTTGTGGAAGCGTGGATCAAAAAACCTACCGTACAGGACGTTCAAAACATATCGGCAGACATATTCAGCTTCAAAGGGTTTTTTCGCAACAGATTTTTGAAAATCCTGCTTGTTGTGATCATGGCGAATATCGGCGCATCCATCGGCACATTTATCGCGGGAACCAACCTCATAAGAAATCTGCTGTAATCAAAGCACAGCTTGGTGAAGCACAAACATATGATCAGAACATGCGAAGGCGCTTTCTCTCTTTCTTACATCCTTACGCATTGCTTTACCATGTCGATGGGTTGGATCGATGCAGCACAAGCACAAAACGTGCCTGCATATACCCCTCGCGGCCGTCCACCAGTACCCTGAAAAACCCATCGTCCCGCCAGTCTGAATA
Source organism: Bacillota bacterium (assembly GCA_023416585.1). GTDB lineage: Bacteria > Bacillota > Clostridia > Christensenellales > Aristaeellaceae > JAEWAH01. Next base: position 23,169 of record JAEZHM010000097.1, read on the forward strand.
CTCAACTGATTCCAGCCCCATCTCGGTATCTGCTTCTGTGGCATTGACCGCTTCCAGAATTTCGACTTGGGTGGTGGAAAAGTATTGACCGAGTACTTCTGCGCCCGGAGACGGGGCAGCGTAGAGCGGCAGCTTTTGCATTCCTTCGGGCAATACCAAAACACCATAATCGCGGGAACCTGTTGTATTGATTCCCTGCCCGGCGCGTTGATCAGGCTGCATAAACCCTTGAAACGTAAGGCCAGACCAATAATCATATGGAATTTGTACAAAATACCAGCTGCCCGCTATCCCTAAGATTGTAACATCTACAGTATCAATATCGCCAAGCTTTGGGGCACGTACATCCGGGAAACTGTATAACGCCACCGTCTCTCCTGTAATACAGAGGCGGTAATAGGAAATGCCGGTCAAGACCGGCTTGCCCTTTTCGCCGTCTATCTGCAAAAGCGACTTGTCGATGTAGCCCTCGTGATCAACGGTTCGCACGCGGCAAAACGATGTTTCTGTGGAAAGAATCTGCACCACGGTACCGCAGGGATAAACGGCAAGCGGGGTGGCTCTATTTAACGGGGCGGGGAGAAGCGGCACCGTGGTAGCACCTTCCGCCGGATTCAACAAAGCATAGCGGAAAGGAAAGGTGGAAGCGTAATAATCCGGGCGTTCACATGTCAAATCTGCCGGAAACCCCTTGGAGCGGAAATCGGATTGAACCTGCTCCTCAGGCAGATATCCCAAAACATAGTTGCCATCCTGATTGGCTGAAACCAATGCAAAGCCGTCCATTTTCCCAAGCAATGTATACTTCGCGCCAGGCAAAACAGAAGCTTGCGGCGCTGCCGACAGGCTGGGTGCGGACAGCAATGTTACCATGGAATCAGCAGCGGCAGGGTCAGCCGCCTGGGGCAAAAGGTTATAAAAGGTGTCAAGCGGCTGCCAAAGCACTGTTAAGGCATCCGCTTTGGCAATATAGCCATGTGGATGCTGTTCTTCTTCTTCGTAGAAGAAAGTTTCCGGCAATTCATAAAGGCCTGGAATGCCATCCATCCGTACCGCAAGGAAATCGCCCTCCTCGGACAGAATGTCGAAGCCCACACCCGAATAGAAGCTGCACAGAACCTTCGCGTTTGGGTCGGGATGCTGACGAAGCGGCGCGAGGCTGTATACATCTGTTGTGCTGACAAAACAAACTTCAGGATTGCATGCCAAGGCTGGGCACGACGATACCAAAATCATGATGAACGACAACAGGATCATAAGGAATGAGCGCTTCATACAATCACCCGGTTTCATATTTTTTCCTTATTGATCCAAACGGCCGAGGTGTGGGAATTCATCCTTACTTTTCCAAACAAAATAGAACGCGGGGGATGATGCCCTGTGTTCCGCATGTCCCCCGCGTTCCCGCAGCTTCGGATGAGGTGGAAATTCGCAAGCCCCGGCAGAGAGATCAACAAACAAACGAAGCCGTAGGGGCGATTGGCAAGTGCCCGCCAAGGGACATATCCTGACCGCAACATGCGGGCGGAACTCCTTCCGTCACGGCTTCGCCGCGCCACCGATATGGCTCCCTCTTGAAGGGTTAGGGTGCTGCCGGCGAAGGAGGCTGTGGGAGTGCAAGAGGGAGGCAAATCGCCCCTACGGCTTTCCGGCAAGGATGAATGGATTTACCAAGCAGTCACACCACCGCCAGGATGCAACAGGCTAACGATTCGTAAATGCCAACATTCCGTAACTTCTGCAGTTGCTAAAGCATTAATCCAGCTCAACCGCCCCGGTATAGAGCTGATGGTATCTTCCCTTCATTGCCAGAAGCTCCTCATGGGTGCCCTGCTCTACGATCTCGCCGTGTTCCAGCACGATGATCCTATTGGAATTGCGGACGGTAGACAGCCTGTGGGCGATAACAAAGGTGGTTCTGTTCTTCATGATCCGGTCCATGCCATGTTCAATGTGCCTTTCCGTTCTGGTATCGACGGAGCTGGTGGCTTCATCGAGTATCAGAATAGGGGCTTTGGAGATGGCGGCCCGCGCAATGTTCAGAAGCTGGCGCTCGCCCTGGCTTAGATTGGTGCCGTCGCCGTTAAGTACCGTATCATATCCGTCGGACAGCCTCTCGATAAAGGAATGGGCGCTGGCGACCTTCGCGGCGGCTATTACTTCCTCGTCGGTTGCGTCAAGCCGTCCATACCGTATATTCTCCCTGACTGTGCCGGAAAACAGATGGGTATCCTGAAGCACCATGGCGATGTTGCCTCTTAAGGAATCCTTTTTGATATCCTTGATATCGATGCCGTCCAGCAATATTTGACCTTCCTCAATTTCATAGAACCTGTTCAACAGGTTTGTGATGGTCGTCTTTCCCGCGCCGGTTGAACCGACAAAGGCAATTTTTTCGCCGGGCTGGGCTGTTACATGGATATGTTTGAGTACGTCCTTGCCGGGAGCATACCCAAAGGTTACATCCTTAAGCGTTACTTCCCCTTTTACCGGGTGCGCCCCCGGAGCCTTCGTCGCCTGGGCACAGATGCTCGTGGCGCCCGCCGGGTCTTCCGCTTCGGGCGAATCATCCATCACTTCAAATACTCTTTCCGCGCCTGCCAAGGCGGCAAAGATCGTATTCATCTGCTGCGACAATTCGCTGATGGGCCTGGAAAACTGCCTGGAATAGTTCGTAAATATGGTGAGGCCGCCGATATCAAAATTCGAGGTCAGGCACAATACGCCGCCGACCGCCGCGGACAGCGCATAGCTAACCTGGCTCAAATTGCCCATGACAGGCCCCATGATGCCGCCGAAAAATTGCGCCTTCCGCTGCTTACTGCGCAAGTCATTGCTTAGGAATTGGAATTCCTCCATGGCTGTTTCTTCATGGCAGAATACCTTGATCACCTTTTGGCCGGTCACGGTTTCCTCAATATATCCATTGACCGCGCCAAGCGCCTGCTGCTGGCCTTTATAATATTTGCTGCTTTGTTTGCCCAGCATGCCGCCGGCGAAGATCAACAAGGGTACCGTAACAATGGTAACGACTGCCAGAATCCAGTTCGTGAAAAACATAAGCAGGATGGTTCCTATCAAGGTAAGAGCGCCTGAAAAAATCTGTGAAATGGTAAGATTGAGCATCTCGCCGACGGCATCCAGGTCATTGGTAAAACGGCTCATGATGTCGCCATGGGCATGCGTATCGTGATATTTGAGCGGAAGCTTCTGGATTTTACAGAACAGTTCGTTCCTGATCCTGACCAGCGCGTTCTGAGATACGTTTATCATGATGCGCTGCTGCAGGTAGGAGCATAGGACGCCAACAAGATAGATGCCTGCCATAATAAGGATGCCCAGCGCAAGGTTCGTTAGCTTTTCTTGCGCAGACAGGTCTTGCGCTACCAGGTTGTTGATGACAGGCCGTAATATATAGCTGCCGCCAAGGCTTGCCAGGGTGCTGCCCAGAACGCTTAACAGTACGAATAGGATTTTGGCCTTATCACGCCCGATATAGGCAAGCAGCCTGTTGATTGCCGCAACCATGTTTTTCGGTTTGCCGCCCCGCATGGCGCCTCGCGGACCGCCGGGGCCGCCAGGTCCCCGCCCTCCGGGGCCGCCAGGGCCCATTCCTCCGGGGCCGCCGGCGGGGCTTGCCGTTTTGCTTCCATATCTTAATAATAATTCTTCTTTTCTTTTTTCGCTGACAGGTCTCATTATGCGGTCACCTTCTTATCCATCTGGGAGTAATATATCTCCGTATACGCTTCACAGCTTTGCATCAATTCCTGGTGTGTGCCCATGCCGGCAATCTTCCCGTCATCGAGCACGATGATCTTGTCCGCATCCATAACGGAAGAAATTCTTTGCGCGATGATGATCTTCGTCGTATCCTTCAGGTCGTTTTTGAAGCTTTCCCTGATCCTGGCTTCCGTTGCGGTGTCCACGGCGCTGGTGCTGTCGTCCAGAATCAGTATCTTTGGTTTTTTAAGCAGTGTTCTGGCTATGCACAATCTTTGCTTTTGCCCGCCGGAGACATTGATGCCGCCCTGTGTAAGCTCGGTCTCATATCCTTCTTTGAATGAGGTAATAAATCCATGGGCCTGCGCGTTTTCCGCAAACCTGAATACCGTATCCTCATCCGCGTCTTCATCGCCCCATTTGAGGTTTTCCCTGATGGAGCCGGAAAAGAGTATGTTTTTTTGAAGCACGATGCCCACGCCGTCACGAAGGTTGTGCAAAGAATAATCTTTCACATTCACGCCGTCAACCAGCACTTCACCCCGGTCTGTATCGTATAGTCTTGGAATCAGCTGCACAAGGCTTGATTTGCCGCAGCCGGTTGAACCGATGATGCCGGCTGTCTCACCGGGATTCAATACAAGATTGATATCCTGAAGGACCCATTTTTCATTGTCTTTGTAGTATTTGAAGCATACATCCCGAAATTCGATTTTGCCATGCTGAACTTTCATATCCTTTTGCGCGGCAGCTTCATCCGTAAGGTCGATATCCGTACAAAGGACCTCATGGATACGCTTTGCGGACGCAAGCGCCCTGGAACTGTTCAGAATAATCATGGAAACCATCATCAGCGACATGAGGATCTGAACAACATAGTTTACAAACGCGGTCAGGACACCGGTTGTCATGCTGCCCGCTATGATTTGATTCCCGCCAAACCAAATAACTGCCAAAGTTGTGATGTTCATTGCCAGCATCATAAGCGGCATGGTAAAGATCACGATCTTCATGGCGTTTATTGTGTTTTCCTTCAGGTCCGTATTGGCTTTTTCAAACTTGTCTTCTTCATAATCCTCTCTGACAAAGGATTTGACAACCCTGATATTTGTCAAATTTTCCTGGGTGGCGGTATTCAGCGCGTCCAGCTTCTTTTGCATGACAGTAAACCTGGGAAAGGCGGTTTTCATGATGAAGTAGATCGCGGCCGACAACAGCGGAATGACGCACAGGATCACCAGCGCCAGCTTCGGATTCAATACAAACGCCATAATGAGCGCCCCGATCAGCATGCCTGGCGCCCTTAATGCCAGCCTCAGCATCATCTGGATGATGTTCTGCACAAGGGTAATATCATTGGTCAGCCGTGTGATCAACGAGCCTGTTTGAAACCTGTCAATATTGGTAAAAGAAAACTTCTGGATCTGATTGAACAAGTCTTTCCTCAAGTCGTTTGCAAAGCCTGAGGATGCCTTGATGGCAAAATACGCCCCTCCGACGCCGCCGGCCATCATGCACAGCGCCGTGATGACCATCGTTACGCCCATTGTGATGATATAGGAAGTGCCTCTGCCGCCGCTTACGCCATAATCAATGATGTTGCTTAACAGCAGCGGCATCACCACTTCGCCGATTACCTCCACAATCATAAGTACCGGCCCTATGATAAACGCGGGCAGATAGGGTTTAATATATTTCCAATACCGTTTCATTGCTTGCTGCCCTTTCATTTTTCAGATTTGATTTCATCGTCCATCCGTATTAGGTTGGCGTCCAGCTTCATAAGCAAAGAGGATAAAGTACGCTTCTCCTCTTGCGTAAACCCTTCAAAAACCTTTCGGTCTGTAAAATCAAAAATCTGTTTGCTTTTTTCTACAACCTTGTTTCCCTTCTCGGTAATGGTTATTTGATTGAGCCGGTTATCCCCCTGATCCATTTCCTTTTTGATGTACCCACCCTTTTCCAGCTTTTTCAGGGATACAGCTATCGTAGCCGCGGATACATCCATGGACATGGCAATATCTTTTTGCGAAGCATTCTGGTCATGGTGGATTCTCATAAGCAGGTGATGCTGGGCTTGGTAGACGCCTGTTTCATCCAGGTAATACTGCATGATCTTCCTGTGTTTTATCGCAAAGCCGATGATCTGATGAATGATCCCCTTATTGCTGATTTGATGCGCGCCATCATTTTTTGTGTTTTCCAATGCTCACATCTCCTTGCGGCGATTTTATATATTAGCCTGTTAATTGTTAACGCCATAATAATTAGCTAGTTAATCATTGGCCAGTATAGCACTTCCTTTTGAACAGTGTCAATACTCAACCCCACATTACTTTTTCCATGACTGTCTGATCTGGCTCATGGCATCGAAAAGCGGGCATAGCACCGCCGCAATGAAGCCGCCGGAAAAGCCATTGTTGTACAGGTTCATGCCTGCATGAAGAAAACTGATATTGGTCACCAGAGACATATGGAGAATGCCTGCGAATACACCGGCTAAAGCGCCGTACCGGCCGGCAACTGGTGCAAGCGTTGTTCCAAAAAGAGCCGCCATCAACGCGAAAGAGGAAGCCGCGTCATGAATATTGAAAAGATTTGCAAGAAGGACGCCTGCCAGAACAGGGATAACATTTCTTAAATGCTTGCCATATGCGCCAAACCCCACCACGGTGAAGATGCCGCCAATAACCGGGCCGTTGAGTTCTCCGCCCAGGATCAGCACATATGTCGTTGCTATAAAGCCTAACAGCGCCATGTTCATAAGCGTTATACCGGTGCCGGCGGTTAAGATAAAATCAGAAGGCAATATGCCCGGCAGTGCAAGCAAGCGGCGTAAACCCTTGATCTTCCACCGGTTTATGGTTAGCCCTAAGAGCAGCAGTATTGCGGACAATCCATATAGAAATGCAGAGAATGCCGGGTTATGGCCTGAGGATAAAATGGATACTGTGTTGATCTCCACGCCGAAGCCACGCAGGACCGCCATAAAAACCATGCCGATGAGCCCCGCGGTAAAGCCGGTGTTATAAAGGCTGAAGCCCTGATGGAACCTTAGGCAGTGTGCCGACAAAGGGGGAAGAACAAAGCCCACTACCAGCCCGGAGGCTATCCCCAGCGTCAAACTTGGGAAAAGCGGCAGATTTATATTGAAGGAAAACTCACTCACCAGGGGGCTTAAAGCCGTGCCAAAGAGGCATTGGGGTAAAAACTTCCCAAACGGCTGGCGTATAGCTTTTGCATAACAAAACACACCCAGCATGATCGGCAAAGAGTTGTAAAGGTTTTTCCCAAAGAACGAAAAGCCTGCCACGGTAAATATTGCGGCAATGACGGGGCCGGTAATATTGACTTTGCTGAGCCTGACTATGCCAATGCTGAGCAACGTCATAAGGCCTGCATTCACAAGCGTTGATCCGATATTGGCCAATTGAAAATAATCTGTCAGCAGGTTGGCCGGTGATGTGAGTATGGTGATGCTGCCAAGCCAAATCTCCCTGGGCGTATTGAAAGCAAAAGCAAGCAGGATCATAAGAAGGCTCAGGCAGAGAATGAACAGGTACTTGTTGCGTTCGGGCACATCAGCCATTTGAATGGGTTCGGTTTGAATTTCGGGCATTCTGCTGCCTGCAATATTCTTAAAGACATGTGTAATCCACCCAAATGGCTTGATATTTGTAGGTTTCCCCTTATGTGCCAGACAAATCACTCCTGATTTTTTCGTAGCAGGCAACTCTTGACAGCCCATCGAAGCAGATCGCTTGTTTGAAGGTATGTATACCTTCCGCTCCTTTTGTATATGAAATATTTTAACATAATATGTTTTAAAATTACAGGGCAGTACAAATATTGTTTGCAGGGAACGGACTGCAAAGCGGTTGTTTCAATGGGCCGGCAGGAAAGAAAAGGGACACAGCCTGCCTTCCGCTGTGTCCCGGCGTACATGGTTCCCCTGCTGCCTTATGATGCTGCTGGAAAGGAATGACTCTGAACAAAGCGGCGCAGACGGTTGATGAAGGATCCTGGCTCCTTGGGATTATTTTGGCTGCGGCGTTCAGTCAAGCAGGTCCATGATCTCCCACATCCAGGGCCGGTAGTTCTCCACGACAAAGTGTTTCAGCCCGGGAACGGTGTTGTTGAAGCTTGCGGCGTTGTTCATATAGAGTATGACCCTGGCGTCTTCGCCAAAGGTTTCGGCAATGTTGATGGGTTCGTTGAAGGGGAATTTCTGGCCTTCCAGCATTTGAACATTGACGGTCTTCACGCTGTCAAGATTGGGGAAGAAGGTCAAAAATTCGTCAAGAATCTGGACGCCGTCCAGCACCTGGTACTCGGCCAGTAGCTGTCCGTTTTCAATGGTCAGCTTGAGCGTGCCTACTTCATACGCATTGGAAGCAATCAATGGATAGACCTGTTCGCCGTCGAAGTTGAGCTCGATTGGCGTAAAGAAGTACCATTCGTCCGTTAGTTTTGGCCGCATCTCGCGGAAATACAGGCCCATGGAGCAGATATTCTGCCCGGCTGCCGGTTTTTCGGTTGACGCCTGCGGATTGGTTTTGGGCGGCTTGGTCGTATGCGGCTTAGGGGTAGGCGTGGTCGGGATGGGTGTTTCCGGGACCGGCGTAACCGGAACAGGCGTCTCCGGGACCGGCGTAACAGGGACGGGCGTAACCGGAACGGGCGTTTCCGGGACCGGGGTGGTTATGTGGGGAGGCCTTTTCGAGATTCCCGGCCTTATGAACGGAGGCTCTGTGACCGTGGGCTTTAAGGTCACGATGGGAGGTGTTATGAACCCGCCGGGTCGAATTGGGGATATTGGCTGAGTGACTGCCACCGCATCGAATTGGAAAAGGACGGTAGAAAGCAACAGCAGCATGCAAACCAGTGCAACAACGGCTCTTTTTTTCATGGTACAACCTTCTTCCTTTCTTTCTTACGGTTTCGGCGCGATGCTGACGGTTCATGAACAGCTTCATGATCCGGTATGCATTGTGGCATGAGAAATCTGTATACGATATGCGGGCGGGTATTTATCTTATTCGTTGATAAGCATAAGAAAAATCCAAAAGAACTTCAGGATGTGGATATGAAAACTGCTCAGGGCTATCGCAACATATGCCGATGACAAAGGGCGCCGTTCAATCGCCCCTTTTTCGAATGCATACCTGTTTTTGGAAACGATTAAAAAGCCAAGCGGTCAAGTCATGATCCTTGAGTGGAAACAATCTGCCCGCTGGAAGAAATAATCTGGCTGCATTATCTTGACATTGCGCAATGCTCATGATATTATTTGCTTAGTGAGCAACATTCATTATGCGAAAAGTTCAAACTTGGCAATACTTCACTTGTCGAAGGTAATGGGAAACAGACTACGCGCAGAATCTGGCCTGCGTATATAGTACCCATATGGTCCCTGTCAATGGTAAGCGGTGCTGCGGTATCGCAGCCGGAGGGGATACGGCAGGCAAAATCACGCGGAATGCATGAAGAGAAAGGGGTCTTAGAATGAAAGAAGAGTCCACGGATATTTTTTCGAGCATCAAGCTTGCCTATGCATCGATGTCGGACATTGAACGCAGCATTGCGAATTACATTCTGACGCAGCCGTCGGTGTTTGTCAACCGGACCACCCGGGCGCTGGCCGGGGAGTTAGGGGTGTCTGAAGGCAGTATCGTCAACTTTGCCAACCGCGTTGGGGCCGGCGGGTTTACGCAGCTAAAAATCAAGGTGGCCATGAATTTACGCTCCAGTATGTCCGAGGGCTCCGCCGAAGTCGGCGAAAAAAGCGGCGCTCTGGGCATGTTCCATACGATGATGCGAAACGCCATCAAGTCTTTTCAGGACACGAGCAGCATCATAACGGAAGAAATGCTTCGGGTGGTAGCCGATGCCCTCATGAGCGCCAAGGGACGCATTGAAATCTACGGCGTAGGAAGCTCCTCCATGGTCGTTAATGATGCTTACTACCGCTTGATGCGTATCGGGCTGCCCGTATATGGTGTCACCGATCCTCACATCAGTTCGGTTTCCGCAGCATTCCTCACGCCGGCTTGCGTAGCCATCGGCATATCCTACTCGGGCAAGACTGTTGAAACCTTGCGTACCATTGAGATCGCCAAGCGCCAGGGCGCCAAGATCATTGCGCTGACCAGCTATGCCCGCAGTCCCCTGGCGCAATTGGCGGACCATGTGCTGATCGCGGTCGCCAAAGAGGCGGAGCGGTATGATGAAGCCGTGGCGTCCCGCCTGACTCAGATACTTCTTCTGGATAGCCTCTGCGCCTACATCGAACAGCAGCGTATGCCCGATTCCCTGATGATCCGTACCAACGTCACCGATATTATTGGCGAACACCGGCTGTGATATGTATAAGAGACCTTGATTGTACAGCTTCATGAAATGGCAGCTTTCCCTGAACGGCACGTTAAAGTCATGAGTATGAAATAATGAGCAAACGGTAAATTGCTTATTATAACATAAGTATGAAAGGGAGAAATGGACATGAAAAGAAGGTTCTCATCACTCTTTGCTTTGGCTATGGCAGCCATGCTTCTGGCGGGTATCGCTGTCGGCGGCCAGGCCCTGGCCGAATCCGACTTGTTGGCCGCCTTACCCTCGCCGCCTGCCACCTATGACGGGATTCTGGGCGAACTTGGCTTTGGCAATGGCGCAACCCTTTCCTTCTCGGGCTTTGAGGGCTGGTACTCTGCCGTCAGCATGAACGACAACCTGGATCTATGGAAAGCCATTGAGGAAAAGACCGGTGTCAAAATCGAATGGCATTGCTATGCGGATTACGACAACACCGTCAACCCGATGATAGCGGCCGGGCAGCAGCTTCCCGACATCATGATGGTGACTCCGACCTATTCAAACGCCGGCGTCTATGAGCTGGGGCGCGACGGCATCATCATCCCGCTGGAAGACCTGATCAATCAATACGCGCCCGATATCAAGAAATACCTGGACGAGAACCCGGATATCAAGAGCATCATCACCGCGCCCGACGGCGTGATCTACGCACTGCCGGATATCTCCAAGGGCAGCAACGACATCGCCTTCATGAACTCCCTGATGATCCGCCAGGACTGGCTGGACGCGCTCAAGCTGCCGGTGCCGGTGACGCTTGACGATTGGCATACCGTGCTCACGGCGTTCAAAGAAAACGACATGGCGGGCAATGGCACCACCATTCCCTTCTCCGGCTTCTTTGGCGACAGCAGCAGCGCCCTGCAGGTGTTCTACCCGGCATTCGGCCTCCCGGCCGGTGCGACGGATTGGTGGTATGATAAGGACGGCAAGGCGTTTAATATCCGCACCACCCCGGAATTCAAGGAATTCCTCAAGGTGATGAGCCAATGGTACGCGGAAGGCCTGATCGATATGGAAAAGGCCCGCGACGAGAGCGCGTATCAGGCCTTTATCGCCACCGGCGTTTCCGGCACGGTTGTCCACCTGAGCCAGTACATCGACAACTATACCAATCTGGTTTCCTCTGCCGTTCCGGGCGCCTCGTATACGCTGGTTGACCACCCCAAGGGTCCCGACGGCACGGCGCAGATCGTCAAGCGTTCCGCGACGAGCAACTGCTACGGCATCACCAGGGACTGCAAGGATCCTGTGATGGCGATCAAATGGATCAACTTCCTGTTCAGCGACATGGGCATCACATGTAACCAGTGGGGCATTGAGGGCGTTACATATGAAATGGTGAATGGCAGGCCGCAGTACACCGACTATGTCCTCCACAACCCGGACGGCCTGTCCCCGGTGAACGCGCTAAGGAAGCTGGGCGTCGCCAACAACGTGTTCAGCATCACGACAGCCGAAGCTTCCCTGGCCAGGCGCACATTGGGCGCCGAGAAGCCGTTTATTGTGCGCAACATGCAAAACCTTGTGGAGCCGTGGCCGCCCATCATGCTATTGAAAGAAGAGCAGGATACCGTCAAAATGTACAACACGGATTACGCCACCTACCGGGATGAGATGTACGGCAAGTTTGTAAGAGGCGAAGAGTCGCTGGACAACTTTGACAGCTACGTCAAGACCATGAACGATATTGGTATGGGCGAAATCCTGAAGGTCAAACAGCTCCAACTTGACAGGGGGAAGATGGGCAAATGAAAAACCTTTGGCGCTATACAAAGAGGGATAAGTACCTGTTGCTGATGATATTGCCGGGTATCGCGTATTTCATTGTCTTCCAATACTTGCCCCTCTATGGCATCATTATAGCGTTTAAGGATTTTTCTGTAGGCAAGGGCATCATGGGAAGCCCCTGGATAACGCCGCTGTTCAAACACTTCGATCAGTTCTTTGGCAGCTATTACTTTGGCCGGCTGCTTCGAAATACATTTTTGATCAGCGTGTACTCACTGGTATGGGGCTTCCCGCTCCCCATCATTTTCGCCATGGCGCTCAATGAGCTAAAGCCCGGTCTTTTCAAGAAAACGATACAGACCATCAGCTACATGCCGCATTTTATTTCCACGGTGGTTGTAGCGGGATTAATGATTAATGTGCTTTCCCCGTCAAACGGGCTGGTGAACAACATCATCGCAAGTCTTGGAGGAAAGCGGATCGCTTTCCTCCAGGAAACCTCCTGGTTTCGCAGCATTTATGTGGGTTCAGGCGTGTGGCAGGGGTTCGGCTGGGGTTCCATCATCTATCTGGCCGCCTTGTCAGGTATCGACCCGCAGCTCTACGAGGCCGCGAAGCTGGACGGCGCGGGACGGTGGAAGCAAATGTGGCATGTCTCCCTGCCGGGTATCTCCAACACCATTATCATATTGCTGATTATGAACCTGGGAAATATGCTCCGGGTGGGTTATGAAAAGCTGATCCTGCTATACTCCACATCGGTCTATGCGGTGGGCGACGTCATATCCACCTATGTGTACCGGAGCGGCCTGCTGGATAAGCAGTATAGTTTCGCCTCGGCGGTCGGACTCTTCAACTCGGTCGTAAGCCTCGTACTTCTGATCACCTTCAACAGGCTCAGCAAGAAGGTGTCGGAAGTGAGCATCTGGTGAGGTGGCGTGAGATGAAAAAGGAAAGAGTAACTTTGGGCAAGGTCATCATCGTCATCTTCATGGTGTTTGCCGCCTTTATTTGCCTATACCCCATGCTGTACGTACTCTCCATGTCCATCAGCGCGCCGGAGCATGTTATTAGACGGGATATCTTCTTCCTGCCCAAGGGCTTCAACTTGTCAGGATACAAACTGCTGATGGGACAAACGGCTTTTTGGACGAGTTATGCCAACACCATCTTTTATGTAGTCGTTGGAACGCTGACCAACCTGGTCATGACGGTGCTGACGGCCTATCCGCTTTCACGGTACAAGTTTTTCCTGCGCCGGCAGTTCAGCTTGATGATCACCATCACCATGTTTATTGGCGGCGGCATGATCCCGTTTTTCATCATCGTGTCAAATCTGGGGCTGTATAATTCGCGCTGGTCCATGATCATCCCGTTCGCCGTCAGCGCCTGGAACATCATCCTCACACGCACCTTCTTCGAGAGCATCCCCGACAGCATGATCGAATCCGCCTCCCTGGACGGCGCGAACGATCTTAAGATTCTGTTTCGGATCATCCTCCCGCTTTCGGCGCCCATCATTTCCGTGGTTGCGCTGTATTGCGCGGTAGGCATATGGAACAGCTACTTCTGGGCGATGGTGCTGCTCTTTGATACGAAGCTGCATCCGCTCCAGGTGTATTTGCGCAGGGTGCTCATACAGCTGCAGGTGCAATCTGTTGAAGGCGGCGTCGAAATCGGTATCGACCAATCTGCCCAGGCAGAATACCTGAAATACGCTTCCATCATCTTTGCCACGCTGCCGATACTCATGATTTATCCCTTCCTGCAGCGCTACTTCGTAAAAGGCGTTATGGTTGGAGCGGTCAAGGAATGAGGCTGATTAGCCTCCCATAGATACACCAGGGCTTGTTCATGAAAAGGACTGGATTTTTATGGAGTATCCTTTTTATCAACAAGCCCTCGATCATTGTGCCGAAAGGAAGATGAAAATGCAAATACCGCGCCTTAAAACAATTGATGGGAAAGTACGCCTGATGGTGGATGGCGCGCCTTATTTTATTCTTGGCCTGCAATTGGACTGCGATTCCTGTTACGATGCTGATAACATGGCCGGGCTGATGGCGCAAGCGAAACGGATGGGCTGCAACAGCGTGGCGCTGCTGCTGTATTGGCGTTTGATCGAGCCGGAAATGGGACAGTACGATTTCACCATGCTGGATGCGATGATCGCTGCGGCCGAAAAATATGATCTGCGTATTGTGCTTGTCTGGTTTGGCAGCTACAAAAACGGCTGCCTGCAGTACGCGCCCGACTGGGTTCGGTCCGACCAGGAGAAGTTTCAGCGGGCGTGGCGGCGGGATGGAACGCGCCTGGAGCCCTTCGCCTGCCCCACCTGTAAGGAAACGCTCGCCGCCGACCGCGACGCCGTCTGCCAGGTGTTCACGCGCCTGAAGGATAGGGATGTGTCACGCAGGGTGATCCTCTTCCAGGTCAACAATGAGATTGGGCTGCTGACCACCGACCGCTGCTATTGCCCCCGGTGCCAGGAACGATACGATGCCGGGGCATATGACGCGCAGGCAAGCGGGGCGGCGGCGTTTTCCGCGGACTGCTTTCTTGCGTTTCAGGAAACGATCGCCGCGGCGGCAAAGGCTATATACCCCCTGCCCTGCTACCTGAACGCGTGGCTGTCCGGCACTTCGCCGTTAAGCCGTCCCGGGCAGTACCCGGCGGGCGGGCCGGAGCCGCGGGTGCTCGCCCAGTATTTGCGTGACAAGCGCGCCATCGATTTCGTATCGCCCGATGTGTATTCGACCGGGCAGGCAGCGTTTCACCGCTTATGCGCGCTGTATGACGCGCCTTACAACCCGCTGTACATTGCCGAGCACAGCGCAGGAAAAGGCAGCCGTATGGAGAAAAATGTATTCTATACACTGGCATACGGCGCGATCGGCTTTGATCCATGGGCAATTGACAGCGCGTTCCCCGATCAGAACGGCCAGCCGCTGGTCGATAACCGAACGTTCCGCTGGAGCGATGAGGCGTACGATCTGGCTGACAGCTATATCCCTTTATCGGACGCGATGCCGCTGGCGGCGGCGCACGCGGGCACGGACGCTCTAAAGGTGTTTGTGCAGGAGGACGGCGAATGGGGAGCTGCGCTGTGCTTCGGTGATGTGTATGTGGACATCGGCTTCGACAGCAAAAAGGGGGACAGCCGCGGCTGTGTGATAAGGCTTGAAAAAGACGTGTTCGCGGTTATCGGCTGCAAGGCGAGCGTATCGTTTGTGCGGCCGGATGGCACGCGGCGCGCTGTGAAAAGGTGCGAACGCGGCACATTCTGTGCAGACGGCGGCTTCCTTAAGCACCGCCTGAACCGCCGCGAGGGCATCGACAATACGCGTGCCGTGCGCATGCCGCAGCCGGGGGCCTATCGAATTTTACTGGAGGCAGATCCATGCTGAGCACTTTTTCCGGTCCTGGTCAATGGTATAAAGGAAACCTGCACGCGCACACGAACCTTTCGGATGGAATTCTCTCGCCCGAAGCGCTTGTGTCGCGGTACAAGGCGCTTGGATATTCATTCCTTACGCTGGCTGATCACCGCGTATATCACCATCACGACGGGCTGTGTGAGGAAACGTTCCTCACGCTGCCGGGGTTGGAGCTGGACGCGTCCTTCGGCGACCGCCCGGGAAAGCACTACCACCACATTGTGGGCGTAGGCCTTGCGCAGCTCCCGGATGGATTTCGCCGCGAATCGGAGGGCGAAAACGCCGGGGACACCGCGCAGCGCCACATTACCTGGCTGCTCGGTGAGGGAATGCTGCCCATTTACTGCCACCCGCGCTGGTCGATGGCCACGGTGGACGAGGTTATGCGCCTCACCGGCTTTTGCATGATAGAGGTGTATAACCACCTTTGCCAGCGCCAGGATGGCAGCGGCGAGGCGGAAGCCTGGTGGGATCACCTGCTGTGGGAGGGGCGGCGCGTGCTGTGCACCGCCAGCGACGATACGCATCAGAAAATCAACGACATTGGCGGCGGTTTTATTATGGTGAAAGCGCAGTCCTTAACGCGTGAAGCCATTTTGGCGTCGCTGCGCGCAGGCCGTTTTTATGCTTCCCAGGGGCCGGTCATAGAGGACATAAGGCGTATGGACGGCACGCTTACGGTTGCCACATCACCCGCCGCAAGCATCGCGTTTGTGTGTTATCCATACCGCGGCTATCAGGAAAATGCGGACAAAACGCTGATTACACAAGCCGTGTGGCATCCGCCCGAGGGCGCCCGGTATGTGCGCCTGGTGGTAACAGACTGCGAGGGCCGCAAGGCCTGGAGCCAGCCGATTGATTGGGAGGGGATGTAAGCATGTTGAAACCGCAGGTTTCATGGCAGCATCTTGGCCCGGCGCTGCTGCGCGGCGGGCCCGGCAGCCCGGATGAAAGCGTGACCGGGGATCCCTGCATTGTATGGGACGAGAAGGCGGACGCCTGGCGCATGTTCTATTTTGGCCAGCGCCATGAGCGGGGCATGGAAAAAAACTGCGTGATGCAAGCCCTGTCCGACGGCAGGGATGGCGTGGGGCCCGGACAATGGCGAAAGTGCGGCCCCATCGAATATGTGAACCCTGAAGCGCTGCCGGGTGACGCGCATAAGCCCTATCTGCTGATGGACGCGCACCGGCCAAACCACGCCGCTGTCGTGGGCGGGCTATACCATCTGTTTGTTGTGATCTGGCAAGACGGCCGCAAGCATGTGTACCGCGCTAAAGCACCCTTGCTTAAGGGGCCCTGGCGGTTCGATGCGGCCCCGGTCATCACGCCCGGCGAAGGCGCGGCGTTTGACGCCTATCACCAGGACACGGTAACAGCGTTCTATTTTCCGGAACGGGCGGGGACGCTGCTTTACTACAAGGGATACCCCTTACTACCCCAGGCTGACACGCCCGCCTCGCCATATGGCTCGCGCACGGCGGCGGCATGGCTTCCGGACGGACAGCCGGTGGCCGAGAAGCTTAATCAGGTACTGCTTCCGGGCGACCTTTCCACCTGGTATGGCGGCTGGACGGCAGGGCTGCAGCTGATCCCGGCGGACGGCGGCGGCTGGTGGGCGCTGATGAACGCCAGCCCCACGCCGCCCGCGCCCGTTTCGCAGGAGCCCAATATGCGTGAGCCCGCGCCCAGCCTTGGCGGCTTCGCGTACACTTTGGAGGCGTTCCCCGTGTCCGGCTGGCACTTTTCCCCTGAGCCTATCACCACCATCGAGGCGCTTCCTCCCGAGGCGGCCGCCATGGGCGAGGGTGTGAACCTTTGGCGGCACCATCTGCTATTTACAAAGGGATATGCATACCTATTCTACAATAGCGGCTCTTACGGAAACGAGCAGATGTTTGTCAGGAGGGCAGCTTATGCACACGCCTGAATCAGCCTCCTCTCTTTTAATGCCCGCGCATGCGCCGTGGGGCGCGTATGAAAGCACCGCGCAGGCGCTTTCGATGGATAGAAACGCTTCGCGCCACGTGCTCCCGCTGGGCGGCTCCTGGCGCTTCCGGCTGTTTGACAGCCCGGAAGCCGTTCCCGAAGGGTTCGGCGAAGAGGGCTTTGACGTGTCCGATTGGGACGAGATCGCCGTGCCGGGCAACTGGGAACTGCAAGGCTATGGGAAGCCCATATACACCAATTATGTCTATCCGTTTCCAAGGGATTCCAAAGGGCCGCATATCATAAAGCCTGGCGCGGCTGAGCCTATCCATGCGCAGCAAACCTACAACCCGCCGCACGTGCCTGCCGAAAACCCTACCGGCTGCTATGTCCGCTCGCTATCACTGCCTGAAGAATTCGCCGGAAAGCGTGTCACGCTCTCGTTCGGCGGGGTCGAGGGCGGCTTTGTCGCGTGGGTGAACGGCCATCTGGTGGGCGGATCGCTGGACTCGAAGCTGGCCGCCGATTTTGACGTGACAGACTGCCTGCGGCCCGGAGAAAACCGGCTCGCCGTTCGCGTGCACCGGTTTACCAGCGCCACCTGGCTGGAGGATCAGGATTATTGGCATATTTCAGGCATTTTTAGAAGCGTCAGGCTCATTGCAAAGCCCATGCTGCACATCATGGACTATAGCGTTACAGCGCAGCCGGATGAACACGGCGCGGGCGGTACGCTGGCTGCCGATGTGGAGCTTAGGCGCTTTTCCGGGTTTGCAGATATGGCGGTCGAAGTTGCGCTTTATGACAACCAAGGCGCTTGTATCGCCACAGAGCGCTCGGCGCCGGAGGTTTCGGCCCGGTTCACTATTGATGCAGCGCCTGACCCTGCGCACGCGCGGGTTTCCCTTCGCGTCGCCAACGCCGCGCGGTGGACGCCCGAAACGCCAGCGCTGTATACCGTCGTCATGCGCGCGCTTGACAAAGATGGCGCGACGCTTGATATCGAGGCCTGCCGGGCGGGCTTCCGGCGCATAGACATCCGGGACGGCGTGATCCGTCTAAACGGCACCCGGATGATTTTCCGCGGGGTGAACCGGCACGAGCACGCGTGGCCCACGGGCCGCACGGTGTCCAAAGCGCACATGCGGCGTGAAATTGAGCTGATGAAATCGCTCAACATCAACGCCGTGCGAACGAGCCATTACCCCAACAACCCTATATGGTACGACCTTTGTGACGAGCTGGGCATATGCGTCGTCTGCGAGGCGAACCTGGAGACCCACGGCATTTCCGGCATGCTGTCCCGCCGCGCGGAGTGGTCCGGGGCGTACCTGGAACGCGCGGCGCGCATGGTGCTGACGCATCGGAATCATCCGTCGATTGTCATATGGTCACTGGGCAACGAATCAGGCCATGGCCCCAACCACGCGGCGATGGCGGGCTTTATCCGCGCGGCGGACGGTACGCGCCCGGTGCAGTATGAAAGCGGCGCACCTGGCCCGGACATCAGCGATATCCGCTGTCCCATGTATCCGCATGTTGATCACATCGTGCACCTGCTGACCGAAGCCTCGGATATCCGCCCTGTGGTGCTGGTCGAGTATGCGTATCAGATCAGGAACAGCGGCGGCGATCTGCCCCTGTTTGAGAAGCTGACAGAAACGTACGAGCGGTTCCAGGGCGGCTTTGTATGGGACTGGCAAGACAAGGCCCTGCCCGCAAAAGGCCCGGATGGATGCGTGTTCCCCGGCTATGGCGGCGATTTTCACGAGCCGGTTGTCGATTGGACGGAGCCTCCGTTCATGTGCTGCAATGGCATCGTGCTTCATGATCTGACGCCCAAACCCGTGGCGCGGGCGCTGGCAAATATCTATTCTCCCGTCCGCCTCGCGCCGGCGCCGATGCCGGTTGGCCCGTTCGTTATGGGGCAATACCAAACGCGCTTTACTGTGCGCAACCGCTACCACGCGCGGGACTTGGCCGGCCATATCGCGCGGTGGGCGCTTATTAAGGACGGCGCGCCCGTAGCGGCCGGCGAGATACCGCTGCCGGTGATCCCCGCAATGCAGGATGCCGAAATCGACATTCCCGTGCCCGAAACGCGCGTGCCCGGCTGCGAGTATTTTTTGAACATCGCTGTGCATATAGAGGACGCGCAGCTTTGCCTGCAGCAGTTTCCTTTGCGCGCCGCGCCGGGGGAAATGGCTGCGGATATGGCTCCCGCTGCCGTGCCGCCCGTCTCGCTGTGCGAAACCGCCGAGGCGTATATTGTGAATACCGCCGTGTTCCAGATGGAATTTCGCAAGGCGGACGGCGGCCTTTACATCCTGGGTGCTGACAGCGTGCCAATCATTACGGGCAGTCAGGCCTGTCTTTCACGCGGCCTCACAGGCGCGGACGCGCGCCAGGGGTGGGGGTGCTATGAAGCGTGGGACGCGTTTGCAAAAACCACCCCGCGCCTTATGTCCCTTAAGGCGGACACGCTGTCGGACGGCAGCGTGCGTGTAAAGCGCCAAATGAGCATCGGCGCGGGCTGCATGGAAACATGGACGATGATTATCCTTGGCGATGGGCGTGTCCAGTGCCACGCCGCATACTTTATAGACCCCGCGGCCGATCATCTCCCGCGGGTGGGGCTTTCGTTTACGCTGCCCAAGGAATTCACCGCGCTCACTTACTACGGGCGCGGCCCCATCGAGTGTTACCCAGACCGCAAGGAGAATTGCCCTGTAGGCATTTATGAAAGCACCGTGGCGGATCAGCATTTTCCGTTCAATCCCCCCAGCGAAAACGGCGGTCACGAGGATGCGCGCTGGGTTACGCTGTCTAACGCGCGCGGACGCCGGCTGCGCTTGTCGGCGCATACGCCCTTCCATTTCGACGTGAGGGATTATACGGTGGACGCGCTGCGCAACGCCCGGCACGATCACGATCTCCCGCGCGGCGGGGAAGTCGTATTGACAATCGATGCCGCCCACGCGGGCATTGGCGGCCATATGGGCTGGTCGACGATGCGCAACCAGGAAACAGCGCTGAATGCCAGGGAATATCATCTTTTGTTCGATATGACGATTGACGGCTGATGAATGACACATGAAAGGGAATGAAATGACGTCTGTTCCGCGCACGTTCACAAACCCTATCCTGCCCGGCTTCTATCCCGATCCGTCCATTTGCCGTGTCGGAGAGGACTTTTATCTTGCCACATCGACGTTCTCGTACTTTCCGGGGATACCGCTTTTCCATTCGCGCGATCTGGTTCACTGGGAGCAGCTGGGCCATGCACTCACACGGACATCGCAATTGGATCTTTCCGGGTGCGAGCATTCCCATGGCATTTTCGCACCGACGCTGCGCTATCACGAGGGCACGTTCTATCTGATCACCACGAACGTGGGCGGAATTGGAAACTTCTATGTGACTGCGTCGGACGTGGCAGGCCCGTGGAGCGACCCGGTCGTGCTGCCCACCGAGGGGATCGACCCAACGATCTTCTTTGACGGCGACGGAACGGCGTATTACCTTGGCACGCGCGGGAAGCGCAACGCTTCCTACTGGGGCGATAACGAGATCTATCTGCAGCGTTTGGATGTAAAGCGCGGGGAGGTTGTGGGGCCCTGCCATGCGCTCTGGGATGGCGCGGCGAAAAACGCCTTCTGGGCCGAAGGGCCTCACCTGTATAAAAAGGACGGTTATTACTATCTGTTAATCGCGGAAGGCGGTACCGGGCACGAGCATGCCGTTACTGTCGCGCGCAGCCGCGATCTTTTCGGCCCCTATGAGGCCTGCCCCAATAATCCCATCCTTACGCACCGGCATCTGGGCCGCAGGCACCCGATCGTCAACGTAGGCCATGGAGATTTTGTGGATACGCCTACGGGTGAGTGGTGGATCGTTGCGCTGGGTTCCCGCCCCTACGGCGGCTACTACCGCAACATGGGGCGGGAAACGTTTCTGGCGCCGGTAATCTGGGAGGATGGCTGGCCCGTTGTTTGTCCCGGCGCCGGGCAGGTGCGCACTGTCGAGGCTGCGCCAAACCTTGCCCCCGCCTTCATGCCCAAGCCTCCGGCGCGCGATTGCTTCCCCGGCGGGGAAATCGGCAGCCAATGGATAACGCTGCGCGCGCCAGCGGCCAGGTTTGCCACACCGCGTGCAGGCGCGGCGGACGGTATCCGGCTTCGGTTGCTTCCCGAAACGCTTGCTAAGCGCGCGTCGCCCGCTTTCCTTGCCATGCGGCAGACGCACATGAATTATGCTCTGACCGCGCGCTTTTCCTTTTCCCCAGCGTGTGATGGGGAAGGGGCGGGCCTTGCCTTGTTGCAAAGCGATCAATACCATCTGTGTCTTTTGCGCACCAGGGAGGATGGCGTGCACTGCGTTGCGCTCACGCGCGTTGAGAAGGGTATTGCCACCCGCGTGGCTATTGCGCCGTATACCGGGGATATAACATGCCTTCGCATCCACGCCGACGGGCAGCGCCTTTCCTTTTTTTATGGCCCGGAGGAGACCGCCCTGTCGTTGCTGCTTGACGGCGTGTCCGCCGCGTTTTTAAGCCCAGATGTGGCTGGGGGATTTGTGGGTACTTGCATGGGGCTGTACGCTGTTGGTAAGCAAGGGTATATGGATGTGGAGTTTGCCGAGATAAGCAACGAAGATGCCCCAGGGCTTGAACTTTAAGAACCGGTGATGTAAGCCGGATATACATAAAGGCCATTTTACCTGAGGCCAGCGCATTGGATGAAAAATTCACCTTTGCCCGGCTCCCAGGCATATTCATGTTACAGTGCACGGGTCGGGTTTTGACAAAGACCATTGGCTGAGGGCACGACGGAGGTTATATGGGGAAGAAACGTGCGGCGCCTTTTACAAGTGCCGAACGCAAAACGCTATTGGGTTGTGTTATCGCATATGGCGGCGCGTATATAGGCCGCCACAATATCGCCATGCTGCTCACCTCGCTGCGGGATGAATTCATCCTGACGCCGGCACAGGCGGGGCTTGTTGTTTCCTTATTTGCACTGACGTACGCAGCCGGCCAGTTGATCAACGGCAGCATCGTGGACAGAATCAACCCCCGGCGGTACCTGCTCCTTGGGCTGGCCGGCTCGGCTTTGTGCAACCTTCTGCTCTGGTTGTCCAGCTCCTATGCGATGGTGCTGACGGCCTGGTGCTTAAACGGTGCGGCGCAGTCCATGCTCTGGGCGCCGGTGGTCCGTATCTCTTCATTGAATTTTACAAAAGAAAAGCACGCCCGGGTTTCCTTTATCCTCTCTGTCACAATGCCAATCGCCAATATGCTGGCCTGGACGATCGCGGGTCAGATGAGCGCCGCCGGACATTGGCGCATGGGCGCCTTCCTGCCTGCTGTGATTATGCTGCTTGCCATGCTTGCAAGCATGGCGCTTCTTAATGACTGCAAGTTAAGCGCCGCGGAAACCCATGTAAAGAAAAAGAAGGACGTCATGAGCTTTGGATCCCTGATGTTTCCAACCGGGCTGGCCCTGCTGGTCTGTGGCTGCGTGGGCATAGGCTTTGTTCGGGATAGCATTATGAACTGGGGCCCTACCATGCTCAGTGAGATGACCAGCTTTTCCGCCGCAACAGCCTCACGCATATCTCTGATCGTGCCAATGCTTGGTGTGCTGGGGATTGCTTTTGGCAGGGGCACTTTCTCGCTTATGCGGGGCAACCCCTACCATACACTGTCCGTAATGGCGCTTGCAGCGGCGGGATGGGCCTTGGGACTTATTGCGCTTGGATCCGGGCAGGCGCTTTTGTTCGCGCTGATGCTTAGCCTTCTGTACGCGTTTTTGCAAGGGGCTAACCCAATGATTTCCTCGCTGATCCCCATGATGTATGATCAAGTGGGGCGTGTAGGCACTGTAGCCGGGATTGTCGATTGCGCGTTTTACGTAGGTTCCAGCCTCTCCGGGGTGCTGACCGGGGTCATTTCCATGCAGGCCGGATGGTCAACGGTGATCAATACATGGTGGATCTGCTGCTTGATAGTTGCGCTGCTGGCCTATGCCAGCGGCAAGAAATTTTACGCCCGTGGCTTGCCGCAAAAGGAAGCGCAGCTATGAAAGAACATGATATAGGGTCAAAATCGAGCTTGTACAAAATCCTGGCTCTTAAGACAAGGATGATGCGAGTATCATGGACGGCGTAGCCTTTGATAATGTACCGTTTCAGTACATCGTTAGCCCAGCGCCGAAATTCCACACCACGTTTGGATTTTACGCGATACCCTACAGAGATGATGACATCAAGATTATAGTATTCGGTTCGATAAGTTTTCCCCAAAGCATTATAAAAGAGTGCCAAAAATCCCGTAAATTCAAGGATTTTGGCACTCTTTTATGTGTGATTGTGGCTTATTTGTCGCTTAAATCTGCAACATGTCGCTCAACGGTTCTGCACGATAAGCGACAACGGGCGCTGGTAGAGGGCATAAGATAAGGACGCAAGCGATTAAGCCTGCGCCCTGAATGGGATGGGTTTATTCGATGGGTAGCAACAGGAACAGCCCTGCCTTGTTCGTGTCAAAGGTCAGTTCGCCGTTTTCATAGGTGAAAACGATTTCCGTCCATACCTCCGTGCGCTCGGCGGTTTCGGTCTCTTCGGTCACGTCCACGCGCACAAGGTGGAATGCGTCTGCCAGTTCCAGCGGAATGGTCACGCGCACAAAGCCTGTATAGGGATCAATCTGTGTGGCAAACTCATGGGCAACGGTCAGGGCGTACAGCACACCGTCAAAAGGCAGTTCCAGTCCGCGCACGATCAATTCGCCCCTGCCGGGGATGGCGTTTTTGTCCACAAGCTTGATTGTTGCCCTTTCAAAGGCCAGCAGTTGCTTTTCGCCCAGCTTGCCGCAGACGCGACAGATATCTAAAATATTGTCGCCCACATTTACAGTATACGCCGCGCATTCTGTCGTGCTGATATACTTGCAGCCGTATCTGCGGCAGGACGCGCTGTGCGTACCGTTGCCATTATCCGTCCACAAGTCGTACCAATGGGCAAGGGCAGAAGTATAACTGTCCGTGTAGGTATCACCGCAGGTGGCGCATACATGGGTGGTATAACCCCGGCGATGGCAAATGGGTTTGGTGACGGTCGCCTGATAGCTATGACCAAATGCAGGATTCAGCACGGCATTGCAGCCGCTGCGGGCGCAGATTTCATCCGTCGTGCAGGTGGCGTCCGCGCCGCTATCATCATGCCCCAGCGCCGCTTTCTCAACGTAGGTGGTGTAGTCGCAGCGGGAGCAAGTGACGTAAGCATCCCAGCCGATGGCCGTACAGGAGGGAGCCTTGGCGGTATGGCTCACTTCATCATGCCCCAGCGCCGCTTTTTCAACATAGGTGGTGTAGTCGCAGCGGGTGCAAGTGACGTAAGCATCCCAGCCGATGGCGGTACATGTCGGAGCCTTGGCGGTATGGCTCACTTCATCATGCCCCAGCATGTCGCCGTACTCTTCGCCGCAGCGTCCGCAAACAGCCTTGCCGGTACAGGTCGCGGCTTTGCCGGTGTAGCTTGTGCCGGTTACGGTGTGGTCATGCCCCAGTGGTACGCCATAGCTGCTGGAACAGCGGGCACAATAGCCGACAGAGGTACAGGTGATTGGGGTGCTGCCGGATATAGCACAAGCCGTATCATGTCCCAGCGCTTTCTGCATCAAATGATTGCATACTGCGCATATCTTGTGGCTGGTGCAGGTGGCTTCCATCGTGGCGGAGTGAACTTCTTTATAACCAAAATCAGCACTTCTTCTACAAGCAGTGCATTCATATGCGGGCCAATGATATGTATCGTCGCGCCACATAAAATCCACAATTATATATGTGGTATAACCATTAATCTTGTCACAATAAATATAATAATATCTCTCCGGAAAATCTGCATATGCAACCATCGGCAACAACGCCAACAGCGCAGCACAAAAAAACACAAACAACCATTTCTTGTAGCGGGGGGGCATGGTGTTGTCAACCCCCTTTGAGCATTTTTAACCTATTTTAATTATACGGGCAAGAGGCGAGAAAGTCAAGAAATCAACGCCTTTTCGCATACAATTTTAGTTCATATCTATACCCTTCATAGTTATCCACCCGGCTTATATCGTACAAAGCTCCTTTGTAGCGTATCACATGGGTAGTATTCAGCCCTGCAAGGTGATTGACAATGAACAGCACTTCTTCAACCGCCATTAGCGCGGATGCGGCGAAAATCTCTTTGGCGAACAGATGGCGGAAGTACGCCCATACGGGCGGGCAGACCGCCGTCAGCGTCCGCTCGGTAAAGCCGTTTTCGGTTATAGTGTGCTTTACCGCCAGAATCTCAATTTTCTTGTCCTTCAGCTTCATCAGATCGCCCATCAGCAGCAGTTGTCGCAAATTTTGCGACAACTGAATCGCCATCTATTTCGTCTCACAATGCGTTTTTAATGTGCTTACCGATGGTCTTTATATCCCTGTCAAAAGCGTGGCCATTTCATTGCGATTCAGCCATACGTTTTCATTTTCAACATTCACTGGTAAGACCACTTGGCTATCCTCTGTTTGAAAAAGGGCTATTTCATTGCTGCTTCTCATAAGTATTCTCCTTTATCGGCTGCAAATACAGACATCAAAATTTCCTAATTACATTCCCGGCACATAGGTATCCCGGAACTGTTTGGGGGATTTGCCTTTATACCGCTTGAACATTTTGCTGAAGTAAAAGGCGTCGTAAAAGCCGGTTTCATTTGCGATTTCAGAAAGGGACAAATCCGTTTCGCGCAAAAGCCTTTCCGCTTGATGGATACGCAGCATCATCTGATACGCTTTGACGGTCATGCCGGTTTTTTTCTTGAACAGCATGCCTATGTATTTGCTGGTGAACCCCGTTTCCTTTTCCAGGTCGGCGGAGGTGATGCTGCTTTGGTAATGGCGCGCAAGGTATGCAATCACCGCCTGAACGCGGCTGTCCGCACTCAAAGCATCCGACTTGCGGTTATTCAGGTCAATGCTTTGCAAAAGGATGTCAAAAAGGGCCAGGCTTGACTGTATGATCTCCGCCGAAAGGAACAGACGGATGAGCTTTGCGATTTGCTTTTCCAGTTCATTGTTCGGTGGCAGCCTCAAAAGCTTGGGGATGGTTACATAGCCTGAGTAAACATCGGGGCTTATGCTGTAGCGCCCGCCAGGCGCAGCAGGGCTTTCAAACTGCGCCATATCCTTTGACGGCTCGTTTAAGTAAAAGTGCACGTAATACCAGGCGGTGCCGGTTTCAAACATCTTTTCGCCCCAGTGGTGAATACCGCTTTTCAAAAAGAATAAAGTGCCCGGCGTAAGGTCGTATGCGGTACCGTCCTCCATGATCTCCATGCGGCCTTTTATGATATAGATCAGCACGTTGAACGGGGCCGTCCTGTCCCGGTGCAGTACAGGCTTTATGGCCAGCCCGAAATCGGCCTCGCCAACAAGGGGCAGGGTATTGCAGGCAATGCGTATAGGATGATTTGGCGCGGCAAGACCGGAAAACGCAGGGGGGGAAGCGGCTGGAGGGGTCATGAGAATCGTGCTCCTTTTACGTTGATGCAACATGATTGGATAAAGATGGAGGCTTAAGACAAAGGAGGCAGGGGGAGACCTGTGACGCTGAAGCGTATCCATAAAACGGTAGTGACGACAGCCACAAAAAGGGCTTTGCGCTTCATACAGTGATCCTTTCATACTAAAAATAAACATACTTGATTTATTTGCCATAATGTGTATAATATAAGAAGTTTTGTATTTTTCTGATATCAAAAAATATGAATCGTACAAAAGAAGGCTGAATCATGCTTGCAGGCAAGGAAATATCGCCAAGCAATATATCCTTTGAGGAGATATTCTTTTACGACCTTTCCTCCTTCCTGTTTGAACGTTTTAACCGCCATCAGGAGGTGAACTTTTGCTGGAGGAAAAAGGACGGAAAATGGTTCTTGCAAAAAGCGCCCTCCACCGAGGAATGGAATAAGGACGATATCGTATCCCTTGTGGACAGATTGACGTATACATTAAGGTCCGGCGGCATCATGCTGGGCGCTTTCATCAACCAATATCTGGCCGGCTTTGCAACGATTGAGTTTGAAAGCTTTGGCCCCGATTATGAATACATTCAGATGTCTAACCTTTATGTTTCCTATGGCCAACGAAGAAAAGGCATCGGCAGAACGCTGTTTGCCATGGCGTGCAATGCCGCAAAAAGGATGGGTGCAAGGAAGCTGTACATATCGGCCCATTCCGCGGAGGAGACGCAGGCGTTTTTCAAAGCGATGCAGTGCGTGGAAGCCATGTATTGCAATAGGGAATTGTCTGCTTCCAACCCTTGCGAGCGCCAGCTGGAATATCTTCTATAGCGCTTGCCTTGCACAAAGAATGAATCTTTGATCATTCCGCCATATTATGCAAGTGGCATAATGAGGTGTTATGATGATCCTATTGTTCATAGCAGTGCTGTTCGCCCTTTATAAGAGCGGGCACTTACGAAACTGGGAATCCTATTATCCTACGGTTCTGCTGCTGATGATCGGCGATCTCGCGTACAATTTCATTACGTACAAACATCCCTTTTGGCACTACAAATCAGCAATCATCCAAAGCAATACGATATTGGACCTTATGCATGTAGTCATTTCCTTTCCCTGCATCGTCATTTTGTTTCTGGGCTATATGCCCAATGGCTTGTGGAAGAGGGTGGTATATATCGTGCTCACATCCGCCCTGTACACAGCCATTGAATACGTCATGTACCTGGCGGGAAAATTTGAATATCTCAACGGCTGGAATACGCTGTATTCATTCTTCTTTGATATTTGCCTGTATTCCATTGTCATGATCCATTACATAAGGCCTTTGATAGCCTGGCTGTGCATCTTTATCATCGTACCGCTGTTTCTTTGGATCGTTCAATTTCCTTTGAACCTGTTGATGGATTAGGATATTCACTTTGGAATAAAGCTTCCTCTTACAAGGAGTCTTCAATGGTATCCACCGGATCATCCCGGTCAAAATCATTCCTTTTCACATGCTCAAGCTCATGCTTTAGGGCCTTTTCCTGCTCTTTTGCGTCCAGGCAGGAGTTGACTACAATGCATACATGGCCGCTTTTCATGCGCCTTGCGAACGCGCGGATGGTGCCGGGCAGCGGCAGGGCGGTTACCCTGATGTCATCAGGGATTGTTGTCATCTTCTTGGTCCATCCTCTCAACCATTTTTAGTATAATTTCCAAATCCTCCGGCGTGAGCTTTGCCGACCTGGAAAACAGGATGGCAAGCTTTTTGTTTTTGTGGAAGGCATCCACGATCTCATCCACTTCGCTTTTTCCTGATACGGGCGTCATAAAATCCTGGTAGAGAAAGTTGGCGTCTACATTCAGTACACGCATCAAAGCATACAGGATCTCATCCTTTGGCGAAGAGTAATCGCTTTCGTAATTGCCGATCGCGCCGGCTGAAACACCTACTTCCTTTGCCAATTGCGCCTGGCTTAGCCCTGCGTTAAGCCGCGCCTGCCTGATTCTGCTTCCAATGCTCATTTGTGACCCTGCCTTCATATCATATATTCAAACAATATCATAGTTTTCTTGTACAGTCAAGAAATTTACTCAAGGAATTTGAGAAAAAGGGGTTGACTACACAAGAAACCTGTAGTATCATGGGCATGTACTCAAGAATCTTGAGTGTTAAGGAGGATGCGGAATGAGCATTGTTGCCGAAAACGTAGAGCGGATCATCAGGGAAAAGGGGTTGAAAAAGCGCGCCGTTGCCGAAAAAGCCGGATTCACGCAAAACGAGTTTTCCGCCATGCTGCACGGCAGGAAGCTGATCCTGGCCGAGCATGTGATCGCCCTTGCCCGGGCGCTGAACAAATCACCCAACGACCTGTATGGCATATGAGAACACAGGGGACGGTTCTCTGTGTTCCTGTGATCTGTATGCCATATGCACAGGCAACGATTCATTTCAATACTATCATACCATCGTTTTACGCGCATGGGAACTGAACGAAGCAAAAAGCAGACAATTGGAAGGGGGAACGATATGGATCATATTTTAAAAGCGCTGGATGAGCACATCGCCTATCAAAACTGGCTGTTAAAGTGCGAGATCAGCGCCAGGGAAGAGCTTGAAAAAGAGGCGGACAAGCTGAAAAGCGAAAACCGCCGGCTGAACGGGCTTGTAAAGGGCTATGAAGAGCGGGAGAAAACGGCAGTTCATGGTGTGGCGCATGAATCTTGACCGGTTTGACGGGTATCCGGACAGCGGGGATAAGAAAAAACGGCCTTTGACGGTGCTGGAAATGTGGCAGGAGCTGGGGTACGATCCGGCGGAGGACGTGGGGGTCGATCGTATGGGGCAAATGGATTGTTTGCATGCAGCGGACACCATACCCAGCCTGCGTGTTACCGTCCCCTATATTCTATAAGGAGGAACCCATGTACGAGCATGTGCCGGAGGAACTGAAAAAGCTTCCCCAGTGGGTGTGCTGGCAGTCAGTCCCGGATGACAGCCGGCCCGGAAAAATAAAAAAGGTGCCCATCAACCCCAAGACCTGCGGCCAGGCGATGAGCAACAACCCGGATACCTGGTCCGGTTTTTCACAGGCGGTGGAAGTGTCGAAAAAATTCTCCGGCATCGGGCTCATGTTCGCAAACGGCTATTTCGGCGTGGACATCGATCACGCGGAGGATGCCATTGCAGATTATTCGGGCGGCGGCATGGGCGGCATCGTGGCGGAGTTCATTCACACGCTGCAGTCGTACGCGGAGTATTCCGTTTCCGGCAAGGGCATCCATATCCTCTGCCGCGGTTCGTTGCCTTCTGGCGGCAGGCGGCGGGGCAATGTGGAAATGTACGACAGCGCAAGGTTTTTCGTTGTCACCGGGAAGAAGGCCGGGGAGTATGCGGGTATTGCAGACTGCACGGACAGGGTAAAGCCCCTGCATGAAAAGTATATCGGCGGCGGACAGGTCCCAACCATAGGGCTTGAAGGCAAGGCGGCCTTGAACCTTACCGAAAGAGAAATATTGGCGCTTGCGGAAAAATCCAAGCAGGGCAAAACGTTTTCCGACCTGTACGCCGGGCGCTGGGAAGCGCATTTCCCCAGCCAGTCGGAGGCGGACATGGCCCTGTGCAGCATGCTGGCCTTCTGGACCGGCAGGGATGAGCAAAGGATGGACAAGCTTTTCCGCTCCTCGGGGCTGATGCGCGGCAAATGGCTGCGCAAGCAGGGCGGCAGCACGTACGGGGCCGTCACCATTTCAAAGGCCGCGAAATCCTGCCAGAACGTGTATGGCGGACACGGTGGACGGCTCCCTGCGTTCAACAACATACCAATATCAAAGCCCTATGAAGAGAAGAATACGGAGAACCGTCCCCTGGGTTCGTACACATTTGATGATACGGGGAACGCCAAGCGGTTCACTGATAGGTTTAGAGAATCGGTTTTGTATAACTATACGGCCAGGAAATGGATGTACTACGACGGCCGGCGCTGGGTGTTTGATGAAAACGGGGAAACAAAGCGCATGGCTGACGAAATTGTGGAGGATATCCGCTGCGGCATGCAGGACTACCTGGCTGCGCTGCCCACGGACAAAAACGTAGAAGAAGCGCAGAAGGAGTACGCAAAGCACATAAGGCTGAGCCGCTCCAGCAAGGCCAAAACGAACATGCTTATAGAATCCCAGCACCGCGTGCCGGTTTCTTACACGCAGCTGGACAGGCACCCGTCCCTTCTGTGCGTGTTAAACGGCGAGCTGAACCTGAAAACAGGCGTGCTGCAGCCCCACGACACAGCGCACCTGATCACCAAAATAGCCTATACGGAGTATGCCGACAAAATGGATCATCCGCTGTGGGACAAGTTCCTTTCGGAGATATTCTTAGGCGACAGGGAGCTGATACGGTATGTTCAAAAGGCCGTCGGCTACAGCCTCACGGGGCTTACCCAGGAGCATTGCGCCTTCTTTTTATACGGCACGGGGAGGAACGGGAAAAGCACATTTCTGGATATCATCACGGAAATGCTGGGCGACCACGCGGTGAACATACAGCCGGAAACCATTATGCTAAGGCTTGCGTCCGCCGGGCCCACATCGGACATCGCTCGCTTAAAGGGCGCCCGGCTGGTGACCACATCGGAGCCGAACGAGGGAGCGCGGTTAAATGAGGGGCTGCTCAAGCAACTCACCGGCGGCGACAAGGTGACGGCTGCATTAAAATACGAGAATGAGTTCGAATATACACCGGAGTTCAAGCTGTGGATGTGTACCAACCACAAGCCGTTCATCCGCGGCACGGATGCGGGCATCTGGTCCAGGATACGCCTCATTCCCTTCCATGTGCAGATACCGGAAGAAAAAATGGACAGGCAGCTGAAGTTCAAGCTGCGAAAGGAGCTGCCCGGCATACTCGCCTGGGCGGTGGACGGGTGTTTGCTATGGCAGCGGGAAGGCCTCAAAGCGCCCGAATCCATACTGGCCGCGGGCAGGGAGTACAAAAGCGAGATGGATATTTTGGCGTCCTTCCTGGACGAATGCTGCGAGGCGGGCGGTGAGATTGGTGCCGGAGAGCTGTTCAAGGCATACGCCGCCTGGGCACAGGAAGGCAACGAGTTTCAAATGAGCAGCACGAAGTTCGGGCGGGAGATGGCAAAGAGGTATCAAAAGAAACGTTCTGGCGCGTGGTATTACACAGGCGTTCACTTGCGGAAGGAATGCCTGCCATATCAAGCAGCCGTTGGCGCAAATTAGGGTAAGTTTGAGCACGGTTTAGCTGTTTTTTAGGAAAGACCCTATAGAAAAAAAGAATATATAGAGATTTTACAGAAAACGGCTCAAACCGGGCCAACCGGGCCAAAGGATTGGAACTATGGGAGAAGGAACGGGGAGGGATGTACATGAACGCGAAAGAGCTTCTTGTGGCTTGCCGGAATATAGTCAGGGAAATAAGCGCCATCGAGGAACAGATCAAGCGCATTGGCACCATCGGCGGGCCCAGGGAAATGACGGGATCGGTGCTGTTAAAGACGCATTCCGTCACCAACCGGCCGGACGCCGCAAGGAACCAGAAGATAGACGCCTATGAGCAGGTGCTTGCCGAGAAGCGCCAGCAAATGGTGGACTTGCTTTTGCAGTTTGAAAAGCTGCTGGACGGTGTGCAGGACGTAACGGACCGGGCAATATTGCGGTATTACTACGGGGCTGGCTGGACGGACGAAAGGATCGCGGAGGAAATGGAGCTGACGGACAGGACGGTAAGGGGGAGGAGGAAAAATGTAATACTGCAAATGGAATACGCATAACCGGATAAATCCTGCCAAATATATAAAGTAACGGAAAGTAGTCCATATAATCAAAGACTGCCGTAATGGCGGTCTTTTATGCTAATGAATGCGTCAAAGAATACAATTAAAGAATGCAAGCAAGATACGCTGCTGTCATCCTGAGGAAGCAAAGCAACGAAGGATCTTAACAACGCGGGATAAGTCAAACAGGATGGCAATACGCGGTGTTATACTCACATAAAAGTATATTTGTGTAGATACATGATACTTTTTTTGAGCATGGATCCTTTTGCGAAGGGCCCCCCAAAAAGCAGTCCGAAAGCATTCACCCTTATTTACATATGTTGCTGTTCCTTAACATTCAACCCCTGGATAAAAAAGGATACACAATGCGTTGTATCGAAAAGACAATTTATGGAGGGGGAAATACATATGCGCAAGCTTATAATCAGTAAAATGCTTTTGGCCATAGCGGTCATCCTTCTAACGCTGATAGTATGCGGCCCGGCGCTGGCGGACAGCCCCCTTCAGCCTGGTCCGGAGGATTTGCCCATGGACCAGGCCGTACGCGTCGCGACCGAGAAATTTACGGCTGTAAGCAATATCACGGAAAACGAGCTGGCCCAATATACCGTTCAGGCCGATCTGTGGCCGGTGGAGAACGCGGTACAGGATTTACGGGCGTGGACCGTTGTGTTTTATTATGCGGGCAAGGATGACCTGTTTTACAGCGTCCGTGTCGCATCACCTTCGGGAAAAGTGCTGGCATTTGGGCCGGAAACCTTTGCGCAGGACCTAAAGGAGTATCTTGCAAAGGAAGCGGACATAAAAATAGTCCTGGATAATACAGCGCTTTGGGAAGATGAAAAGGGGCCGGAATATTTCTGGACGTATGAGGACAAGGCGCTGTTTTTTGAAACCTTCGGGCATGCCGCGGGGTATTCCACATTGAAACCCGGCCTGCCCGGAAGCGGGGATATGTCCATGCAGCAGGCGGTGGAACTGGCAAGAAACGCAGTGATGAAGGAGTTTGGGATCACAAAGGAACAATTGGACGATTTAAAGGTGGATTGCACCTTCCTGCCCGATACCTTCAGGCAGCAGGATGCAGCCGCCTGCAGCATATGGATGATCGCATTCCGGTACGCTGCGCCTGACATAAGCGGTCTTAACAGGATAAAGTATCAAGTCAACGTAGTGTCGCCCCAGGGGGTAATTGATCTGATAACCGACCATGAGAAGGAAGCCGCGTATGACGAGCAGGTGATGAAGGATGGCGTTCCTCAAGCGGATTTACCTAAACCGGAAGGGGCCGGAACTGTATATTACAATCCAAATGGCGGGAAGTACTATCATGCGGATCAGAAATGCATAATTGTGAAGGACATATATCTGCCGCTTACGGCTTTAAGCGCGGATAAGCTGAAGAAGTACCCGTTCAGCAATTTGCGGCCTTGCCCTGTATGCATTGGCCATTGATACCGGCGGCCAGGCACTGCGCATCCGCACCCTTTTTTTTCCAAACCCAAATTGAGCAAGAATGATCAAGAACATCATCCTAACAGGGATTATAATAGGCATATCCCTTTGAAAGGGGAAGGCTATGGAAGACAGGGCAAGGGTGCTTCAAACGATCCGGCACATTGACAGGAACTGTATGGATACTTTCAGCCTTGACAAGCTGGCCAGCATGGCGCACCTGTCCAAGTTCCATTATCACCGGCTTTTCCATGAGGTGGCGGGGGAACCCGTGGCCAAGTACATCAAAAGGCAGCGGATGGAGAAAGCGTCGCAGGAGCTTGTAAAGACAGACCGGCCCATCATCGATATTGCGCTGCAGTACCATTACGGCTCTCAGGAGGCGTTTTCCAGGGCGTTTAAACAGGTATACGGCGTCATGCCGGGGAAGTACAGGCGCATGCATGGTAAGGTGTTGGCCGGCAGCGTGATGCAATTGGCCGCATAAAGCGGTTTGGGAGGCAAAATGGGCTATCTTGTGCCGACGGTAATTGAGCAGACAAACAGGGGAGAACGGGCCTACGACATATTTTCCAGGCTGCTCAATGACAGGGTGGTCATGTTAAACGGTGTGGTCAGCAATGAATCAGCCAGCCTGATCATTGCCCAGATGCTTTTTCTGGAATCGGCGGACTGCAAGGCGGATATCCACTTTTACATCAAC
The DNA here is from genome assembly GCA_023416585.1 of Bacillota bacterium. Classification (GTDB taxonomy): domain Bacteria; phylum Bacillota; class Clostridia; order Christensenellales; family Aristaeellaceae; genus JAEWAH01. Next base: position 57,855 of record JAEZHM010000097.1, read on the forward strand.
AGCCCCGGCGGCTCCATTACCGATGCGCTTGCAATCATGGATACAATGAACTATATCAAGTGCGATGTTTCCACCATCAGCATCGGCCAATCCGGCAGCGCCGGGTCGCTTTTGCTGGCGGCCGGCAAAAAGGGAAAGCGCTTTGCGCTGAAAAACAGCGAGGTGCTCATCCATCAGCCATCCATTTCCGGGGGACTTGCCGGCCAGGCTACCGATATCAAAATCCACAGCGACTGGCTTTTAGTAACCAAGGAAAGGCTGCATATCGTCTACAGCGAGTTGACAGGCCAGCCCTTGGATAAAATCAAGGCGGACATGGAGCGGGATTTTTACATGACCGCAGAACAGGCAAAGGAGTACGGCCTGATCGACAGGATACTGCTCAGCAGGGATGCGCAATAATGGGATTTTGATAGGTTGAAATAAATTGCATAGCATGATGTACATTTCCTTGCATTTCCGGTTTTTTATGTGATAGCATCATGTCATACAAGGCTGCCTTTAAGGTTACGCAGCCCCTGCCTGTAAAGGGCGAGGGGAGGCTCTTAAGGAGGGGCCTTTTTTCATGCTGTTTTGTACCCGGATCGTTTGGAATCCAGCAAAAACGATGGCAAATCAAGGAGGAGTAACGCATGCCTGATAAAATCAAAAGGAAAGCCCTGGAGGAACAGGAGAGAAAGCGGCAGCCGGAAAAGCTGGCGGAATTAGCCAAAGCAATCAAAACACAGATCCCCGAAAGG
>JAEZHM010000141.1 GCA_023416585.1 Bacillota bacterium
CACCTTTTACATAATAGAGCAAAGCATAGTGGCTAGGACTTAATCTTCCAGCTATAGGTAAACTATATTTCATATCAACAGAAATCCAACTTCTAAATGTTAATTGCTTGTTTAAGTACTCAGAAAAATACGTTGACCATTTCGGTATATTATAGATGCATATAGAACCACCTGGTTTTAATATTCTAATACATTGGTCAATCCATTTGAAGCACCAATTTAAATACTCTGATGTACTAAGATCATCATTAACACCTTCATCATATACCTTATTTAAATTAAAAGGAGGATCTGCAAAGATTAAATTTACTGTATCATCTTCAACACTTTTTAAATATTCAATACAATCTTTATTAAATAAAGCTCCATTATTCGTTGTAAAATAGCTTTTTTTGCTCTTTCTTATGAGTTTCTGTATTCTCTACTTCAAGTAATTTCGAAATTTCTGAAATATGATCAAAATAAGATTTTTGATATTCTCTAGGTATAATACCAAGAGCCATATTCAATTCAAGTTCCGTCATTTGTAAATAATCTAAAACTAGCTACCGCATACTGCCTATAATTGCCATAGAACAATTATCTTTTAAAAACATTATTTCTTGCTTTCGAATGCCGCCTGTTCTGATAGTTCATGTACGAGGCCATACTGCTCCCATAAACAGTACAGGCTTTTTTTGACAGGATACCAATTAAAGCGGCATGAAAAGTGATATCCGCTTCATCACGCCCGACCGCTACTAAATAGCGGTCGCCCAAAACTTGAGGCATTTTGAATACGCATAGAAAAACCCTCCAAACCCGTAAGTCCGGAGGGCTTAGTTGCTATCGTTCAGGCATGAAGAGAGACCCACCAAACTCACGTTTTTTTGTTGGCGGGTAGCGCCTTCCTTTTCTAACTTATGCATGAAAAAACCTGTCACAAAGGGCAGGTTTAATACGCAATCCAATACAGCAGCTAGGCTGTCCTAATACTCCTGCATCTTAGACCCTCGGCTTTGCGTCCTTGTCTTTCGGCAAGTTTGCCCTTAGCAATATTTGATTATTTCTTCAGAGTCAATCAATTATCTCAAATCTGTTGCTGGCTGGCCGATGACGTTATTCACCACTGTTTCCTTGCTGTCTTCCTTTTTAGGCCATTTGCGCCATACAATTAATAAAAGCATAAGAGAGGATGTAATCAGAATTGCCAGCAACCGAATCTCAAAAGTAAAAATCGGTCCTCCAAACAACAGGCCAAAGTCGATTTGAGTATTAGGGTACATAGGAGTAAAATAGCTGATCACTTTAAATAAATCAGGCATGATTTGCAGTGGCATGGTTCCACCTCCGGCTATTGTCTGCGCAAGCATCAATGGTATATTAATAAAGATACCGTTTTGCCCAAACAAAACCGAGAATATTAAAGTAAACTGGAAAGCTGTTATTTGCATAAAAATCTGCTGCAGATAAACGATTACCAGCTTCTGCAAACTGATTGAAATTAAGATTCTCGCCATAAATACTCCAAACAAGGGTGCAAGAATGGCAATAACACATCCTGTAATTTCGACATATCGAAAAGCCTTCCATTTTCCGATAATAGGGATAAAAACGAGAAAAATATTCATCAGTACAATCGCTACAACCATAGAAGAAGCATATGTTGCTATAGTTAAAAATGATGGTGCCATTACATAATCCATACTGCTGGGTGCTTTGTTGATATAAACATTATTTTGAACTACTGAATTATTCAACTGTTCCGTAATCTTTTCCTGCTGCGTGACATTGACATTGAGAGAATTCAGTATGTTAGTTAGTTTACCCTGATTAATAGCTTGGTTAAAATTGTCAGTTATAGATTTGGCAACTGCCTCCATAGTATTTATAACCGTAGTTGTATTTGATTCATCAATATAAAAATCAATCGTTGATTTTCCTGACGTTAAGTCATCCACAAAATTTTCAGGGATGACAATAATCATTTGTATCTGCCGATTATCAAGTTCATCTTTGCTCTCTTCCAAACCCTTGTCAGTAATCACTTTGCTAAATGATTTGGACAAAGATGGAACAAGTTCTTCTTCGATTACTGTTCCTTTATCGCCATCCTGATTTACCACATTGATCGCAAGTAGATTAACCCCATTTGGTAGGACGTGATACCCGTAAATATAAAGTCCTACCATCGCGATCTGATAAAATACTGCCAAAATTATGGCATAGATAACACCCTTACTTAGCAAAAACTTTGTAAGTTTCATAACTATTTCTCCTTTAACAAGTGTTCATGATTATAAAATCTGCTTTTTATGTTCAGTCATGTTCGTTCTGAATCTTTATCTGAATTCCGTTCCTAAGAAGATAAATGTTAAGTGCCTTTTTTAAGAAGTTTTCTATAGGTTCACTTATATTTTTTGTTTCTTTAGGCCAGTTACCAATATCTCTTCCAGCCGAAATAAGCCTTCCCAACATATCAATGTCACCTGTTGTAAAATCATTTACCATGTTCCACCAGCGCTCCGCAAGCTCCTGTCCCTCTTTTCCTGCAGGATCAGCACCTTGTTGATACAAGTTTTCCAGTTGCGCAAAAACTTCTTCTACTAAAATTTCATTTTTTTCAGACGAGGCTAATAATCTGTTTTCAATACTTTTGAGCTGCTCGTCATTAAGATACCTGACGACAAAGGCGTACGGATTACCTTGCTTCATTAACTCCATAATGGTAATCAATCTATCCACGCTAATCTCCTGCCCACCCTCTGTCTCTGATATCACCTGATCTAAAGTAACAGCGATTTTATTTAAGTTTGCGATTTGATGCAGCAGTATCTCACGCTGTTGGGTAAAGACTTTTTTTAAATCAGCGGAATTTTTTGATGTCAGGATTTTGTTGTTTATCTCTTGAAGAGGAAATCCTAACGATTTCAAAAATAAAATTTGTTGAAGCTTTAGTATATCGTCACGAGTATATACTCTTTTATGGCTCTCGGTATAAGTAGAATTTAGAAGGTTTGCCTGATCGTAATATTGCAATGTTCTTACGGATACTCCGACAAGTTTTGCTAATTCTCCAATTGTAAACAGACGCTCTTCATCGTTCTCCACACTATTCCACCTCGCTATACTTGTTAGATCGCTTGGTTCTAATTCAAGTGATCTTTTTTTATAATATTTTTTATTTTTTCAATTTTATATTGTTGAGATCTGTTTGCCCTCTGGATTGAATAGTTTTTAGAGTCGCACTGATTAAAGATTAAATGGACCTCTCATCAGTACAAAACAACTATCATCTGATCGACCTTTTCATTTATTTTCCGTAAATATTATCTCGTTTATGGGAATCTGTTCATGGCAATAGGGACATTCTCCCGGCCTGTTTTGTTGTGAATCGGCAGCTGCTTCATTTTGCTGTCCCATTGTAATTCCATACTCTGCGGCTAATTCGTTACCTATAAATGTAGTCACATTATTATTGACATCTATTTTTTTAAAGACTACCGAAGACAAAGGAATCGCTCTATGGCAGTGTGGACATACCCCAGGTTGATCATGGCAGGTGCCAGTAACTTCCACTTCTCCTTGTTGTGTTCTTATGATGATGTTTCTTGTCGATGCGCCAGTCGTGCTTTTCTCCATGCTATTATTCATATAAATCACCCTTCTTCTTTTTTAATATTTACATACTATCACGCGACGTTACGTCGTTAGCAAGTGTTTTTTTAATATTTTATAAAAAATTTTACCTATTAATAAATACACCGATTAAAATCATTATTTGATTCTCTAATCTACGAGAATGTGACCGGAATGTCTAGCGATACAACCATCAACAGATAGGGAAGCATCCCTTCCTCCGGAATTACCACAGTCACAGTCATCTCTTTGTCGAGTTGGAGAGCCGCTGCATTAATAAGCTCCATAGGTAGTGGCAGACAGCCTTCCTTGTCTACGCAGATACGTTTTTCAATCAGTTTCATAATGGTTACCCTCCTAAATATGATTATTGAATGGTCATTCCATGCCCTAAAAACCAGCAAGGTCAAAGAGCCCCAGCTGGGTTGGCATATCCCTCAGCCGTTCACCGGTGGCGTAGTTTGAGATCAGAACTTCTGCATACTCGCAGTCGTTGTCATAGCGTTAGGCGAGGTTGTTCAGGCGACTAACCGATTCGATTCTAAAGTCCTGATACAGCTCCCTGATGAATTCACAGTCGTTATAGCTGACCAGCCATTTCCCCTGACAGGCTGCCAGGGTATCCCTCAGGCGGTAGTGATCTACCTTGAGGAACTCTACCGCATAGTGCCCTTCCGTCATGTAATACGGCGGGTCACAATAGATGAAGGCGTTTTCATCCCTAAAAAGGGCATAAAAAAAGCGGGGTATCTTCGTAAAAAATACTCCCCACTAATTTTCCAGATTCATTTTTGATTTATGGATAAATTGGAAGTCGTAAGTCTAAAAATAACTCATTTATAACTTTTCGCATTCATCTCTTACTTCATCCCAGTTTATAGACCTTCTAATTATTCTTACCACATCACCAATATGCATTTCCGATTTAAACTTTCTAAATTCTTCCGTCCCCCACATATAATTTGCGTTTTTTCTTTACCGTTTAAATTATTAGAATCTTCATAATCTTTTACTATTCTATATGCATTCTTTAAATTCTCCCTCGACACTCCCGCAATTTCAGCAATAAAAAGCAGTAATTGTGGGCACCCCAGATAATAATACGTTGGTGGCTTATCTGCCTTATCACCATAGTAATTGAGAAAATGCTCTTTTTGTGATGGTTCTGCCAATTTTATGTCATCCTTTTTATAAGTTTTTAAATAACCACCACACGTTTGATCATAACCTTGCTTAACGAACAAATCCGAGATATATTCTTCCCCCATCTTTTTATGAGGTTCTATGTTCCTTACATATTCACAATTTTTTCCACTATCCAATGTTTTTCTCCATGTCTCTATACATAATTTTTTAAGCATAAATTGATGTTTGTCTACACACTTTGTAACATGACGAATCCTTTGGTATGCTATTAAAGTTTCAAGTATGGACTCTGAAATCCCTTTGTCATCTATAAAAATGGCTTAAAAATCGGGCCAAAATTTGCACTTTTGGGCCCCGATTTTTGCTCATTTTCAGTTCTTAAGCCACAACATCTTGTGGTCAAAGTCTACTTTTTGCCCTCCGAACCACATTTCGTCATCATTATTATCGTCTCAACGTGTACCGTTTGCGGAAACATATCCACCGGCTGCACCTCTTTTACATAATATCCCAGTTTTACTAGTATAGCTAAATCCCTTGCCAGGGTTGCCGGGTCACAGGATACGTATACGATACGCTCAGGAGCCATGTCCCCTATAGCATGAAGGAGGCTTTCCTCGCACCCCTTCCTGGGTGGGTCCACAACTACCACATCTGCCCTAATGCCCTTGTTTATAAGCTCAGGGATGACCTTCTCCGCCTCTCCTGCTATGAATTCTGCATTGGTTATACCATTAAGCTTAGCGTTCTCCCTTGCGTTTTCTATGGCCTGGGGGATTATCTCCACCCCATACACCTTTTTAGCCTTATCTGCAAGAAACAAAGATATAGTACCTGTTCCGCAGTAGGCATCAAATACGGTTTCCTTTCCTGTAAGGCTTGCAAACTCCAATACTTTGCTATAAAGCACCTCTGTCTGCTGTGGATTTACCTGGAAGAAGGAATGGGGGGATATGTTAAATTTAAACCTTCCTATGTAATCGGTTATGGTCTCACGCCCCCAAAGGAGGATGTTCTCCTGTCCCAATATTACATTGGCCTTCTTGGTGTTTATGTTCTGCAGTATTCCTGCAAGGTTTTCTATATTTCCACGAATGGATGAAATAAACTCTTCCACGTTTGGTATGTTCCAGCCGTTAGTAACAAGCACCACCATGGTTTCTCCTGTCCTGTAGGCCTGCCTTACCATTATGTGTCTTATAAGTCCGCTATGGGAGGCTTCATCATAGGCCTTTATGCTGTATCTTTCCATCCACTCCCTCGTAAGCATCACAACCTTATCTGCTGCTTCGTTTTGTATATAGCACTTGTTCAAATCGATTATGTCATGACTCCTTGGGCTGTAGAAGCCTATTACTGGCCTTGCTGTACCTCCTACAGGAAGCTGTACCTTATTCCTATACCTTATAGGTTCCTTCATGCCTATTACTGGCATAACTTCTATGTTCTTAAGACCACCTATTCTCTCTAAAGCGTCCCTTACCTTATTCCTTTTAAAGGCCAGCTGTCCCTCATAGCTCATATGCTGCAACTGGCAGCCTCCGCAGCGCTTATATATGCCACATACAGGCTCAATACGATTGTCAGATAAGGTTATTATCTCAAGAAGCTTTCCTATAGCATAATTTTTAGATAGCTTGATTATCTTTGCATTCACCCTCTCACCTGTTATGGCACCCTGAATAAATACAGTAAAGCCGTCTATCTTACCTATGCCTTCTCCTTCGCTTCCCATCCCAGTTATGTCTATTATATAATCCTTATTTTTCTCAACTGGTATTTCTCTTTTCATTTTTAACACCTACTTACTAGATTCATCCATAATATTGTAACAAAAAAAACGTATATAGGAAATAAAATATCCCTCATAAAGAGGGATA
>JAEZHM010000009.1 GCA_023416585.1 Bacillota bacterium
ATGTAAAGAAGGATAAGATGCCAGAAATATATGAGGAATTGCTGTTTTCAGTTAAGCAGTTTAGTAACGAAATTCTTCCTTTTGAAATATTTAGAGTAGATGTTGAGCCTCCACGTGTTTATATTAATAGTAAATCCATATATTATGATTGTATGAGAAATGTTGGTCTTCCTAATATTTCATATTTATCTATTTTAAAATTGCAGGATGAAAGAAGAAACCTTTCATATTATTTTAAAATATTTGTTGATTACAAGTCGGACCTAACAACTTATGTCATAAAAGAAGAGGAGGACCAGGAGTATCAAATTTCTAATAGCAGTGGTATATCTGACAAAATAAAGAGTACTTTGATTAACTCTAGAATTGGACAAGGTGATTATCGTAAAAAACTACTAGAAGAGAGCCCATTTTGTCCTTTTACAATGATAACAGATGAAAGATTATTAGTGGCATCGCATATTAAGCCATGGGTTTTTTCTAATGATAAAGAAAAAGTTGACCCGAAGAATGGATTTATGTTTACGCCAACTTTTGATAGGCTATTTGATAGAGGTTTTATCACATTTGAAGATGACAAAACACTTGTTGTTTCTCCGTGGATTTCTCCTATGAATCAAAAGAGGTTAGGAATTTACACTGGACAGCTAATTAAGAAATTACCTTTAGATGATAAAAGAAAAAAGTATTTGGAATTCCATAGGGAGTATATTTTCAAGTATTAAATACTTAGGAGGAAATATACATGGCTGAACTAAAAAAAAATACTCCAACTGCAGATATACTTATGACTTCAATGCGTTCAATGGGATATACATTTGAAGCGGCGATAGCAGATGTTATAGACAATAGTATAAGTGCCCATGCACATCGGATAGACTTGAATTTTCCAATTGACCCTCAAACATGTTTTGTAGCAATTTGTGATGATGGTGACGGTATGTCGAAAGAACAATTGTTTGATGCCATGAAGTATGGAAGTCAAAACAAGAAGAATCATAGGAACAAGGAGGACCTAGGAAGGTTTGGATTGGGTTTGAAAGCCGCCTCGTTGTCCCAATGTAGAAAGCTAAGCGTGATAAGTAAAAGAAATGGTATGATTTCGGCTTTGCGTTGGGACTTGGATATAGTCGAAGAAAATAAAGAATGGGATATAATTGAGTATAAAGAATCTGAGATACCAAAAATGATTTGGTCAGATTACTTGGATAATCTAAACAATGGTACAGTTGTTCTTTGGGAAGAGTTTGATGTATTAGAAAAGAATGCAGGAAGTGTGTACGCAGAACTTTCTAAGTATCAGGAATTAGTATCCAATTATCTGTCCTTGATTTTTCATAGATTTCTAGCAAAGGAGAAACCGAATAACCTCGAAATCTATATTAATAATTTTAAGTTGGAAGGATTAGATCCATTCCTAGAAAAGCATAAGAAAACAAATATTAGAAGGCGAATTGCAATTCCTATTAATGATAGTGAGGGAGTCGAAAGAATTGTAACAGTTCAACCTTATGTACTTCCATTTCAAAAGGATATGTCTGCTGAAGATAAAAAACTTGTGGGCGGAATTGAAGATTATAGAACGAAGCAAGGCTTTTATATTTATAGAAACGAAAGATTAATTATTTGGGGAACATGGTTTGGGAGAGCTAGAGGAGAACTTACCAAGCATGCAAGAGTTAAGGTGGATATACCTAACACATTAGACGATATATGGTGTATTGATATAAAGAAACAGGCAGCAACAATTCCCAACATAATTAAGAACCAGTTAAAGAAAGCTGTGGATGAGGCAATGGACATTGCTGTTCGGGCACAAACATACCGAGGTCGTGTTCAAAATGTTAATGATAGTATAGATTATATTTGGAATAGAGTAAAGGGAAGAGATGATTCGTACAGTTATTCCATAAACAGAAATTCCATTATATTTGATTTAGTCAAATCAAAAGTGAATGATGACACCTGGAACTATATAGAAATGGTTTTAGATGAGATAGAAAGAGCGGTTCCGTATCAACAAATTTATATAGACAAGTCCCAGAATAAAGTTATTGAAAAGACACAAATTGACGTTGTAGAAGACATTGAAACGAAAGCAAAGATAATTCTGCGAATGATAATGTCAATTGATGGCTGTTCTGAAAGTGAAGCAATTGAAAGGGTTTTTTCGGCGGAACCATTTAATAATTATCCGGAAATTAAGGAAAAGCTAGGGAAGTGATAGATATGGGAGTTGATCTTAATCGGGTAAGCCTGCTAGTACGTGGTGTGGACGTTTTTGTAGAACTCGAAGGTTGTAAGGATTCTATGTGTGATGAGAAGGTAAATGATCTTATAGAAAGAGCAATTTCTTTTACAAGAGCAACATTTTCTGACGAGGAAGTTGAAGCAGTAAGAAGAGATATATCTTGGAAATATCAAATATACTCTCATCCGGGTCAAAGTATTGTAGATGACTATAATCAGGAGAAGTGGTATGACGATGCTAAAGCAGATATTACACCTTTTTTTTGGACCCGTTATAAGAATTATTTGATTGATGTAAAAAATTTTAGCCCTAATATTGTTTCTACCTTAGGCGAAGAAACTTTAGACCAAAAGTTGATGAATTATTTGGGAAATCCAAATGCAAAAGGTAGTTTCTTCAGGAGAGGTTTGATTATAGGGGACGTCCAGTCAGGAAAAACCTCTACATACATAGGATTAATTTGTAAGGCTGCTGATGCAGGTTATAAAGTATTTATTCTTTTAACAGGAACCATAGAATCCCTTAGAAAACAGACACAGGAACGTGTAGAAGAAGGATTTATTGGAATTAATATGGCTGCTGACTCAGTAGGAGGCCAACGGATAGGGGTTGGATTAGACAATAAGCCTATTCATGCCATGGCAATGACATCAAGAGCTGCTGATTTTACAGGGAATTCCGACAAAATTGCAGTCTCATTAGCAGATAAGGATGCAGTGGTTTTTGTGATAAAGAAGAACTCTACGGTTTTGAAGAAATTAACAGATTGGCTTATGACATTGAATGTGGACCCTTCCACAAAAAAGATAGATTTACCTATGCTGTTAATAGATGATGAAGCAGATAATGCATCAGTTAATACAAGCGGGGATAAAGAATCACCCACTAAGATCAATAATATGATTAGGAAATTGGCTAATGTATTTACAAAGTCAAATTATATAGGGTTTACAGCAACACCGTTTGCAAATGTTTTTATTGATCCAGAAACATCTGAAAAAATGGAAACAGAAGATTTGTTTCCGGAAGATTTTATAGTTGCATTACCAACACCAAGTAATTACATTGGACCGTCACAGATTTTTTCTAGTAATGGTAAATTCAGAACCCAGCTGAATTTTATTGAAGATGCCGGAAGGGAAGAAAAGGATGGGTGGCCATTCTACTTTAAACATAAAAAAAAATGGGATGATGTCCTGCCAAACAGCTTGACGGATGCGTTATTTACATTTTACCTTGCGAATGCAATTAGGGATCTGCGTGGAGATAATAAAGAGCATCGTTCAATGTTAATAAACATGTCTCGATTTGTGAAGGTTCAATATAAAATTAAAGAAAAAATAGAGCAACTGCATGAAAGAGCATATCGAGCTGTCAAGTTCAATCTTTCTGCGGACTTTGCTGAAAGTATGAAAGATCCTATAATAAAAAGGATTTATAAGAACTACGAAAGATACTATAGCCGTTTAGAATTCTCATGGAATGACATTGCCGAGGAACTCTTTAGTGCAATTGAAAATATTCAAATTAAGGTAGTTAATAGTTCTAGAGATTCTGAAAAATTAGAATATCCTAAAAAGGAATCTATGAGGGTAATTGTAATTGGAGGATTAGCATTGTCAAGAGGCCTTACTCTTGAAGGTTTGGTTGTAAGTTATTTCTTTAGAAACTCATGTAC
>JAEZHM010000019.1 GCA_023416585.1 Bacillota bacterium
ATCCCGTTTGGTCTTTCTCCGCCGTTGGCCATACTCTATATCCGTAAAGTTGTATTGCTCTTTCATCTCCCTCACCTCTGCTTAATTATACCATGTTTCCCCATTCCTTTTAATCATTGTTTACTTGAGAGGAAGGTGGCGCGCAGCGCCGGATGAGGTGTTTGACTATGCCTACCGGTTAAAACCACCTCATCAGTCTCCTTCGTCGACAGCTTCCCCTCAAGGGGAAGCCTCAGCTTGCTTGCCACGAAGGTGATTTTCAGCAATACATAAGAAAAAGGGCTGTCTCAAAGCGAATTACGCTATGAGACAGCCCTAATGTTATACAGGATTATTTCAGTTCAATCGCACTTTCCAGTTCGCTCTGGGCCTGGTCGAGCAGTTCCTGGGCAGTCATGCTGGTGGTTTCCAAACCGGTCAGCAGGGGGTTGAGGATTTCCACAGCGTAGCTGAACTCTTCCAACGCGGGCGGGGTAACGGCGTAGTCCATGGAATCCAGAACAGCCTTCTTATTGTTGGGCGGGGTTACCTTGAGGTATTCGGCCATCAGGTTTTCATCCGCGACAACAGGCAGTTCCCACTGGCTATTTAGGCGCAGTTTCACGATATCAGGATCGGAGCCCATGGCATTCAGGAAGCGGAAGGCGGCTTCTTGTTTGGCGGGATCGCTAGTGCGGGAGATGCAGCCAACATTGGCGAAGAAGAATGTTGCCTTTTGCTTTTCGCCAGGCTCTACGCAGATATCCCACTCAAAGCCTGTCGCACGCTGTGCAATGGTGGAGAAATTCCACAGGCCGCAGCGGAGCATGCCCAGCTTGCCTTCTATAAACAGGTCAACGTTGCCGCGGCCTGCCAGCTGTTCCTGAGAGGGCATCACTTTATGCACGCGAACACGGTCAACCATGTATTGGAGCGCCGCCGCATTTTCGGGGCTGTTCAAGGTGAAGGTCTTTCCATCTTCGCTCAGCATGCTGCCGCCGAAAGCCTTGATGGTCTTATAAAACTCCCAGTATTGGACTTCCTGGAACATGCCGTAGGTATCCTCGATTCCCAGCGCCTGGATAGCCTGAGCAGCCTTGAGTTCGTCCTCCACAGTCCAGTCGTCGTTGGGATAGGCGATGCCGGCCTTGTCAAAAAGTGTCTTGTTGTAAGCTTCCACGGTAGTGGAATAGCTCATGGGGATGGCGTATAGCTTGCCGTCCATGCTGCAGGCATTCAGTACGCCTTCGCTGTACACTTTTCTGTCGGTCCCGGTGGTGTCAAACATGGGGCCTACTTCCTGCACGGCGCCGCGCACGACGAAGGCAAGAAAGTTTTCCATGTTCAGTTCAAAGCAGTCGGGGGCATTGTTCGCAGCAATCTGTGTGGCCAGCTGTGTGAAATGCTCACCATAGCCCACGGCACGGGCATCCACCTTGATGCCGGGATTCTTTTGCTCAAAGATGGCGATCATCTGCTTCAAGGTTTCTTCCTGTGCTTCGCCTGCGGAGAAATGGGCATAGGTGATGGTAATGGGTTCCGCGGCTGCAGTCAGGGGCGCGATCCCGACCAGCAGCGCCAGCACGGTGAAAAGGGACAGCAGCTTCTTCATGGTTGTTTCCTCCGTTTCTTATTTATCTGTCAGACGGTACGCCCGTCAAACAAATCATCACTTGAGTCCACCTATGGCAATCCCGCGGTCCACATACTTCTGGCAGAACATGTAAACCACCAGAATCGGAATGACGGAAAGCACAGCGCCTGCCATTTGAATGTGCTCGTTGCCGCCATACATGCTGGCCATTGTACCCAAAACAACCTGCAGCGTCTGCTTCCCAGGGCTTTGGAGCACGATCAGCGGCCAGAGGTAGCTGTTCCATTGCCCCATAAAATTGAGCAGAATCAGCGTGGCAACCGTTGGTTTTACCATCGGAAGGACGATTCTGTAAAATATCTTGTAAAGCGGCGCACCGTCGATAACAGCGGATTCCAGATACGCGTCATTGAGCCCCATCATGCTCTGGCGGAGCATGAATACACCAAAGGCATTGAAAATGGAAGGCAGTATTAGCCCCGTAAAGCTGTCCATCAAGCCAAGGTAGTTCAAAATGATATAGTTGGGTACCATCGTTACCGTTCCCGGGATCATCATTGTCGCGAGGAAAAGCCCGAAGATGCGCTGACGGCCCTTGAATGGCACCTTCGCGAAAATGAACGCCGCCATGGCCGCCGACAGCACGCTGACCAAAGTGCCCATGGTGGAAAGGAAGAAGCTGTTAAACACGGCACGTGGGAAGGAAAAGTTGGTCATGGAAAAAACGCGCTGATACCCTTCCACCGTTGGATGCTGGGGAATCCAACGGATGGGCACCGTCATGATGCCCTCCTTGCTTTTTAAGGAGGTGGAGATCATCCACAGAAACGGCATCACCACAAACGCTGCAAGCAGGGTAATGGCCAGGTAAAAAAGCACCTTGCCCAATGCGTTGCGCCAGGAGATATGGTTCCGCCGCAGCGGAAGGGCCGGAGATGTTTGCTCATGTATCATAATTGACCCACCTCTTTTGCAGCCAGAATTGCACAAGCGTAAACAGGAGAATCAATACAAACATGACCCATGAGAAGGCTGAAGCCATCCCCATCTTGTACATTCTGAAGGCGTAGCGGTAAATGCGCTCCATGAAGATGGTCGTTGCACCCGCAGGGCCGCCCCCGGTCATGATGAATACCGAATCAAACACCTGCAGCGAGCCGATGATAAGCATAACAACCAGCAAAAACAACGTCGGTGAAATGAGCGGCAGCGTGATGGCGTATAATTTTCTGAAGAAGCCGGCGCCATCGATATCCGCAGCCTCATAATAGGTCTTGTCGATGGCTTTTAAAGCCGCCAGCAGTATGAGGGCGAAATATCCGCAATCCTTCCATACGGCGGCAATGACGATGCCGGGCATGGCCCAGTTCTTGTCGCTCAGCCAGCTTGGGCCATCTATGCCAATGAGCGCGAGCAGCTGGTTGAACGCACCGAACTGACCGTTGAGAAACCATCTCCATACAGCTGCTGCCGCAACCCACGAGGTGATAACCGGCGTATAGAAAATGATGCGGTAGAAAGACTTGCCCCGAAAATCACGGTTGAGCAGGAGCGCCTGAAACATCGATACGACAAGCACCAGCGGCACATACAGCGCCACATAGGTCAGTGTGTGCAGGCCCGTATCGTACAGCTCCCTGCCGGTCAAGACCCTTACGAAGTTTTTAAGCCCCACAAACTTGATTTCGCTTATGGGCTTTAAAAGATCGTAATCCAGCAGGCTGTATACGATGGAAGCCAGCATAGGGATCAGGCAAAACACCAGCAGTCCTACCAGCGACGGCGCGAGAAAGAGCGCGATCGTTGTTCGCTTTTCCCGCCGGTTGCTAAGGTACAAGCAGACCACCTCCTATTGCGTGATGAACTGAACCTCGGCTTTCCCCGAGGCGAAGACCGATATCCGGTACCGCTTTCCATAGGCGCTTACAGTGAAGCGCATTGCCCGGATGCTCTTTGGCAGATGCGGCCGTGCAGACACCGTGCCATTCTCATCAAGTACCACACCTGCCGCGCCAAACGCCAGTGCCTGCCAGGCCGCCCCGAAGGCTGCCATATGCACGCCTTCCTCCCCGGTGTTTGCCATGATGTCGTACAAGTCCAGGAACAGGCTCTTATGCAGGTAGGATTCCGCCTTCTCAAAATCCTCAAGCTGCAAGGCTAATTGTGCGTGTACGCCGAAGGAAAGGGTGGAATCGTGCAGCGTCAGGGGTTCGTAATAATTCCAGATATTCCGCTTTTGTTTTTCAGTAAAATCCTGTGGGAACAACGTCATTAAGAGTACCAGATCGGCCTGTTTCAGCGCCTTGTACCTTTGCAGCCGGTCAAAGGAAAGCTCCCTGTACAGCGATGCATCGTTATTCTTTTTAGCAGGCATGGGCTCCAGCCGCTCGAACAACTCATCCTGCAGGTAAAGATCCCGCTGTTCATCATAAAGAATGGTGATCTTCTCTGCGGCTTCCCGAAAGGCTTTCCGCTCTTCTTCCGATGCTGCGCCTTCTTGGGCGGCCAGGAGCAAGTTGTTACGCACCATATAGTTGGTATAGGTGTTGTTCACCGTCACGCCGCAGTATTCGTCCGGCCCCTTCACAAACAAAAGGCTGTAGCGGTCCAAATCCGGTTCATAGGTCATGCGGCTCATCCAGTAGCGTGCTGTCTGCGCAAGCAACTCACCGTAAGCTTCCCGTATGGATTCATCCCCGGTGGCTTTCATGTATGTTGCGAGGGCATACGCCACATCCGCCGTGATGTGGATTTCACAAGCGCCGGTGTCCCAACTTTCGCACTGTTCCCGCCCGGCATCGGAGCACATCCAGGGGTAGCGGGCGCCTTTCAGGTTAAAGGACCGGGCGCTTTCCAGCGCGTCCGGCAAAAGGCGCAGCCTATAGGAAAGGAGTCCTTTAGCCGCCAAGGGACGGGTGCAGCGATAAAAGGGCAGCATAAAAATTTCCGTATCCCAGAAGGTGTTGCCCTTGTACCGGCCGTGTAGGATACCCCTTGCGCCGATGCTGACCCGTTCGTCCCCCTCCAAACAGTTCTGCAAAAGTTGAAAGATGGCGTATCTTGCCGCCCCCTGCATTTCGGGGGATGCGTCCAATTCCATATCGCAATCCTGCCAGCGTTCCGCCCATGCTTTTGCGTGCTGCGAAATTAGCTCATCGACGTTTTCCTCTGGCATCTGCGGCATGGTCTCCGGCACAGATTCCAAAACATCCCGGCTGGTTCTTGTGAAAATGATCTTGTCGATAGTAAGCGTCTGGCCTGCCTTGAGGTTTGCCGTAATGCGGGTGACGGCCTGGCTGGAAGCGGAGACATCCTCAAGCGCTGCGGGAAGATTTAAGGAAAGCCTATAGGATTGCTCCACCGTATGGCCGGATGGCGCGCTTTCCATGCACAGATATCCTTCCTTGCATTGAGCGGGATGAAGAAGCATCACACTTTCCCGGTTTTTTACCCGCTGGTCATCCGCAACGGGCAGATTGGCCACCTGTCCATCGATGCCCGTTTCCAGTACGATGGTCCTGTCCTCAAGCGCCGTGATGCTGTACCTAAGCGCCGAAATGTGCGGCTGCGCCATGCTTAGAAACCGCTGGCTTTGAATCTTAAGGCCATTCCCCTCCCGTATATGGGTGAGCAGGCCCTTTTGCATGTCCATTTCCTGATGCATAAGGGGCGGAAGTTCCCCTGAAAGCCTCGTATAAAAGGGATCCGGCAGCTGGATCATGTCGGTAATGCCGGGTTTCACAAATTCAAATAGCCCCGCCCAATACACGCCGTGGTCGGATAGCGCCTGCTTTTCTTCGTCACAGGCAAAGCCCCGTGCGCCCATCTGCCCATTTCCCTGGGCGAACACGCTCTCACAAAACGCGTCGGCCGGGCCCTTTATGGAATATCCCCAGGGGGTTACAGCTAAGCGGGCCATTACGCGTCCATCCTTTCAAATACGGGAATACGGTCAAGCGGGCAGTCATACGTCATACATCCGCCCCCTTCGTAATCCACATGAAGATAGATGTCGAGCCACTTTCCGCGAGGCAGATAGATTGTGCGGGAGTTCTGCCCCTTTGCAATCAGCGGGGCCACCAGAAGCTTTCGGCCAAGCATGAACTCGTCTTCGATCCCATGCACATTTTCGTCATCCGGGAAATCATAAATCAAATGGGCCATCATAGGCCTGGAGGTTTCTACGCAATACCTGGCCTCCTCATAAAGATAGGCCTGCATTTCCATCCGCTTTTTCGCAAACGCCCTGGCAACGGCCAGTATCTCTTCATCGCCAAGCTGTGTGGCCATGTTCCAGGGGCTGCGATCATTATTGAACGTGTCGCCATACGTCTTTTCAAACTGTCCCTTCCGGGGTTCCGCATGCCATTGCATCACCGGGCAGAAAGCCGCCAAAGCCGTAGCCCTTAAATACAATTCCTTGGTTGGCAGTTCCCCCGCAAAGCCGCCGATATCAAAGCTCCAGAAGGGGATTCCGGAAAGCCCAGCAGAAAGGCCGGCGGATAATTGCGCTTTGAGCTCAGACCAGAGGCTCATTTGATCCCCCGCCCAATGGATGGGCATGGTCTGCGCACCTAAAAAGCCGGCCCGGCTGAACAGAACGCCTTCCCTTCCATCACGGTTCAAAAAATCCCGGTAAGCACCAATGTACTGGTTGGGATACAGGTTATGGGCTTCCCCGCCCCGGCTTCCGTCAAACAGGCGGCAGTCCCTGTCGAAAAGAAACTCTCCGCCGTCCGTCTTGAAGCCTTCAACCCCCATTTGAATCAGGTATTCCCGTTTGGAAAACCACCATTTCACCGCTTCGGGGTTGGTAAAATCCAGTAGAAGGCTGTTATGGAACCACTTCTCCGTGATCCTGTAAGGCGTTCCATCCTCCTGCATCACGCAATAGCCGTTTTTGATCACAAAATCCTCATCCGAAAGTAGCTGTTTCCCCGGTTCCCCATCCCATTCATGCTTGATAATGGGTATCTGCCAAAGAACAAGATGCAGCCCGGCATCCCGCACCGCTTTCACCATTTGCTTTGGATCCCGCCAATGGGCTGTGTCATTCCAAAGGTAGAATGTCCTCTCGTCGCTCCAGGCCTCCAGCACCATCACCGTGGCCGGATAGTCGTACTTTTTGAGCGCTTCAAGCTGCATTTCCACCTCCCGGTCATTGTTCCAGCCGTTGGCGGAAATCCACAGGCCGAAGGCCCAGTTAGGCGGCAGAAGCGGCGCGCCGGTTTGTTCGTGCAATTGCTTCAATATTCCCCCAGGCGTGCCCAGGAAAAAACTCATCTCCGTCAATAACCCACTTGAAGGCGTGGGTTGGGTCAAAACGGCTTCCTCTGTAAAATCCAACTCCACGTCACGGCTGGTTTTGCACAGGCAACCAAGCCCTTTCTCTGTAAAGAAGAAGGGAACCGGAAGATAGGTCTGCTCTCCCTGTTGGGTGAATTTTTCCACCACCCGGCATAGAACTCTCTTTCCCTTTTGATTGACACGATCAAACTTTTCCCCTAAACCGTATATGGCCCTGCCTGGCAGGCGGAACGGCTGGCTTACGGAGTGTACATTCCCTTTCCCGTCCATGCGAATTAAAATGGGCAAATCAACCTGAAAAATTGGTTGGCTTAATCGTTTCAGTTGGCAAATAAAAGGAGATTCCTGGGCCTCAAATTTAAAATCCTCCCCTATGGCTTCGCAAATAGACTGAAACGGCTCCCCCTCAGGCTCCTTTTCCTCTCTGTATAGCCGCAAACAGATACCCTTATCCCAATCAAGTTCCATGGTGATCTGATGCGCAAAGCGGGCCAGCAGCTTTTTCCCCCGTCGAAGTACTGTCAGGGGCTCTGAAAGCGTTACTTCCCGAAGTACTTCAAAAGAGAACGTGCGGGTCACATCCGCCCCGGCAGCAAAGCGGTAGCTGACAGACGATAACTTATCAAAAGCACCCAGGGAAAACCGGTAACAGTTATTTCCCACAGGCACACCCGCAGAAACAGGCCTCGCCATCCCGTCCACTTCCCAATAAAGCGCGGGAATCCCATTGTCAGAGCGGCAGGAGACAAATACCTCCTGTCCAACCAGCGGATCTAAAGGATTTCTGGAAAATCCTCCGTCTTCCCACGGGGTCAGCCCTTCCGGCAAATGTTTCAGCATTTTATCCTCTCCTAATTGGCTATACTCCGCACGGAATCCCGTTCCACAAGCGATATGGGCAGCAGTATATCCTGCCTTTTCCCTTCCTTTTTCCGGTTGGCCTCAATCACCATCCTGGCCGCCGTTTCGCCCTTCAGCCGGATGTCCTGGCGTATTGTAGTCAATGACGGGTCGCAAATCGTTGCCAGGTACAAATCGTCAAAGCCCACCACGGAAATATCCCCGGGCACCGTTCGGCCTAGCATGCGCTGGCCTTTTACAAACCCCAGGGCCATGATATCAGCGGTCACAAAAGCCGCCGTTTCCCTGTTCCCGCGGCTTTGCATTTCCTTGGCTACCTGCATGCCGTATTCATACCCCACGCAGCCGGCATATACAAAGTCCGGCTCATAAGGTACGCCCGCTTCTTGCAGAGCGTCCCGGTATCCCAAAAACCGCTTTTCAATGACGCCATCCTTCATCAGCACACCGGAGACAAAGGCGATGCGCCTGTGCCCCTTTTGCAATAGATATCTGGTGGCCTTAAGCCCCCCCAGGCGGTCGTCGATACCGATGGTGGGAAAGCCCCCTTCTGTTATGTAGGCATCCACCAAAATCACCGGTACGCCGATTTGCTTAAGTTCCTCCATATATTCGCTGGGGTAGGTGCCAACAATAATGATGCCATCCACATCCCGGTTGCGGGCGATGGCCAAATAACTCTGGTCTTTTTCCGTTCCGGAGATGAGCAGGTGGTAGCCGTTTTGCCGCGCGGTATATTCCACGCTGGAAAGAAGTTCCCCGTAAAACGGATTGCTGAACATGAATTCCTTTCCCGGCTCCGTTTGGGGAATGATGACGCCAATCAGGTTGGATTTCCGGCTGATGAGGCTCCTGGCGCTGAGGTTGGGCACATAGCCGAGCTTCTTTACAACATCCAATACACGGGCGGTGGTTTCCTGGCTTATGTTTTGGTCCAGCCTATTGTTAAGAACATAGGATATGGTAGTTGTCGATACGCCGGCTTCCCTGGCCACATCCTTGATGCTGACACGTTTCATGTCTATTCTCTCTTTACTGAATCGTTTAAGTAAAGTATATCAGCCGGCTATACAGTTGTCAATAGGCTTAAAAATGAAATTGCAAATCTATTTATGAAACAATTTAGCCATGCTTGTGATTTACTTGATCGAAAGAATCACGTATACTGTTTCCAAAAGTAAGTGAATAAAAGGAGTACATGCATATGCCTTTTATGAATCCCATCCTGCCGGGCTTTCATC
Organism: Bacillota bacterium; assembly: GCA_023416585.1. GTDB lineage: Bacteria > Bacillota > Clostridia > Christensenellales > Aristaeellaceae > JAEWAH01. The sequence goes on from JAEZHM010000019.1 coordinate 8,983, forward strand.
CGGACCCCAGCGTTGCACGGCGTGGGGAGGATTACTACCTGGTGACCTCCAGCTTTGAATACTTTCCTGGTGTTCCCATCTTTCATAGCCGTGACCTCGTCCATTGGGAACAATTGGGTCATGTACTGAGCAGGGACAGCCAGCTTCCCCTATCCGGCTGCCATCCCTCCGGCGGCATTTATGCCCCCACCATCCGGTATCATAACGGCCTGTTTTACATGATCACCACCAACGTTTCCTGTGGCGGAAACCTGATTGTCCATGCCGAAGACCCTGCGGGACCTTGGTCTGAGCCCGTATATATCAACCATCAGGGGATCGACCCGTCCCTGTTTTTTGATGAAGATGGCAAGGTGTATTATACGGGTACCGGCACGGAGAATGGAAAGCCTGGGATCGCAATGTTTGAAATTGATCCCATGACAGGCGAAAAGCTGTCCACGACAAAAATTGTTTGGCACGGCACGGGGGGAAGATACCCGGAGGGGCCGCACCTATATAAAATAAACGGCTGGTACTACCTGATGATATCTGAAGGCGGCACGGAGTTTGGCCATATGGTGACCATGGCCAGGTCCAAATCACCCTTCGGGCCGTATGATAAGTGCCCAAATAACCCGATCCTGACTCACCGGAATGAAATGGATAGCCCCATTGCCGGTACAGGCCATGCGGATTTAGTAAAGGCTCATGACGGAAGCTGGTGGATGGTTTTTCTAGCCTACCGCCAGAGCGAAAGTTACTTCCACCACCTGGGCCGGGAAACATATCTGTGCCCCGCCGCATGGGAAGATGGCTGGCTGGAGGTGAACGAAGGCAAGCCCGTTACTTTGAATATGGACTGCCCCACGCTTCCCCCGCACCCTATTGCGAAGCCCTTAAAGCGGGAGGATTTCCATCATGGGATCGGACCCGAATGGAACTATCTGCGCAACCCGGACAGGAAGAATTATTCCTTTGGCGAAAATGGGCTGATACTTGTTGGATCGGAGCATACATTGGATGAAAATGCGTCGCCAACGTTCCTGGCCAGGCGTCAGGAACAGTTTGACGGCATATTCTGCGCGCATTTGAAGCCCGTAAAGCTATCAGAAGGAGCGCAAACAGGCCTCACCGTGTTCTATGGCCCCACCAACCATTATGACTTTTACTTGACTACATCAGGCATATGCCTCAAAAAGACAATTGGCGATCTGAACGCCGTGGTGTTCCATCATCCCTGGCAGGGCGAATGCGAGCTGGAAATAAGCTTTGACAGGTTCACATACCGCTTTGCCTTTTCGAAGCCAGGCAAAGCAAAGCAAGCGGCGGGGACAGCACTCACTCGCTATGTCAGCACCGAGGCCACGCCCTGCAGCTTTACAGGCGTATACCTGGGGGCTTATGCGCAGGGAGATTGCGCAGGCAACTTCCGCTGGATCGATTGCGAATGGACAAGCGGCCAAAGCCGCAAGTAAAGAGCGGCTCCCTACCACAGGATAAGGCTGCTATTCCAGTTCATCCGCCATCCGGTATCCGACGCCCATTTCTGTAAGGATGTATTGGGGCTCCCCCGGATTTTCCTCAATCTTCCTGCGTATATTGGCCATGTTCACACGAAGAGTCTGCTTTTCGTCGGCATAAGGGCCCCATATTTCCTTTACCATATAATCGTGGGTAAGAACTTTCCCTATATTTTGGGCGAGCAGGACAATGATTTTATATTCGATCGGCGTTAAATGAACCTTTTCCCCCGCAAGCGTGACAATACGCTTGTTTTCATTGATTTCAAGCCCGCCAACCGTTACATTCCCGGTGGTATTCGCACCGTTTTGCGTAATCCTCCTGCTGTGCCGAAGGGCCGTTTTGATTCTTGCCAGCAACTCGGAAGTTCCGAAAGGCTTCACGATGTAATCGTCCGCCTCCAAATCAAACGCCTCCACCTTTTCCCGCTCATGCCCGCGGGCGGTTACAACGATCACCGGCGTTTGGGACCATGCGCGGATGCTTTTGAGCACCTCCATCCCGTCCATATCAGGAAGGCCTAAATCCAGCAGTATGATATCCGGCGCTTGGGATGCGATCAACTCTCCCACAGTTTTGCCCTGCTTTGTTTTGAGGATGCTATAACCATTGGCTGTCAAAATGGCGGAGATGAAATTCCCGATGGTTTCATCGTCCTCCACGATCAATACCATGGGCTTGATGCTCATGCGCTTTCACTTCCTTCCAGGGGCAAAACGAACCGGAAGACCGCGCCGCCAGACGGCTGATTTTCCGCCTCCATTTTCCCGCCGTGAGCCTTGATGATGGACATGCAGATGGAAAGCCCGATTCCCATGCCGCGCATGGAACCGGAATCCTTTTTATCACCAACCACATAACTTTCAAAAATATGGGGAAGGTCTTCGTCTGGAATTCCTGTTCCGTGATCGACGACCTCAAATACACCTAAATCTTCATTCTTTTTCACGCGCACTTCCACCAACGTATCATCCGGAGAATGCTTGACCGCGTTTTCCAGCAGATTGATAAGTACCTGGGCGATCAGCGTGCTGTCCATGGGAACGAGCAGCAATTCATTGGGCACATGAACGGAGATGCTCCTTGATACAAACCGTTTGCGGATGCGTCTGACAGCTTCCGCCACCACTTCCTCGGCAGCTTCCGGCGTTTTGTTAACGCGCGTGGTGCCCTCCTGGATGCGGGTAACGGACAGCAGATTTTCCACCATACGGATCAGCCATTGGGAGTCTTCCCTTATGTTGCCGATCAGCCTGTTGCGTGTATCCCTGTTAAGGCTGCTCTCGTTTTCCAGAATGGCGGAGCTGGCGCCCCATATGCCGGTCAAGGGTGTGCGCAGGTCATGGGAGATGGCACGCAGCAGATTGCCGCGCATTTTCTCCTTTTCCGATTCGATCAGGATGCTGCGCTGCTCATCAGACAGCCGCTGGCGCTCCAGGGCCATGGCCACTTGAGAGGCGATCATCCGCATAAATAACCGTGTGTTATGATCCAGCTTGCCTTTCAGGCAGGAGATGCCGATAACGGCCAGAACCTTTTTTTGCGATATCACAGGCATATAGAAACCGCCAGCGCCCATCAGCGTATCGGCGCCTGCTCCAGCCCGCTTCTGGTTGACGAATACCCAGTGTGCTACCGCTTTTTCATCCGGCATTTTCAGAAAGGAAGCGTCCGCTTCCCCCTGCGCCTGCGCAAATACACCCTCGGTTCCCTGCTCCGGATCAACGGCATAAAAAACCACTGACCTCATAAATAGGTTCACGATATACGCATTTGTGAGGGCAATAATGTTCTCAAGCCCCCTTGTAACCAACAGCTTTTTGTTGATCTCGTACAGCACATCAGTGCGGTGTTCCCGGGCCACCGCAAGTCTCGCCTGGGCTTTTATGCGAACCGTTTGTGCGCTCATCATCAGCGCCACCAGCAGCATGATGCCAAAAGTGATGGGATAGCTGGGTTGAATGGCGTTGAACGTAAAATATGGCTCCGTAAAAAAGAAGTTGAACGTAAGAACGCTGAGAATGGACGCGGCCACCCCGTAGGTATAGCCTGATGTGATCCTGGAAACGACAGAGACAGAGAGTATATAGACCATGATGATGTTTTGATCTCCGATGGAAAGCGCCTGAAGCCCCAGGGAAAGCATTGTCGCAATAAAAAGCATTCCCACCGTCTTCATACCATCCGCCCAGGAAAAGGTGAAGCCGTTTCCCGGGCGTCTTTTCGTTTTCTTGTAGGAAGGCTGAGCCGTGCCGCCGGAGATGATGTGCACTTCAATGTTGGGCAGACGATCAATAAGCTTGTCTTCAAAGTCCTGATCAAACAAGCCCCGTACCGTTTTCTTGTTCCTGCTTTTTCCGATCACAATGTTGGTGATGCCCGAAAGCCTGGCATATTCGGAGATTACGCCTGCAATATCGCGCCCGGAGAGTGTGACAACCTCCGCGCCAAGCTTCTCCGCCAAATCCATATTTGCGCGGATGGATTTTTGCTGTTCCGCCGTAAGGGAGTCACTCTCCATATTTTCCACATAGACGGCTGTCCATGGCGCGTGAAAGGATTCGGATGCCCTGGCCGTCCACCTTATGCAGCGGGCTGAGGAAGGCGATTCCCCGATGCATACCAGCAGCTTGATATTAGCCATCTTCTCCGACAAACGCCGTTCGCTTTGATTTTCATGGCTGATCCGGTCCGCCGCCTTGCGCAATGCGATTTCCCGAAGCAAACGCAGATTCTCTTTGGTAAAGAAGTTTCGAAGGGCTGTCTGTGCCCGATCCTGCCGGTAGATTTTCCCTTCTTCCAGGCGGTGAAGAAGATCGTCCGGTTCGATATCGATCAGCTTGATCTGCTCCGCGTGATCAAAGATGTAATCTGGCACCGTCTCCTTCACATCGACCTTGGTGATATCCTTCACCACGTCATTGAGGCTTTCCATGTGCTGTACGTTGACGGTGGTATATACATCCATGCCGGCATTGAGCAGTTCTTCAATATCCTGATAGCGCTTTTGATTTCTGACACCGGCGGCGTTGGTATGGGCCAGCTCATCCACAAGGATAAGGGCTGGTTTCCGTTTCAGCGCTTCATCCAGGTCAAACTCCTTCAGTTCTATATTCTTGTAAAGAATAGTTTTGGGCGCAAGCGCAGGGAGACCATGCAATAGCTGCATGGTCTCCGGACGGGTATGAGGCTCCAGATATCCCACCAAAACATCCACGCCCGATTTGTATAACTGCTGAGCGTCATCCAGCATGGCATAGGTTTTGCCCACACCAGCCGCATAACCAAAATAGATTTTCAGCCTGCCCGGCCTGTTATGCTGTTGCTCCTTGATCTCGTTCAGAAGGAGGTCCGGATCAAGACGCTGTTCAGGTCTGTCCATAAATACGCCCCCTTTGGTATATCATACCAGCTTACAGAAGACCGTCAAGGGCCAGATTCACTTGCAGGACATTCACAGCCGGCTCTCCAAATATACCGAGAAAGCGCCCTGATGTGTACTTCCTGACGATATCCCGAACCGCATCTTCCGTGAGCCCTCTTGCTTTGGCGATGCGCTTTACCTGAAACTCCGCCGCTTCAGGCGAAATATGGGGATCTACGCCGCTGCCGGAAGCAGTGACCAGGTCCATGGGGATATTGGCTGTGTTTTCCGGATCAAAAAACCGCCACCAATCGATGCGGGCCTGAACCAATTCCTTTTGCTGCTGGCTGACAGGAGAAAGGTTGGTGGTGCCCATGGGCCGTCCGATCAGGTATTCCGGCTTTAAAAATGCTTGGGCAATCAGCTCCGAGCCATAATCCTTTTGCGTACCGTCCTTGAGCGTAACGGTGATCACACTGCCGTTGGCCTTATCGGGAAAAATCAACTGCGCAATGCCGGTGACTGCTGCCGTGTAAATAATACCGCAAAGAACGGTCATAACGGCAAAGCTTATTAAAGCAGGCTTTAACATTTTCATTGCCTTTTTCATATTCATTACCTCACACAACGCCGCAAGCGATCAAAAAAACTTCAATGAGTTTGATGGCCACAAAGGGAGCCGCAATGCCGCCCAGGCCATAGATCAGCATGTTTCGTTTGAGCAGTTTCCCGGCAGACAGTTCCCGGTACTTGACGCCTTTCAGCGCCAGGGGAATAAGCGCCACAATGATCAGCGCATTGTAGATGATGGCCGAGAGGATGGCGCTGGCAGCACTTGTAAATCCCAGGATATTCAGTGATGCAAGCTCAGGAAAGATGCCGAAGAACAAAACCGGGATGATGGCAAAATACTTAGCCACATCGTTTGCCACACTAAAAGTGGTAAGCGATCCCCTCGTCATCAAAAGCTGCTTGCCGATCCTTACAATATCGATCAGCTTGGTGGGGCTGGAATCCAGGTCTACCATATTGCCCGCTTCCTTGGCTGCCTGGGTGCCCGTGTTCATGGCCACGGCCACATCTGCCTGGGCCAAAGCCGGTGCGTCGTTGGTGCCGTCCCCCGTCATGGCTACCAGATGGCCTTTTGCCTGATAATCGCGGATCAGGCCAAGTTTCGCCTCCGGCGTGGCTTCCGCCAGGAAATCGTCCACCCCGGCTTCCGCGGCAATGGCGGCGGCGGTCATGGGATTGTCGCCTGTGATCATGACGGTTTTGATACCCATATTCCGAAGGTCTTGGAAGCGTTCCTTCACGCCGTTTTTCACGATGTCCTTTAAGTAGATAACACCCAGCGCCTTTTCATTTTTCGCCACCACCAGGGGTGTGCCTCCTTCCCCGGCGACCTGTTTTACAATCTGATCGCATGCTGCGGGATACTCGCCGCCCTTTTGAAGCACGAATTCCTTTACGGCTTCCGCGGCGCCTTTCCTGATCTCATTTCCCAGAAAGTCGATCCCGCTCATGCGTGTCTTGGCGGTAAAGGGGATGAAGGTGGCCTGCAATTTTGAAAGGTCCCGGCCCCGGATACCGAACTTCTCCTTGGCCAGTACCACAATGCTCCGGCCTTCCGCCGTTTCATCGGCAATGGAGGATAGCTGCGCAGCGTCGGCCAGCTCCTGCTCTGTTACGCCGCTCAACGGTAGAAATGCGCTGGCCTGCCGGTTGCCCAGGGTAATGGTGCCCGTCTTGTCCAGGAGCAGCACATCCACGTCGCCGGCTGCCTCAATGGCCCGGCCGCTCATAGCCAGCACATTGGCCTGGTTGAGGCGGCTCATACCCGCAATACCGATGGAGGAAAGCAGGGCACCAATGGTGGTGGGAGCCAGGCAAACCAGCAGCGCGATCACATTGGTGATGGAGATGGCTGCCCCAGCCCCGACTTGCAGGCTTGCAAAGGCGGAAAAGGGCAGCAGTGTGGCAGTCACTACCAGAAAAATGATCGTCAGTGTTACAAGCAAAATTTGAAGGGCGATTTCATTGGGTGTTTTTTTGCGGGAAGCCCCCTCCACCATGGCGATCATTTTGTCCAGGAAGCTTTCCCCCGCTTCCGCCGTCACCCGTATCACCAGCCAGTCGGAAACCAAGGTAGTGCCGCCGGTCACAGCACTGCGGTCACCGCCGGATTCCCTGATCACCGGGGCCGATTCACCGGTAATGGCGCTCTCATCCACAGAGGCCGCACCATCAATTACTTCCCCATCCATGGGGATTTGCTCTCCAGCCTGTACATAGACAATGTCCCCTTTTTTCAGGCTGTTGGAGAGAACTTCGGTGTACTCCTGCACATTTATAGCAGATTTCAGCTTTTTTGCCTTGACATCCTTCCTGGCGCTGCGCAGGCTGTCAGCCTGGGCACGGCCCCGGCCTTCGGCGATGGCTTCGGCAAAGTTGGCAAACAGTACGGTAAACCACAAAATCAATGCGATAGCCAGGACATATCCCGCGTTTTCATCCCGGATACCGGCGAAGGAGAGAAAATACAGGGCGGTTGTCAAAATGGCGCCGATATACACCACCAGCATCACCGGATTTTTCACCTGGATGCGTGGGGACAGTTTCTTAAATGACTGTCCGAGCGAATCCGCCAGTATGCCTTTATTCGTGCTCTTTTTTTTCATAATTCCACCTCCTATCAGCGAGTGGTAAAGTAATCGGCTATGGGGCCAAGGGCCAGCGTAGGCAAAAAGCTCAGTGCGCCGATGATCAGTATGACGCCGATCAGAAGCCCCACGAACATGAAGTTGTGAGTTGCCAGCGTTCCCTCGCCGACGGCCACCGTCTTTTTCTTGGCCATATTGCCCGCCAGAAAAATGGCTGCCACCATGGGAACAAACCTTGACACCAGCATAATGATGCCGCCCAGGACATTGGTGAACACCGTGTTGGCATTGAAGCCTCCAAAGGCGCTGCCATTGTTGTTGGCCATGGAGGTAAAGGCGTAGAGGATCTCCGAAAAGCCATGGGCTCCCGTGTTTGTAAGCCAGGAAGATGCCTGCGGCATCAATACTGCGGCTGCCGTGCCTAAAAGAGTCAAAAGCGGCGGCACAAGCACAATCAGGCAGACCATTTTCATGTCATAGGGCTCCACCTTTTTACCCAGGTATTCCGGTGTACGGCCTACCATCAGCCCGGCAATAAATACCGTCAACAGCGCAAACGCCAGCATGCCGTATAGCCCGCTGCCCACACCGCCAAAGACGATCTCGCCCAACTGCATCAGAAACATGGGCACCATACCCCCAAAGGGCGTAAAGCTGTCATGCATGGCATTCACAGACCCATTGGAAGCGGCCGTAGTAACCACCGCCCACAAAGCGGAATTTCCAACACCGTGGATTACTTCCTTCCCCTCCATGCTGCCGGAAGATGCCACGCCACCAAATGCTGGGGCGGCAAATTGCTCGCTTATGATGACGCCTGCCAGGCAGACTACGAACAAGACCATCATCGCCGCATAGATCGCTCTGCCCTGTTTTGCGTCCTTCACCGCCTTGCCGAAGGTAACGCACAGCGCGGCAGGAATGATCAGAATAGAAAGAACCTCAATCAGGTTCGAAAGCGGCGTCGGATTTTCCAGCGGGAAGGCGGAGTTTAAGCCAAAGAATCCGCCGCCGTTGGTGCCAAGCTGCTTGATGGCGATTTGGCTGGCGGCAGGACCCAGCGGCAGTGTTTGCGCCGCGCCGCTTTCCAGCGCTGTTACTTCGCGGTAAGGCCCAAAAGTCTGCACCACACCCTGGGAGACAAGCAGCACAGCCACCACCAAAGAAAGGGGAATCAAAACATACAGCGTTGTTTTGGTCAAGTCCACCCAGAAGCTTCCAATCCCGGATGCCTTTTTATATATGAAGCCGCGGATGAGCGCAAACAAAACCGCGATGCCGGCCGCCGCCGACACAAAGTTCTGCACAGTGAGGCCCAGAAACTGCGTCAGATACGACATGGTGGATTCCCCGGAATACGCCTGCCAGTTGGTGTTTGAAACAAAGCTGGAGGCGGTATTAAACGATAGATGCCAGCTTACGCTCCCCATGTTTGCCGGGTTAAAAGGCAATACACTCTGCACCATTTGCAAAATCCAGAGAAAGAACAAGCTCACAGCGCTGAATAGCAGCACGGAGATGGCATATTTCCTGGCTCCCATCTCCTCATCACTTTTCACGCCCATCATCCTGTAAATACCTTTTTCCACAGGCGCAAGCACTCGGGTCAAAAAAACCCTTTCCCCCGCCATGATCTTGTATATATAGATCCCAAGTGGAATCGACAATGCAACGAGTAAAATCAGGTAAAGCACATTCTGAAAAACAATATTGCTCATAACTCTTCACCCCGAAAAAGAACATAGAACAGGTACGCAAGCAAGCCAGCGCCTATAACACCCGTCACAATCAAAACAATTCCCATATCGCTCCATCCTTATCAGCCGCATTGGGAAGACATCATAGAAGCATCGTTTGTATGCCTCAACGGTATCCTTCCAAAGAATCCGTTTTCCATTATTATCTTATCAAAAATTTTGTGAAGGCAGTGTTCAGAAGTAGATGAGGTATATAAAGATATGATAAAAAAACAGAAAACAACTGAAAAACATCATACTGTCCAGATTTCGTCTGGTATGCTAAAATGTGTTCATTCACGAATATAGGGTAAACTTATACGATATCGGACAAGGAGATGTGGAACGAATATGTATCCATTCTATGAGAGGCAGGAACATTTTGATATCTTTATGGACCGGGTGGAGATCCCAACGGATGCCCGCGCGTATTTACATAAAGTACAGGATGTTATCAATAGCGTCCCTGAGCGGCGCTGCGCATTTGAGACGCTTGTGGTGGAGTTTATGCGCGAACCGCAGACGCAGATTGTAAATGCGCTTGGCAAGATGGACCAAATGGCAGCGGAACTTCACTACAGTGCTTATACTTTTCACTTTCTGCTTCTGTTGAACGCCAGCTACTTCCTGCGCAAGCAGTATGATAGAGCAGGCATCGCTGAGGAAATCTTCTGGGATACCATGCACGACTTAAAGTACAAGCTGGCGGAATGCGTAGCGAACCATAACGTTTTCGGCACATTTGTGGGCTGGTGGTATAAGAAGATCTTCTCCGTCGGCATATTCGCGCTGGGCAGGCTGCAGTATGAGCACAATATCTATCCCATGCGGGAAACTTACAAAAGAGCGGGCATCCGTGTGGACTGGGGCGACCCAGTGCTGAGCATACACATTCCCTCCTGCGGGCCGCTTACAGAGCCGCTGCGGATGGACTCGTACCGCCGGGCTTTCAACTTTTTCAGCCGCGACAGGCAGCCCATCGTCTGCATTTGCGACTCATGGCTGCTGTATAAAGGGCACGAGGAATTTCTGCCGGAACAAAGCAATATCCGCTCTTTCATGCGTGATTTTGACATTATCGAAAGCCGGGATCACGAAAAACCTCGGGGCGGCTGGCAAGTCTTCGGTCCTGCTGCCTTAAATGACCCTGCCACTTGGCCCGAGGATACCGGACTGCAAAAAGCATACAAAAACCGTGTCCTCACTGGCAGATCAACGGGCAACGGGTTTGGTATACTGATTTTTGATGGAGAAAAGATCATTCGGTGAAGATGAAAAATTCGAGCCGGCACACTTTTACGGTGATCACGCACTGCATGACACCGCTGTATGGCAGCTCGAATTCGCATTGGGTTATAATTCCTTTGCCATGCGTGTATGGCGAAGGTTAGGTTTATCCCATCACGGCTCGCAAACCTTATGGGGATTCAATATATGATCCGGGTCAAAGGCGGTCTTGACGGCCTGCATAAGCGACATCAGCGCCGGGTCCTTGGCTTTGTTAAGGTATTGCCGCTTGGCATGGCCTATGCCATGCTCCCCGGACACTTCCCCCTTCAGTTCCCTGGCCTTTTCATAGATGCGCTCCATGGCCAGCGCCATGCGTTCCTCCCAAAGCTCATCCGCCAAATCATCTTTGAGCACATAGGCGTGCAGGTTCCCATCCCCCGCATGGCCGAATGTCTTGATCCTTATTTGGATTTCCTGCTGCAGCCGGTGTACAAACTCCACCAGTTCATGCACACGGCTTCTGGGAACCACCACGTCCACCTCGTCCATCAGCGTGGTGGAGGCCTTGATGGCTTCCAGAAAAGCGCCCCTGGCCTTCCAGATGGAATCATCCCGCTCCTGCGTGTCGGAAATCAATACGTCCAGGGCCCCCTGCGTTAAACACAGGCGGGCCGTCTCTTCATAGTTCTTTTCAATATCCTCCACGGCCGCGCCGTCAAATTTCAATAGCAGGTACGCATCCGACTGGTGGTCGGGAAACTTCCGGCCAAGATACTTTTCAGCATCCAATATAACTTCGCGTTCCATGAACTCAATGGCTGTGGGGATGACCTTTGATTTCACAATGACTGGCACGGCCCCAATGGCCTGCTTAAGCGTCGGGAAGGGGACCAGCAGGCTGACAGTACGCGCAGGCACAGGCAAAAGTTTTAGTATAGCCTTTGTAATGACAGCCAGTGTTCCTTCAGAACCTACGATAAGATCCTTCAAAGCGTACCCTGAGCTGTTTTTGACCACTTTTCCGCCCAGCTCCACAATATCCCCGCCGGGCAGGACAACCTCTAACCCCCGCACATAATCCCTGGTGACGCCATACTTCACGGCCCGCATGCCGCCGGCGTTGGTGCTGATATTGCCGCCGATTGTGGCCGTTTTCTCACCCGGGTCAGGGGGATAGAAAAAGCCTCGCTCTTCCACATAGGCCGAAAGCTCCATCAAAAGCACGCCGGGCTCCACCGTCAAAGTCAAATTATCTTCGTCCAGCTCCAAAAAGCGGTTCATGCGGCTCATATCCAGCAATATGCCGTGTTCCATGGGCACCGCAGCGCCAACCAGCCCGGTGCCGGACCCGCGCGGTGTCACGGCGATCTTCTCCCGGCTGGCATACCGCATCACCTGGGAGACTTCGTCTGCGTTTATGGGCAGCACCACAACATCCGGAAAGCTGACCGCGCCCCCCAACTCGTCATGGCTGTAATCCTCACCGACAGCATCGCCCCAAAGAATACGGTCATCCTCGTTGATCATAAGCCGCAAGGCGCTTATATCATCCTGCGTTATACGCTTGTATGTCATAGGTTTTCTTCCCTTTCTAACCGAAGATCCTGTATCAGCCGGGGAATGATTTCATACAAGTCCCCCACCAGTCCGTAATGCGCCACCTTAAAGATAGGCGCTTTCTCATCCTTATTGATGGCCACAATGGTATCCGCATGGTTCATGCCCGCCACAAACTGTATGGCACCCGATACGCCGCAGGTAATGATCAGCTTGGGGCGCACCGTGCGTCCGCTCAGGCCAACCTGCCGGCGTGCTTCCACCCAGCCGCACTCCGCCAAAGGCCGGGTACAGGCCAGCTGGCCGCCCAAGAGATCTGCAAGCTCCTTGAGCAAAACAAGGTCGCTGTCCTTCTTAATGCCGCGGCCCGCCACCACCAAAACATCCGCGCCGTCGATAGACTGCTCCATGATTTTGGCGGAAACAGAGCGTACCTCAATCCCGCTTTCCAGCTTTTCAGGCGGCAGAGTGAAATACTTAAGTTCTCCTTTCGCTTCATGGCTTCTTTGTGGCGCATCCATTACCTTATAGCGCACGGTTGCCATTTGCGGCCGGTGGTTGGGCGTAAATATCTGCGCCATGATGTTGCCGCCAAACGCGGGGCGGATCTGGATCAGGTCTGTATTCTCTTTGATCTCAAGCTGAGTACAGTCCGCGGTAAGACCTGTACGCATCCGGGCAGCCACCCTTGGGGCCAGCTGGCGCCCGATTACGGTAGCACCGACCAGAATGGAGGAAGGGCGCACCCTTCGTATAAAATCCTCAAAAGCCGCGGCATATGTTTCGATATTGAAACGCTCAAGCTCCATCTGGTCGTACAGGTGCGCTTGCGCAACACCGTAATGGAGAAGCTCCCTGCCTGCTTCTTCAAGCTGATAGCCGGGCAGCAGCGCATATACCAGCTGGCCGGTTTTCTCCGCCAACTCCCTTGCTTTCCCTATCAGCTCCAGGGATACGGGGTGTATGCCGTCCTTCGTACCTTCCGCATAGACGGCAATGCCCCGCCACTTAGCTTTATCCAGGGCGGGTTTCTGGTCCTCCACATATTCTACGGCGCCAGGCGGGCCCTTTTTGATACAGAGGCGGCACATTTTGCAGCCGTCGCTGATGGCTACGGAATCGCCTTCCGGAACAATGGCGCCAAAGGGACATAACTTAATGAGCGCTCCCCTATCGATAATTTTCTCTTTGTGAACGATCAGTTTTGCCATTTTTATGCTCCACCTTTCCTCTGCGGAAGGATCTTTTGCTTGGCGAGCACATCGTAAAGCTTATCGGCCAGCTCCTGCCCGCTTCCATGCAAAATTTCCTGGTGCACGTGCGATTCCGGCGGAAAAATGCGCTGCACCTGGGTCGGAGAACCTGTAAGGCCGTAGTGCGTTTCATCTTGATCATCCATGTCATTTAGGCCCAATAATGTGATGGGTCTGTCCTTCATATCCATCTTGCGGACGAACGAAGGAAGCCTTGGCTGATAAATATCCTTCTCCACGGATAAAAGGCAAGGAAAAAGAACGCGGGCTTCCTCCACATCGCCGCCCATGTCGGCCTTAACCACAATGGCGTTATCTTCCACAGAAAGGATGGCTATTACGTTGGCCAGGCTGGGAATATCCAGGTATTCCGCAATCTCCGGTCCCACCTGGGCCGTATCCCCGTCGGTGGTCTGCTTTCCGCATAAAATGACATCAAACGGCCCGGCCTTTCTAATCCCCTGGGAAAGGGTATAGCTTGTAGCCAGCACATCCGCGCCTCCAAAGCAGCGGTCGGTAAGCAGTATGCCTTTATCAGCCCCCATGGCATAGGCTTCCCGAATGGTCTGCTGTGCTTGGGGCGGGCCCATGCTGATCACAGTGACGTTTCCGCCATATGTTTGGCGAAGCCGAAGCGCAGTCTCCAACGCATACAGGTCATAAGGGTTCATTTTGGATAGTACGCCATTTCGCTTAAGCACCCCTGTTACAGGGTCCACTTCCACCTGATTGGTTTCCGGAACCTGTTTTATGCAAACCAATATTTCCATAAAAAGCTGCCGCTCCTTTGCAGGTACGATTACATTTATTTCACCGCATCCATTTTGCGCGAAATAATATTTCATAAGCAAATTTCGACATGAAACACCATTCTCCCTGCCTGCGGATGGTTTCAGGTACTATATTTATATCACGCTATCCCCTATAATAAACGCTGATTTATTCGAAGATATGTCATTCTGAGCGTAGCGAAGAATCTTGAACCCCTTGCGGCATAAAGATTCTTCGGTCGCTTCGTTCCCTCAGAATGACAAGTTGGCGCTTTAATCAGCGTTTACTATAGCACCTTTGACATCACGGCGAATTTGCAAACAATATGCAATCCAGCGCGTGCATAAATCCGCTGCGCATGGTTTTCAAGGCCCGTGAACAGCGTGGTAAAGGCTGCGCCCTCGTCTACAAATTCCTGCATCAGCAAATTGAAAAGCACTTCGCCGATGGAGCGGCGGCCAAAATCCGGGTCCACGCAGATGCCGGTAAACCAGCCGCGCCCGCTTTTTTGCTTGTCCACAGGGCCGGTGAAACCAACAATGTGGTTTTCATACGTCGCTGCCAGAATGGGTCTGGGGCCCGCCGGCTTTATCCCATCCGTCCATAAATCCGGGTCCTCGCAGGGCACGCCCTTTTGCCAAGCGGCAGTTTCCATTTGCAATACATGCCGCCAATATTCACTGTCCACCCGGTCACACATACCGTCAAACTCATACCCAAGGTTTGCGTCGTACCGTCCTGTGTAGATGCCTTCAGAGGAAAGGCGGTCCCGAGCCTTACTCATATCCTCCGGCCATACATAGTCCTTCAGATCCATGTACATGGCGATCTCATGATGTTTAACTTCATAGCCAATCTTTTGCAAAAATCCATAGCCATCACAATTTTCATCCACGCCGGGAGCTTTGTTATGGTCGTGCCCCGAAGTGCCAGGGATCCGCCAGCTCAAATGAAGCGGATTCGATTCGGAACATACAACGGACTTTTTGCCGGAAGCAATAAACGAATCCGAAAGCATATCTATAAGCTTTTTCCCAATCCCCTGGCGGCGGTACGCTTTATCCACAGAGATGAGCGTCAAATAGCCCGGCGTGTTTTCGTGCGTCTGTCCCGGCAAAAAAACATCCTTCTGCACGCCATGGACAAAGCCAATGATTTTGCTCCCGTCGGCGGCCACAAAAACATGCATATTGGGTTTCATGAAATCATTTTCAAAAGTGCTTTCCGTAAGGGGACTATACACCACTTCGCCACTTTCACAGGAGCGATTAAAAAGGGCAATAACCTGTTCTATATCTCTCGATTCCATGGGACGAAACATGACGGTATTGTCCATACTGCTTCTCCTTTACCTGTACAGCAGAAAGGGCTGCACGGCCTTTGCGAACGCGCCAACCTGGGGAGCATGCTTTGCGGTAAGCTCATCGGCGGACAGCTTTCCAAGACGGAAGCTATCAGTACCCAGCAGCTTATCCAGCGAGTGGGTCTTTCCCTGGTCCCAGCTCAAATACTCCAGCTTTCCGGGATACATATCCCGTATGGTTTCCATTAGCTTAAGCCCGGCCAGGAACACCTCCGCCTCTTCCCGATTGATCACATGCATCTGCACACCGTGACACAATTGGCCCTGATGCTTTGAGAAGGTGGGTTTGAAGGAAGTACGCCTATAATGCACGCCCGCAAAGTTCAGTTCCGCCATGCGCTTTTCCAGCTTGGAAGAGTCGATCCACGGCGCGCCGATCACTTCAAAGGGCAGCGTGGTACCGCGGCCTTCCGAAACGTTTGTTCCCTCAAAGATGCACGTACCGATGTAGACAAGCGCAGTATCCAGCTTCTGGCAATTGGGCGACGGGGCTATCCAGGGCAAATCTGTATCGTCCAGGTACATTTCCCGGCTCCAGCCTGTAAGCGGCACTACCGTCAAATCAAGGTCGAGCTTCAGGTAATGGCGGATATACTGCGCGTATTCGCCGATGGTCAAACCATACTGGGTAGGCAGTTCATAGTCGCCCACAAAAGAGCGGAAGGTAAGGTCAAGGATGGTGCCGCTCCGCTTTACCCCGCCGATGGGGTTAACGCGGTCCAGCACCAGCATGCTTTTACCGGCTTTTGCGCACTCCTCCATGGCATAGGACAGGGAATACAGGTAAGTGTAAAACCGGGCGCCCACATCCTGTATGTCAAATACAAGCACATCGAAAGCGTCCAGCATTTCCTGTGACAGGCGGTGCGATTTGCCGTACACGCTGTACACCGTTACACCAGTTTCCGGGTCTACATAGGTTTCAATCTCGTCTCCCGCCTGGGCATCGCCCCGCACGCCGTGCTCGCAGCCAAACAGCGCGCTCAGGCCGTACCGTTCATGCAGGATATCAATGGCGCTGCGCAAGTCATGGTCGATGCCGGTGGGGTTGGTCATCAACCCGATACGCCGCCCGCGAAGCTGAGCATCATACTTTGCAATGGAGTCCAAACCGCTGAGTACATGTGCTTTCATCCTTGTTCCCTCCTAAAATTATAAACGGTAGACTGCATGGGGTACGTTTTCACGGCGGGCTGCATAGCGGCTTTCCTTCATGCAATCAAAGGAAGCGTTCAGCTCCCGCCGTTCGAAAAGTTCCCCTATGCCAAGTTCCACCGCATCTTTGGCAAAGGCATCTATCAAAGCATTCCGGCTTGGTAAGTTTTGCGGCAAGGATACAAGGTAAGCGAACCTTACCGACAATTCCTCCCGCCGGATGCGCTCCCGGTGGGTAGGATCGGCAGTTACCGCCAGCGCAGCGCTGAACAACCCCATTCCTTCGGTTAAAAAATCTTCTGTCAGATAAGGTGCATCCGCGCCATCAAACAGACTCATGTGCTCCCCTATTACAGCATCATGGCATAGATCAAGATATTTCATCAGCGCTCCGGCAGCCGGCTCCCCATAATAGCCACGAACAAAGCGTGAAATCAGTTCATCCACATCTTCGTCAGGATTCCATAAAAGCCTTGAGAGAAGATATATCTTCAGCGGGGCAAAGGCGCTTGCCTTGCCCACAGCGTAATTACCCTGTTCAAACACACCGCGCACATTTTGATCGCGGAACAATTTCAGGTTAGGCTGTATGATGTGCAGATTGGGAAAGGGCTGCAGATAATTGCAGAAGTTGGTGGTATAATCCCAGATGTACAGGTTATCACAGATCTCTGCCCAGCCTTCAAGATCCTTCCTGAAAAGATGCTTTGCGGGCATAAATTTCCTGGCGCTGGTGGTCTCCACATCGATGTGTTCCACCGCATAGCCGCATTCAGACATTGGGTGGGAAAAGCAGCACTCGATGGAGCAGAGCCGGACGATCACATTGGACCGTGGGCGGATGGTTCTTGGTGCCTTGCGGCAGTAAAGATACGCAAAGGTATGGACGAAGTTTTTGGGGAACTCGCCGCGCACCGCATCGGCCACACCGTTCACAAAAGCGATCATGGTTCCAGCGGAACTTCCCTCCCGCTCATCCAACGCTTTGCAGGAAGGGCATTCACACGGGCTGTACCAGTCGTTCATGGCCACAGAAAAGATGGCGCATTCCCGGTTTTCCCTCATCCAGCACAGCACACGCTCAGTTACGATTCTCAACACATCAGGATTCGTAAGGCAAAGCTGGCTCTTATTCTTTTTCCGCTCCCCATTTATCATAGAAAAGTAATCCGGATGCGTATCGAAGAATTCTTCCGGCGGCACCAATTGTTCGAATGTATGGCTGTAATTAAAGAACATTACGCGGCCGCCCCATTCGGGCGGAATATCAGCCCGCGCTGAGTTTAAACGCATTTTCAAAGCAAAGCGTCCGTTCAGCGCGCCGCGCCAGTACACATCGCGGTAGTCAAACGCAGGCGCACCGGCAAAGGAAATGAACGGAAGATCGATATGCTCCATACGTGGGATGATCTCGCAATCCTCCGCGAGAAACTGACACCCAAGGCTTTCCAAAAAAGCATACGCACCATATACCGCGCCGCGTATACTTCCGCTTTCGATAAGAACGCCTTTTTCTGAAACTTGCACTGAATACCCTTCATCGCCCGCTTTTGTCACGCGGACTTGTATGGGATACCCATGATCTGAAGGCACATGTCCCGTGATCATGGTGATGCAGCGGGAAAGCTCTTCGGCAGCAAACGGCACATCAGACCGTATTGTCATGTTGTCAGGCATCTGCATAGAAGTTTCTCCTGAAAAGGGGGCTTGGTGACAAGACCAAGCCCCCAGATATTAATGCATGGGCCTGCTTGCGGAGTTATCGAGAAAATGACGTATCCTTTTCCCGGTTTTATTTTCCGCTCAGCTTCGCGTATGCTTCGGTACCCTGGTCGATAATTTCCTGGAGGCCCCTCGCCTTAAGGTCTCCATATTGCTTCATGAAATCGTCCACGGTGATCTGACCGGCGATGCACTGGTCGCGGATCACGCATACGCCCGATGTAATGGTCTCGGCGCGGTATTCGGTATAAGCGTCGGTTGTCAATGTCTGGGGCATGGGATAGTAGAAGCCGTTGTTCACAACAGCCAGGCCATTATAGAAGGACTGGGAGGCGTCATCCAACTGATCGGCGGATTTGCCGGCGAACAGGCATTGGGTGAACGCGTCGGTCAGCCACTTGCCGCCGAAGGGCTCATACTCCATACCGGCCAGACGGTAATCCACAAATCCATTGGAGATGTATTCCGGACGCAGCACATACTTTCCGTCCACTACGTCATGATGCTTGCCTTCAACACCGTAGTTGTACAGAACAACGCCTTCGTCGCTGAAGTTCCAGTTGAACAGCTTGAGTATGTCTTCCACCTTGCCTGCTTCCTTAGCAGCGGTGGTGATGCACCATACGTTGGTCACGGCGGCGCGTTCCTGGGTTATGCGGTCTCCGTGAGGGCCGGTGATGGGGGCCACGCAGGTCCACAGGGCATCCGTGTCGCCAGCTTCACGGTTGGAATAGGTGGAGAGCTTGGCGCGCTCCGCCCAGGTCATGCAGGTGCCAACCCGGTTGCTGTCCATAGCGGTGAACAGTTCGGCCTGGGTGCGGGTCGCAAATTCGGGATCAAGCAAGCCTTCCTTATACAGATCTTGAACCGCCTGCAGGAATTCGGGGAAACGGGGATGCTCATACACCAGCGTATAGGTGCCGTCCTCCAGCACGCAGAACTGGGTATCGGCGGAGCAGGCGATGCCGAAGGCGTTGAGCAGGCTGGCCACGCAGCGCTCGCCGTTCTCGCCCTTTTCCAGAGCCAGGGGGATTTCATCATTGGTGTCGCCATTGCCGTTCATGTCCTTGTCACGGATGGCGCGCCACAGCGTGAGCCACTCCTCCCAGGTTTCGGGAGCCTTCATGCCCAGCGCATCCAGCCAGTCCTGGCGGACCATAACGGATTGGGAACCAGGAACATCCACGATGGTGGGGATGGCGTAAATATGCCCGTCCGCAGAACGCCATTTGTCCATGCGGTTTTCACCGACGGCGGCCACGATATTGGGGATCAGGCCCAGGTAATCATCCAGCGGAATGATCGCGCCTTCGCTGGCCAGGTTGGTGATGTTGTTGGGGCCGGCGTTGATGATGTCTGGCAGCTTGCCGGAAGCCAATACGGTAGCCAGCTGGGTGGCGTAGTTGTCCGCTACGCGCCAGTCAATGTCGATGCGCGCATTGGTGCGCTCCAGGATGGTGGGGAAGTAATAGGTGCCGTCAAACTCCTTGGGGTAGTTGTTGAAATGGATACCCATACCCGTAATCTGCAGTTCCTTGTCGAAGTACAGATTGGGGCTTTTGTCAGCCAGCGCGGAGCCGACAGACAGCGCGAGGATCAGAGCCAGGAGCATCGCCAGGGTTTTTCTCATGCAGGTAGCCTCCTCCAAGTAGTATTATATGTACGGGATTCCGTCCCGCAGAAAACATGTCAGCCTTTCACGGAACCCAGCATGACGCCGCTGATGAAGTAACGCTGCACAAAGGGATACAAAATGATCATGGGGATCATGGATACCACCAGCACACCGGTACGCATTTGCTGGCCCAGCGCCGCCGCGCCGGATGTGGTTACATCGCTGGTTGCGGATATGTTGTGGATGGATGCCTCGGCATTGAGAACCAGTTCCTTGAGAATCAGCTGCAGCGTGTAATTTTGCCTGCTGGAAAGGAAGAGAAGTGCATTGAGGTAATCGTTCCAATGGCCCACGATGATCCACAAAGATACCGTGGCAAGGACCGGTTTGGAAAGGGGTATGATCAGCTTGAAAAGGATCAGGTAATCGTTTGCGCCGTCGATGCGCGCCGATTCCACAACGGACATGGGGATGGACTGGAAATAACTGCGGACGATAACCACGTTGTACGCCACCAATGCGGAGTTGATGATCAGCGCCCACAGGCTGTCTTGCAAGCAAAGCCGCCCAATGGTTAAGAATGTGGGAATAATGCCGCCGTTAAACCACATGGTGAACAGAATCAATACATTGTAAATCTTTTTGCCGTAGAAATCGCCGAATGCCAGCGGGTAGGCAGCGATACAAGTGAGTATCAGACTGGAAACGCAGCCAATGAACGCTACAAACAGGCTGTTGCCTATGGAATGCCACAGGTCCTGGTTGGCAAAAATCAAATGATAGGTGGAAAGGTCAAACCCTTTCGGGTAAAACGTGACCTCGGCCCGCAGAATGGCGAACTGGTTGCTCATGGATATGGAAACCATGTTTAAAAGAGGATAGAGGAAAATGCAAAGCATGATTACCATGAATATACTATTGCATACGGAAAATACTTTTTCACCCCGAGAGCGGCGGATAAAGCCATAGCTCCCTTTTTGCTCTTTGACCGTTACTTGTGCCATTGCTTTTCCTCCTTTCCTAGAACAGTGAGGTTTCGGATACGCGCTTGCTTACAAAGTTGGCCCCGATAACCAACAGCACGCTAATAACGGAATTGAACAATCCTGCGGCGGTGGCATAACCCCATTTATTGTTCACCATACCCGTTTTGTACACAAAGGTTGGCAGCATCTCGGAAGCGGTAATGTTCAGAGTGTTTTGCAGAAGGTATATCTTTTCAAAGTTGACGTTAAGCATGCGCCCGACCTGCATGATAAGCAAAAGCACGAAGGTTGTGGACAATGCGGGAAGCGTAACATGCAGCGTCTGTTTCCAGCGGTTGGCGCCATCGATGCGAGCGGCCTCATATAATCCCTGGTCGATACCGGCCAATGCCGCAACATAGATGACGGCCTCCCAGCCTACCGACTGCCAGAAACCTGATATAACGTTGATAGCAACAAAGTATTCAGGCTTGCTTAAGTAATCAACTGGGGCATAGCCCATCAATTTTGCCAGGGCAGCCAGCGTGCCTATGCTGGGAGAGATCAGCGTACGGATGGTGGATACGAGCACCACAGTGGAAACAAAGTGCGGAAGATAGCTGATGGTCTGCACAGTCTTTTTGAATTTGGGCCTGACCAGTTCGTTGAGAAGTATGGCGAAAATCATGGGCGCAGGGAACAGGAATATCAGCGCGCTTAAGTTCAGCGTAAGCGTATTGCCGATATATTGCATAAGGTTGGGATTGGAGAACAGGCGTGCGAAATTGTCAAAGCCTACAAACTTGCTGTCAAACCCCTTCAGCAGCTTATAATCATAGAACGCGCTGCGCAAAAACCACAGCGGCAAATACCTGAGCAGCACCAAATACACCACCACCGGGATGACCATGAGGTAAATATACCGGTTGCGCCAGATACGGTTGGACACACGTTTCCTGGCCAGCGGTGAGTTCAGGATTGTTGCTTTCTTCATATGGTCCATTACCGTATCTCCTTTTTGTTATTTATATGCAATATATGTAGTCCTTAACCTTTCCCGGTCTAAAACTGTACAAGTTCCAGTTATCTCCTCGAATACAGGAACGCTTAATGCTTGTTGGTGCGCAGCCTGCGGCTGATCTCCGTGGCGCTTTCCAGGTATTGTATGGTCTTGTCATAATTCCGGCTGGCCACGCAGGTGGTGAGCATATCCATGGCGGTCAGCATAGACTGGCGGGACGTGAGCGCACCGGTGCGCATCATAGATTCCCCGCCGGCCACATTGATGCGGATATCCGCCATATTGCCTAACGCGTTGTCGCCGATGTGGGTAACGGCGATGATTGTGGCCCCCTGTTCCCGCGCCAGTTCGGCCGCTTCCAGTATGTTAACTGTCTGGCCACTGTAGGAAAAGGCAATCACGCAGTCCTTTTCATTCAGCGTTATGGTGGCCAGCTGCTGGCAATGCACATCGGGCGTAAATTGGGCATCCAGGCCAATACGCTGCATCTTGTGATACGTATCCTGGGCTACCGTGCCGCTGCCACCAGCGCCTAAGAGGAGGATGCGGCGAGCGTTCAGCACTGCATCCGCCGCGCGGCGCAATTCTGCCACGTTAATCAGTTCCAGCGTGCCTTCAACAGCCTGGATCACGTTATGGGTGACGATGCGGCAAATATCCTCTTCGGGAACGCCAGGAAAGATATCGATATATGTATGCGTCGCTTCAAAATGGCTTGAAGCGCTGGTTGCGCTGTACGCATTGCACAGATCCTTGAAACCCTTGTAGCCGGCTTTCTTGCACGCCTGCACCACCACCGATTTACCTGTGCCGCAGCTTGAAGCAATTTCGCCGATGGACGTTTTCAAGAGTTTGTCGCCAAGCGAGAGAATATGCTCCGCCACGCGCCGCTCAGTGGGAGAAAGCCGGTCCAATGATTCCTTTAAAAGCAGCATCGTTTTCACCGCTCAGCCTCCTCCACGCAAGCTTCCTTATCCATAGCACAATACCGTGCCGCGCCGATTAGTGCCGCGTCATCCAAATGCTCCGCCACACGGACGGGAATATGCAACCCTGCCTGAACTGTATGCCAAAACAATTCGGCACTCCTTGCGATCTGTCCTCCAATTACCAAAAGATCACAATCAAGGCTTAAAAGTACCGGACGCAGGATATCGGCAAGCAATTCCCCCGTCACACGGAAAGTATGAAGCGCTGTCTCATTCCCCATAAGAGCCATGGCGGCGATTTCCTTCACATCCGGCGGTACATCCATTCCCGCGGCCTTTGCAAACCTTTCCCTTATAGCCCGACGCGATACGTAATCCTCCACAATCCCATCCTGAAAAGGCGCGTTCCATAGGATGACGTGAGGCCGCTGGTCGAATCCCACGCGGACACGCCCTTTTTTCATATACGCAAACCCGAAGCCAGTTCCCAGCATCACGCAGGCAGGTGAAACCGCATTAGATGCCGCACCGCAAACGGCCTCCCCGATAAGATAGGCAGTACTGTCGTGCAGGTATCGAACCGGCATGTCCCCAAGCACATTCTTAAGTACCGGGGTCAGGGCAACGCCCGCAATGGCCTGCATCTTGTGGGTCATGCGGCTGATGCCCGATTCGTAATCAAAAGGGCCGGGAAAAGCGATGCCGCAGCCGGTTATTGCAGCCCCCGCATCATAAGCCATGCGCATGCCTGAAGACGCAGCCTGTGAAAAGGCGTTCAGTATCTGCGCGCTTGTGCCGTCAGACAAGAAATTCATCTGGCTAGTGGTGCCATGAAGCGGCCTGCCAAAGTTATCGATCAACGCCAGCTTGATGGAGGTTCCCCCCACGTCCAGTGCCAGCATGCAGTCAGGCATTTTGGAATCCATCTTTCAAAAGCGTCTTGTGCACGGTCACGGGGCCCACGCCAAGATTCACAATGCGGTATGGGCCAAAATCTGCCGGTACCACCACAATTTCCAGATAGTCAAACACAAAGGCGCGGGATGGATCACCTATCGATTCCACCCTTACGCGTTCACCTTCGGTGAGCGCCAGCACATGGAATAGCCCCTTGGTATCGTCCCGTATTTCCTTTTCAAATTTCAGTGTCCGGAGCGAGAAATAAAGCAGGTCATGCTCCCCTACCACGGTTTCTGAAAAGTCCGCGCCTTCGCGGATGACGCCGCCATGGTTGACCAGATTGTCTTTCACCCACTGTGTGGTGCGCTCGCTGCGGAGCACCTGCCGCCCCATCTTCAAATGGATGGGCCTGGGAAGCCCCGACTGCGGATCAATTCTTTGATAATCGTACAGTTTGTAGGTGTAGCTGCCAACGGTTAAGCTGCCGATCTCCAGAATCACCTGGTTCTGGCCGGAGGCATGGATCGTGCCCGCGGGGATCATTACCTGTGTACCGGGTTTGGATTCCACAGCGAAAACATACTTCTGATAGTCGATCTCTTCGCCAGTCTCCTGAGCGCGTTCCGCCGCGCTTAAGAACCTTTCGCAGCTGTCCGCCTCTTTAAAGCCCAGATAAGTCTTTGCGCCCTCTCCCGCCACGCATACATAATAGCTCTCGTCCTGGCGCCCCAGCTCCCTATGGTTGGGCACCACATATTCCGCGTGGGGGTGGCACTGTATGGACATGTTGCCGCTGGCGTGGAAGGTATCATCATAATTGAAGCGGATGGGGAAATACCCACCAAATTGTTCAAACGCAGCCTTGCCCAGCAGCTTTTCACCCTGCTGCTGCACAAAGGTGAAGAAGGGCACCTCCAGCTGCTTTCCATCCATATCCGCCACCAGAGACACTTCCATGGGGATCATGTCGAACACCCAGGCGCAGTTGCGCATGGCGTCCGGCAGATTGCGCAGCCTCTTGATATAGAAGCCGCCCCACACGCCCTCCAGATAGACCGGGCGGCAGCGGAAGGGGCTTTTGCGCAAAGCGTCGAATAACAAGCAAAGCTTGTCATAAGGGACTAAAATCATATTCTTTGGGTCGTCGGCGGAAAGGTAGTAATCCAGCTTGTTTTCCCGTATCAGAGACCAACGGCTCTCCAGCGCCAGCTCAAAATCCACATAGTAATTCCGGCGCATCATGGCGCTGTAGGGTAGCGCATCTGTTTCCCCAAGATTGCAGGCGAGGCCATATTTAAAGTTCAGCGCTGCCTGGCGCGGAGTAATATCCGCCCACAAGCGCAGATCGTAAGCATCGCGAAGTTCCCCGCAAAGTGCGCCTTGCCCAATAACGATCACGGTCCCCGGTCCGGACAGTTCGCTTCTAAGGTTGGCAACCTTCTGCTTATCCTGCAAGTCGCAATATTCCCCGTCAAAACGCTTGCCGTACAACAGCACAGGATCAAGTTCCCTGTCTTCCGGCAGGCAGGGCGCAATCTTTTCGAGGATAACATCCCCATCAAGCAGCAGGGACCGCGCATCGATGATCCGGGCATCCCTGTTTAGCTGCTGGGATAAAACCTGCGACAGCACGGAAAACTGCATGCCCGGATAGCCGTCTATGCCTATCTTTGCCTTCCCGGCAGCGGCCAGCCCGACAATGGCCTTCGCCACATTCAAGGCGCCCCTGATCATAGATTCAGGCACACCGGCGCCAGGAAAAACAGGATTAACCGCCTTGGGATCAGTGTAGGGATACGGGTGGAACATAAAGCTCAAGAGGTATTCCTCTCCTTTGTTATCATAATAATGCTAATATTATTATATAGTATTAAATTGGACAAAATCACCGAAAGTGAGGAAAAGGGGATAATCGCGGATGGGCAGGTTGCGCAATATCACGCAGTTTCCGCTCTGACGCTCCACCACGCTTTCCGGCAGCGTATACACGGTGCCGTCCATGGGATCCACCAGATGGATGTCCCTTGACTGCCCTACGACCTGGAAAGATACGGTGGAATCAAACTCCGTGGTCAATAGATCTGCCGGATGCCAGTAGGCAAACGCCGTGCTGCCATTCGGACGCTTAAAGCCAGCACGAAGCATATTCAGGTTATAGTAATCTTCTCCCAGAAGACGGGGAGAGGCTTCCTTGCGCATCATCACTGGCAGTGTTACAAGCTCCGGCGACTCGGCCATCAAGGCGCATAAGTTCTGATAGGCATAGTAGGAAAGCTTGGGCGTATATTCACCGCTGGCAAAACCGTTCTCGTCAAAGTCCGCGCCCAGAACGCCAAAGTAACCGTAATCCAAATAGCTGGATTTGTTGTCATTAGTGCCGTTGAGGGCTTCAATCATATCCATGCAGGAAAAATAACTGGTGAACTCTACACGGTTGATTAGGTCCGCCACCCCATGGCGCAATAGCTGCTTGGCCTGCCTGCGCGGCGTCCAGGCAGCGCCGTGCATGGCTCCCGCACCGCGGCTGTCGGATTGCGAGCCCGATTCGCCCTGTATGATCTTGATTTTAGGATTATAGGCGGCGCACAGGGCCCGCAGTGTTTCTACCCGCTCCTGCAAAGTCACTTCCGACGGCGTATATTCATGGAAGGTCAACGCATCGATGCAGCCGGCCATGCCCGCAGCCAGCGCATCGTCCACAAACTTCAGATCCCTTAAGCATATGACGCCGCCAAACACTTGGGCGCTTTCATCTGCTTTCTTCACAGCCTTTGCTGTGTCGCACACAAAACGCCCGTATTCCGCACCGTCAGGCCCCTTTTTCCAACACCATTTGCCATCCGGCTCGTTCCATACCTCGTAGCAGTTAACCTTGCCGCGGTAATGGTTAACCAGCGCATACACATAAGCCTGCCAGGCTGCCAAGGCTTCTTCGCTGTTGTTGGGCACGCAGCCTACCGCTCCAAAATAGTGGTTGGCTTCCGGTGTATACAAGCCATTGCCGTAGCACAGGTCGATCCAAGGCGTCAGCCCGCGGACCCGCAGCTCATCCACAATACGGTCCAGCCAGGCAAAATCGTAAACACCCTTTTCCTTTTCGGTGCGCGCCCATCCGCTTTGGATGCGTATCCATTTCACGCCGATGGCCGCAACCTTGTCATACGCCTTCTCCGGATCAAACACGTTCCTGTCCAGCTTTTCAAAACCGATGCCCATGCGGGAGTTGTTGATGTTTGTGGAATGAATGGGCGCCACTTTTCCAATGCGCTTGAACCGTTCCATACATGATCCTCCAATATATATTAAACTTTGTGGTAATCAAAATCCAGCATCATGGAAAGATCCGCAATGGCCGGAATGCAATCGCCGCTTGCGATGCCATAATGCTGCGTTACGCCGATACGAAGCAGCTTTTCAAAAAGTTCGGGGCAAGTCTCACCTACCGGTCGGAACAGGCCGTGGGAATATGTGGCCAGAAAGTGATCACAGGGAAGGCTGTCTAAAAGCGTTACGGCGAACAGGAAACGGCCGTTATGCTCCGAGCAGTGCAGCATGGTCTTGCGCCCAGGAGAAAACACATGCCAGGCAAAGGGCGCGCCCGCGTGCTTCCACGGGGAAGTGGCAAACCGCACGTCAATGGATATTTTCGTCTTGCCGGCAGGGTCGGTATAATCGTTGGGTCCGGCATGCCCGGCCGCAAAATTTCCGTTAGGCAGGTCGATATGGAAAGGCTCAATAAAATGCACATGACCGCCGGTTAAAAGATGCAGGATGTAGGTAGCCAGGCCGCCGCCGATATCGCCCTCGGGTACGACGATGGTCTGAACATCAGGCGAGGTGGGATAAAAGCCCGGGCGCAGGCCTACCTGCTGAAACAAAACCGTATCGATATCGTTGAGCACCAGAAGATCCAGCTTGTATTTCCTGGCCATGCGCTCCATGGCCATGCTGGCGCGGACACTGGCCAGGAATTTATCTTCCCGCACATTGGGCAGCACCTCAAAGCGCGAGGCGATATCCTTCATGGCAAGACCGGCTTCCGCCTCGGAAATCTCCTCAATGGTATCGGTAAGCTCGGCAACGGACAGGAAGCGAAGCTCAGGGCCAACCTTTTGAAACACGTCGTAAGGATGCACATATGTGCTCCACATAGCCTCATTATAGCAAGCCAGCAGACCGATGGTGCCGTTCTTCAAAATGGCGCGGGCACGGGCGGCATTGCCGAATACCGCGGCGCGGTCCATGATTTGATGCCATGTTCCAACGGTAGTTTCCAGCATAGGACGCTTGTAATTTGTGTTGTTGCCGCTGGCCTCCTGCATGCCTACAAGACCGCCGCAGCAAAGGTATTCGGTAAATTCGTCGCTGTCGTGGGTATCCTTCAAATTGATCTCATCCCGCATCCGGTGGGCAAACAATATAGGCACGGGCGGCATGTCCCGCAGGAAGCGGTTCCAAGCAAAATCTTCCGCCCAGCTTAAATAAATGGCCAGCACATAGTCCACCTTGTCGCTAATAAACGCATCCATGGCGGATATGACGTCTTCCCTTGTAAAAACAATGCCCGGAAAGGTAACGTCGGCGATTTTTTGACTATCGGCCAGCATCCACGCCGCCTCGTCCTGTTTCCTTTTCAGATACGTGCCCCGCGCGGTTCCTTCGCCCAAACGGCAAAATCGTTCCGCTCCAAGTAATAAAAGCCCCATCTTTGGCTTGCGCAGCTTATCCCGCATTGCTCTCCCCCCATACTCTTCTTCATAAAATAAAGGTGAAAGAAAAGTACTATATACTTGAATGCTCTTTTCTATAGGCTCATTATATTCCGCCCATTCTGCCGAGTCAAGTACTAATTCACGATATTTAAAAAAACTCGCGAACTTGTTTCTGTTTTCAACACATAAAACAGCAGTCTATAAAACTAACCTCCATGTCACCGCTAGCTGTAGGCGACATGGAGGTTAAAATAAAAGCTCTAAGATGCTTTGCGCCTGTATGCCCTCATTGCGAATATATAAGAGACAATAAGAATGCCCAGGCACCATGCAAGCGCGGTCCAAATGTCGTTTCCGACAAGCTTACCTGACAGCAGCGCGCGGATGGCATTCACTATCGAAGTCACCGGCTGGTTTTCGGCAAATGCACGAACAGCCGGCGGCATTGATTCGGTTGGCACAAAAGCCGAACTGATAAATGGCAGAAAGACAAGCGGATAGGAAAAGGCGCTGGCGCCGTCCACCGATTTCGCATTTAGTCCCGCAATTGCCGCGACCCATGTCAAGGCCAGTGTAAACAACGCAAGTATCCCAGCCACGGCCAACCACGACAATACTCCTGCCTGCGAGCGGAAGCCCATTAAAAGCGCTGCGAGAATAATGACGGCAACCGTAATTGCGTTGGATACAAGCGAGGTCAGTACATGCCCCCACAGCGCGCTAGATCGTGCAATCGGCATGGAGTGGAACCTTTCGAAGATGCCTCTTTGCATATCCATAAACAGACGGTAAGCCGTATAGCCTATGCCGCTTGCAATCGCCATCAGCAGTATGCCGGGCAGCAAATAATTCACATAGTTGTCCGTGCCGGTTTGAATCGCACCGCCGAACACATAAACGAACAGTAGCATCATTGCAATAGGCGTGATGGCGACCGTGATGATGGTGTCCATGCTGCGGAAAATATGGCGCATGGAACGGCCAAGCATCACACCCATATCGCTGAAATAGTATTTTTTTACCGTTTCCATTTATTTTTCCCCCTTCTTGCCGATGATCGTGAGAAATATCTCTTCCAATGTCGGCTGTTTTTCAACATACTCCACCTTGGCCGGCGGGATCAGCTTTTTCAGTTCCGCGAGCGTGCCGCTCACGATAATCCTGCCTTCATGCAGAATGGCAATCCTGTCGGCAAGCTGCTCAGCCTCATCCAAATACTGCGTAGTCAGAAACACCGTTGTGCCTTGATCAGCTAGCTCTTTGACAGTCTTCCAAACTTCGATGCGCGCTTCGGGATCGAGCCCGGTGGTCGGTTCGTCAAGAAAAATGACCTGCGGTTTTCCCATCAGGCTCATGGCAATGTCCAGCCTGCGGCGCATCCCTCCCGAATATGTGGACACCCTGCGGTCGGCGGCGTCTAAAAGACCAAAGAGCTTCAGCATATCGTCAGCCACTTGACGCGGGCTTGTTAGGTGCCGCAGCCTGGCGATCATAATGATATTTTCCCGCCCGGTCAGCATCTCGTCCACGGCAGCGAATTGCCCAGTCAGGCTGATCGACTGCCGCACGAAATCGGGCATTGACACAACATCGAATCCGTTTACAGTGGCAGTCCCACTGTCTTGTTTCAGCAGCGTGGTTAGGATTTTGACAATCGTTGTCTTGCCGGAACCGTTGGGGCCGAGCAGGGCAAAAATCTCACCACGCCGCACCTCAAAATCGACACCTTTCAGGACTTCAGTGCTTTTAAAGGACTTTTTCAGATCCTTCACCCCAATTGCGATGTCTCTCATTTGGAACCGCTCCCCTTTCCAAATTTGTTCATCATGTCGCGGTTCAATTTTTTGCGATAGTTATCGGTCCACTTTTTCGTATCGCGCAAAAGCTCGTCACAGAACCCGACAACATCTTCACCCGTTACTTCGAGAACGTGCTTGCCGTCCGCAGCGCTTAATTCAAACAACTCTATCAATTCGTACTGTATTTTCAACATATCGGAGCCGTCCCCACCCGCGAAATTCCACATGTATCCTTGGATTTTTTGAAATACGAACCGATAGTCTTCAGGCAGCGCTTCTGCCCTTGCCATTTGTTCCTTATACTCTTTTTTATCCCCGATTATTTTTTTGATAAGTTCCAGCATCGTTACCGCACCTCCTTGATAAATCTTTCCGCAATATCTTTGTTTAGTTTTTCCCGCAGCTTTTCAGTATAGGTGATTGACGCGCCCGCCAATTCTTCTACAAAAGCGCCAACATCATTGCCTATCACGTCAAGAACCTGTTTGCCTTCCGCTGCGCTTGCTTCAAACCAATCAACCAAGTCTGCAAATATCTTTATACCACCGTCATAGTCAATGCCAATGCCGGTCGTGAACATATACTTCTGAATCTTACGGAACGCAAACCGATAATCTTCCGGCAAGGCTCCTGCACGCTTCATTATTTGTTTGTAGGCCCGTTTCTCTTCCATGCCGCCTATGATCAATTTGATAATAGAGTCAAGCATTGTTACTGCCCCTCCTTTAGCTGGCTGAGTTTCGACGCGACAAATTCCCATTTTTCCCAAAACCTCCGCAGTTCCTCGCGCCCCGCGTCATTGAGCGTGTAGAACTTGCGCGGAGGTCCCATGTCGGAGGGTTTTTTCTCCATATCCACAAGCATGTTTTTCTCAAGCCGGATTAAAATGGCATATACCGTTCCCTCTACGACTTCCGTAAAGCCGAGTGCATTCAAGCGCCTCGTGATTTCATAGCCGTAGGTTTGCTCCCGGCTGATGATTTCCAAGACACAGCCTTCCAACGCGCCTCTGAGCATTTCAGTCAGGTTTTCCATTCAAACACCTCTCACTATTTTACATAGCCGGTATACTGTGACGCTGATATTCATCGTCGCTGGTATGCAGCGTCACATAGTAGCAGGTACATAGTAACACTGAATAGCGGCCTTGTCAATATCAAGGCGAAAAATTTCATCAGTCAGGATTTTCATGCGTTGTACTAAAACCGCTTGAACTTCTTTAATGATTGTTTAAACACAACACATATGAATACTGAATTTGGAATATACTTTGCTGATATTTAGTGATATTATGAGGGACATACACAAGCACAGCAAAATGTAGATTAATAACTCGTGAAAACGGAAAGGATTTTGACAATACGACTGGAATGAGGTGGAAAAAATGCCGTATCTTGAACTTTTGACACTGGTGTTTTCAGTTCTCATCGGGCTCATCCTGCTATTGTGGGTCATAGGTCTTAGAATCATCCCCAATAACAAGATCGCCATCATCGAAAAATGGTGGTCTCATAAGGGTTCCCTGGATATGCAGATCATTGCCTTGAATGGCGAAGCCGGCTTTCAGCCCCAGGTCATAAGAGGTGGTCTTCATTTCCTGACACCGCTTATGTACAAGGTACATATTTGCCCCCTTGTTACTGTCCCCCAGGGGCAGATTGCCTACGTGTTCGCGCGGGACGGTATGCCTCTTGAGCCAATCCAGACATTGGGCAAAATCATACCTGAATGCGATAACTTCCAGGATGCGCGCGGCTTCTTGCATAGCGGCGGCCAGAGAGGCCCTCAAAGAGGGATCATCAGGGAAGGAACTTACGCGTTTAACCTTGCACAGTTCATCATCATTACGGAAGACAAAATCTATTACCTGCCCATGGGAACAAAGGCCGAGGAATCGACCATCATGAACATGGCGGAGCTGCTGAAAGACAGAAAGGGCTTTACACCCGTCGTCATCAAAGGTACGGATGACAAAGTCGGCATTGTTACGGTACATGACGGTCTCTCGCTGGCCCATGACGATATTATTGCCCCCGCAGTTGGCGTTGACCCAAGCAAATCCGAAACGTATCACAATAATTTCCAGGACCCTGAAAAGTTTCTAAAGGCCGGCGGGTTCAGGGGACGGCAATATCAGGTTCTGGTGGAAGGCACCTACTTTATCAACCGCTTTTTCGCAACTGTGGAGCTGATTGAAAAGACTCTGATAGAAGTCGGATATGTGGGCGTTGTGGTATCGTTCATTGGGCCCAAGGGCGTAGATTCCACAGGCGACGATTACAAGCATGGGGAGTTGGTGGAGAAGGGGTTCCGCGGCGTGTGGCGGGAGCCTCTCATGCCTGGCAAATATGCCTTCAATACGTATGCCGGTAAAATCATCACCGTTCCCACTACGAATATCATTCTTAAATGGATCAGCAACCAGACCGGCTATCATAAATTTGACGAGAACCTGACGGAAGTCAGCCTGATTACCAAGGATGCCTTCGAACCTTCCCTTCCCTTGTCCGTTGTCATGCACATCGACTATAAAAAGGCCCCATTGGTGATCCAGCGGTTTGGCGATGTGAAAATGCTGGTGGACCAGACCCTTGACCCCATGGTATCCGCCTATTTCAAAAACATAGGCCAGACCAAGACACTGATACAGCTCATACAGGACAGAAACGAAATTCAGAAAGTTTCCTCCAATGAGATGAAGGCAAAATTCGAGCATTACAATCTCGAGCTGGAAGAAGTGCTCATCGGCACCCCGGCCGCATCCAAGAGCGATGACAAGATCGAGGTCATTCTGACCCAGCTCCGTGAAAGGCAGATCGCCATGGAGCGGATCGAAACCTACTCGCAGCAGGAAAAGGCGGCCGGCAAGGAAAGGGACTTGAGGGAAGCCGAATCCAAAGCCATGCAGCAGAAGCTTTTAACGGAATCTGACATCAATATTCAAATACAAAGCAACGTCGGTAAAGCCGAATATCAAAGATCGCTGCAGGAAGCATCCAAAATCAAGGCAATTGCTGAGGCTGAAGCTGAAAGAGAAGCCAGAGTCGGTATTGGTAGAGCCGTAGCTATTGAGGAACAGGTAAAGGCTTATGGCGGGCCCCAATATCAGGTCGTGCAGGATGTAATGACCAAATTTACATCCGCAGTCGAAAAAGCAAAGGTCGATATCGTTCCCAAGACTGTGCTCAGCATGGGCGGCGGAGATAAACAGAATAGCTCCGTCAACGCCTTTGAAATGCTGCTAAATCTCCTGGTCAGTGAAAAGCTGGGCGTTGTGCTCAACCAAGGAAGCAAGGAAGAAGATGCCCGTGTGAAAAGCATCAAGGAATCCATCATGAAGGCCATGGTACAGGAGCCCGGGCAGGAGCCGGCTGCTTCCGATATTCAATGAACCGTCAAAATGTCCGCAAATAAAGCGCCTGCGGATACGGTTCTGAAACGGCGGAGCAAGCCGGGAAGAGAAAGCTTCCGCCAGGCTGATTAAAGCTAAATACGGATAGAAGAGGCCCGCAAACCCAGCAAAACCATGGGTCTGCGGGCCCAACTTTTGTTTCGAACCGATTTTTGAACCCAATTGTCCTTTCGATATTTGTACCCACCATGTTGCAAATGAAAAAACCCTCGATTTCTCAAGGGTATACTCTGGACAGGACAAGAAGGCATGGGGGCGGACTATCCGGAGATGCTTCGGTCAAACCATGCTCTTGTGACCTCAAACAGGCTCTGATGCCTGACACTGCGCGGTTCAAACTTCAGCAGCCTGAAAATGATTTGCATAGTAACGCCCATGCCAAAGGTCGAGATGACGGTTCCGATGCCGATTGGCGCGCCCAAGAGCCAGCCAATTGAAAGTACAACACACAGTATTCCGGTATTCACAACGCCGATCGGGACCTTGGGCAGGCGCTTTCCGAGACCCACGAGAAACGCGTCCCGCGGGCCGCAGCACTGCCCGGTGGACATGTAAATGAACTGCCCCAAACTCATGATGAACAGCCCCGCGATCATGACGGCGATGCCAAGCGGCACGCCAGATTGCACCGGAACGATCCCGAGGTTGTTGTAAATGTCCACAAACAGGCCTACGAGAAACGCGTCGAGGATTGTTCCGTAACCGATTTTTTCCCGCATCATAAGATCTATCGCCACAATGATGCAGCTTATGGTTATATGTGCCGTGCCATAGGATAGTGGTGTGTGGTAGGCGATGCCCATGCTGAAGGAATCCCATGGCGCAAGCCCGATGTTCGCGGCAATGGTTAGACGCACCCCAAATGCGAACACCGCGAGGCCAAAGGCCGTTTTAAGAAACTTTAGAAGAATTCTTGCGCGCGAATTGTCCACGATGCACGCCCTTTCACGACAGCGGTTTTTTGGGCGGAATGACTCCTCCCCCACACTTGATGCACAAGTATACCATAGCGCGGCGGGCTCGACAAGCTTCGTTTTGTTACACGATCACGAGCGCGGACCGGCGCGCCGTATACGCCCGCAAACGGCGTTTTCGGAGGGTGGGAACGGGATCGCGGGCGCCGGAGCGGAAAAAATGGGCGTTTGTGGTTCAAAGTGCCAGGAAGCGCACAAGAGCAGTAATAACCAAGAGCAGAGACTGAGCATGAAAAACAGGTTGACACCTTTCTACCTGTATGCTACAATTTAGGTAACAGAGAATCTACCTATCTGGAGGAATTTTTCATGCCGATTCAACTGACGGAAGCGGAATCCAAAATCATTGAGCTATTATGGCAGGAACGTCCCCTGACCATGACACAGATCACCCATCGGCTGAAAGATGTAACGGGTTGGACGAAGCATACCGTCATCAATATCCTCAAGCGCATGCTCCAAAAAGGAACGATACGCATGGAGGATATAAAGCCTGCGAAGCTGTATTACCCGTTGGTCGAGAAGGCGGAGGTCGTAGAGGAAGAAACGCAAACTTTTCTTGACAAAGTGTATGATGGCAAGCCCGTACTGCTGATGAGCGCTATGGTGGACAGCGGAAGGCTTAACGAAAGAGAAATTGATGAGTTGCTGGAATTGCTCCAGCAAGCAAAGGAGGCCAAGGGTGATTTCTGATACGTTTGTGTCTGCTTTGGTCACGCAATCCCTCACCGGGGCTGGGTTAATCCTTCTGATGCTAACTCTCCGAAAATTACTGAGCGGTAAGGTACGGCATACGCTGCTATACGGCCTGTGGCTGGTGGTCGCGCTGCGAATGCTCATCCCCCTCTCGCTCCCCAATCCGATCCATTTTGATCGTAAAACGGATATTCCCGCGCAGGTGGCATACATCGTGCAAAAGGATGATGCAGTAACGCAATCGCGAAACGACGATACAGGGTTGGTTCAATCCAAATCAGATGCGCAGGCGGCTGTACAAGCTGCCCCTCCGCAGATGCAAGACGCTGTTTCACAAAGTACGTCATCGACCCAACCCACTCAGGCAGCCGGGCGAACCTTGCCAATGGCGCAATGGTTGACAGCAGTCTGGCTCTTGGGCGTCGCCCTATCCGCAGCCTATATGCTGCTTGTGAATCACAGCTTTGTTCGGCGAATCTTTGCCGAAGCGGTTGCGCTGCCGGTTACATCGCCCGTCCCCGTGTATCTGGCAAACGTGCCCTCCCCCTGCCTTGTCGGCGTACTTCGTCCACGCATCGCGCTCAACGCGGTAAGCGCGCGCCCTGAAAACCTGCCGTTCGCATTGGCGCACGAACAATGCCATTATCGAGGCTGGGATCATGTTTGGAATCTACTGCGCAATATACTGCTTGCGGTATTTTGGTTTCACCCGTTGGTATGGCTGGCTGCTCATTGCTCGCGTCAGGACTGCGAACGCGCGTGCGATGAACGCTCCATCCGCACATTGACTCGAGGAGATACGATTGAGTACGCACGCACGCTGATCGCGCTCGTATCGCCACGCAATGTCACTCTTGGCGCACCAGCCAGCTTCATGGCAACGACATTGCCGGACATGAAAAAGCGCGTGAGCTTGATTGTTACCCGAAGGCACATACAGCGCTGGGCCTGCGCACTATTTGCGGGTCTTATGCTGCTCTCCTCAGCCGTCAGCCTTGCCACCGGCGAGACTGTGGTTCGGGAGATCGCGTTACCCAAGGACTATCAAGAAGAACTTCTCTTCTATCCCACACAGGACGGTCTTTGGGTGGTCATGGACGGTCGGTTATACCGCCAGAGCGGAGAGGATGCATTTGCAGAGGTAGCCTCTATCCCATCAGCTTCTCAGATCGTCACGGACGCCTCGAACATATACATCCTGGATGCCAAGCAAAAGAAAGTTCTGATGCTGGATTTCTCTGGAAACGAACAGGGCGCGTGGACGCTGCCAGAGGAACTAACGCCTTTCAAGATAGAAATCGCCGGCAACAAGCTGGCAGTGTTATCTGGATTACCCGCCGGGTTGGCATATGGGCGAGTAACCGCGGAGGGTGAACTCTACCTGCTGGATAAAGAAAGCGGTTCGCTAACGCAGGTCAAGCTCGGCACGGTTACCGATATATGCCCGGATGGAAAAGGCGGACTTCTTGCGCTGCATGTGCCCATGCCCGGTATGACTGAGGCGCTGGTAAGCCGACTAAACTTGAAAAACCTATCAGCGCAGACGATTGTTCAGACGCTTATCCAAGCGCAATCCATCGCCGCAGGGCCGGATATCGTGTATATATTGGGAGGAGGCCGATTGGTTCAATACGACGAGAAGACGCAGATACAAACGGTCATCCCGGTTCCGCCTTCAGAGGAGAAATACAAATTCAATTATGAAAATATGCTCGATATCCGCGCCTCAAAAGACATGCTGTACGCATGGGATGCATCCAGCATGCGGCTGCTCTCCATCGATGTCAGTGAAGATCGTTTAGCTAACAAGACGGTGCTGACGATCGTCAACAACGACGGGCTGCGCGATGCGTTCGATGTCGCGCTGACTAGCTTCTTGACGCGACATCCAGACGTGGAAGTGCGCGACGTGAGCATGAGCCCGGATCAATATAGAACTGCATTGCTAGCCGGAGACGACGGGATCGACATGCTGTTTGAAGGTGCGGGCCTGATCAGGCAGTTCGCGGAGGCCGGGGCGCTCGCGCCGCTGAGCGACGGGACGTCGATCATGGAGGCGCTTTCGCTGGCTGATTGGCTCCCGTTTGAGGAAATATATTCCAATGGCGGTAAGCTGTACGGCCTACCCGGCTACATCAATTACAACCTGTGGAGGATAGACAAGGAGCTTGCACAGCAGGCCGAGTTCCAAATGCCTTCCTATCCCTTTACATGGAGCGATGTATATGAGGCAGCCAGCACGGCTGGCTTAGGTCAACCCGGAAAGCCGGTGCTCCTATATGACAACACGGGAACCCCGGACATACTGTACTATTATGTTATGACCCAGGCGCAGAAAGACGGTACACTTCATTTTGATACACCTGGCTTCCGCGAAGATATGGAGGCATACCGGAAAATGGTGGAACAAGGGATCATTGTCTCATGGGAGGGTGGGGAGCGGCCCAAATCCCCAGCGGCTATCATCGATATGTTTGCCGATATCAGCAGTGAGACAGTGCCCACACCTACGGTCAACGGACTGGAAGTAGCGATGGTGCAGTCTTATGGATACTGCGTAAACGCCAACTCGCCTAACCGCGAACTGGCGATGGAGCTCCTGGCAGAAATCGCAAAACCGGAAAATCAGTATCAAACCGATTACGGCATTCCATCCACCATGCTGCTGCAGGACATTCAGCCCTATTCCCACGCGCATTATAACGATCCAACCTGGGGAATCCCCCGCTACACCGAGCAAATGGAGACGCTTCGGCAGTTTGCGGCAGGCAAATGGGTGACATGGAATACAAGGCTGCATCCCGTAAGCTTGCTGGAAAACACGGATATACTGTACCGATATTTGGTGGGCGAAATTTCCATCGATGAATTCATCCGGGTCATTCAGAGTAAGGCGGACATGATGCAGTACGAGTAGGCGCGGTGATATAAAGCAGGAAGGTGCGGTCATGAGAAAGCTAAAACGCAAATGGTGGATGATCGGCCTCCCTTTTGTGTTATGGTTTCTTCTGTTCTATGCCATCCCGTTCGGGCACTCTATCTACTATTCGCTGATTGAGAGTGCGTTTTCCCCTCGGTTTTCGGGACTCGCAAATTATACGAAAGTCCTTGAAAACCGTTATTATCAACTTGCGTTCATCAATACCCTGAAATTGATCGCCTTGGGCGTTCCATGCCTGGTGTTAATTTCGCTCGCGCTGGCACTGATCGTCTCGCGGCTAAATGGACGTTGCGCTTGGGTGCGTGCCGCGCTGGTTCTCCCCTTGCTCTTGCCCAGCGCGGCACTGACACCGGCGTTTGAGAAATTGGCCGCGCTGAATGTGCAAGCCCCCGTCTATGCTATCTACATCTGGAAAAACACGGGGTTTATGATGATTCTGCTGGTAGCGGCGATGTCGGTCATTCCGAAGGATATGTATGAAGCGGCAGCGCTCGACGGAGCAAAGGGGCTTAGGCTGTTCTTCCATATAACGCTTCCGCAGCTGGCTCCCGCGCTATTTTTCGTGAGCATATTGGCGGTGGTTTACAACCTGCGCATCTTCCGGGAGAGCTATCTGCTTTATGGCGCTTACCCTGATGAATCGTTGTATCTGATGCAGAACTATATGAACAACCACTTCCAAAAGCTCAACTATCAGAACCTTACGGCCGGGGCGACGATGTTTGCGGCGTTTTTGTACCTGTTCGTTTGGGCCGCGTACCGCTTTGACAAAAGGAGGGCGTAGCGAGTGCAAAAGATGAAATCAAGTGCCCGCATATGCCTCTCAGGTTTTGTCGGTGCGGTATTCCTGTTCCCGATTCTGATGATTGTATGCGCCTCATTCATGGGGAGGGAAGAATTGGCTGTCGTATTCAAAGCAGGCGCTCCGGTCAGGCTCATCCCCTATGAGGTGACCTTCAGCGGTTATGTAGGGCTTTTATTCAAATCTCAAACCTACATGGCTACGTTTTGGAACTCCATGATCATTGCGCTGGCTATTACGTTTGGGCAAACGGTGATTTCAGTGGTGATTGCGTTTTTGCTGGCAAAGGTACGGCTGCGGTTTTCCGACCTCCTGCTTTTCCTGTACATCGTGACCGCCTTGATGCCCTTTCAGGTGACGCTTTTGCCGAACTATATTCTGTCCAGGCAAATAGGAATATTCAATACATGGTGGACGCTCATTCTGCCGGGCATGGCGGCACCGTTTGGCGTGTTCCTGCTCCATCAGTTTATCAGGGGATTGCCAGACGAGATGATGGAGGCTGCGGTTCTTGAGACCGGCTCTCTACCGCGCATTCTATTTTCAATTTTTGTGCCGATGGCGAAGGCAGGCGTGCTGTCTGTGATGATTCTCGCGTTTGCGGAGAGCTGGAACATGGTCGAACAGCCGCTGGTGCTTTTGAAAGATGAATGGCTGTACCCGCTATCGCTGGCATTGAACGGGCTTAAAGCGTCCGGTACTGAAATACTCTTTCCGGGCGCGGTTTTGTTCATCGCGCCGATGGTGATGCTTTATACTCTATTTGAAGAAGAATTGGTCAAGGGACTGTCCGCTATACGATTCTAAGGAGAGATTCTATGCAAAAGAAACGGACGGTGCGCATTACCGCCTTCTTCTTTATCATTCTTGTGCTGCTGACCTTTTTTTCACGTACAATCTACCGCCATATGCTGCCAAACGTCCAGGTGACAGGCGTGGAAGGCGGCATTCTGCAGTACGAGCATACCTCTTATGACATCCGCATCAAGAGCCAGAAGAGCATTTCGATCCAACTGCCCATATTGTTTACCCGTCCCCTGTCGGTGAACAGGATTTTCGTGAAGCCGAATCAGCTCGTTATGCCGGGCGATATGTTGGCCGAATTCAATGCGGAGGACGGAAAATATCTGATCGAAGAAGCGGAAAAAAAGCTCGATTTGGCTGCCTCGACATACACCGTCTGGCAGATGGAGCGGGAACGGCGAATGGCCGACCTTTCGGCCACCATGAAAAAAACCCGCAAAGAGGCCAATAAAGCACTGCTGGAAGAAGATTACGTCCTGCTGGAAACCGGAGTTATGAACGGGACGACGCAGACGCAGTTGGCGGCTGATGTAGCATTGTGGGATAAAACACTTGTGTCTCTTCGTGCACTGGAGAACGACCAATGGCGGCTGCGAGCTCAGGCAGGCGGTTTCGTAGAGCATATTGGTGTCAAGGAGGGCGACGAATATCCCGGCTTGGATTCGATCCTGACGCTGTGCCCGGAAGGAGCAGATTATTGGATCGGATGTGCCTGGAAAAACGCACCCGCGCTGAGAATGAACGAGTGGATTATTCAAGGCACTATTCAAAAGGGTGTGCCTTTTAGCGCCATAGACATAGAGGTTACGGAAAATGACACGACCGTGTGGTTCGAATGCCCCGATGACGCACCTATGCCCGATCAGATTGCTTCCGTGGAAATTCTCGCGGATTCTTCATATAATCCGATGATGGTTGATAACAAGGCATTGATCGGAAACGTTCTATATCTTCTAAAATCCAAAATAGGCGCATGGAGGCAAACGGAATATTATATCGAGGAAGCCCGCGTGAGAATCGGACTCCAAGACGGATCGCACACAGCCATCCTCTCTGGACTCAATTACAACGACGTGCTGGTCACCTCGTGGGATAAACCTATTCAGAACGGTCAAACCGTCTTGCTGACATCCTACGAATGACTTATCCGAAGGGCGCATAAAGCACGGCACGGTGCAGTGTGTATAATCTATGCCTTCTCAATGGCTGCGTTACAGTCACCGCATACCACGTTAGGATAAGCGCACAACAAAACCCTCCTACTATTTTCATGATAGTTGTTTTTTGTCCCTCTTGAAATTACGCGATTTATTGTACCTTATCAAGGAAAACACAACAGGCTTTTTGCCCACATGCCATGCAAGCCCTCCTTTTTGCGGGGGCGGTCCCACAAAAAAACGGGATGGATACTTGCTTTGTATCCATCCCGCTTGATCGGGCAAGCCATCAGCCCTTCACTGCCCCGGCCGCAACGCCTTTTGTGATCTGATTTCTGAAGATCGAATAAAAGATCAAAATGGGAATCAATGCGACTGTCAGCGATGTGAAGAGCTTTCCGTAATCCGAGCCTAATGCGCCTGCGAAACGGCCGACCATGTAAGGGATGGCCTTATATTTTTCGGAGGACGTCATCAGGCTCATCAGTATAAACTCGTTCCACGTTCCGGTGAAGGTGATGATCGCCAAGGTGACCGTAACGGGTGCGCACATCGGCAGGACGACCCTTGTAAAAATCCGCATAAAGCCTGCCCCGTCGATTCTTGCCGCTTCCAGCAGCTCGTCGGGGATACTCTTTTCAAAATCGGTGCATAAGTAGACCCCCATGGGCAGTCCCAGCGCGATGTAAGGGATCAGCACCGCCCACCGGGTATTGTGAATTCCAGCAGCACTCACCATCAGAAAGAGCGGAAGCAAAATCGACTGCAGGGTGAGGAGTATGCCAATAATAAAAACGCCATGCAGCAGCTTGGTGATCTTAAACTGTAACTTGGCAAAAGCAAATCCGGCCATGTTGGACAATATCACCACGCCGACAACCGTCACGGCGGAATAGATCACGCTGTTATTGAAGAAGGTAAAAAAGTTGCCTTGGTTCATGACAAAGGAATAATT
Source organism: Bacillota bacterium (assembly GCA_023416585.1). GTDB lineage: Bacteria > Bacillota > Clostridia > Christensenellales > Aristaeellaceae > JAEWAH01. The sequence continues at coordinate 50,979 of JAEZHM010000019.1, forward strand.
GCCAAGGTATAAAGAGGGGGGGAATGAGAGTTTGTTAGTGGTCATATACGTTGTATTGGTTTTGAAAGACTGCAGTATCAGCCAGAAAAGCGGATAAATCGTCAGTACCGTAAAGGCAATCATGATCGCGTAGACAATGATTTTGGTGGGTAGGGAGATATTTTTACTATCCATGGGCTATACCTCCTTTTCCCTGAATGCTTTTCCCAAACCCGTGGTAATCAAAATAAGCACAATGCTAATGAACACCATCACCGTGGAAATGGCATTCGCCAAGGGATAATTAGGCGCCGTCGAAAACGCCGATTGGTACATGTACAGGGAAAGCACCCGCGTTTGGCCTGCCGGGCCGCCCTGCGTCATGGCATAGATCAGATCGAATGATTTCAAAGAGCCCGAGATCGCGAGGATCGCCGTGGTGATGATCACGCCGGAGAGGGCGGGCAATGTAATATGCCACAGGATCCTGGATTCTTTTGCGCCATCTATTCTGGCAGCTTCGATTACCGCGGGGTCTATGCGTTGCATATTGGCCAGAAAGATGATCATGTAAAAGCCCGTGAACATCCAAAGGATGACGATCAGGACGGGAATCATGGGGTTGTTGATCATTATGTAACCCGCAGTGGGATCAAAGATACGGCGGATATCCAACAGCACCGTGTCCCGCCCGTAAATGATTGCCCTGAACAATACGCCGATGATGATCGATGAAATGACATTTGGCAGATAGATCATCGTCTGAAAAAAGCCGGTTCCCTTCCTAATGAGCTTTCGCGCGAGGATATACGCCAGCAAAAACCCAAGGGGGATCTGGCCGAAAACCGAGACACCTACAATCAGCATGTTGTTTTTCAGCGCCAGATAAAAGTTACGCGAGGGTTCGGTAAACATCCAAAGATAGTTTTTTAAGCCTACAAAATGAATGTCCGGGTTGCCGAAGATCACACCGCCGTTGTAGTTGGTCAGGCTCAGCAGAATAGAAAAGATGGTTGGAAAGGCCACGACAGCCAAGTAGATGGCTACGGCAGGTAAAACCAATACCGTATATGCAAGTCTTTTTTCACCTTTGGTTGTCATATGTGGCCTCTCCGCCCATTCATTTATTTAGTAGTTGACGTGGCTGCAGTCGCTTACTTGGAAGCCTTCCAAGCATCAAAGGCATCCTGGGTCGCCTTCGCAACCGCCTCGGGGGTCTGGGTGCCCATGCCAATGGCCTGCAGGCCGTCGTTCAGCGGCGTATACACGGGGCCCTCAAAGACGCCGTCGATAACCACAGTCGCCTTGTCATACTGCGTGGCCAGATTCGCCATCGCGATCTGCAGGGGCTCCAGGGTAAGCGACGCAAAATCGATATCCGTCCGGGAGGGAGTAGCCAGACCGCCAGTAGAAAGCCTATAGGTCAGGACTTCTTTGCCGGCGAGCCATTTGACCAGCCTCCAGGCAGCTTCCAGTTTCGGGGAGCCGTCTTCCAAGGCGGCACTGATGCCATAGCCGGTGGCCAGCACAGCGGTATTGGACTTGTTGAACTTCACGCCTTCCACATCGATTTCCGGGAAAACGGTGATGAGGAAGTCCTTCTGCTTTTCGGGAGTGATCAGCGCCTGCCCAGTGGTGGTATCGGTGATGAAAGCGCCCATGCGCCAGTCGCCGTCGATATAGTATGCGGCGGTATTGGTGGCAAACAGGCCCGGGCCTTCGCCGTAGCCAACAGCCAGGGTGGATTTGTCCAGCACGCCATCATCGTACAATTTCTTGACGAAGTTCAGCGCGGCAACGAAATCAGCATCGGTGAATTTGGCTTCGCCAGCGAGGATCTTCTTCTCCCAGCCTTCGCCGCAGAAACGGCCGGCGATCATGGAGAACAGGCAGGACTGCATGACCCATGTGTCCTGGCTGGGCATGAGAACGGTCTCATAGCCCTTCGCCTTCAGCACGGGAACCTGGGCAACCAGCTCGGAATAGGTCTTGGCGGGCTCGAGCCCACAATCCTTGAGCACTGCCGTGTTCACATAGAAGGCATGCGTTGCGGTGATACCCATCGGGATAATGGCCTGATAGCCGCCTGCCTGCTGCGCGGGATCAAGCGCCATCGGGAGGTAAGACTCGGTCAGCCCGTCGCGCGCGATCAGGGGAGCCAAATCCTTCAGCAGATGCTTGGTGTGCAGCGTGGTGGAACGGCCAGAGGGCCAAGCGTAGACGACATCGGGCAGATTGCCGGCCGCTGCGTACGCTTCGGTCGCCTGATGGAAGGGGTCGTTGAACTCGTCCTGGATGAGCAGCTTGATGTCCGGATTGGCAGCTTGGAAAGCTTCCCAAACAGTAGAGGTCTCTTCCACGGCGTTGGCGGTGGTCAGGTCGCGATAGTTAAGCACGCGCAGTTCGATGACACCTTCGGCGAAGCTGTTGGTCATGCCAACACCAAGCACCATAATCATCGCGAGGACAAGGGCTGACAGGCGTCTGAGTTTCATTATGGTTTTCCTCCTATTTTATTGAATGAAGGCAACCCGCCTTCTACTGCTTTTATCATGCTCCATGACTATTTATTTGTCAAGCATTGCAAGAGGAAAAAAAAGCAAAATACAAAAAGTGCACAAAAATCAACAAGAATGCACATCGAGAGACAATTCAATATGCGCCTCCCTATCCAACACGTTGTGTAAACAATGATTAAATACAATGGGAAAGTCTTTGCCACCGAAGTGGGCACACCCATCGACAGGACCAACTTTGGCAGGGCGCTGCGCACATACCTGTAACAATGCAACATAAAGAACCGAGGTGTCCATGCGCTCCGGCATACATTCGCCACAAACTGTGTCCGAGCCGGGGGTGATCTGCGTACACTGTCAGAAATGCTGGGGCATACAAAAGTTTCATTTACGATGCAGCTTTATGTCCACTCCGACCTGGAAACAAAACGTGCTGCAATGAGGAAGCTGGAAGGTCTATACTAAGAGGTGGAAGTGTACTCCGTGTAGATTTTACAGTTTCATTGGTCTTCCAGCTCAATCATACTCAGTTTTCGGTCAAGTTCTTGAACAAATTGGCTGACTGATATCTGTCCATCTAAAAACCGATTATAGATCAAATCCATAATTTCTTCATCGGCTCCCATGCCATATAAGGGAATAGGCGTTTGTAGTGTGAAATACCGATCTAGGTTGCGAAAGGCAGCAATACTGTCGCTGGTTGCAAGCCATTCGTAATTCCTTTCAAACTCATAAACTCTATACCAGTTCTCAAGTTTTTCTTGTAATTCCTTCCTATCAACATCATTAGCTTTTGCTAGAGCTGATTTTGTTATTTCAATATTCGCATCCAACCAAGATAAATCGAAGTTTGGGTCGCGGATAGGATCATTATGATTCGGCATCAGATCCGTACTTAATGTAATGGGTAAATTTGCAGCAACAAATTCTACAAAAGCTATTGCTTTATCCATATTATGTGTATATGGGTTTATCAAGAGCAATTGCGTATTAGCCAGCACTACTGGCTTTATACTACTCGATATCGCCAAGGGCATATAAGAATAGACCTCACCGTAGGCGGCAAGAGAGCTTGCACCTCCGAATGTAAAAAGCTGCTTTGACAAATCCTCATTTGTCATGTTTTCGGGAATGTCGCTATATGTTTTTATGAGTGAGCCAGTACAAGAAAAATCAGTTCTAGTTAGCTTTTCTAGTAGCATTTGTATATCAGGTGTATTGTATATTGCTGGAGTTCCTCTACGGAGACAATCATATCGATAGTCTTCCAAAATTCCAATAGTAATAAGTTTTTTTATGAAATTTGGTTCGCTATACTGTCCGAATAGTGACATGGATGGATATTTTTCAGCATAATCCTTTGCCCAAAGGTCAATAAAATCAAGCAAATCAGCATATGTCCTTGGTATATCAACCTCTGCCAGGCCTATTTCTTCAAATGCCTTTGGACAATAACTGTTTACAGCAAAGTTATTGTAACACGGGAAAGCTGCTATCTTTTCTTCATAAGTAAGCTCATCACGCAGGAAGGGATACATATCATTTATGCTCTTCCTTATCGTATCATTACAGGCCAAGTCAACATAGTACCCTTTCTTAATAATTGCATCTAGATCGTAGCTTCTCGAATTGACAACATATATATCAGCAGAACTATCGCCACCCATCATGTGAAGCAATAGATCCGAAGTTGTTTTAGGAAAAGTATCCATTAGCTCAAATATTGCTTCGGGGTTTGCAGAGTTGAATGCTGTCAGTGGTAATTCTTGTGTCCAGCCATGAATCTTTAAGGGTTGTGATTCTAATTCGCTTGCTGCCATAGAGTAAATTCGAACTCCGTCTTCATATGGAAGAGCAAACATATCGCCAGACAAAAGTGCCCCTTTTGATAAAGGACTCATAATTGGTGTGTAAGATACCGCTTTCGGTTGGGAAAAAGAAATACTTGCATCAATCTGCCCATCACGCCAAATATACGTTGTGTCAGTTTCGCTGTCATAGCACAGTCCCCGATAATCTTTTGTAAGTGCTACCTTTCCCTCAAGTAAACCTGTTTGAATATTTAAGAGTGATAGCGATGTGAGTCGCCCGTATCTACCCTCACCCACAAGCAATATGCCGGGCTTATAAGATGTAACCATAAGAATATTTGAGCACAGATTCAATGTCTTTTCATTTATAACATCGAGCATCATCAAATTGCTATTTGCATTCGTCGCACTTTTGGAGATAAAATAGATATTCCCTTCTGCCATACAATATCCAAAGCTGTAATTTTGTTGGTTAGTATCAAAAGTATTTTTGGCATCAAATGAACTTACTAAAGAAAAAACTGAGGTAGAGCTATCAAATCTCCATAGTGAATCATTCAATTCATCCAGAGCATAAAGCACACCGGCATCCGTAAGAAGAATAAACTGTGTAGGTACGCCATTCTTTGCTTCTTCTTTTATGTTTCCACATACATCTGTTTTAGCAAAATCAATAAGCATATGCGGTGCTTCATCGCCAAGCCGGTAGGAATACAAACCTTCAGAACGTGCTATGTAAAGTGTATCGTTGACAGATGCCACCGATTGTGCGTAATCGATGTCCCATTGGCCAGACTTTTGGTCGAAAAGTGTAAAGTCATTAGGTTCTGCATAAGAAGTGCACTGTGCAAGAATTATTACTAACGCTAATAAAAAAGTGACCGGCAAGACCCTTATATACACCTTCATTTACTTACCTCCAACTGTTGTGTTTCACCTGAAATTAAGTCACATTATATCATCTATTACAAAATATGTACAATATACATCATAATGGAATATAGTCAGAAGATTATCTCAATTAATCATGACCCCCACGAAACAAACGTGGAGGTCATATACATAGCCTTTCGCCTAATGTAAGTCATATAACTCCATACAATTTAAGGATTGTAGCCACTTTTCTTTGACCCCAACTTGACTCCAAATTGCATTTCGCACAAGGTCTTTTTGCATTAATAAAAAGTCTGAAAACCCTTGAATAACCTCATCTTTTTACGTATTTTTTTGTCCCTTCGCCGTTGGGGTAAAAATGGGGTCAAGCCATTCTAAACGTTCCTTTTATGGTGCAATATTAGGCATAGAAAAGCCCCGAAACCCAGTAAATTCAAGAGTTTCGGGGCTTTGGCTATGTCTAATCCGACATTAGTTACGCGGGTGCATTGGGTGCATGATGGGTGCAACATTACACAAGCGCATTTAGACTTCTACCGGAATGCAAAAAAATACATTATCATATATGGACACTTGATGAATCTTACTGTGAGCAACCCTCATGTTGCCAGGGAGCTGATTGCCCATGACAGGTACATCCTTCTCCAGACAAGCGGAGGACATACGTACAATAGCACCGTATTAATGGATTCTTGTAAATGAGTATGTCTCAGGCGAAATTCTTGCGTAGCAACACTCCTACAATGAGACATGCCGCTCCGCCGATGGTAAGTAGAAAACGGTTCTCAGTAACAAAGAGATCGAAGTTCAAACCACCACTCAGATTACCGCCCCATGTGATATACTCCCTAGCGGAATCGTACGCTCTCCCCGCAAAATGATGAATGTCAGAAATTATAATGAGTCCATAAATTCCTAACACGAGTACCACGATACCAGCAACGATCAGAAGTGTGCCAAAATCTCTTCCAAATCCTTTCATATTGTAGTGATCCTTTCTTGGTGTATATCAATTTTATTACGACAACAGAACTCAAATTTCTATGCATATAACATTATCAATGATTGGGGCTTCCAAAAACCATCTTACCATTGGTGTCTATGTAGTATGTATAGCCTTCATCAACGATCCGTGCAAAACCATCAGAATAGTCATATATTTCGTCGGCCACGATATTTGGCCCAATTTGGTTCCCGTGTATATCAATGAAAATGCATTCTGATTTTTGATAATCATTCGCCTCTGCGATGAATAGTTTCAATGTCCCACAGCATAGTTGTCCATATTTCATATATTTAATAGGTTCGAACATTAAATCACCATTGGTATCGATGATAGATAAGTATCTGACACCAGCTTGATTTGTAACATCTGCCACACTATAACCATCGGCAAAACAAGGGGTTGAAACGAACTCATATTGTGATACATCCAACTCCACTTCTGCAGAAATTCCATAAAAACCTCGCTGTTCATCTTGATGCAACAAGCCAACCGCCGCGTCAACATAAAACAAACCGTTGCCAAGCAATCCCGTCTTTGTAAGCAGAGCATTTGGAAAGACTTCACGGAAGGTCCATCCCTCGTTTGTGATATCAAAATGGTATATGTTTGCCAGATAATTGTTATCGTAAGCAACCAGGTATTGATTCTCAATATTAGAAAAATGTATTTCGCCTTGTAGTGTTGATATATCTGTTAATCTGGAAACCGTGCCAGGCAAAGTATAATACTTACCTGTATAGATATTGAATAGATAATCTACACTGTCCCATGAGAAATCTGAAACCGTAGTTTGGACCCAGCCCTCACCAAGATAGTATACCTTTTCCACGGCATATCTTGCATCCCAGTTGCCTTCAAGGATTTCCAGGAACTCAGCAAGTCTGTCGTTTGGTTCACAAATCCATTGACCATTATAACCAATTACGCCTACCCATGTATCAGTAAGGCTGTATGTATCGTAGTGCTTCTCAACGAAAACAACACCATCCATCACTGCATTAGACTTTTGGAATGCGACATGCTCTCTGTTTGTAAAACCATAGAAGTTTTCAAAATATTCCATTGCAGGGGTGTATACATCGGTGATGATATTATCATACGTATCAGGAGATGCTTGAGATATTATCACTCCATCCTCATTTACGAGTCTATTCCCGTCCAGAATGGCAATTCCATGGCTGAAATCGCTAATTGGTGTATCACCATGTTCTAAAGCAAAGCATACTCTTCCATCTTTATCGATACACAGCCATCTCTCACCTTGAGGCTTAACCCAGGCCTTTCCTTCAAAAAAATCCCGTCCTTCTTCAAGAACAGTGTTGTTATCAATACTCGAAAAACCCGAGTTTGTAAAACTGGGTAAAGTGTTGCCCCCCTGTGGTATTAATACCGGAACTGTCCATGGCTCCGTTATTGCATCTGCAACATAAGGCCCCGGTGTAACATAAGGATCGAAAGAGTCCGGTGTGGCATAAGGATCGAAAGGCTCATAGGTACCGGTTAATTCATGGTTCGGATCGGTCCAGTTGGCTGCGTTCTGATCCTCCTGAGGCTTGGGGGATCCATCACTGTTACCCTGGATGTATTCCGGGCTTTGTAGGAAATCTTCCAGTTCAACAAGTGACAGTACATGGAAGTAATCGCCAGAGATATAGCCTTCTGTACCGGCATGGTTTACCTTATACCAGGTTTTCCCGTCCGCTTCGGTACTGCCCAGCACAAGGGCAAATGCGTACTCGTTCAATACAGTAATTCTGCTTCCGCCTGGAGCAGAACGGAAATTGACGCCGTTGTTGGTTACATAGCCGTAGCTCGATGTGCTATTCTCATCCATCGGTGGCATGACAGTTGCTCTGGCTATACCTGAAAAGCTGAGCATACCAATGATCAAAAAGCAAATCAGATTGATTATAGATTTGATTTTCATTACCAAATCCTCCTTAAAAGACAATTCATACTTATTTGACAACATTGTTTTTACATATTTTAATACAATAAAATAATTATTACAAGTTACATTCTCTAAAATTTGGTATATTTTGTTGCATTGCATCTCTTATCATGTTACAATATGGTAAAAATGTATTTGTGGAGGGAATAATTGTGAAAAAAACAATTGGAATTGTTATAACCACTCTGTTTATTGCAATCATGTTACCTGCGTTGTGTGATGCAAATAAAAGTTTCATATCTGGTGATTATGTATACACATTAACTCTAGACGGTACAGCGGCCATTACTGATTATAATGGGAATGCAACTGATATTTCTATACCCTACACAGTTGACGGTTATGCTGTGACTAGCATTGAAAATGGTGCATTTGGCTGGTGCAACAGCCTGACAAGTATTACGATTCCAAACAGCGTGACGCGTATTGGATATAAGGCATTCGCTAGCTGCGACAACTTAATAGGTATCACAATTCCAGAAGGAGTGACGAGCATTGAATGGAATACTTTTAGTTTTTGTAAAAGCCTAATAAGTATCACGATTCCAGCAAGTGTAACGAGTATTGGTGATGGTACGTTTAAAGACTGCAAAAGTTTGGAAAACGTCATGATTCAAAACGGTGTGATAACATTTGGTGATGGCGTGTTTAAAAACTGTGAAAGCCTTATTAACATTACAATTCCATATGGTGTGACGAGTATTAATGATAATACTTTCAGCGGTTGCATAAGCCTAACAAGCATCACGATTCCAGATAGCGTGACAAGCATTGGTGAGTTTGCGTTCGAGGGTTGTTTTAGTTTAGCAAGTATCACGATACCAGCCAGTATTACGAGTATTGGCTATGGGGCGTTCCGCGATACCTATGACTTACACTTCGATTGTAGCATGAATTCATATGCACAACAGTATATCAATGATCATACGGAGGTTTGGGATGATTCCAGTTTGCATTGGATTGATTATTGAAAAAAGCTGGTCTGTTGGATCGGGAATATAGCAAAATCTGTGTAAATGGAATACTGACTGAAGATAAAGAAAAAACTACAACCGCTTTGTTCCCATACTAGATAAGGCAACGCTGGGGATCGACCTAAGCTGCACGAGAGGTTTGGCAAGGGAGCAGCGACGGAAACGGCGCTGCTTTTCCCTGTCTGGAACAGCATAGCTGCTCTATTGGATACCGAAAACCCCTGGAGAAAGAGCCTTAGTCTGTAGCATCCAGTAGAGGCCAATTTCTGAAAAGATCATCAACGGTAGGAAAGCGGGCAGGTAGTGCGCGAGCATTGTGCGCATAATGGAATCAACAAAAAAGCTGTTACTACTGCGGCAGCGGATACAGCGTAAGTTTTGTGAACGAACCATACAGAAGGATCACAATCAACGGTGTCTCTACCGGTATTCGAGGGGGTTCCAATTCATTCGGATATGAGTGTCAGAAGTGCAGCCATTAAGGCGCATTTGGGTGGCGTAGTGCTTGCCTGTGTCCTGTTGTCTATAGTAACCCCCATAATTATTATGAAAAAGTTACCCAACCAATACACCTAGTTTATGTTATTTGGAACTTAATCAGAGTACCATAATGATTAGCGATCAGTAGTTATACTGAATTGCGAACGATTTCTTTCAAGGATGTAACTATCCGATATAGATACCGCCTCTCCTGCGCACTACAGTCCGCCAATACATCCGCAATGTTGTCAGGAGCGGAAGTGTCTTTATGATGCAAATATCCATCAAGAAGGTCGTCTACTGTACAACCAAGTACGTTAACAATATTGACGATCGTATCCAAGGTAGCGGCGCGTTTTGCATTTTCAATTTTACTGATGTAGACCACAGACAGGTTCGTAAGCTCAGCAAGGCGCTCCTGGGTAATGTTTCTCTTTTTGCGGATTTTTCGTATGCGCATTCCTAAAACATTGTAATCAATACCCATCATTTGCCTCCATAGTTTTCTGCAAAAGATAAACTATTCTGCAATACATCTACTATCATTCTTTTCACCTAGAGCGATTAAAGTATATGACAAATCGTCCAGTTGACCTATGACAATTGATAACGAGGGCTTATGGATAATTATTTGAAGGAAATCGGAGAGCGAATTCGGCGAGTGCGAACAGAAAAACACCTGTCGCAAGCACAATTGGCAAAAATTCTCCATGTTTCTCCTCCTTACATAAGCAATATTGAGCAAGGTAAGCAGGCTATGAGAATCACCGTACTGAGTGGTATATCTGATGTCCTGGGGGTATCTGCGGATTGGCTGCTCAAGAACAAACCAAATGAAATCGCTGAGATAACCATTGATAAAATGACCGAATTGTTAGCAGATTGCTCACCTGAGGAAAAGGAAGCAATCTTGAGGATTATCAAAGATGTGAAGACGACACTTCGCCACATGATGCCAACGCCAACAGAATGACATGACCATAACACAAATGAATTATCAAAAACATAAACCAGTGGTATCGGTTATGGAAGTACCAATACTACTGGTTTATGTTTTTTACCATCATATTCATATACAATCAGGCAAGCCATTTTCTAGCAGAGCGACTGGCTCTTTCAAAAACCATTCATGTCGAAAACAGATTTCAAAAGATAAGGAGCAGCGAATATGAGTGTACATGATTCGCAGACCATGAGCATTGAGGAGCAAAAGCGAAAAATCCGCGAAAGGTACAAAGGCGTTGCGAGCGATAGTATCGATATCATTCCATGCATTGAACTGATTAACTTTTATGAAGATACATCCAGAAAACGTGTGGCTGTATATGCGCGGGTTTCCACAGACAGCGTCAATCAAACATCCTCTTATGAGTTGCAAAAAAATTACTATGAGGATTTGGTGGCAAGGCATCCAGGCTGGGAGCTGGTAAAAATCTATGCGGACGAAGGTATATCGGGAACTTCCCTCAATCACAGGGCAGAATGTGTTCGTATGCTCAAGGATTGTGATGAGGGTAAAATAGATCTTATTGTTACCAAAAGCGTTGCGCGTTTTGCAAGAAATGTTGTTGATTGTATTGGCGAAGTGCGCAAATTAGCCGCACTTCCTAGACCGATCGGTGTTTTCTTCGAGGCTGAAGGAATATATACGTTGAATAGTGACTACGAAATGCACCTGTCCTTCGTGGCAGCCATGGCCCAGGAGGAATCACATATGAAGAGTCGTATAATGAACTCTTCCATAGAAATGAGGTTCTCACGTGGTATTTACTTGACCCCTACTTTACTTGGTTATGATGTAGACGAGGACGGAAATCTTGTCATCAATGAGGATGAAGCCAAGACTATCCGCCTCTGTTTTTTTATGTATCTTTACGGCTACAGTACACAGCAGATAGCAGATACTCTCATGAAACTAGGCCGCCTAACCAAGAAAGGGAACAGCAAATGGACGGCCTCCACTGTCCTCGGAGTTCTTCAGAACGAGCGTCATTGCGGAGATGTGCTAGCCCATAAGACCTGGACGCCCAACTATCTCGATCATAAAGCCAAGAAGAATAAAATGAACAGAATGCAGTACCGATATAAAGGACACCATGAAGCAATTATATCCCGTGACGATTTTATCGCTACCCAGCGCTTGATAGCTAACGCAAAGTATGGGTATAAAGGGCTGCTTCCCTATTTGCATGTAATTGATGACGGAGCTTTGCGGGGGTTTGTTGAGATCAACACCCGATGGTCTGGGTTTAAAAAGGAAGACTATATCAATGCAGTCCGAAGTATTGGAATAGAAGATGTAGATGATCTATTTGTTTATAGGGATAAACAGGTTAATCCAGGTGATTTTGATTTACGTGGCTATGAGATAGCACGAGCACAGTTCTTTCAGTCAACAGGAAATGCATCTGTAACCTTTTCTCGCACAGAATTGACTTTCTCCAAACAGTGCATCCGAAAGCTTAACAATGTGACCGTGGTAGAATTGCTATTTGATCCGGTTCATCACCTGCTGGCCGTGAGATCGGCAAGAAAGGATAACCGGCATGCTGTTACCTGGGCAACTGTCTACGAACGGTGCTGCAGCCAGCGTGCAATCAGTGGCGCGGCATTCCTGCCAACACTGTATGATATTCTAGGTTGGAAGTTGGAGAATAAATACCGGATACGTGGTGTACGGCGGCAAAAGGACGAGGAAGTTATTCTGTTGTTTGACCTGCATGATACAGAGGTCTATATTCCCTTTCACCATGAAGGCGACGTATTATCAGATTCTTGTGAGCCATTTGAACTATTCGATCAGAATACCACGCCCTTGGCTTTCGGAAGTAAAACAAAGATGCTAGCATATCCAGCCGACTGGGTAGATTCGTTTGGTCGTGATGTCTATTGCCACGAGCAGACCCCAGAGCTCGCCGCTATCGACCGGGATGGGCAGTGGGACATATCAAAGGCCGGAACTCCTTATAAAAGCGTCGTTGAAGTTCAACCTTCCAGCATTACAGATTTACAACAGGGCATTGTATCAATCCTATCGACCTTGAAGGAGGCAACACCTAATGGATAACACTTTTAGAAGAGGTGATCCGCTCTCAGAACTGTTGCCTCCGCCTCAATCGATGCGAGTTCCCCTTGATACCCTCATATCGGATGGACCGGATAAAATGGATGAAGAGCAGACAAAGCGTAACACAAATTCTGATATAGCGTTAAATGACCCGAGTACTGATGATGTGATCGACGATCCATCTTTCAGCTACGAGGGCTATCAGGTGGTTCGGGGTGAATACTTTGCCCATATCAACGAACCATCAATAACAATAAGTGATTATAAAATATCCTTTAATAACGCGTGTATCAAAAAGGCACCTTCTGTGGAATATGTGCAGGTTCTGGTGAATTCTGAAAAAAAGAATCTTGTTATCCGCCCCTGCGGAGATGATGTAAAAGATTCTTTCTCCTGGCGAACTGCAAAGTGTAAGCCGAAGCAAATCACATGCAGGGTATTTTTTGCGTTGGTTGTCAATCTAATGAACTGGAATTCTGATTATCGTTATAAGATCATCGGGAAGCAGATTAAAAGCCAAGGCGAATACATATTTGTTTTTGACCTGACATCGACTGAAATCTATCAACGGCAAAATGTCTTCGATGAAAATGGAAATGAGAAACGAAAAACTATGAAACGGCCGGTTTATCCAGATGATTGGAAAGACCAGTTTGGTTTGCCTGTGGATGTTCATCGTAAAGCACTACAGATTAATATTTTCGATGGCTATGCAGTGTTTGGTATAAAAGAAAATAAACATAACCCAGGTGTACTTGCAGATTCACCTGTGAAAGGAGAAGAAGTATGAGTGGCATACAAGACGATCCATGCATTGTAGTTGATTTCCGCAGGAACAGCATTCGCATATTTAAAAGGATATTACGCGAGTTAGAGTATCCAAAATATGTGTGTCTACTGGTCAATCCTATTGAGCGAACAGTCGCAGTACAGGTAAGCGATCATCTGGACAGTCGCACACACCGTGTTCCTAATACAATAATTGGGTCAAAGCAGTGCTATGAGATCCACAGCCGGTCACTGCTGCTAATGCTTCTTACTTGCAGTGGTTGGGATGAAAACAGTGCATATAGAATGTATGCTTCAGCATGCCTTGATCGTCAGTTTGTGGTCTTTAAGATGGACGATTCCATCCGGTTAGCGGACGATCCATTGACAATACTTAGAGAAAGAAGTGTATAAATGGTATATGAAATATCGTTTGATTATTGACCCAGAGTTTCAGCGGCTTATCCCACCGCTTTCCGCCAAAGAAAGGGAGATACTGGAGGAAAACATTCTCCGTGATGGCTGTCGAGAACCACTTGTCATATGGAATGATATTATCCTCGATGGACATAACCGTTATGAAATATGCCGTCAACACTCCCTTCCTTTTGAAGTGAAAGACGTAACGCTTGAAAGCAGGGATGAGGCAGTAGCCTGGATATGCGCAAATCAGATGGGGCGGCGGAATATTACGGAAGAAACGCGTCGATATCTTATTGGTAAGCGATTTGAAGTGGAAAAGCGTATCGGTGCGCGAAATACAGCAGGAATTAACCAATACTCAGATTCCGAGGTATCCCCTACTATCTGGGGGAAACCAAAAAACAATGAAACCAAGTATGGCATATCGGCTCGGCTCGGAAACGAATATAATATCTCCCATGCGACTGTTGAGAAATATGGCCGTTATGCCAGAGCAGTTGATCGAATAGGTTCGGTAGATGCCCACGTGGTGCCGTATATTCTATCAGGTGTTGTTCATCTTGGACAGGATAATGCATATGACATGACTCAGTTAACTGACAAGCAAATTACCGCTGTTACATCGGACATACCTCCGAACTGCCATTATCATTTGGATAGGGACCGCATCATAGAATCCTTAAAAAAGTCCCGGCAGAAATCTCCCGAGCATACACAGATGCCCGAATTTAGTACACAATCAATAAAGGATATGCCGAGTTACGATCCAGACGCAGAGGTTTCCAGCCTCACACTTACGATCCCATCCTGGCGCACGTCAATTGAGCGAGTCCAGGCAGCTTCTAATATGATGGCTGTTTCGACAAGCGCTAAAGCCTCACTTAGACGCGAGCTTGAATCACTCATGCGAACCGTAGAAAAAATGCTTGACCGTGTTGAGGAGGCATAAAGCAATGCAAGAGGATTGGAAGCAATTTGTTCCCGATGTTACGTTTGAGTTGATACCTATTAAAAATTTGGTTTCCAATCAGAACTACCAAAGGAACATATCGCTTACCCATGTTGACCGTACAGCTGAACATTTTGATCTACACCAGATAAATTTGGTAAAGGTTAGCAGACGCAATGGAATTAACTACGTTTTCAACGGCCAGCATACCATTGAAACGGTTGTTCGCGTATCCGGTTCGCGTGATACACCAGTCTGGTGCATGATCTATAATGATTTGGATTATGAGACAGAGGCCGACATATTCGCCAACCAGATGCGTTTTACGAAATCACTCTCTCCATACGAGATTTTTGCGGCAAATATCGAAGCCGGTAACCCGCTCCAATTAACCATCAAGGCTTTGGTGGAATCCTACTCTCTTACGATAACATCAAATAATAAGGCTCCTGGAGCAGTGAACGCCGTATCTGCAATGGAGTCAATATATACAAAGTACGGCTATCATGTTCTGGATGAAACACTATTCCTTTGTATATCTGCTTGGGAGGGTGATCCGGTATCTTTTACTGGAAGCATGCTTAAAGGTATTGCCAAGCTGATTACTACCTTTGGAGATAATCTTCAGCCCGAACTTTTTGTCGAACGTCTCGGACGAGTTTCGGCCAAGGAGATCACAAGAAATGCGCGTGATAGACATAACGGCTCCCTGGGATTCGCAGAAGCTCTTTTAACCTACTATAACAGAAAGACTAAACATCCACTCCACTGGAGCAAGCTATACAACACGAAAACAGAGAATGAGGAATCAGACGAATCCAGTGATTTAGATGACCAAGAAAATGCTTCAACTGATGATCAATACGATAATGTTGATCTTCTTTCTAGCATGAAGCGGGAGACACCTATAATTAGCGGATAAATTGTGAGGACCTATGCATTACGTTTTAATCCTAAAAGCCGCAGGTCTCGAAAAGGAACCTGCGGCTGTAGATTTTACCTTACCCCTCTACCTTAGCCCCATCCTTGAAAATGAAGCGCATAGTTCTATCTTTCAGTATCCGTACCTGCTCAACGCTGCCACACCATAGCGTTTCGTTGAAAGACCTTATTGGTCCCTGCTTACGCAGCAAATCAAGATACCCAAAAAGCTTCCCGTACTTTGCGGTTAGGGCTTCGCGGCATGTATCCACCTCAGCGATACTCCGTTGGGTTTCATGATAGCGAAACTCGTATTCGTCATACTGCCGCCGATACTCGGCCTGATCCATGGCCACATGAGCGTTGACAGTGATGTGGCGCTGCATAAGCTCCGTTACGATTTCCAATTCGGTGCATAGCCCGGCCTGCTGCTCTACCAAACCGGATATGTCACAGCGTTCGCGCATTGTATCTTCGCAGATTTGGATAATCTCATCCTTACGGTCAACAACCTGATTGAACGCCCTCACAAATGCATCCTGTATTGTTTCGTTACGCAATGCCGGTGTGGTACAGGCTGTAAGCCCCTTGTGCCTCGAGTTGCATTGCCACATGATATGGGAATGCCATACTTTGCTCCCATACAGCTCACCGCATTCATCACAGTAAATGCGGCCAGAGAAGCAATGTGGTGTATAATTCCTGCGGCCTGGCTGCTTCCGATTCTTCAGTTCGACCTGAACCGCGTCGAAAATCTCAGGCTCGATGATGGCTGGGTGGCTCCCCTCCACATAATATTGAGGTATTTCGCCTTCGTTTACCTTCATCTTTTTCGTCAGGAAATCTGTACAGAAGGTCTTTTGTAAGATGGCATCGCCTTTGTATTTCTCGTTGGACAGAATGCTTATGACGGTATTGGGCCGCCAGTTAGATTTGCCGCCCGGTGTTGGTATACCGCACTCCGATAGGTGGCGCGCAATGTATGCTGGTGACTTGCCTTCGAGAAACATATGATAAATATCCTTCACGATGATCGCTTCCTCCGGCACGATCTCCGGAAGCCCGTCAGCGCCTTTGCGATAGCCGAGGAACTGCTTGTAGGGAAGGGTGACCTTCCCATCTGCGAATCTCTTCCGCATGCCCCAGGTAACATTCTCAGAGATGGAGCGGCTTTCTTCTTGAGCAAGGCTGGACATGATCGTAATGAGTAACTCACCCTTTGAATCAAGCGTATAGATATTTTCCTTTTCGAAGAAAACCTCAACGCCCCTATCCTTTAGCATACGAACCGTGGTCAGCGAATCGACAGTATTGCGCGCAAAACGGGAGACAGATTTCGTGATAATCAGGTCGATCTTACCAGCCAGGGCATCCTGAACCATTTCATTGAAACCGTCGCGCTTTTTCGTATTGGTGGCAGTAATACCCTCGTCGGTATACACCTTCACGAAATCCCACTCGGTATTGGAGTGGATGTGCTGCGTATAATAATCCACTTGCGCTTCATAGCTTGTTTGCTGTTCCTCATTATCGGTAGATACTCGAGCATAAGCGGCCACACGCCGTTTCCTCGTGTTACTGATCGGCATCGCCGTAAAGCGATTCAATGTGGCTGGTACAACCGTCACGCGCGGCGTAGCAGTTCGGGCTTCGCTCATTTCGCCCACCTCCTGTATGTGTGCTGAGCCGCTTGCCATCGCATATCCTCATTCCAGCTATCTCGGCGCGATTTATCTTGCCATAAACGTTCCGTTACAGTACCATCTTTGAAGATGTATTGGAGATGGTTAGGCTCTGGTATGAGAATTTGCTGGATGTCTTCAAATGGCCGTTTACCAAGTACATCCTCGGTAAGCTCCAGCAGCATATCTTCTGGTATCTGCTTTCCATGGCAATATACCTTGCCTTTGCGCATGAACGTTCCGCAATTCCAGGCAGCGTGCTCATGTGCCACCTTGCGCTTGTAGGGCTTTCCGCATCGTGCACAAATCAACATCCCGCTGAGCATTTCATGAGCGCAGGTATTAACGGGTGTGAATCGCACAGTGTTCAATTCGGCAAGCTGGCACGAGTGTTCGAACACATCACGGGAAATGATGGCTGGATAAGTCTCAGACACATAATACTTTGGAAGCTCACCCCGATTGATACGCTTCTTTTTAGAGAGATGATCGCTCACGAATGTTTTTTGAAGAAGCAAATCCCCCACATAACGCTCGTTTCTAAGAATGTACCGTATGGTAAGTGCTCCCCAGCGCTGCGCGTAAGGCGGCTTGATGCCAAGGGAATCCAGCATATTGGCAATTGACCATAGCCCCATGCCTTGATTGTGCTTTTCATAGATCAGTTGAACCACTGCCGCCTCATCCGGGTTAATCTCAGGTTTTCCCTCGATAATGGTGTATCCATAAGAGAGAATCGGGATGGCATTCCCCCGCTCGTAATTCTTACGGATGCGCCACTTGCAGTTTTCGGATACCGAGCGGCTTTCTTCCTGTGCATAGGAAGCGAGGATGGTAAGCATCAACTCACCATCCCCGCTTATGGAGTGAATATTCTGTTCCTCGAAGTAGATGTCCACACCCAACGTTTTCATCTCACGTACTGTTTCCAGCAGCGTTACCGTATTGCGCGCAAATCGGCTGATGCTTTTTGTGATAATCAAGTCGATCTTCCCAGCCCGGCAGTCGGCCAGAAGCCGCTGAAATTCCGGGCGTTCGGCCTTAGTGCCCGTGAGCGCTTTGTCCGCATACACGCCTGCGTACCGCCATCCGAGGTTCTTCTGAATGCAGTTGCTGTAATAGCTAACCTGTGCGGACAGTGAGTGCAGCATGGAGTCCTTGTCCACTGATACCCGCGCATATGCCGCAACCCTCAAAAGGCGTGGCGGTTGTGGCAGCGCCAGGTTCATTTTTCGTATGATTCGGGCCATGATAAACCCCTCCTTTCATCTGTCTGTCTTATAGGAAGGGTGGCGCAAAGACAAGGCTTTTCGTAGCGAAAGAAAGGCTGATATATCGCAGCAAACTTTGTCTCAAGCGCCGAGAAATCCACTTCATCAATAAGGCCGCTATGGAACATATCACTGGCCATAGAGATTGCCGCCAGGTATCGCTGATTCTGCTTATACTGCACATCCATCATGACACCTCTCCCTTGCCATAGCGGTCTGTCATATAGCAGGTGCGGCAGCAGTATTTACGATGGCTGGATGCATAACTGAAAAAACGCTTACCGCAGCATACACATTTCTTATCGACAGCATTGCGGATACTTAAGACACGGTGCCCATAATTCCAAGCGTAGCGACAAACATTTGAGCAAAACCGGCGTTTCCCTTGGATCACTATGGGAAGCCCACACTGGACACAGCCAGTAGTAGTAGCGGCATCTTTGTTGATTTCTGTACGGCGACAGAAGGACTTGATGGTATTTTTCGATATGCCGAGGTTGGCAGAAATCTGAGCAATACTCAAACCTGCATGCCGCATTTCGAGCAAACGGGCTTTTTCTTGGGAAGTCATAAGCGCCTCCAGATTCGGCATTATACCGGAATAAAGCTGGTGCTTTGCATTTTGTCTTCTTATCTTCTTGTTTTCGTGTAATCATGAACACCATGAAAAAGGGCCGCAGGCCGGGAAGCCTGCGGCAAAAGGATCATTTCTTTTTTAGTTCTGCGCGGGTAACTGGTCCTACGATCCCATCAACTGAAATGTCCGTCCTGGCCTGAAAGGCCTTGACTGCAGCCTCGGTGACCGGGCCATAGACACCGTCCGCCTTGCCGGGCTGAAAGCCTAGCTCAATGAGGCGGCTTTGCACCTGAGCGACATCCTCCCCGCGCAACATTTTGACACCTTTTCGGTATTGAAGCTGACGGGCTGTATCCGTAGTATGCTCTGAGAGCGGAGGGGTCTCGGATTCCTCATGGGAAGGTATCGGCTCAGTGGGAGCGGAAGTAATGTAATCGATATAGGGACATTGATACCAGTGGGTCCAACTCCGTTGCGACACCTTGGTTTTCACCACGCCATAGTTAAAGCCTCGCGCCTCGATCGCATACCCTCCGCCAATATAGACCCCAACATGGCCAGGGCTGTAAAGAAGCAGGCCGGGAATCTCCGGCAGCGTACTGATTTTTCCCTTGACCTTGGCAGCGCTGAACATGCCCTCGGCTCCCTTGTCAGGGCGGCCGTCCAAACCATACTGCTGGGTTCCGTCTTCCCGCGCCCAATAATACCCCTTGATGAGCCCAACACAATCGCAACATTTCTTGCCGGCTGCAACGTCTGCCTTGTACTGGGGCATACGGGAGCTTGTATAATGGGAAGGGTATTGGTGGGCTTTCCTGTTCAGAAGACTCGTTGTGCAGTCATAGCAAACAGTTCCGTACCAGTACCTTTGACCGACCCATTGTTGTGCCCAGGCTACAAGTCCAAGATTTGTTTTAACGGTCATGCATAAACCTCCCAATTCAGAAGCAGCAGCTATTCGCCGTCGCCTGTATCGTTATCGGAATCTGTCACATCATTATTGTCCCGAAGCTTGGTCAAAGCGCTGGCGATGAACGCAGGCAGCTTGACACCCATTTCACCGACATTCTCCAGGATGGAAAGCCCCTCGTTGGAGATGAAGAAGAATGCGGTAGCTGTACGGAATACACCGGCTGCGTTACCGGTGATCCGGTCCAGCTGCGCCGCCAGGATGACTACCAGGAAGATCGTGGCCTTTTTCATCAGACCCTGAAATCCAATGCTGGACTTGAGGGTTTTTGTTTTCATGGCTGCTCCAAGGCCGGTTAAATAGTCCAGGGCAATAAAAATGAGTAGTATTTCCAATGCCCGGTCCCATCCGCCAAGGAGCGTAGTGGTGATAGCCGTCCCAATGGCTGTCAAAGTGGTAGTGACGGTTTCCTTCATGTGCTTTCCTCCTGATTTGCGATTTGAATATAAAAAACCACTCCGGAGGGCGGTCAAGAAAGGGATAGTACCTTTACAGCAAAAGTACTGCTTCACGAAGCTGCACCATGACGGCAGCAGTTGGCTTATTCACAGGGATGGGAATCCATACGGGCAGGGTGATGTTATGTGTGCTGCTTTGAGTATCCCACCCATTGACCAGAGCGGCAACTTGCTCAATGGCAGTCCGGATCTCCAGTACATGGCTTGTCCAGCCTGCCAGGAATGTCATGCCCGCTGTCAAGGATTCCGCCCAAGAATATACAGACAGACCATAATAGGTCAGTACCTGATCCACAGCATTACGTAACTCCTGCATGTGCACAGCCTTTATGGGAGTGGTATTTGCCACCAGCGAAGTATCCGTCCATGAGGCTGCCGCATAAGAAAAGCTCCGGGAGGCTGCTCCCGAAGCTGCACCAAGGGTATCTGTAGCCGTAATGGAAATATTCTGCACGCCAGCTTCCGTAAGTGCGGCAGTCCGCCGCATCACAGTCTTTTTACCGGGTGCAAGGCTGTCAACACTGGAGGTGGAGTATCCTGACAGGGAAAGAGTTTGAGAATGCCCATCCGCATCCTGGCCAACCGTCACGAGAATACGCGGTCTGCTGTTGAAAGTGGTCCTGCCGGTCATTGGAGCAACAATGGCGGGAGCGGCAGGGCTGCTGTTGGTTTTCAAAGCGGCATATGCATTGGACAATCCGCTGTCAAAACCTGATTTAGTGCCAAGGGCTACTACCTTGTAATAATAGCTGCTGCCCTCGGTAATGTGCGTAATGACGGAATAACCGGAGGAAGCGGTTGTCCCCAGCAGGGAATAGGTGCCTCCGGAACTCGTAGCACGATAAACCCCATATCCCGATACAGGATTGTTGGTTCCGGCTCCCGCCCCGGACCAGGACAATGTGACGGAGGCTCCGGCATTGGCAAGCGTAGCCGACAGGGAGACCGTTGTGGGCGCGGAACAGACCGTGTACACCTTGGCGGTAACACCGGCATAGACACTGCTTATCGCACTGCTGCTTCGTGCTCCGATGGTGTAAATCTTATAATAGTAGGCTGCTCCCATAGTGGGGGGAGCCGTTACTGCCATGTTGCCGCTTGTGCCCGTAGTGCTGATGGAACCCAGCATGCTATAGGTCCCTGCTGCGGAGTCACTTCGAAAGATATTGTATCCTGTGATTTCGTTGTAGCTTCCCGCTCCTGCTCCGGACCAGGAAAGGGTCACATTCGTTCCGGCATCGGGAGTGGCATCGGATACGGAAATCGAGGTGGGCGGAGCCGGTGAGCCATAGGTATAAACAGTACGTCCCACAGAAGCACCGCTGTTGGCATATGTGCCCAGCGTGTACACCGTATAGGTGTAGCTGTTTCCGGCAGTGCTGTGTGCTGGGGCGGAATAGCTTGTGGCGGTGGTGGCAGTATAGTAAGCTCCATCCCGGTAGATATGGTAACCGGTAATAGGATTGTTGGTACCAGCTCCTGCACCGGACCATGCCAGGGTCACATTCGTCCCTGATGCCGCATAAGCGGAAGTGCCGCCGCCAATGGTCACTGTGCTTGGGGCGGAAGGAGCGGAATAGGAACAGGTCAATGCCGCATAAGCCGAAGATTGGCCGGAATCGTATCCTGCCACACTGCCCAGTGTAAGCACTTTGTAATAGTAGGAACTGCCGTTGCCTGTCGGTGCCGTAACAGTAGTGGACCCGGAGCCGGCAGAAGTGTAGACCGTGGTGATATAGCTGTAGCTGCCACCGGCACTGTCTGACCGATAGATTTGATATCCCGTAATCCCGTTGCTGATCCCGGCGGATGCGCCGGACCAAGACAGTGTTACAGCAGCGCCGGGAGCTACATTGGTAGCTGATACTGAAACAGCAGTCGGTGCCCCGCAGGCTGTGTAGCTGTACTCCCAATTGATAGTGACGGTGATCAAGGCATTTACCCGCAGGGACATAACATTGCCATCACTGCTGGAGGAACCCTTGCCTGCGCCACGGATACGGACATTCAAAGGGTTGGAGCCGTATAGGGAAAGATCTGTATATAACCCGACATTCAGCTGCTCATTCACATTGGAAGAGGCACTGTTACCGGACGTGGTGAAGGCTGCACATAAATCTGCGCCGGTGTCTTCATTTCGTGCTATCGCCAAACGCATCTTCGAATACTGGTAAGTCTGGCTGATATTCATGGCCGCTGATGTGATATAGATATTGGAACTTGGAAGGCTGCCACTGACCAAGGGAAGAGCAAAAACATACCCGCTGCTATTGCTGATAATCGTATAGTTGCCGGTTAATGCAGTTGATTGGAATACTGCTGTGGGCATGCATTCACCTCACTATATTGGATTTCATCTTATCAGGCATACACCGCACCAATGACCTTATCAGCGGTAACGGTTTTGAAGGTGGGGCTGCTTGTGGAGCTGACATCCTGATTGACACGGCTGCTTACTGTATCCAGATTCTTCTTGTCATTGGCCGACAT
>JAEZHM010000046.1 GCA_023416585.1 Bacillota bacterium
ATGATGACCTTTGCCATTTTGCCGCAGCCGTATTGGACGACGCGGATATTTTCCAGGGGGTGCCTGCTGGAAATCATATCAATTCCCTCCTTTTTCATGGGTAGGGTGCGCCCTTTTGGGAAAAACAATACCGTTTGCCGGATAGGAAAAAAGCTGTTATAATCAAAAAAGATATGTCCAACCTCAAGGAGGGGTAAGTGTGCGAGTCAAGAAAGTGTGGACATTTGCGGTAATTGCGGTTCTAGCTCTGGCTGCTGCCGTACCCATGATTATTAAGAACGAACCTGCTGCCCGGGCTGAGCAGGAGCTAGACGGCGTAAAGCTTTTGGCCGTTAACGTAGGCAAGGCGGATAGCTTGCTTCTATGGGCAGATAGCAAGGTATACTTGATAGATACAGGGACCGTGCAATCCTGGGGCGCATTAAAGACGGCGCTTGATGAGCTTGCAGTGACCAGGCTAAACGGCGTTTTTCTGACCCACACGGACAAGGATCATATGGGGGGCATGGAACAGCTTGCCAAAAGCAATATAGAGATCGATGCATGGTATGGATCCGCTATGTATACTGGCGGTAAACAGGATAAGCATCCTCTTTTACTGGCGGCGGCCCAAAGGAACAAGCAGCCGGTTTGGCTCAAGGCTGGAGATACGGTAGCAGTATCCGGTACATCCTCATTCAAAGTCCTGGGTCCTATCACATTGGATGAAGAAAATGAAAATAACAACTCCCTGGTCATGAGACTGGAAACGTCCAGCGGCAGCATGCTATTGACTGGTGATATGGAGCTTGCGGAAGAAAGCGCGCTGATGGCTAAAGGCAGCTTTACGCGAAGCGAGGTTTTAAAAGTATCACATCATGGAGAGGACGATGCCACCTCCGCATCCTTTGTGCGGCTTGTATCCCCGCAGGTTGCGGTGATTTCCACCAATTCTGTGGAGGAGCCGGATACGCCCAGTCCTTCGGTACTGTTATCATTGAACCGCGCCGGAGTTGAGGTCGCCGTGACACAGGATGCAAAAGGCGGCATGCTGGTAACGTTGAAGGACGGAAAGGCCTTTGTGGAGGCGGTGGAATGGAAGAATGTCCCCGGCATATCAAGCAGCCTTCGGCTGACCGGGCTTGACGCGGAACAGG
Source organism: Bacillota bacterium (assembly GCA_023416585.1). Lineage (GTDB taxonomy): Bacteria > Bacillota > Clostridia > Christensenellales > Aristaeellaceae > JAEWAH01. The sequence goes on from JAEZHM010000046.1 coordinate 1,137, forward strand.
ATGTGCTGACTATCAGCAACGCCGGATCGGATACGGTATCCCTCAAAGGCTGGTATGTATTTTCCGTAAGAGGCGGGGAAATTTTCTTCTTTCCTGAGAACGCAACGATAGCTCCCGGCGCCGCAGCGCGGCTTGGTTCCCAAGCTACATCGGGGGCCTGTGACTGGCGGTTTGACGACAAAAACGTCTGGAGCAGCAAAAAAAAGGACGAAGCCGTCCTTTATGACCCCTATGGAAGGCCGGTGGCCCGTCTGGGTAACGGGCTGACGGTGGAATAAGGCATTATCAGTTTGATCACGAAATCAGCGTATATGTGTATAATTATGGTGGAGCAACGAGGGGGTCGTAGCCTTCTCATATAAAATCGAGTCGTCCGGCTTTGCCGGACGCGCGGGTGTTTGCGGAGCAAACATTCCTTACATGATTTCCTGGCAGAAAGCGCAGGGAGAGGGGGTTTATCCCCGAACCTGAAGTTTTCAAATGATGAAGTCTTTTGAAAACGGAACACTGGCTAAACGAAGTGAAGGACAGTGCGAGAGCTTACAAGAATATCGTGCAATAAAAACATTCGCGCCGACAAAGTCGACGCGAATGTTTTTACAGCAGTATGCAGATCATTCCGCCCGAGCCCTCGTTGATGATTCGTGTCAGTGTCTCCTGTACCTTCTCCCTGGCGTCGGAGGGCATCCGCATCAGCTTGTTGGAGAGGCCTTCCCTTACAAGGTCATGGAGGCTCTTGCCGAAGAAATCGGTGCTCCATATGCGTTGAGGATCATTTTCGAACTCATCCATCAGGTAGCGAACAAGTTCCTCCGATTGCTTTTCGGTGCCCACCACCGGGGAAACTTCCGTTTCGATGTCTACCCTTATCAGGTGCAAAGAAGGTGCGTGGGCCTTGAGCTTTACGCCGAAACGGCTGCCCTGGCGTACGATTTCGGGCTCCTGCAATGTAAGTTCGTTCATGGCCGGCGTGACAAGACCGTAGCCTGTTTCCCTGACGGCCCTTAAGGCGTCGGCCACATGGTCGTATTCCGCCTTGGCTGCCACCAGTTCCTTCATCAGCGACAAAAGGTGGGCATCGCCCTTGATTTCGGTGCCGCATTCCTCGCCCAGGATGCGGTTGAACAGCCCTTCCGCCAAGGGCAGGTTATAGGTCACGCGGCCTTCGCCCAGCTCCGCGCCGTCACTTTGCAGCCCGGGGCTATAAGGGGAACCGTCGAAGGCATGAGCGAACACTTCCTTGTCCCGCATGCGCTTGAGGTTTTTGCCGCCCTGGCGCACCCCATCCAGCACATGGGAGGCCAGCCAATGGTTGGTATCCAGAGCATTGAGCCAGGTGGGCACGGTAAGCCGGATCTCCCGCAGGGGGAACTCATACAGTATCTTTTCCAGAACTCCCTGGATATCGCCTAAACTCATTTGCTTGACATTCAAAAGAAGTGTAGGCACATCATACTTGAGCTGCAGAGATTTTTGGAGCGCGGCGGCTTCCGCCGTATCCGGCGTAGCACTGTTTAATACCAGCACAAAGGGCTTGCCCAGCGCCTTCAGCTCGTTCACCACACGTTCCTCCGCATCCACATACGCGCTGCGGGGAATTTCGGTTATGCTGCCGTCGGTGGTGACAACCATGCCGATGGTGGCATGATCGTTGATGACCTTGCGCGTACCTACTTCCGCCGCCTGCTCAAAGGGAATATCCTGGTCGAACCATGGCGTATGCACCATGCGGGCGGACTCGTTTTCCATAGTGCCCAAAGCGCCCTTCACAAGATACCCAACCGAGTCAACCATGCGTACTTTGACCGGAGTGCTATCCTGCAAAAAGACCTCCACGGCCTCGCCCGGTACGAACTTGGGCTGGGTGGTCATGATGGTGCGGCCGGAACCGCCCTGGGGAAGTTCGTCGGCCAGCCGGTCTTTCACCGGTCCGGCAGGCATGCGGGGCAGCACCAGTTCCTCCATGAACCGGGAAATGAAGGTACTCTTCCCGGTACGTACCGGGCCCACCACGCCGATGTATACATCGC
>JAEZHM010000128.1 GCA_023416585.1 Bacillota bacterium
GCTGCCGCGTGGTGCTCAGCCAGGCGGGACGCAACATGGAGCTTTTTAGCCACCTTGGTGCCAACGTGGCTGATTATCTGATGCTGGACGCCGAAGTGGTGACCAATGTGCACGGCAACCTGATGGATGAGATGATGGTTACCATTATTCAGGGCCATGCCCAGCGTCTGGGGATGCGTACCATCGCCGGTCCGTGTAACCAACCCATCATGATGGATACGCTCTCCGGCATCGGCGTTGATTTTATTTTCGGTGACACCATCGGTGAGCCGCAGCCGCTGGATCTACTGCTGAACACCAGCTATTTCGCCATCAACTGATGGCGTCCAGCCGTCGGTATACCAGATGTGCAAAAGGGCGTAAGAGCGCCACGGCTGCCAGCGCTGGGCGTAGCGGCAAATTTGCGCAGGCGTCATGCCAGCAAAGCGTTGCTTAATCAGGTAGTCATCCGGCAGGAACACATCTTTCGCCTGCCAGCCGCGCAGGGCAAGGTAATTTGCTGTCCAGCGCCCTATCCCCGGACGCTGCTGTAAGGCTTTCATCCCGGCCTCAATATCCGCAGGCGGGAACAGCGGAAACGTGCCGTCGACCACGGAGCGGGCCAGATGAATCAACGACTCCGCCCGTTTGACCGGCATGCCGAGGGCCTTCAGCGCCAGCGGATCCACCGCAGCCAGCACCTCAGGTGTGGGAAAGCACAGATAGCCCGGCGCATCTTTTACCGGTTCGCCGCACAGGGCTACCACCCGTGAGGCCAGCTTCGCCGCCATCGCCACGCTGACCAGTTGCCCCAGGATCGCCCGCACGCCTTGCTCGTAGGCATCCATCGCCCCCGGTAAGCGCAACCCTGGTCGCGCAGCGCCAAGGTCGCCCAGCGCCTGCTGAATTTGCTGCGGATCGCAGGCAAGATCGAACAGACCTGCGATGCGTTCAAGACAGGTCTGCGCAACCGGGATTAACCCCGGGCTGAGCGTGACGTTGAGCGTGTGGGCGTTCAGATCCGGGGTGACGCGAAAGATCCCCTGGTGTCGCTGGCAGGTGAAACTGCGCTCGTAGTAGCGTTCGGTAACCGTCTCGATCCCCTCCACCGCACGCGCGCCAAGAAAGCCAAACATCCATTGCCAGTCATAAGGGGGTTGCCAGGTCAGGGTATACATTGTCACTCCTTTTTTGTTCACCTCAGCATAAACCGAAAGGTCTTGTTTCGCCTTGCTTTCATATTCCTGTTGTCGCCGGTCGGGCATTCCGCTAAAGTCTCGCCCCTTCTCACTGGCATGGGGATTAATCGTGTTTATTGGATTCGACTACGGTACGGCGAACTGTTCGGTTGCGATTATGCAAAACGGACAACCATTGCTCCTGAAAATGGAAAACGAGAGTACGCTGCTGCCGTCAATGCTCTGCGCACCAACCCGCGAAGCGGTCAGCGAATGGCTGTTCCGCCACCATCAGGTTCCGGCCACGGCGGCGGAATCACAAGCGTTGCTGCGCCGGGCCGTCAGTTTTAACCGCGAAGAAGATATCGACGTCACACCGTCGAGCGTCCAGTTCGGCCTCTCGTCGCTCGGACACTACATTGACGACCCGGAAGAGGTCTACTTCGTTAAATCGCCAAAATCGTTTCTCGGCGCCAGCGGGCTGAAGCCGCAGCAGGTGGCGATGTTTGAAGATCTGGTCTGTGCCATGATGCTGCACATTCGCAATCAGGCGCAAACCCAGGTACCGGAGGCGATCGATCAGGCGGTAATTGGCCGTCCGATCAACTTCCAGGGGCTGGGTGGCGACGAGGCTAACCAGCAGGCGCAGGGGATCCTTGAGCGTGCCGCGCACCGCGCGGGCTTTCGCGACGTGGTATTCCAGTATGAGCCGGTGGCGGCGGGGCTGGATTTTGAAGCCACGCTGACAGAAGAGAAGCGCGTGCTGGTCGTCGACATCGGCGGGGGCACCACCGACTGCTCACTGCTGCTGATGGGGCCGCAGTGGCATAACCGTCGTGACCGCGAAAACAGCCTGCTGGGGCACAGCGGCTGCCGCGTGGGCGGTAACGATCTGGATATCGCGCTCGCCTTTAAGAGCCTGATGCCACTGCTGGGCATGGGTGGGCAAACGGAAAAAGGGATCGCCCTGCCGATCCTGCCCTGGTGGAACGCTATCGCCATCAACGACGTCCCCGCGCAGAGCGATTTTTACAGCAGCGCGAATGGCCGCTTCCTGAACGATATGGTGCGTGATGCCCGGGAGGCCGACAAGGTCGCCCTGCTCTACAAAGTCTGGCGTCAGCGTCTGAGTTATCGCGTGGTGCGTACTGCCGAAGAGAGCAAAATCGCCCTCTCCGATCGCCCGGAGCACGCGGTTTCCTTGCCGTTTATCAGTGAAGATCTGGCAACCGCCATTTCTCAGGAAGGACTGGAAACCGCGCTCGCCCAGCCGCTGCAGCGCATTCTGGAACAGGTGCAACTGGCGCTGGAGAACGGCAAAGAGAAGCCGGACGTGATTTACCTGACCGGCGGTAGCGCCCGTTCGCCGCTGATCAAGAAAGCGCTGGCAGAACAGCTGCCGGGCATTCCAATTGCCGGCGGCGATGACTTTGGCTCCGTCACGGCAGGGCGGGCGCGCTGGGCGCAGGTGATGTTTAGCTAGCGTTAGTGCGGTCTGGTGCCCTCACCCCAACCCTCTCC
>JAEZHM010000137.1 GCA_023416585.1 Bacillota bacterium
TTGCTTGCAGATTTCCCCAAGCTGGGGTACAATAAAACGTACTGCGCGCCCTTTGCCGCGAAAAACGCAGAAGTTTGAAAGGATGGACGCGATGCGCGTATATCATCCGTTAGGAATATATCAGGGCTTGACTCCGGAGAACGTGTTTTTTGTAATGGACGACATGGATATACAGCAGGGTACAGGCTATGTGATGCCATTTTACCAGCCAGACATGTTTCCGCAGCGGCCCATGCACCTATATATGCAATTGGAAGCACCGCCCTCCTGCCAGTACATGCTTTTCGGGGCGATTTTAGCCCGTATCAGCCAGCTTCGGGCACAGAACCCCTACGTTCCCACAAGGCTGTATACGCAGCTTTCGGTGGAAGACACGCGGGGCATGGAGTTTTTTCTGAACAACGGATTTTTGCTGGATGACGCGGAGGACCTGGTGCGTTTTTCCATTCCCGATGGCGGAGATACCATTCCTATGGGCTGCACGGTGGCCAATATACCGCTTCGCAATGAGTTCGAGCAGCAGGCTTTGCTGAACCGGCTCAATCTAAGCCGCATTGCCCCGCTGGACCTGAACGCTCTGGGCCAATGCATGCAGCGGCCTCACTTTCTGGCACTGGGCATCTATCGGAACGATGAGCCGATGGGGGAGGTACTCCTTTCCGGAACCGGGGACAGGGTCGCGCTGGCAGCTCTGTATGTCCGCTCCACCTACAGGCGCGCCGGGCTGGGCAAGGCACTTCTTACAAGAGCGCTGCACATGTTAAGGGATGAGGGCGTTACCCAGGCGGAAGCGCTGGTACTGCGCCGCAGCGCAGCCCAATGCGCCATGGCCCGCAGTTTCGGGGCACGTTTTATCAGGACTACTTGCTTTTATCCGGGTGTTGATATAGGCTGAATAAGCTGATACTGGCGTATGTGATATGGGGATCAGTCGCTTTTTTCAAAGGCCGGACTGGTCCCCGTTTTAATGAACTGCGCCGTGGTTTGGTTCGATGAGGGCAATTTGGGTAAAGGGCCCGGCGAATGCGCCCGGAATGCTTTGGGTGTTATCCCCCGCTGCTTGATAAAGGCGCGGTAAAAGGTACGCTCGCTTTCAAAGCCGCAGGCTTCCAGAATATCGGGAATGGTGGCGCTGGGGTTTGACAGCAGGGAGCAGGCCCTGTCTATTCGAATAGCATTGATATAGGTTCGCAGGCTGCAGCCGATGCGCTGGGAAAAGAGCTTCGATATGTAATACTTGTTCAAATAAAGCTCCTTCGATAAAAGATCCAGGGAAATAGGCTCCGAAATATGGGCGTCGATGTATGTCAACAGATCCCTGAGCGAATCGCTGCCCAAGGCACGCTTGCGCTCACCCAGGGGCAATTGCTCCAGCAGGCGGCCGGCAATAACGTTAAGATATGCCCGGCGAAGCAGCTCGCTCATGCCTTGCGACCTTGCCAAGGTGTCCAGGCAGTGCAGAATGTCTGGATGCACTTTTTCCTTATCCATAAAAGGCGCAAGGCAGTCATGCCGTGCAAAAAGCTGAGCGTACTCATGAATCAGCGACAAATCCACAATGCCGATCAGGTGACTGGTTTGGGACATGGCGGTATAACTGTGCACATAGTTGGGCCAGATAACTGCCACCTCGCCAGGCGACAATATCTTTTCCTTACCCTCTACCGCAACTTTTGTCTGCCCCTCAAGACAAAAGAACAGCTCCAGGCTGGAATGAAAGTGGGAATAAAAAGTCAAGTTCTGTCCGTAATACACGCGCAGCGCCTGCCGGTTAATCTCGTAGAAAACGCTGTTGTTCATGGACAATATGCGCCTCTTTCCCGCTGTTTTCCGCTGAGGTTATCATAACATGGTTCTTTGATGCCTTCAAGTGATAGGCCGGGATGGAAAAAGCTATGAGAGCAATTTTTGGCACTCAGTTTATGCGTTTTGTCTTACCGGTATGAAACGCATGTGCTATGATACTGTCATAAATCATGGGATAAAAAAATAAATCTGCTGAAAGCGGGGCGTTGCCATGAAAATTGCGTATACAGGCTGGACGTGGCTTGTTCACCACAAGGACAACTATCAGTATGAATTTGAACAATCCTTGAAAGAGGCGGCCGATTTGGGGTATGAGGCCGTGGAGAACTTCGCCTTCATTACCAAGTATTTTGACAATGACGCGGATGCGGTGAAGGCGCTTCTTCACAAATATGGCCTGGAAATGGCCAACCTGTACCTGCACTATTCGGATGATCCGGAAAAGGATTATGAAAACGCGGTGGCTTATGCTGATTTCATGAAGAAGATCGGCGCAACCTATATGAACCTGCAGGGTGTGATGTGGCGCGAAGCGCCCAACGACCGGCCCATAGATCCCGAAGCCATCCGCAAGTATGCGCAGCTTTCCAACCGCATCGGCGCGCTGTGCCATGAAAACGGGCTGGTGGCCTGCTTTCACCCCCACGCCAACACGGCGGTCTACTCGCAGGAGCAGATCGACCTTTTCCTTTCGCTCACCGATCCCAAGCTGGTAGGCCTGTGCCTGGATACGGCCCATACCACCCTGGCCGGCATGGACGCTGTGCAAGCCGTAAAGCATTTTGTAAAGCGCATCCGGTATATGCATCTAAAAGACGTTGATCCCGACACAAGCAAATCCCCCGAGTGGCCCATGGCACGCTTCCTGCCGCTGGGCATGGGCACGGTGGACTTTAAAGGCGTTGTGAGGGAACTGAAAAACGGCGGTTTTGACGGCGTGCTCTGCGTGGAGCTGGACAATCCTCCCGTATGCAACTATCACGCGGCCATGGTTTCCAGGCAGTATCTGCACAACGTATTGGGATTTTAGGAGGGAAGCGGTATGGCCATTAAAGTTGCAATGATCGGTGTGGGCGCCATCAGCGGAATTTATCTGAAAAACATTACAGAGACTTTTCATGAGCTGGAACTTGTCGGCGTTTGCGACCTTGTTAGGGAGCGGGCGGAGAAGGCGCAGGCGGAGTACCATGTGCCCAAACTGTATGAGACCATGCACGACGCCTTTGCCGATGAGGAAGTGCAAATTGTGCTGAACCTCACCAGGCCCAACGAACATTTTGAGGTGACCAAGGCAGCCCTAATAGCCGGAAAACATGTGTACAGCGAAAAGCCCCTGGGAGCGGACTTTCAGGAAGGCCAGGCGCTGGTGAAACTGGCTCAGGAAAAGGGTCTTCTATTAGGTGGCGCGCCGGATACATACCTTGGCGCCGGCCTGCAAACATGCCGCAGGATGATAGATGACGGTGTCATCGGCGATGTGGTTGGCGCGGCGGCGTTCATGATCTGCCGGGGCCACGAAGGCTGGCACCCTGATCCGGAGTTTTACTACAAGCGGGGCGGCGGGCCCATGATGGATATGGGGCCGTACTATGTAACGGCGCTTGTGAACCTTGTGGGCGGCGTAAAGGCCGTGACCGGGGTCACGAAGGCTACCTTCCCGCAAAGGCTTGTTACCAGCGCCCCAAAACGCGGCCAGATCGTTGACGTGGATGTGCCGACCTATGTAACAGGCATGATGGAGTTTGATAACGGCGCCGTGGGCACCATCTTCACTACATTTGACGTGCACTATCCCAGCCAGGCCCGGCTGGAGATTTACGGCACCCAGGGCACGCTGTTTGCACCAGATCCCAATACCTTTGGCGGGCCCATTTCCCTGTATACGCCGGAGGATCGGGCGGTAAAGGAAGTGCCCCTCCTGTACGGCTACAAGGAGAACAGCCGCGCCCTGGGTCTTGCTGATATGGCCAACGCCCTGCTAAACGGCCGCCCCTTCCGGGCAGATTATCATCAAACGCTGCATGTGCTGGAGGTTTTGACCGCCTTTGAAAAAAGCAGCGACAAGCATGGCCGCGTGGAGCTCTCAACAACATTCCAGCGCCGCGCACCCATGGGCCGCGGCGGCATGCCGGGAATCATAAGCTAAACATATTCGCCGGGATGATGGTTGTCATCCCGGCGAAAATACTAAGAAGGTGATTTCATGTCCCACATTGGGGATAACCTGGAGAAGCTGTTTTCTCTTCACGGCAAGGTGGCGCTGGTAACGGGAGCCGGCGGCGGCATCGGCGCGGAGTTGGCCAAGGGACTTACATCAGCCGGGGCGGAAGCGGCGCTGTGCGACATCAGAATGGAACCATTGCAGGCAGTACAGGCAGAAATTGAAGCGGCAGGGGGCGCCGCGTCCTCCCACAGGATGAATGTGGCCGACAAGACTTCTGTAGATGCGGCGGTGGAGGATATTGTAAAGGCGTACGGCCATATCGACGTACTGGTCAATTGCGCGGGCATCAACAAGCGGGAAGGCTTTCTGGATGTTGAGGAAGAAACCTACGACCGCATCATGGATGTGAACCTAAAGGGCGTCTTTATGGTCAGCCAGGCTGTGGGTCGGCACATGATCAATCAGCACTCCGGTTCCATCATCAACATCGGCTCCCACAATACGGGAGCGGTACTGGGCGGCGTGTCGGTCTACGCGGCCACAAAATCAGGCGTGCTGGCGCTTACCCGTTCCATGGCTGTGGAATGGGCAAGGCACGGCATCCGTGCCAACTGCGTAAGCCCCGGCCACGTCCTGACGCCTTTGACCGTACCTACCTGGGAGCATCCGGAGCGATCCAAATACCTGAAGGAACGCATCGCCATGCAGCGGCCGGGCGATCCCAAGGAAATTGTGGGCGTATGCATACTGCTTGCTTCTGACGCGTCCTCATACATTACCGGCTCGGAATACAGGGTGGATGGCGGATGCCTTGCCGGCGGCACTCCCTGGCCTTATGATACCAAATACTGAAATTGGCAAATGTTTCAAGTCCTGCTTGACAAAAAATCATGCGGCGCATATAATGCGTACAACAGCATACAAACCGTTGAGTAAGACGAGTACGCACGGAGAGTCTTTTTCAGAGAGCCGCAAGCGGTGAAATTGCGGCATTGGAAGCTGTGCCGAATGGACTTACGAGGGCAGGGCGAAAGGAAACGAGTAGTACCTGACGGGAACTCCACCCGTTATAAAGGGAGCATATATGTTTGTATATGGAGTGAGTGGGCGTTAAGCCAATTTGGGTGGTACCGCAGGAGTTCATG
>JAEZHM010000150.1 GCA_023416585.1 Bacillota bacterium
GAGTGTCTGGGGCATGGCGTTGATCCCTTTCAGGAAACCAACGCTTGCTGCCTCCCAGCATCACCAAAACTGCGTCAGAGCCCCTTTTCCGCGCCGATCCAGGGTCCCAATCTCAAGCCGATTGACACTCATCGGTGTGGAAGCGTAGCGCCTGACCGATCACGCCTTTCCAGCGCGCCATTTGGCTCTCCACGGCGGCCCTTTGGTTGTATCCGCTGGTCCGCTGCCAGGCCAGCCAGTGCTCCGCGAACTCGCCGGCCAAGGGTTCCGGGGGGCGGCGCTGGGCGATCTTGGCTACCGGGGCAAACGGCTGGCCAAGGCCGGGGAGGCGCTCGGCATCACCGTCAAGGCGATCGCCCGCGGCCGTGACGGGGTCTTCATCCCGGCCGGGATCTGCTGGGTGGTGGAACGCTCTTTCTCCTGGATGTCGAATGACCGGCGGTTGAACACGATCTTCGATCGGACGAAGGAGCATCTCGTCGCGTTCGTCGAGATTGCCTTCATCTCCATCCTCTCCAGGCGCCTGAAGCGCTTGGTCATCGAGGAGGTCAGTGCCTGACGTCTACGAACAGCGTCTAAGCGTCCCGACCGCGATTCACGCGTCCGGTTCATGCCTGACAACAATAGGACGCCCGAGAAGCTCCAGGGCGAAGCGACCACGCGCTGTAGGCACGAGCCGGATTGGTGCGCCCTTCTCGTCGAGACGGCGCCGCAGGAGAAGCAGGCGGGTCTCGAAGTTGTCCCGGATACCCGTCAGGCGCAGTTCCGGATTGTGGCGCAACTCCAGGTTAGCGAATGAAGCCCGCCCTTCACGCTTATGCAGCTTGAGCAGCAGCATCAACAGGCGACCGGAAACGCCTTTGATGACGTACTCGCCATCGATGAAGACGCTGTCGTCGAAGGCCGAGTGCACGACCTTGAAGACTCTTTCGGACGGCACGGGTGCACTCCCCGCGGCTGCTGGCGTCGCGCTTCGGTGTGCCGTAACGCTTGCCAGCGCCAGGGCTGCTGCGAGTTCTCGTCCTAAGACGCTGAGCGCCTGCTCCTCTGCGGGACCGAAGGCGAGGCGAGTTGGGCTCTCGACGAAAAGCACGCCGACGAGGGCACCTGCTGCAACGAGCGGCACAGCGATTTGGCTCATTGCGTCGGGCCGAAACGGCAGGGCGATGGTGCGCGTCCGGCGTTCGGCCGCGGCGAACGAGTCGGGGCCGCCGGCCTCCACAGCCGCTACGAGACGGCGCACACGGCTCATGTCGGTAACGCGGACCACCCGCTGCTCGCGCGCCGCGGCCCCGATCACTCCCTCTCCGAAGGCGACCTCCGAACCAATTCCCGTTGGCGCGTAGCCGAAGCTGCCCAAGGTCACGAGGCTTTGCTGCTCGGGGACGGCCATGAGGAGAAGCAGATTTTCGAAGCCGAACGCGGATCCCAGTCCATCAAGCGCGGCGCTGATGAGCCCGTCGAGTTCGGTTGCATGAGTAAGGCCGGTCAAGGGCGCCAACCGAGCGAGATAATCGGGGGTTCCCCTGGGATCCTTCCGCTCGCCGGCGGAGCGCACAGCCCGGATCGCCTGCACCTGAAACACGTCGACGCTGCGCAGCTTCATCATGCCTGCAAACCCCGCCTGCGAATTCGCGCCGTGCGTCTGGGCGGCAACGCGCTCGAATAGCGGCCCGTTCGTGATCGTCTCAACGAAGCGCGCGTCCAGCCGGAATTGCGCGCCATCGCATGGATCGACGACCAGCAGCGCCGCGGTCGGGTTGGCGCGCAGGTTGGCCGCCGTCTTGGAGAAGAACTGGTTTGAGAGCCCGACATGGGCATCGTCCACTAGAACAATGTGGGACAGATAGGAAATGTTGGGCGTTCCGTCGGCGGCGACCGTCGCAACGATCGACGGCACCACCCCTTCGAAGCAGGCTGCGAGGTCGGCCAGCTTGAGCATCATGGCCCCGGGTTCCTCCGATCGCCCGCCTGGGGGCCGGGCGTCTGGTGGAACACCGCGTCCGCGCCGACGCGAACGACCACGAGTTCGCGCACGCACTGCCAAGCCTCGGACACGCGCGGGTCAATTCCGAGCGACGCCAACTCGCGCCGCGTCGCTGCGACGTAGCCGAGGGCGTGCTCGACCTCGCTCGATGTCGGAGACCGCAACTCCCGGACCGATCCCTTGATCTGGTAAGTCACATAGTCCGTCGGCCGGCTGAACGTGACCGCGATCCAAGGAACCGCACGCAGGTTTTCGATGGTCTCGGGCCATTGCCATTCGGAAACGAGGAGGTCTATGACCCCCTCGGGGTGGACCGATGCGCCAACCGCGCGCGCGATCTCGGGCCGGTAATGGGGATCGCGCGTGCCGACGATGATCATCACCGGGCTTTGCACGAACGCGGCGAGCGCGTCGTCAATCATTTTCGGTTCGGCGGTGGACATCCTGAGCATCGACCGGTTCTGCAGCAGCACGGATTAGCATCCTTTTAGCATGCGCCGCGCCGAGCTTAGGCGCCTTTTAGTAATCGCGTCCTGCGCGTCTCACCTACAAAGAGGGCTCATCGATCGCAAGGAGCATTCTCCCGTGACGAGCATCATCCAGCCTGATCCAGTCGGCTCCTCCGCGGTGGCGGTTATCGGCGCCGGCCCGAGCGGTTTGGCGAGCGCCGCCTGGCTCAAGAAGCGCGGCTTTGCGCCTACCCTGTTCGAGGCGGCGAACCGCCTCGGCGGCCAGTGGAACAGCGCCTCGCGCGCGAGTGGCGTCTGGCGCGGCATGCGCACCAACACGAGCCGCGTGCTCAGCGCTTTCAGCGATCTCGACCATGCTCGCGATACGCCGGTCTATCCGAGCCAGGCAGACATGCTCGCCTATCTTGAGCGTTACGCCGAAACGCAAGGCATTACCGACGCGATCCGCCTGTCGACGAACGTTGAGAGGCTGGCTCGCGCCGCAGGCGGCGGTTTTCTGCTGCGCTCGCGCTGCGGCGGCAATGCGCGCGAACAGTTCTTTCCCCGAGTCGTGATCGCCAGTGGGCGCTACAATGCTCCCCTCATCCCGGATGTCGACGGGCTGTCCGGCTTCTCGGGGGCCGGCGGAGTCATCCACAGCTTTCACTACAACGGTGCCGAGACCTTCGCGGGCATGGACGTACTCGTGGCCGGCTGTTCCATTAGTGCCCTTGAGATCGCGAGCGAACTCGCCCAGATGGGCGCGCGTAGCGTCACCGTCACCTATCGTCGGCAACGCTATATACTTCAGAAGCTCTCGGCCGGTGTACCGACAGAGCATGTCGCTTTCACGCGGTTCGCCGCGCTTGCCGGCTCGGTCCTGCCCCTGGAGGCGCTCGCCACCGGGCTGAAGGAGTTCACGCTCTCCACAGCCGGCTCGCCAGAGCAATACGGCGCGCTCACCCCCGACGAAAACATCCTCGCCGCCGGGCTGTCCCTGTCGCAGACCTTCCTGCCGCTCGTGGCTGAGGGGCGCATCCGGGTGCGTCCTTGGATGGAGAGCGTACGCGGGTGCACCATCAGCTTCGCGGATGGTGCCCAGCAAGAGTTTGATGCCATCGTGATGGGAACCGGTTATGGACTTTCGTTGCCGTTTCTCGACGCAGAGATTGCCGAAGCCATCGGCCTTGGCGCTGGAGGCTCGTTGCGGCTGCATCATCAGACGTTCCACTCCGACCTCGATGGGCTGGCCTTCGCCGGCCTCTTCGCGCAGGTTGGCCCTTACCTTCCGGTGCTGGAGCTGCAAGCGCGCTGGATAGCCTACGCATGGTCGGGCACCGTGCCGGCACCCACCGTTGGAGAAATGCGCGAGAGTATGGCCTGGGCCGATGCCGAGGCTGGTGGCCCGAGTGAATTTCCCATGCACGCATTGGCGACCTTGTTCGCGACAATGGCCGGTGTCGAGCCGGATCTCGCGCGCTGGCCGGAGCTGGAAAGGGCATTGCTCTTCGGGCCGCTCTCCCCTGCCTCGTTCCGCCTGCAGGGCCCCGACGCTCTTCCTGACGCTCCGGAGCGGACCCGGATGGCGGCGGCTGCGTTCGGAGCAATCCGAGAGGCACGAATGACGGCGGAGGAGCGTGCGAAGTGGGACACCGTCCGCGCCCTCCTTGAGCGGTCGGCCGCCTAGAGGTGCTGTCAACTTCGCGGTCGGTTGATGCACGGGTTGATGCACGGGGGGCTTGAACAACCCCAGTGTTCACTAGATCAGGCAGCCTGGGCAAGGCCGGTCGCCTCGCGCCAGGTGATGAAGGCGCG
>JAEZHM010000014.1 GCA_023416585.1 Bacillota bacterium
TTGATCTTATCATTTGGAAGTTTCAATGAGTCTTCAACACCAGAATCAATAATTTTCTGGTTTTTGATTAAAACTCCCGCATTTTCAAGGGGTTCACCACCTTCACCATCTATGAGATTCCCGTTATGGATGAATAAGTACACTATTACACCTTCTTATTGACGTACCATTAACTGATTTTTATCAGGAATTGATTGGCAATTAATGTTTAATTTTTCTTTTAATATTAATCAGTAATTGACATCGTCATCACTAATGATATTGTTGTTCATTGGTCTTATTTTTTATCTGGAATGCGTGTAAAAAATAAATTTGAAATTATAATGGGAAAATAAATGAGGATAATTTCTTATATGACTTAATTTACAATTTGTATCCTTGTATGTATTGGAAATAAAAGAAAAAAAATATTAAGGATATTATTAATAATATAAATATTAATTTAAAGGGGGTGAAAAACGTGGCAAACCCGATATTAGCTGTAGTTATATCTTTCTTTTTCCCTGGTTTAGGTAGTGTTTACGCTGGTAAAACAATGATGGGAATTGTAATTTTCATTATTGCAATTATTCTGGCAATATTGTACTCAATGGTGTTCTATTGGATAATAATCCTGTACATCATTGTCTGGATATACGGTATGTATGATGCGTACACCGCTGCCAAAGCAACAGAAGTAGAATCTTAATTTTTTCTCCATATTTTTTTTATTTTATTATATGTAGGAGGTAGAAAAATGGATATTGACTGGGGAGCAGTAATTGTTGGTTTCATCTTATCTATAATTTTGGGGGCCGTTTTTGGTATAATTATTCCCGCAGTGGGTTCAGTTCTCGGTTTGCTCATAGCTGGAATGGTAGTGGGCTACATGGTAGGTGGAACTGCAGGTAATGGTATGGCAAACGGTGCAGTATCTGGTTTGTTTGGTGCCATTGTTCTGTCCATATTAATGCTCATATTCGGTACCCTGATCCTGGGACTAATTGGATTCGCAGCAGCCACTTTGACTTCCCTACTACTGTTTATAGCATTCTTCGGGGTCATGATCTTAATGGCCATTGGAGGAGCTCTTGGTTCTTTGATCAAAGGAGAAGCATAAGGCTGGCTAAAAATTTAAAATTATTTTTTTTATTTCTTTATTTTTTTCACATTTTAGAGCAAACTATATTTTTTTAAAACTCCAAAAAGTATAATAGCGTTTAAATTGATTATTTTAAACGAATAATAAAGATTACATTGTTCAATAGAGTGGAGTTATGAAGGTAAAATCATGATCGATCAAAAAAATATTCTCATTGGAACAGTACTGGCAGTGGTACTGGTTGTTGTTTTAGGGAGGTTAATCCCATTAATCGGGGGTGTTATCGCCCTGATAGTGGCAGGAATAGTGGTTGGATATCTGGTAAACCAGAGTGTAAAGATGGGGGCAATGCACGGGGCTTTAGTAGGTCTATTCACTGGGATAATCTATGTTCTTATAATATACGCAGTTTCCGGATTTTCACAAAAGATAATCGGGGGCTTAATTATCTACTCCTTAGGTTTCATACCAGTATACATTCTCCTGGGACTTGGTGGTGGAATTATTGGTTATGTGCTAAAAGCAAGGCAACAGCCCGGAACATTATCAGAAGAGATTCCAGAAGAAACTACTTCTAAAGATGATGATGAAGAGGTATAAACCTGTAAAAAACCTTAGGATACCTTAGGATACCTTAGGATTAATCCTTTATTTTGGGATTTATCCCTTAACTTTTCAGGATTTATTCTTTACATCTCAAACTAAATTAAAAACAGGGAAATTAATTAAAAACTGGATTTTTAAAAACTGGACTTAAAATAAAAACAGAATAAAAAACTGGAATAAGGTTCTAATAATTGAGGAGTGATTTAAATGATAGATTGGAAAGCAGTTGGCGTAGGATCGCTAATAAATGCGGTTTTAACCATTGTGTTAACAATTTCTGTTTTTCCCCTGTTCTTCATGGGCCCCATAATAGGGGGCCTGGTGGCTACCTACATTGGACGTGGTGAGAAAAAAGACGCACCAGTGGAAGGTGCATTAACCGGCATTATCGGCGGACTCATAATAGGAATTCTCTTCATTGCCGGGTTTGGAGCTTTAAGTGCCATAATAGGCCTTATATTTGCTAAAGTAGGTATAGTGGCCGGTGCGATGACTCTGATAGCTGGTCTTTTCATTACCATATTTTCCATATTCCTTGGCGGAGTTCTGGGCACTGTTGGAGGATTTATCGGTGCTGAGATCAGGGAAAACGGTGGTTGAATCCTTGTAAAAAGTATGGTTGAATGATTTTAAGAATAATAGGCTACTGCCTGTTGTTTTTCAACCCACTATTTTTTTAAACATTTTTTAGTATAATCACTGGATTTTTATAGAATATAAGGAATTTTAAAATCCAATTCCGTACGTTCAGTTAAATAAGATTTACTTTAGAATTTCAATGATCCCAGTATCGGCATCAACTTCCACCAGGGCACCGTCCTCTAG
>JAEZHM010000044.1 GCA_023416585.1 Bacillota bacterium
TATGCCATTGGTACCCCTCCTTGAAATTGTTTGTCAATCTATTTCGACAACCCGTATGCCATTCCTTTTCAGAAGGGCAGCGGTTACGCCGTCGCCGGACCGGAGAGTTTTGGAGAATGTGCCGTCATAGATCCTGCCCACACCGCAAGAGGGGCTTTTGGATTTCAGCAGCACCTCATCCGCGCCAAGCTTTCTGCACAAGTCCAGAGTAGCATGGGCTCCTGCAATGAACGCCGCAGTGACATCATGACCATCACGACTCATCACCCTGGCATGGCCATCCAGCACATCTTCGCCGCAGCCGCCCACGATTTCGGACGGAACCCTGGGTATCTTCAGTCCGCCCAGTGTCTCAGGGCAAAAAGTACGGGCCTCCCCCGCTTTCACCAGCGCAGCCATTTCCCCATTGGGTTTGGACTGGCCGTCATACCGGCAGGGAATGCCCGCAAGGCAGGCGCTGACAAGCTTCATCACACTCTCCTGATTTGGCCATCATGCAGTATTTTACAGCATTGCCATACAATTGCAACAGTGCAAATCCCTGATCAGCACCACAACCTGGTTTTTAGTGTTACAGAATCTCCTGGCCCGGATAGAGCTGGAACCGCTGGCAGAGCTCCAGCACTTCAGCCTTCACTTCCTCCACCGCTGCTTCCTTACCGTCGATGATCTTTGTGATGAGCTCCGCAATTTTCATCATTTCTGCAGTACCCAAGCCTCTGCTGGTCACAGCTGGTGTGCCGATTCGCACGCCGCTGGTGATTGTGGGCTTCTCCGGGTCGTTAGGGATGGCATTTTTGTTCACGGTGATGTTGGCCTCATCGAGCAACCGCTCCAACTTCTTGCCGCTGATGCCACGACCGATCAGATTCAACAGCATCAGGTGGTTGTCAGTGCCGCCGGAAACGAGCTTCACGCCACGATCGAGGAATGCCTTTGCCAACGCCTGGGCGTTGTCGATGACGTTCTGCTGGTACTGCTTGAATTCGGGCGTCATTGCTTCCTGGAAGCAGACCGCCTTGGCAGCGATCACATGCATGAGCGGGCCGCCCTGCGTGCCGGGAAAAATGGCCTTGTCCACTGCCTTGGCATATTCCTCCGTGCAAAGAATCATGCCGCCGCGAGGTCCGCGCAGTGTCTTGTGCGTCGTGGTGGTCACAAAATGAGCATGGGGCACTGGGTTGGGGTGCAATCCGGCAGCCACCAGACCGGCCACATGGGCCATGTCCACCATCAACAGCGCGCCGCAGGCGTCGGCTACTTCACGGAACTTCTTGTAATCATAGCTGCGGGGGTAGGCGCTGGCACCGGCCACGATCATCTTGGGCTTGTGCTCCATCGCCAGGCGCATCAGGTTGTCGTAATCAATTCTCTCGGTGTCTTCGGTGACGCCATAAGGCACGATGTTGAAATACTTGCCGGAGATGTTCACGGGGCTGCCGTGGGTGAGGTGGCCGCCATGGGCCAGGTTCATGCCGAGGATCGTGTCGCCGGGGTTCAGCATCGCGAAATAGACTGCTATGTTGGCTTGGGCGCCGGAGTGGGGCTGCACATTGGCATGTTCTGCGCCAAACAGCTTGCAGGCGCGGTCGCGGGCCAGGTTTTCCACCACGTCCACATACTGACAGCCGCCGTAGTAACGCTTTCCGGGGTAACCTTCGGCATACTTGTTGGTCAGGTGGGATCCAGCCGCCGCCATCACGGCGGGGCTCACAAAGTTTTCTGAGGCGATCAGCTCCAGGTGGTCCCTCTGGCGGCCCAGCTCCTGCAGCATGGCTTCGGCGGTCTCCGGGTCGGTTTGGGCGATGAGTTTGAGATCCAACATTGACTATATCCTCCTAAAAAATAGAATCAAATTCAAGCGGTCTCATGTCTCAATGAGAATCCATCAATATTCCATTTGCTTTTCCTTACCTCTAGCTTTGCTTCAAACGCGCTCTTATTTGGTAAAACAACTACTGAGTATATTTCATTTTGATTTTGCGCTAACTCATCAGGAGTACACTGCATCTGTGTTTCTGCGTCGCATAATGCATAACTATATTGTGAAAATCCATAGAAATCCATCATCAATGATATGAGCTTATTGGTTATTGCATTGATAAAATCATTAATTGGCTCTTCGTATATTTCAGGCCCCATCAAGTTACATTCTTTGATTATCTGGTCTCCTTTGATAGAAATAAACACACAATAAAAACCGTCAAGTTTTTCTTCACCTTTTTCAACGTATATGAATATATCGTGAATTGGTTCGCCGTCTACCTTCAAATCAATGGTGAGCTTACCGTAATACATACTCGAGAATATTCTACCAATGGTAGATTCGTCCATTTGATCGACTGAATTCAACTCAATGTATCCTTCTCCATCAGGATCTGTACTAGCAATCAAACTCTTTATTGTAAAGTCCCAATTGTGAAGATAGTGAATCAAGGAATCTATCTCGGCTTGTTGGCTTTCCTGATTGATGAAAGGATAGACAAACCCAATGTCGATATATTGACCGGGCATATTGTGTCCTCCTCTCATTGAATAGAAAAAGCCTTCCATCCCCAAAGGGACGAAAGGCTATGCTTTCGCGGTTCCACCCTTTTTGGCCTTTCGGCCCACTCTGAAACCTCCGCTCCGAAGCGCCTGACCGGAACCCCGCCGCCGGCTTCCACCTGCCCCGGCTCTCTCTGCGCGGATAAACCCGATATTCTCTCCATCGATGCGGTTTAACATTGATTCTATTGTACTAGCGTGGTATGAAGCTGTCAAGGGATTGTATAATATGCAATTTACAGATTATCCAAGAGCCATAAAAGAGCCGTTGAGGATGGCAAGTTGAGATGATACGGTTCGGGGATTGAACATTGCCTCACCCTACCCTCCCTTATCAAGGGGGGATGCCCCCACAGGGGCAGGGGGGATTTCCTCAGGCGAACATGTGAGTCAAGCGAGGCGGGACGGAGAGAGATTAAGCGGGCTGTGACGGAGCGATTAAGTGGGCCAGGACTGAGCCTGGCCCCTACTGTCAAAAG
>JAEZHM010000108.1 GCA_023416585.1 Bacillota bacterium
CGCATCAGACCCGCAAAGCGGATGCGCAGCATCTCCCAAAATAGCTGCCACCTGTTCTTGGGCAAATCCTCCTTGCGGTAATCACCTTTGCCGCTTTTGCCATAATAATAGCTGTTCATCATTTTCCCAAACATGCGCATTCCTCCTTGTTCCGATGCCACCAGAACATCATCATATCATATTCTAAATAAAAATTGAAGGGCAAGCCTTGTTTTCTTTGGCAATTCCCCTGGAAATTACGGCCTAAATGCTTCCTTTCCACCCCATATCCATGGTACAATAGTGCAGCCCGGAAAAAAGTGTATTATGAAATGGCGGAATTGCATAAAATATGCGGGCAGATTCGCCATTGCCGGGTTTTGTCGAATAAAAAAATTAGTTTTTGACATTGCAAGAATTGGGAAGGGCGAACCGTTTTATGGATGAAGATCGGAACCTCTCTCCCTTGGATAATGCAGCGGACCCTCCCGCCAGGGAAATGGACATGGCCTATTTCGAGGAATTGTACCAGAAATACGCTACCGATGTTTTAAGGGTCAGTTACTTTTATCTGGGAGACAGGCAAAAGGCTGAGGATGTTTGTCAGGATGTTTTCGTCCGGCTGATTACCAACGCCCCCGTCATCACGGAAGGCCGGGAAAAAGCGTGGCTTTTGAAAGTGGCGCTGAACCGCTGCCGCGATTTGTGGCGCGCTGCCTGGGTGCGCAGGGTTGTGCTGGGCACACCTGCGTTTGAACTGATTCCCGCGCCGGATGAAATCGGCAAGTTTACCGACCGGGCGGAAGTGATGGAGGCCATCCACCAGCTTCCGGCCAGTTTCAAGGAAGTAATTTTGCTTCACTACTACCAGGGATTCGGCATCTCGGAGATCGCGCAGATGATGAATCTGCCGGAGGGAACGATCTCCAGCCGCCTTTCCCGTGGTAGGAAGAAATTGGAAACCATATTGAAAGGAGGGGATGCCCGGTGAAACGCTTCGAGGAACTGAATGAGATGTCGCAGGAAGCATTGGGTGGCTTGAATGCCGGGCAAGACCTGAAGCTTAGGATACTAAAGGCGGCCAGGGCGCAAAAAAAGCCCGCCGTAAGAAGCCTCCTTCGGCCCATGCCTATGATGGCCATGGCCGCGGTGCTCGTCGTGCTGGTAGCTGCAGGTTCATTGCTGGCGCCCGGCGCACTGGCCCCGAGTACTTCTCCCAATGGCGGCAACGATGTGTTTGACAGCCTTCCCGCCGGCCAGGCTACCGTTAACAGCCTTCCCGCAGGTCAGACTACCGTTATGCCCTTCAGGGCCCGCGCTCTGTTGGACGTGCCCCCCGGGAGCATATCATTAACCTCCGGCAGCAACACGCCCGAGTACCGCAGCATCTGGGAAAAAGGCGGCGGCGGCAACTATCCGCTCATCGGTGTGAACGGCAAGTACTACCGCATGATGCGCAACCCCTCCAGCGTCCCTCAAAGCCTGATTGGCGGAAGCATCGGCCAGATATCCGAGTATACGGACGAGCCTGCACTTGCCGACCCCAACCAGATCGTCAGCAATGCCGTAAACCAGGGCGAAACGGTGTATTCCGTGGACGGCATGGGTGAAGCGCTGGTAGCTGCCAGCGTGAACGGTGAGATGCGCGTGTTCCAGCGTGTATCCTTTGCCAACAATGCTATCCTTGGCTGGGAATCGTTAAGCGATACGCTGGGCATCAGCGGCAAGGTGATCGGCATGGAGCTTACGGATGTAGGCACCGTCAGCGATCAATCCAAAGCCGCGGAGCTGGCAGATATCCTTCTGAGCAATGCTTCCTTTGTCAACGCAGCCGGCAGCCAAAACGGCAGCCGCTCGCTTTTGATCCAGCTCAGCAACGGCCTGTTCGTGCAGATGTTTGTCAAGAACGACACGCTTTCCGCCTGCGGTTCCTGGTCCTGCCCCGAATTCTTCGAAGCCTTCCAGAACGCAGTGCAGTAACCGAAGGTCCAGGGCTCCGTAGCCGATGCGCCGCCAGTGGCGGATGAAGCGAGGCGAAGGAGGCTGGCGAAACGAGCGATGGGAGCGTAACGAACCATCACGACGATTGAGCCAGATGGGTAGGAAAGCCCTGGTCGCACCCGCAGGTGCGAAAGTCCTTATCTCCGCCATAGTAAAAACGGATAGCAAAAAAGCCGGCCCCACAAAACGGGACCGGCTTTTCGCATTTTATTTCTCATTGGGCGTTGGAAAACTTCTGCCTTACCTGATCTATTTTCTGCTGCTCCACCTGCTGGGTGGGATACCACCCCTTGGCCGCCATCTTCTGAAAAAGCCCGCTCTGCATGCCCAGCGTGTCTTTCAGGGCGCAATTGAAAGCGCTGTTCACATTGGCGGTATTTGATTCCTCTGTCCCATGCAGATACATATCGCAAGCGCCTTTTGTAGTGAGCAGCAGGTTCTCCATGATATTTCTGTCGTTCATGCCTTCCCCTCCTTACACCAATTGATAAAGCTGGTTGTAGATCTGTTTATGCTTGTCCATAAGCTGCTGCACAAATCCCTTCAACTCGGGGTCCGTCAGGCCCTGCATTGCCTGCTGGCACTGGGTTTTCAGAAATTTCTCATGGTTCAGGGCATCCTCGATATAAAGCAATTCTTTGGGACTCATTGCCTTCACCTCCATGGCTAGTATGAACGGCTTGGAAAAAGCTTATTCCATTTGAAGCGATTCGCCAAAGCTGTAAAGGTAAGGGCACCGGCCGTTTTTAGATTGACGAAAATTTCACGACCCCTATTGACAAGACTCTGTCGTAACGCTATAGTGTGTATGCACGATATGCACACTATGATGTCGGGAGGGACTTTGTGGATATCCTGATCAGCAATGCCAGCGATAAGCCTATTTACGAGCAGATTACCGATCAGTTAAAAGGCTTGATTCTAAGCGGTGTGCTTTCCGCCGGGGATGCACTGCCCAGCATGCGGTATCTCGCCCGGGAACTGCGTATCAGCGTTATCACCACCAAGCGTGCCTATCTTGACCTGGAGCGGGACGGCTTCATCGTCACCGTCACAGGCAAGGGTACCTTTGTGGCCGACAAGAACATCGATTTTATACGGGAAGAAAAGCTACGGCAAATAGACCATCATCTGCAAGACGCCATCGACACGGCACGGCAAGCCGGGATACCTCTAAAAGAACTCATCCAAGCGCTGGAAACGTTGTATGAAGGAGAATGACCATGACCGATGCGATCAATGTTCGCGGGTTGCGCAAATGCTATAAGGATTTCACATTGCAGGATGTTTCCATCACCCTCCCCTGGGGGCAGGTGATGGGCTTCGTGGGAGAAAACGGGGCCGGCAAAACCACCACCATCAAGGCCATGCTGCAGGTGATCCGCCGGGACGCGGGCGACATACATCTTCTTGGCCTTCCCATGGAGGGAAACGAAAAATCGCTGAAGGAACAGATCGGCGTTGTTCTGGCAGAGGGGCAGTTTCACGACTGCCTGACACTTGGCGGCATCCGAAGCATCCTCAAAAACGTCTATACCTCCTGGGATGACGAACTGTTTGTTAGGCTCTGCAAACAGTTTTCCCTGCCGGACAAGAAAACCTACAAAGAGTTTTCCTCCGGCACCAAGCGCAAGGCCGCCATCGTCGCAGCTCTTAGCCATCACCCCAGGCTTCTGATCCTGGATGAGCCCACCAGCGGCCTGGATCCCGTGGTGCGCGAGGAATTGCTGGACCTGTTCCTGGACTTCATGCAGAAGGATGACCATGCCATCCTGCTTTCCAGCCACATCACCGGCGACCTGGACAAGATCGCCGACAGCATCACTTTCCTTAACCAAGGGCAGATCGTCTTCAGCCGCAGCCGGGAAGATCTCTCCGAAAAGATGGGTCTTTTAAAATGCGGCGCCGCCGCCTTCCAGGCTTTGGACAAAAGCCATGTGCTAAGAATACGAAAAAGCGCCTTTGACGTGGAGGCGCTGGTGGATGACCGCCCGTACTACGCGGGCAGATATCCCGAGATGCTTTTGCAGCCCGCCACCACGGAAGAAATCATGCTGTTTTACGTCAGGGGGGAAAAGTTGTGAAAGGCCTTCTAATCAAGGATTTTCTCGTGCTTAAGAAAACGGGTCGCGTCTTTCTGATGTTGCTGGTTTTATATCTGATCATGACCATCTTCATGAACACAGACATGGGGCCGCTGATGGTTTTCATATGCGGCATGCTCTCCATCTCCACCTTCGCCTACGATGAACAAGCCAAGTGGGACGCCTTCGCCCTCACCATGCCAGTATCCAAGCGTGACCTGGTGCGCGAAAAGTATATAATGGCCATCATTCTGTGCTTTATCGGTGCGGTGGCCGGCGTTGTTTTAAGCATCGCCTCCAACCTAAACGCCCCTTTTATCGATTGGAAAGGCATCTTTGTTGCCTCCGGCGTCGCATTATGCGCAAGCTACCTTTTCAACAGCCTGGCTCTTCCCCTTTTGTATAAGTTCGGCGCAGAAAAATCCCGGGTGATACTGTTGGGCTGCTATGCCGTGCCTCTCATCGGCGCATCCCTGGTAATGAACGAGCTAGAAAAATCTTCGGACGCCCTCCTTCGCATCCAGTCCCTCCTGAACCTGGGCGCCATCCTCCTCCCCTTCGTCACCATCGCTGTTCTCTTTGCCTCCTACCTCATTTCCCTGCGCATATATAATAAGAAGGATGTCTGATGGGGATTTACTGATAATCGCGATTCAGGGAGGGTCCCTTTTAAAAAAGGAGACCCTCCCCGAACCCCTCATAGGAAAACTCTCTATTTAAGTAAACGCTGATTTATTCGAAGATATGTCATTCTGAGCGTAGCGAAGAATCTTGAACCTCTTGCGGCATAAAGATTCTTCGGTCGCTGCGTTCCCTCAGAATGACACGTTGGCGCTTTAATCAGCGTTTACTTAAGAGGACAAAGATAATAATCAATATGGGGTATGCTTCCGAAGGTCCAGGGCGACCGGAAAGCCCTGGTCGCTCCCGCAGGAGCGAAACCCCCTCCCTTACAAACCTCACTCAAACTATGGTCTCTTGATCAAAAGGTCGATGGCAATCCGAAGGTCCAGGGCGATCGCAAAGCCCTGGTCGCTCCCGCAGGAGCGAACCCCCCTCCTTACAAAAACCTCACCCAAACTCTACACTAGGCTTCTCAAAACCCCACCCAAAATCCAAACTCTACATCCCTATTGATATTGCCAGCCTTTGCTCTATGGGATATAATGCCTATATCACTGTGTGTAACATCCTGTCACATGATGTAAACGCCTTTATACAAAGGAGCAAATGCCATGGCAAACGAAGAAAGAAAAACACGAGACCGCTTGCATAGGCATCTGCTGGAATACAGAGGCCTCACCTTGACCTATGAAATGGTCAGAAAGCTGATGTCCTTTGTTTTTGATATGG
>JAEZHM010000133.1 GCA_023416585.1 Bacillota bacterium
TATCCCAAACATGTCCACCTGTCGATACAAGAATGGAGGAAACCGACATGATCAAGCTGAATCTTCAATATTTCGCCCATAAAAAGGGCGTTGGTTCCACCCGTAACGGCCGCGACAGCGAAAGCAAGCGCCTTGGCGCGAAAAGGGCTGACGGGCAGTTCTCTCTGGCCGGCAATATCCTGGTCAGGCAGCGGGGCACCCACATCCATCCCGGCCTGAACGTAGGCATTGGCAAGGATGATACCCTGTACGCCAAAGTGGACGGCGTCGTCCGCTTCGAGCGCCTGGGCAAAGACAAGAAGCAGGTCAGCGTTTATCCCGCTGAACAAGCTGTCGCCCAATAATTTGTTTTTTCATGCTTATGCAGCCTGCCCGAAGTTTTCTCCGGGCAGGTTTTTTCCAATCCTGCATCACAGCAAATAGATTGCTTGCATCCTATTGTTTTTCATACAAGGTAAGCGGTTGGAAATATACATATGAAGGACTGATATTTTATGATCGGCACGCTTATCAATACTGCAGCCATTTTATTGGGTTCCCTTATAGGCGTCCTTCTGCGCAAAGGCATTCCCCAGCGGCTTCGCGATACTGTCATGCAAGGTCTGGGGCTGTGCGTATTGGTGATTGGCATCATGGGCGCCATCAAGACGCAGGACATGATGGCTGTGATCATCTCCATTGTCGTCGGCGGCCTGCTGGGCGCGCTGCTGAACATTGAGAGGCGGCTGGATCAATTGGGGCAGCGCATGCAAAAGCTGCTGGCCGGAAAGCGTGACGCAGGCGATAATACCTTTGCCAAAGGCTTTGTTACAGCCAGCCTGGTCTATTGTGTGGGGGCCATGGCCATTGTCGGATCGCTGGAAAGCGGTCTGAAGGGAGACCACAGCACGCTGATTGCCAAATCCGCGCTGGACGGCATCTCAGCCATCGTATTCGCCAGCACCATGGGGCCGGGCGTTGCGATGTCGGCGCTGGCCGTGCTTGTATATCAAGGCAGCATCGCTTTGCTGGCCCAGTGGGCCGCACCGCTTTTTACACCGGCGCTGATTGCCGAAATGAGCGCCGTAGGGGGGCTGCTGATCATAGGCATTGGCCTCAATCTTCTGTATGATAAGCACTTGTCTGTGGGGAACTTGCTTCCGGCCATTTTCGTGCCTATGGCGTATTTGCCGCTTTCGGAACTGATTACAAAGCTATTGGCTTGAATGGACCCGTCACTCAAAACCCGACAGGAACAAACCGTGGCAAGGAGGATTCTTAATGGCTTGGGAACAAAGCGTAATGGACCGCATGGATGGTATTTTGCATGCGGCGCATGCCCAGGGGCGGAACACGCTGCATGAACACGAGGTATACCAGCTTTTGAGGCTGGCAGGGATGGACGTACCCCAGTATGTTTACGTTTTGGACCCGAGTGAAGTCACCGAGCAGATGCTTTCCAGGTTTCCTGGCAAGGATCTGATGATCAAAATCGTTTCCAGAGACCTGGCCCACAACCAGCGCTATGGCGGTGTGAAGAAGGTAACCATACGCGATCCGCTGTTTGTGCGCTTTTTATTGGAACAGATGCGGGAAGAAGTTCTTTCCCATTTTGAGCAGGAGCAAAAGCCCCATATTGACGGCTTTTTGATTGTGGAATTCATCCGCTTCACCCAGGCGCTTGGCAATGAAATCATGATCGGCATGAAGGAGGATGTTTCCTTCGGCCCGGTGGTGACGCTGTCCAAGGGCGGGGATGACGCGGAATTTTTTGCGAAATATTACGATCCTGCCAACCTGTTCCTGGCGCCGGTAAGCTTGCATGACGCGCAAAGCTTCACCCAAAGCCTGAATATCAGGCACAAATTTGAAGACATGGGGCATCCCGAGTATCTGAACATGATTGCCGCGGGTATTGCGCGCATATCCGAATTGGGGCTTGCCTTTTCCTTTTTGTCGGAGCGCAAGCCTTCCTTCTACCTGAAGGCGCTTGATTTGAACCCTATCGTATTTTCCAAGGATGGCCGATTTGTGGCGGTGGACGGTTACGCCGAGTTTACACCGGCTGATGAGTCGGCGCCTAAAACAGCGATACCCGACGCATCCCATCTCAAAGGCTTCTTCCATCCAAAGGGCATTGTGGTGGCCGGTGTTTCCACCAAACCGGAAAAGTACAGCATGGCACGAAATATCGTTACCTTGTTTGCGGAACTTAACCGGGATGATGTATACTGCCTGAACCCCAAAGGCGGCGAGGCAGTGATTCAAGGCCGTACATATCCTTTGTACAAGAGCATTCAGGAAATTCCAAATCCTTATGACCTGGTGGTGTACGCCGCCCCAGGGCAGTATTCACTGGATTTTGTACGGCAGGTGCCGCCAGGCAAATCGGTTATCCTTATTTCCGGCATACCTGCGGATATGCAATACGAGGAATTTGTGCGGGGCATGGAGGAAGCGAGGCAGCCGGGCGTGCGCGTGATCGGACCCAACTGCATGGGCGTTTTCCGCGCGCCAAGGGATTTGGAGAAGGGCGTCAACACGCTGTTCATTGACGAAAAGCGCATGCGCATCCCGCTGGGCCCAAAGAGCAATGTGGCGCTGCTGACCCAAAGCGGCGCCATGGGCATCACCAGCGTGGAACGGAACCCCTACGCAGCCATATTCAGCACCATTGTCAGCTTCGGCAATAAGGTGGATGTTAACCTTCCGGACCTGATGGAGTATTTTGAAGCGGACAATGCGGTGGAAGTGATGGCTCTTTATCTGGAAGGCGTTGGCGCGGGGGAGGGACGCAGGTTTTTCGACCTTGCGAGGCGCTCCCAAAAGCCTGTAATCGTATATAAATCAGGCCGCACGGAGGCAGGGGCCAAGGCAGCCGCCTCCCATACCGCCTCCATCTCCGGCAGCTACGATGTGTTCAAGGCCGCCTGCCTTCAGGCTGACTGCGTGCTGACAGAGGAGTTGGACGATTTTTATCATTTCACCAAGGCATTTGCCATGCTTTCCGGCCGTAAGCCTTGCGGCTGCCGCGTGGCCGGGGTGGTCAACGCCGGCCTGGACGCCACCATGGGCGCCGACCTATTGCGGTATTTGAAGCCTGCGGAATTTTCGGCGGAAACCGCCGCGCGGATACGGGAACTGAATACCCACGGCCTGGTAAGCGCAGGAACTGCCTTTCTGGACCTGACGCCAATGACCGACGATGTGGGCTATGCCGCGTATATCGATGCGGTTCTTACCGATCCGGGTGTCGACTGCATGTTTGTGGCTATTGTTCCTCATATTGATAACCTCAAAACGCTTAAGGACAGCTACATGGATGAGGATGCCATCGGGCCGCTGCTTATTAAAACGGTGAAGCGCCATCACAAGCCTGTTGTCGTTTCAGTCAATGCCGGCAAGCACTTTTTGCCTTTTGTGCAATATCTGGAGGAGAACGGCCTGCCCGTTTATGGGGATATCCGCTCCGCCGTCCGCACCCTGGATGCTTTTGTGGAATATTGGACGGGCAGGTAAGCGGAAACCTTGGTTTTGGCATACTTGACAATACGTCATCTGGGAGTACAATGGTTATACATATAAGATAAACCTAAAAACTGTTACATGATCATGGTGAATAATTTGCTTTTTTAGCTCGTTGTATAAGATATGCCGGAAAGGTGGATGGGAGGACAAGGATTGAAGTGGATCAAAAATGGAAGGCGTATAAGGGCAAGGGTCAGGGCAAGGGTGTTGACCATCATTGTCATGCTGCTCTTGTCTTTTGTGCTGCCGCATGCGCTTGAATCACCTGTTACCACCGCCTTTGCGCAGGCAGAAAACGGCCTGGTGCGCGTTCTTTTGACAAAGCTTGCGCTTACCGACCGTCTGGACGCCGCGCTGGACGGCAGCTATTCATTGGAGCCCGGCGGGCTTAGTTTTCAGCGTGGATCGAAGATCACCATCTCCAGCACGCAGGGTACATTGATGCTGTATTACGAGGGCATGGCCATGAATGCCGGTCAGCAGCTTACGCTGAAAAGGCATGCCGTATTGAATGGCGAAGAGAACGGCTTAAGGCTTAACGGTGATTACAGCCTGTATACAGGTGATTTGGTTGTGTCCATCCGGGATGGGATGCTGCGCGCTGTGCTTCACATACCCATGGAGGAATACCTTCTGGGCGTTGTGCCTTATGAAATGAGCGATTCATTTCCTCTGGAGGCTTTAAAAACCCAGGCTGTCACAGCCCGCACCTATGCGCTGAAAAGAACGGGCAGCAGTCAGGATTACGACGTAGTGGACAATACCAATGATCAGGTTTTTAAAGGCATGCTTCCGGGCAATGTGCAGGCAGTTCAGGCTGTACGGGAGACCGAGGGCGTGGTGGGCTATTACAACGGTGGCCTGGCAGATTGTTATTACTCAGCCAGCAACGGCGGTCAGACGGATCTTATACAGCATGTATGGGGCGGCAATGACCAAGGCCTCAGCGTGATAAAGGATGATCCCTACGACCTGGAAAATCCCTTGAGCATCATAAAAAAATATACCGTACCCCGCTCCACCGCGAACACGGCAGCGGATGATCCTCTGATGGTGCTTTTGAAAAATGCGCTGTCCAATCAGCTTGCGGCGCTTTCATATGACGGAGATATAAACAATATTCGTGTTACGGCCATCAATGGGATTACGGCGCATACGCCAAAGTATCCGGAGCCTTCCAGGGTTATGACCATGCTTCGTTTTGATGTGCGGGCGGAAGCCAGAAAAGCCGTACTGCCCTCCCAGCCTGAGGAAGAATCCTTCTTCTTGGTTCAGACGCAGACACCGGTTCCCACCGTCACGCCCGAGGCGCCTCAGTGGACGGCCATGCAGCCGGTGCCGCAGGCGCTTACCGTTGACATCCCCATCTTTCCCGATGTGGAAACGGCGCTGAACCTTTCCATCAACGGCAACGACAATGAAATTGTGACAGTCAGGGAAACGGAGAGCAGCTTTGTGATCGAATCCAGGCGGTTTGGCCACGGCGTCGGTATGAGCCAGCGCGGCGCGGAGTGGATGGCAATCAAGGATAACGTTACGTTCGCGCAGATTCTGGAGTTTTACTATCCAGGAATGAAGCTTGTGAAAATGAAATCCCAGGCGACCCCTTTGCCGCCTATTGACGCTTCATTCCTTGCAACGCCGGGTCCGCCGGCTACGCCCACACCAAGGCCCACACTGATGCCCCTTACCCAGACGCCTGCCCCTAACCAGTGGCGGGCCAAGGTAACGCAGATCGCTGAAAATTCCTCGCTAAATTTGCGCGGTGAGCCGAGCCTGACGGGACCTGTCGTACGTCTGTTGTATTACGGGCAACAGCTGCTGGTGCTGGAAGAGTTGCCCGATGGCTGGCTTAAGGTAAAGACGGACGCGATGGAAGGCTACGTCATGGCCAGCTTCGTGGAAAAAGACGAATAGGGAATAGGGCATTCATTACACCGCCCGGCAATATCAAGCCGGGCGGTTTTGTGTTGCGTGCAGATTGCCGCTTGACAAGTGGCATGACGTAACATAAAATGTTACGTGATAAATATTGTTTGATCATTGGAGACGCTTATATGAAGATGATTATGCTAAAGAGCGAAAAGGAATTGCGCATCTATTCGCTGCCCTTACGCCAAAAAATCCTGCGGGAGATGCAGGAACTGGGCCGCCCCGTTACGGCCAAGGAGGTAGCCGGCAGGCTGAGCATAACGCCCTCCGCTGCCCAGCATCATTTGAAGCGGCTGATGTCCATAGGTTTGGTGGAGCCGGATCATATGGAGGTGATCCGCGGCATTCAAGCCCATTATCTGCGCCTTGCGGATGTTACAGTCAGTATCGGCCAGCAATACAAAGACACGCTTGCCCCTATGCGCGACGAAATGGCAAAATCCGGCCTGATGACAGCATTGAACGGTTTTATGCGTACAGTAGAAAGAAACCGGGAGATGTCTGAACCGGAAAATATACATCGTCTCAACGACATTTTGACCGGCATTGTGCACCTGACGCCCAAAGAAGCCGATGACTTCTATCAGCTTGTAATCGGTTTTCTGGATAGCCATACGGTGGCAGGACCGGATACGAAGCCTTGGGAGGTAGCGCTGCTTGCATACCGTATGGACATGGCACGGGAGGAGTAAAACCATGAAGACAAGGCACTATGCGCTGATACTAACACTCATAAATTTTTGCAATGGCCTGCTTGCTTCCATATTGAGCCTGGCGTTTCTCACCAAAGGGCTTACGCTTTCCACCATCGGCTTTGGCTTGGCCGCCTTTTCGGCGGCTGCGATACTGCTGGAGGTCCCTTCCGGTGTCGCCGCCGACATGCTGGGGAAGAAGCGCGTATTCATTCTTTCCATGGTGGTTACGGCGGCCGCCTTCCTCATCATTTTGCCGGGATTCGGCCCCTTGTGGACAATTGGCGGACTGGCGCTGTATGGCGTTGGCCGGGCACTATCTTCTGGAACAATGGAAGCGCTGTTCATCAGCCGCTACAGGAGTGCCTTCGGACCGGATAACCTTCCCAAGGGCATGAAGATACTCTCTTTATGCGAATCCGCTGGGCTTGGGCTGGGGGCGCTTGTAGGCGGCATACTGCCAGCCGTGGGCGCAACGCTGATCCCGCTGTTTGGCCCTTACGACCTGCCGCTGCTTTTGCGCGCCCTGCTGTCCCTGGCCGCCGCATGCCTGGCCGCCGCATTGATCCCGGAAGATGAGAAGGATATGCGGGAGCAATCCGTCTCTTTAAAGCGGCAGCTTCAAGCGGGCGCCGCGCTTTTTCGCGGGAGCAGGAACCTGAAAAGCCTTCTGATCGCTGTGATAGGCGTTGGTTTTGCGCTGGCCTTTCTGGAGGTGTACTGGCAGCCGCGCATGCTATCATTGCTTGGCGGCGGGCAGGACAAAACCGTCTTTTTGGGTGTGATGTCTATTTTGTACTTTTCCGCCATCGCCTTAGGCAGCCTGTTTTCGGAAAAAGCGCTTAAGTCATGGCGAATCAGTCAAAAATCTCTCTTCCTGTCATCGCGGGTGGTTATGCTGCTGCTGCTTACCGGCGCGGCCTTCGCAGGCTATCCGGCTGTTTTCGCCGCATCCTATTGCGCTGCATACTTCATGTTTGGCGCATCTAACGTAGCTGAAGGCTCCATTTTTCATACGGAGGTACCTGATAGTCAGCGCGCTTCCTTCCTTTCTATGCAATCCCTTTTTCTTCAGCTGGGGTTCATGACTGCCTCCTTCCTCAGCGGGGCATTGGTGGAAGCGTTCTCCATTTCGGGTACATGGGTGATAGGCGCAATCGTAGCTTTACTCATGCTGCTGCCTTCCTTCGGCATGAAAGCATCAGCGCGGGTATTCGTGGATGCGGCGGGGACTGGCGATCAGGGGGTATAGCCCGTTATGCTGTCCAAAAGAACGCAGCTGGTACTTCCTCCAAATGGAAGGACAAGACACCGGATGCAATCCTTTCCGATGTCAACGCCATTTATCGCCTACTCCTGGGAGGCTGTTGAGCACGTGACTGCCTTCATGGCCAATCATTTTCTGATTCCTATGGAATAGTATACAGGCCTGGTAGCCCGCAAGGTTGGCGTCACCGGTGACAAGCCGGTTCTTTTCTTCTTGTATGCAAACAACATCGGCTTGAAGCAGGGCCGCGCGCTGGTTATCGCCGACCCAGAATAGAAAAAACCCTGCAATCATTGAGATTACAGGGTTTTCTTTGGTGAGCCTGGCGGGATTCGAACCCACGACCTTTTGATTCGTAGTCAAACACTCTATCCAGCTGAGCTACAGGCCCTTGTCTGTCCTTGGGACAGCTTTTGTATTATATCAAAGATGCTCTAAAAAAGCAACAGGGAGAATACAGTTTTTTGAGAAAAAAAGCGTCGGAATACCTTGTATTCTGCCGGCTGCATGTATGGGCCTTTTGCGCTAGCGATTCCATAACTATAAAAGTAACACCAACAGGAGGCAAAAATGTTGGTGTTACTGGATATATGAAAAGGGGAAAGGCAGGAGACCGATATCATCGTATGTTTGATAGATGATACATGTGAAAGGAAAAGCAGTGAATGAAAATGCCCGCCTTGTCCTTGGCTACCTTCTTTCGGAACAGGGTGGGATGCTTTATGTATGGGGAGCAAGTGGGGAAACCTGCTCCCGGATCTTGATCTATACAGCCATCGGGGGTAAAGGAAATGAATCTTGCATTCTACCGATATTCCAATTTTCCCATATATCCACCGCTGTAAGCCGAGGAAGCTTGCATTGCCCCCATATAGGAAGAAGAAGGAGGTGACTGCATTGCTCCGTTATAAGAAGAATAGGACGGCTTCATTTCGCCCATATTGGAAGATGCATTCTGATAATCACATCTTTTCTGGCACAAGCTGGGAGCTTGCAGCATAGCTGTCCATATCCTTGTATGGGCATATTCATCACCCAAGATGGAGGTAAACAAATATCGGACATTGGGGTTTGGAGCACACATTGCCAACCCTGCATAGCGCTCAATGGCGCCTAATTCACCTTGAATCGCAGATTCAACGTCCGCCTGGAAATTTCCCGAAGCTGCCGGACAGTCAGGAGGGGTTGATACGGGTGGGGGGCATATGCCTAACAATGATGCCTGCAACCGTGCATGGCCATATTCGTCGCCAACAATGCTTGTTACGAGTTCACGCAGGATGTTATTTGGAGCTTCATTGGCTATCTGAGCATAAAAGCCTGCATCACAGATTTCATCCTGGATAGATGCTTCAATCTGTTCCCTGTAATTTGCACATGGGTTATTCATGTTTTCAACCATCCTTTTGTTGTTTGTATAAAGGGTTGTGCATCAAGGCCTACTTTGGCATGATAGGATCCCCTTCATTTCATCTTATTCATCAAAGATCAAAAAGTTAAGCCAGTGGTGTAACACAAATGGCGGCGGAATATTATTGAATCTTCAATGTCTATCTGGTAAAAAACGTAACGCGTTATAGATCAAAGGAATATTGTAAACTGTGCCTATGGCACACGAAAGGAGAATTGGTTTGAGCAATACAATGGCAGGAATGCATAATAGTGGCCGCATTCCTATTAATAACGGCAGACAGAGCATGCAGATGGGTTGCAGCTCATGTAACTACCAAGAGTATGCTATGCATGGTATGCAAGACAGCAACACTTGCTTCAACCAGGATGCCTCAATGCAGGAAATGCATCGGGACCGTTGTGACTGTATTCCGCAAGAAACCAGCATAGAGTGTGTGAATCTTGCGCAAGCGTATGTTCCGTTTCAAAAATTCTGCCACATTTGGCCGCCCCTTAAGTCATTAATAGCAGGTACAATATTCCCTGAGCTATTTAGCCCATATAAGAAAAGGGAATATGTCAATCTGGAGCCGGAAGTCACATGCGGGATGCGCCCGGCGAGGGGAGGCTGCTACTAATGGATAGAGATGCGATTTTAAGGGAATTGACAGCACTGGATTTTATGCTGGTTGATCTGGGGCTCTTCTTGGATACACATCCAGAAGAAAACGAGGCAGTAGAGCGGTACAATGAGATTTTAGCCAGAGCCAATGTTCTTAGGGAACAATATGAGAGCATTTGCGGACCCCTATACTCCTTCCGTTCCTTTAACCGTGGCCATTGGGACTGGTTCCGGGATCCATGGCCGTGGCAATACAGCTTCAACTTTAATTTGCCGGAAGAGGAGTGCCGCTAAATGTGGATATATGAAAAAAAACTGGAATACCCTATAAAAATAAAGAACCCGAACCCGGCTATGGCAAAGGTAATCGTAACACAATATGGCGGGCCGGATGGAGAACTGGCTGCATCTCTTAGGTATCTGAGCCAGCGCTTTTCCATGGTAACGCCTGAGGCGCGGGCTGTTCTTAATGATATCGGCACTGAAGAGCTTGCTCACTTGGAAATGATTGGCAGCATGGTAAGGCAGCTCACCAAGAATGCCACCATTGAGCAGATCAAGGCTGCCGGGCTGGACTCGTTCTATGCGGATCATGACAAGGGGGTATATCCCGTAAGCGCGGCAGGCGTTCCTTTTAACGCGGCATATATTCAGGTGAAGGGTGACCCTGTGGCTGATCTGACGGAGGACATGGCTGCGGAGCAGAAGGCGCGTGCCACCTATGAATGGCTTATCAATCTGGCAGATGATCCTGAGGTTATTGAACCCTTGAAGTTCCTGCGGGAACGAGAAGTTGTGCATTTTCAGCGCTTTGGAGAAACGCTTCGCATTGTTCAGGAATTCCTGGCGAGCAAGAAGATTTTCCCTGTTGCCATGCCCAACTGTGAAAACTAATAACACAAAAATGGGTCGGCAGTGCCGGCCCTTTCATATTCGATGTGTGATGTCAGAAGATACAAAGGGGATCAATTTAAAATATGAGACAGGGGAAAATTTGTGCTTGCTTAAGGATCAGCTCCAAACTCATTATTTTCAGTAAAAATCATAGCCAATTGATGGGTGCCGGCAAGTAACCGAAAACTCTTCTTTGCATAAATTCAATTCAAAGGAGGTTTCAAATATGATGATGGGAACAGTTATGCAGCGCGCAGACGCATTTATTGACAGCCTTACATGCCGTGTTCAGAAGCCTTATCCGTCTGCACAAATTCCGGAGAAGAATCAAGCGATTGCAGATATGCTGCTGAATGCTTTTGCTGATGGCGGAAGCGCTGAGATGACAGCAGTCTCACAATACATTAACCATTCGGATACAATCAAAGATAAAAGCCTGGCCGATATGGTTTTCTGCATTGCGCTGGTTGAAATGAAACATCTTGATTTGGTAGGAACGATGATTGATTCTCTTGGAGGTGACCTACGCTTTTGGCGCACCAATCATGCCTATTGGAGTGGCGGAGAAGTAGATTATGGGCAAACCGATTGTGAAAAAATTTCACTAGACATACAAGCGGAAGAGGAAGCCTTGAGTGGATATGAAGAGCTTATTCGGAGTATACGAAAGACAGACGGCCCTGGGGAACAGCAGGTTGAGCAGGTAATACTAAGAATAATGGAAGACGAGGCGTTCCATCTGCAAATGTTTAAAAACGCTTATGCACGATACTGTTCAGCATAGGTATCTCAAAAACCGCCGGAAATCGGCGGTTTTTTTACTTAGTTGGCAGGCTTATGCCATATATCAACTTGTGTACAATTCGCTGGAGAAGCCGCCTATTGGGAAGCACGCCAGCTATCCATTCCCAAAATAGACTGATTGATTTTACCTTTGCATGCGCAAACCATAAAAAAATACGGAGGATTCGTACGGCGGCGGCAGCGTATAAGGGTGCGATATAATTGAGCCTGGTTTATATTCCGGAAAATCTATACACCACTGTCACAGAAAACCGCGCAAGCTTTAATCAGCTTCACAGGGACATTCATGCATGCCGTGATGGAAGACGTATTCATCTACAAGCGAGTATGCCGTTGACATCGTATTCTTCCACGGTTTCAACTGTCTTGTGCTTCATCATACCTTGCCCTCACTTTCGTAATTGATCTGATGGTTTCGATTGACTGTATACCTGGTATTAATATACTTGAAGGGAGTGATAACCTTGACAAAGAGTCAAACTTCTAAATCCAATGATGCGGGAAAACGCATCATGCATACATCCAATACAAAGCCCCAAAGAGATCCTAGAGAGCCATCATCTTTTGAAAAATTATTGTCCTTCGCAGGTTTGTTCGGAATGTATAACAACCACAATTAGCCTGCTAGCCCGCTTCGGCGGGCTTTTACTTTCAATACCATAGTATATGAATCTGAAGTATTTGATCCTAATAATCACCAGTCTAGCTGTATGAACGATAACCCATACAGCAAGCTGGTGATTATTTCGGAGAAACCCGCAAGAGGTGCAAAACTATTATGCCGAGGAAATATGAAATTATGCGGTGAATGGATGTTATTTCTAGATATTAATCATGGCATACGTGGGGAATATAATGAGGAATCAAAAAAGATAGGGGGGATAATGATGTCACAGAAATATACTGGCTTGCAGGATGCGGTTAACCAGCTGAATCTGGCTGTACAGGAAATCACCCGGGCTCAAAAAGATACAGCCAACTCTTCTTCAAAGCAGCAGCAATGGATGCAAACAACTCTTGGTGCTGTTAATCACGCAAAACAGATTATAGAATCTTCCATGATGTAAGAATCAAACTCTCATGCCAGGCTGTATAGTCAAATACAGCCTGGCATTTTATTAACCGAATATATGGTACTGCTGCGGCAGCGAGAATTGCTGCGGTACTGCCGACCCCGGGATTTCTCTGGTTTTTGAATTTTTAATAATTCATTTCCTTCCGAGATCCAGGGTATCAGTTTTCATGGTAAATAATAGGAAATGATTTTTAGGTAGAAGATGCCCTTGGCTTGCTATGAATCTAGCAATGGGAATATCAGAATGAACACTTCGCCAACTTGATATGTTGTCGGGGAGGGGTTCGCCTGACTCCCGTATGGTGGAGCATAGGAGACTCGAACCCCTGACCACAACGATGTAAACGTAGCGTGCTATCGAAACATAACTGACGTATGCAATTCATAATTATTCTGTTAGCATTTGAATAATATTGCTGAAAACATTGGCAAACATATTTCCATGGTCATAGTAATGAAACCCTTTGGAGCTTGTCGATTAAAGCTTCTGGCATTCTGCTGCAAAGCTTTCCCGATCTTTGCTTTTAAACTGTTTATTGCTTGTTCTTTTGCTTGCGAAATTTGCTCAGTTGTCCACCATGATTGTGCAGGGGCATCATGTCCACAAAACGGACAATACACTGCTTCATCAGAAAACAAATTGTTCCAATCATCAGTATTGACTTTAAACTTCGACATGCAATCAATTTTAGGACATTCTTTATCAATGTATCCATCCTTATCAGGTGAAATACTCATTGATTGTGTATTCCAAACGTGTACTTCGGTGTGTACTTGGAGATTGGCAAAGCCCGGAAAACCTTGATTCTCCGGGCTTTTCGTGTGATCGAGGTGACAGGATCTGAACCTGTGCATGTTCAATGTTAAGAGACCTGGCCCAGAAGAATCACTTCAGATTATCTGACTGTTGATTTTTTTGAGGAACTATGGTGCGACCGTAAGATGGTTTCAAATTACTATTCACCGAGTTCTTAAATTTCAGGACGCAACATTGTGTATGATATTATAGGACTTTAAATGGTATGTATACTCATCGATGATAAACGCTTTCATAATAGCGCTTCACGCCGTCTGCGTAGATGTCGTAATCAATCACAAGCCGCAGGAACATCAAAACGCTGTTAGCATCGTGTAATTGTTCTGCTACATGGATATGTTCGCCAAATACGAAGCCTTGTTCCTTAAGTTCATCCGGCTCCACTGCTTTCACGCTCTCAAGATCAGAGAAGAAGGTAAGAAACTCCTCTTTAACTTTGATTTTTTTCGTATCCAACTTGTAGGCTACCGTTACCTTCCCATCCTCCACCGTAACCAATACGGTGCCGATAATATGTACGTTTGAAGCGATCAAAGGAAACGTCTGTACCCCATCCTGCGTCAAATCCACCGGAGTGTACATATACCACTTGTCAGTAAGATCAGGGGCTTCATCCCGAAAACGCAGGCCAAGAGAGCAGGCTGTGTTGTTCGGCCAGGTCTCGCTCAAGATTGGCACTGTTTTTGTTTCAAGTGTTATGCCGCACAGCGTGCAAGTCTTTTCCTGAGTGCCGGTGGCTTTATTCGTTGGGGGTTTCGTAATAACCCATTCGCCCGCCACATGCCTCGATTGCGATAGGCCCCCGCTAAGCACAGGAATCTCTTCCTTCATTTCCACCTTGCAATAGGTACAGTTGGCTGTTTTTATGCCCGGCGTTAAGCAGGTTGCCTCGGTCATGATTGTCCATGGCCCCGGTTCATGCACAACCGGTATTTCGACCGTCTTTATAAGATGTTTGGGTTCACCCTCCGGCGGAATATAGATTATGGAATAAGAAGCCGTTACATGGTCCGTTACAGTATTAGTGACGCGATATATGGCGGTAATCGTATACGGTGACATATATACCGGATTGATGAACCAGGAACCTCTTCCGCTGGGGGAAGCCATGCGAAATACCATATCATTTGACATATCATCAATATTCAACATACCTTCGCCGTGGTCATCCGGTACGGTGATTTTGAGAATGATGGCAAGTGAATCCTCATGGGTTACGCTGGAAGGCACTTTGTCAAAGGAAGCACCGAAATCATCTGCCTTCGACATTTGGGAAGAAAAAAGAACGCAACACAAGGATGCAATACAGATTAGAAGGATCAGCCGCAATCGTTTCATAAGCATTTCCCCTGTCACAAAGAGTCCGGACTCTTATTGTACACGCTTTCATAATAGCGCTTCACACCGTCTGCATAGATGTCGTAATCAATCACTAGCCGTAAAAACATCAGCGAGCTGCCGGCGTTTTGCAGCTTCTCATTCACCGGGAAAGGTTCGTTCAGCATAAACCCCAAATCCTCCATCTCCCCCGGCTCCACCGTATCCACGCTTGCAAGATCAGGGAGGAAGGTAAGAAACTCCTCCTTCACCTTGATCTTTTTTGTATCCAGTTTGTAGGCTACCGTTGCCATTCCATCCTCCACCGTAACCAATACCGTGCCGATGATATGTACGTTTGAAGCGATCAAAGGAAACGTCAATACCCCATCCTGCGTCAAATCCACCGGAGTGTACATATACCACTTGTCGGTAAGATCAGGGGCTTCATCCCGAAAACGCAGTCCAAGAGAGCAAGCTGTGTTGTTCGGCCAAATCTCGCTTAAGATCGGTACTGTTTTTGTTTCAAGTGTTATGCCGCACAGCGTGCAAGTCCTTTCCTGAGTGCCGGTGGTTTTATTCGTTGGGGCTTTCGTAATAACCCATTCTCCCGCCACATGCCCCGATTCTAGAAGCCCATTGCCCAGAACGGGAATCTCTTCTTGCATTTCCACATTACAAAAGGTGCAATTGGTGATTTTCAAACCTTTCGTGTAGCATGTCGGAGCCACCATGGTGATCCATTTCCCAGGATTGTGCTTAACCGTTACTTCGTTGTATTCGATCAAATGGGCTTGAGGAGCACCTAGCGGCGTGGAGAATATGTGAAAGCGAACTACGATATGATCCGTTACGTCATTGTGTACCGTATACTTAACGGATAGTGTCGTTGGTCTACGATCAATAATCATTTCCTTGCCGTATGGCTGGAATGAGGATGAGAGGTACGTCAGCCCTTCATGCATGGGTACTACAGTTGTGGTGTAAGGCTCTGCGTCTACGGTAAGCTTTACCTCCAGCGATTCGCCATGGGCAACGCTGGCTGGCAATTCGGCCAGGTACGTGTTGAAATTTGTATCGCCATGGATAAAGTTGGCTGGCATGACCTCAGAAAAGGAAGCATTCGGTTCACAAAGGAGGCAGAACAGTGCCATTATACAGAAAACCGAAATAGACCATATTCTTTTCATAAGCATTTCCTTTATTTCTTTATTAATCCCAAAATTTATGAACATTCTACCATTATTGATAAAATATTGCAAGAAACTTTTCTCCGATCCTAACAGAAGCACTTTACTCTAATCCTAACAGAAGCACGAGTACAAGCGTCTTTAATTCAGATTCATCTGTTCATACCCTAAGAATTATTTCATTATGTACCTACCAGTTGGATACTGAATAGATAACCGAGGAATGGATATGGATATGATACGGTAGCAACCAATGATACTTTTAGTCATTGCAACTTTTTTGCAACTATTTCTTTCTCATCTGTTCCTGCTGTATCCCTAAAACCCTTTGATTACCTTGAGTTTTCGGGAATATTAATTATGTTTTATAATTCTCTTATTCAGGGTGTCCAGGGTTTGGATCAGAACTGAGAATATGCTGTTGCATCTTGTAAATTGAAACCTCGGTTTGGAAAAGTGCATGCTCAAACGTGTACTTTTCTGTGTTTTTGGCTAAATGAAAAGAGCCAGCAACCCGTTGAGATTGCTGGCTCTTTTCATGGTCGAGGTGACAGGATTTGAACCTCTCGCCAATTCGATGTCTATTTATCTTCGACAAGCCACTTATTCTCAATTAGAAATAGTGATCTTTCATGCCCATGTATGCGGCACAGGTAGCGCAAACCAGCACCGGCTTGCCCGCATCTCTCAAAGCAGCCTGCTTCTCTTTGTCGCTTTTTTGTGACCATACATAGGGAAGTAGACGACGCTTACAAGAAACGTGAATGGTCTTGTAAGTTGGACACCGGGGCATGCCCTGTCTGATGTGGGGGAAAGCATTGCACCCGTCGCCTGCGGGGAAGTCAATAATGCGGTATACTTTACCTTGCCGCGGAGCACACACTTTGCAGGTGATATTGTGCTTGCCAATCTTGACCAGTCCCTCGACCATCTCCCGCATGCCCTGCACTATCTCCAGACTGATGAACGAAGACTTAGTACTGCCGCGTCCACCCTTCAGCCAGTATTCACTGTACGCTTCCGCGAATGTCCTGATGCACTGGGTAAAATGG
Organism: Bacillota bacterium; assembly: GCA_023416585.1. Taxonomy (GTDB): domain Bacteria; phylum Bacillota; class Clostridia; order Christensenellales; family Aristaeellaceae; genus JAEWAH01. The sequence continues at coordinate 16,562 of JAEZHM010000133.1, forward strand.
CTGGGCAATCAATTGAGACAGCCGGATTTCAGCCACCGCCACCACCACCGATATCGTCCGGGATCTTCGGGGCAGTGATGTTCAGGTTGATGTCATCCTTGAACATTCCCAGGTGGCGGCCAAGCATCTCAAGGGTCTTGGTCTTGGTCTTGTCGGCAAACTTGACCTCACGCTCAGTAAAGTCATCGCCGCTCTTTATCTTTACACTGGCGATGGCCGCCCGGTCATCTTCTGTGGCGTCATCCCGGATTGTGGCCCGGTCCATGCCTGCCAGCCGCGTGGGGTCCAGGAAGGCGATACGCGCCAGCTCCCTGACAACCCGGTCAGCGGTGGCGCCGGTGCGCTTAGAGCGTTCTGCAAGCAGCTCGTCCACGCGCGCACGAATGCTAACATTCGCAAACAGCCGCGCCGCCTGCTCATTCGCTGTTTTCGCACTATATCTGGTTCGGATGGCAGCATGTGTTTGGTTTAGATCAATCAGGTACTCATGATACAATTGCTCATACTTGGTATTCATCAATGCGGGCACAGGCTCACCCCCTTTTGTCCGAAAAATTATTTGAGTAAAAGTTGCTATAAAGCGAAAAATGTGTTATACTACTTTAGTTCGCGTATTTGTTTTCAAGTATATCTCTTGGTTTCATGCAATGTTCAGCGCTTGTAGAGCCATTTGTAACGATGAAAATTCACACGACTGGACAGAAAAAAATCAGGAGGTACAATCATGTACACCGACAAAACCTTAACCTGCCGTGACTGTGGTGTCGACTTCATTTTCTCTGGATCTGAACAGGCTTTCTTCGCCGAGAAGGGCTTCACAAACGAGCCTGGCCGCTGCCCCGCCTGCCGCGCCAACAAGCGCAGTGCCCAGGGCGGCGGTTCCCGCGGTGGTGATCGCCAGATGTACGAAGTCATCTGCGATGGCTGCGGCGCCACTACCCAAGTGCCTTTTCAACCCCGCGGTGACAAGCCCGTCTACTGCCGCGAGTGCTATCAAAGGCAAAACCCGCGCTACTAATCCAGACAATAGCAAAACCCCTTGCCAGAAATGGCAGGGGGTTTTCTTTTTGTGCACCGGCCCCACCACACCATAAATAGGACGCTCCCGCCAGTACGTAGGAGGTAACGCACCGGCCCCTTAAAAATGAAAACAAAACAAAAAGACTGAAAAATAATTCAGAACCCCATGGCCAAACAGAAAAACCACAAGAACGCTATGATGCCAAGGCAACGAAGCGGTACGGCTTGAAGCTGAACCTGAAGATCGACTCCGACATCATCGCAAAGCTTGAAGATGTGCCCAGTATGCAAGGGTATATCAAGGACCTGATACGCAAGGATCTAATAGAAAAGGAGTTGTCGATGTGACGGCTCCTTTTCCTTTTCGCGGTCAGTGGGTATCGAACCCACACTATCGGGGACTTCTGCGAACGTGCTACCCAGTTACACCATGACCGCAAAACACCGCACAAGCAGATTGTTGAAACTGCATTGACCAAATTAAGCTTACCACCTGTCAAGATTAAGATCAAGCACTATTCTTCAATTCAGACGCATGCTCACCCTCAACATAACACAAGGACGCTTCACAGCGCCCTTGTGCATGCTTTATGAAGCAAATGTTGATATCAATACCGCCCAGCGTTTGATGGGCCACGCCAATGCCTCCACTACACTGAAAATATACACCCATCTTTCCGAAATGAAAGCATCCGGTTCCCTGGCTTCCTTCGAAAAATACCTGGAGAAAAATGAGTTTTCTTCTACTTCCAGTAAAACTGCCAGTAAACGCTTATTTTCTTGCGGTCAGTCTTCCATCCCTTCCACTTTCAATTCAAAATGATGCCCGCGGTTAAGCTTACATGATCATCATCCAAATCTTCATGTAAGCGAATGACCGGCCTATGAAAGGCAATACTAACATTGAAATTCTAAAACACGGAAAGGAGCCCCATAATGTCGCAGTTGAACCAGATTGAGTTGCAAAATCTAAGGCATCTCATCGGAGCGCATGACACAGCGTATCAAAAGATGCAGGCCTATGCCCAGCAGGCAACGGATCCGCAGATAAAAGCTTACTTCCAGAAATCCGCCCAGGATGCCCAAAACACAAAGCAGCAGTTGCTGTCGTTCCTGCAGTAAAGGAGGGAAAGAATCATGTTCCAGGAAAAAGCCATGGTCAACGACGCGCTGGCCTCTGTGAAAAGCAGCCTTACCGTTTATGCCAATACCATTTCTGAATGTGCCAATCCCATGCTCCGCAGCACCATTCAGCAGATCAGGGACAAGTGTGAGGCATCGCAGTACGAGTTATATAAATTGGCTCAGACAAAAGGATACTACCAGCCTGCCATTATGGCAAAGGAAGACGAGGTTCGGCAGACAAAAATGCAGCTGCAAAGCTAAGTGCTGTTCGTAGGCGAATAACCTGATATAGGGCCATGCTCCTTAAAGACGGTGAGGAGCATGGCCTTTTTTCACTTCAGCGAGCCCAATATTCCCTCCACAAAGCTCTTTTGCAATACGAAGAAGATGATCAGGGTGGGCAGGGTGGTAAGACTGACCCCCAGCATGATCATGCCGTAATCCAGTACGTAACCCGTTTGCAAATTGGCCACGAAGATGGGCATGGTAATCTTCTCCGGCTGCTGCAATACCACCAGGGGCCACATGTAGGCATTCCAGCTGTTCATGAAAGTGATGGTGGCTGCGGCGGCATAGGTGGGCTTCATGATCGGCACGAACATGCGCGTAAAGATCTGGAATTCACTAAGGCCATCGATGCGGGCGGCCTGCGTAAGTTCCAGCGGGAAGGTGTGCGCGCTCTGCCTGAACAAAAAGATGAGGAAAGCGGTGGCCAGCATGGGGAGCATGTAGCCGGCTACCGAATTGATCAGCCCGATTTGGCTGAAAAACCGGAACAGGGGAATCAGCGTTGCGGCGGTAGGTACCATCATGGAAAGAAGCAGCAGGCCCATGACAAAGTTCTTGCCCTTATCCTGATATACAATGAAGCCGTACCCGGCCATAGAGCTGATGAGCAGCGCGCCGAAGGTGGTGGAAAGGGAATACAGGCAGGAATTGGAGAAGGCCCTAAAAAGCGCTCCCGATTCGGAAAGGGTTTTGATGTTTTCCAAAAGGTACGATCCCGGCAGCATCCTTCCCAGGACTACATCGGTAGACACATTGGTAGAGGAAACCGCCATCCAGTAAAAGGGGAAGGCGGACAGCAGGGAAACGATCATCAAAAACAGGTGCTTGAAGGCCCGGCCGGGGCGTACCTTGTATGCGGCGCCTTTTACCGTCATTTGGATTCACCTACCTTCAACTGTACGAATGCCAGCAGCGCCACCAAAAGGAATATCACATAGGCTATGGAGGATGCGTAGCCGAATTGCGGCACATTCTGGAACGTAAGCCGGTAGATATACACCGATAAGGTGATGGTTGCATTCCCGGGCCCGCCGTTGGTCATGTTGAATACTTCATCAAAAAGCTGCAACGTGCCGTTGGTGGAAAGTATGGTGGTGAGTAAAATGATGGGGCGCAGCAACGGCACGGTAATCCTGGTAAACTGTTGTACCGCCGATGCGCCGTCGATCCTGGCGGCCTCATACACCTGCGAGTCGATATTTTGCAGCCCCGCAAGGTAAAACACCATATTATATCCCGTCCAGCGCCATAGCATGGTAATGATGATGACCAGCCGAACCATCACGGCATCCGTCAAAAACGGAATGGGCTCCTGAATCCAGCCGGCAGCCAAAAGCTGAGTGTTGATAAAGCCATTGGCAGCAAAAAGCTGTTTGAAAATAATGGCGCAGGAAATAAGCGATGTGGCGCAGGGCAGAAAGATCAGCGTACGGTAAATGCCCCGGCCCAGAAGCTTTTTATCATTGAGCATCGCAGCCAGGATCAATGCAAGCAAAAGCATGATGGGAACCTGGATAACAAGGTAAAACAGTGTGTTCTGGATGGCTGCGATGAAAGTCTTATCCTTTAAAATCCGCTCATAGTTGGAAAAGGCTGTCCATTTCAATGCGTTCCCTTTGCCGGACTGGAGGGAAAGAACAAATGCCTGGATCATGGGATAAAAACTAAGTACAAGAATGAGCAGCGTGGCTGGGATCACGAACAGCCAGCCTTTGCGGCGGATGCGCTGGTCCAGGCCGCGACTGCGGATGAGATGCAGCTTTAGCATTCGTTAGTCCTCCCGTAAAATATATGGAAGGGGGGGCGCCGGTATGGCTCAGCGCCCCTTTCAAACAGGCGAAATGTACAAATGCAATCAAGGGTTATACCATTTGACCTATGGAGAAACAGCAATTTTCGCGAATCATTCCGCCATCAGGAACTCCACTGTCTCCTGGGCGGTTTGCAGCGCGGCGTCAACATCTCCACCTTTAAAGACATCGTCGATGGCCACGACTACCGCGTCACGGGCTTCATAATTGTACATGCCGTATTCCACCATGGGGATGCTGGCGGAATATTTCATCAGATCCTCAAACACCTTTTGGCCCGCGAAGAAGGGGTGAGCTTCACCATAAGCGCTGCCGCCGGCCGCTGGCAAATAGGTGGCGATGGCGCCGGAGGAGGCCAGAATGGTCTGATAGAACTCTACGCTGCCGCCAAAGGTCTTGCTTAAAAAATCCACAGCGGCCCCGGGGTTTTTGCTGGCGGCGGGAACCACCCAGGAAGAACCGCCCTGGCTGGAGTAGTTGGTTGCGCCTTCTACGTTCAGCCTGGGCACGTTGGTCATGCCCCACTTGCCTTCCTGATCCTTGGCCAATACGATCGAGCCGATAATCCAGCAGCCCTGGATGGTGGATGCGGCGGAACCATTGTTGAAGGAGGCGATATACTCGGTCCAGTCCACGGCTTCCTTTACGATGCCGCTCTGCCGCAGTTTCACAATGGTTTGCACAACTTCCTTGATGACGGGGTTCTTTGCGATATTGGGCTTGCCTTCCGCGTCAAAGAACCAGGAGCCGGCGCTTTGGATCATCATCATCACAAAGTCGTTGTAACCGGCTTGGGTGGTGATCATGTATTGGCCTGTTGCTTCCTTGACCTTTTTTCCGATCTCAATGAATTGATCCCAGGTGATATCCGTAAGGTCGGCCAAGGTATAGCCCGCGGCTTTCAGATAGTCGGTGCGGACAAAGGTGGCGGCACAGCCATTGTCAAAGGGCACGGCATACTGTTTGCCGTCATGGGTAAAATGGTTGACCTTGTAGGCGGCAAAGCTTTTGTAATCCACCAGGCCGCTCATGTCAAAGTAAGCCCCGGGGAAGGTGCTTAAAAACTTGCGCCCGGAGTTGTCCTGCATAAGCACGATATCGGGCAAAGTTTCTGTCTTGCCGGAGCTGAGCGCTACCGTTTGCTTGGTTTCACAGTCGGTGGACGAAGTCTCTACCAGATTGATTTTCACATCCGGATTGATTTTTTCATAAATCTTCGCGGCTTCCTGGATAGCATAGAGGTTGAATGCCGGATCCCAGCACCAGACGGTGAGCTCAGTCTGAGCCAGCGCTGCCGAGCTTGACAAGACCAGCGCAAGTGTTATTACCAGGGCAAATAGCTTCCTCATGCAAAGATTTCCTCCTGAATTATACTCATACGGATTACAGCATGAAACGAGCCTGTCATCCGGTATGGCCATGAGAGTTTCGTACACTATATTCCATTTTGTATGTCCTACCTATTCACATTGTATTATGTGACACTTTCAAGTTATGCCAAGAATTGAAAATGAACGTATATTTTCAAGAAGCATACATGCCGGTATTGCCGGACGGATATGAAATCGCGCCGGATTACTAAGGCATTCATATGATCTGCAATGTAACAAATTAAGGATATTCTAGGGAAATAAGGATGCGTATGCTATAATAGTTTGGAAAGTGGTAAGCGAAGGAAATTCTTTTATACTCCCGGTTTTTCATGGGTTGGCACATCGTTTTTGCAGCCGGCATGTCAAGCGGCTGTTTTGCATGGAATACTTGTGTATATGTGGAGGATGAAGCATGAACCATCCGTATAGAAGATTCTTTTCTCTGCTTCTTGTACTGTGCCTGTTAAGCTTTGGTGTAATCCCCGCATCGGCGGAAGAAAGCAGCCTGCTGCCGGACAGTACGGTTGTGGAAGAAACGAGCTGCGAAAACCAGGAGCAGGTCTCTATTGATGGTGACGCAGGCCCGGCAGCGGAGATTGAACCGCTGGTCCTCGTAATGGAAGTTCATGCGATCACTGCCAAAAGCGCGGAAATCACTTTTATACCGCAGGGTGTGGGTGAAATCCGCTACATTGTATTGGAAGCGTCAGAGAATGCGCCGGATGCGGATAAAATATGGAATGAGGGCGAGACTGCGTTTAACATGAACGCCGTTATAACCGGCCTTGCACCTGCGGCCAATTATGCCATTTACGGCATACTGGCAAGCGGCACAAATATATCTCCGGTTGCCATCGTGCAATTTACTACCGCAAAGGCGGAAGAGGTCGCGCCTGCTTCGAAAGAGGTGGAAACAGCTTCTACTGAGGAACAGCCTGACGGTGCGGATGAAGTTCCCGCAGCGGAAGAGGAGCCTGCTGCGAAGGGCGCGGCTCCTGTTGTAGAAGAAGAGTCTGCAAGTGAGGGCGATGTTCCCGTGGTGGAGAAAGAGCCTGCTGCTGAGGGCGCGGCTCCTGTTGTAGAAGAAGAGCCTGCCGGTGAGAGCGGATTGACCCCGGTTGAAGATGGCCCCGCCCTATCAGCCGCCATGCTTATGCCAATGGAGGAAAGCGCCATCACCGGGGGGGAACCGGCTATTGCCATCAACGTGAACAATATCACCGGGACGGGTGCGGAGATTGCCTTTGTCCCTCATGGGGTTGGGGAAATCCGCTATCTTGTGCTGGAAGCTTCACAGCAAGCGCCTGACGCCGCCGCTGTTCTGTCAAGCGGTGCGACCGCCCAAGATAACCTTGCCAGCCTTACAAGCCTTACATCCGGAACGGAGTATGCTGTTTATGCAGTGCTGGATCAGGGCGAGTTTGTGTCTGATATTGTTACAGCCAGGTTCACTGCGCTTGCAGGCGCGGTACCGCTTATAGCTCTTGTACCAGCTTATGATCCCAATGATGTGGCAGCCATCAACAATCTGCTTGCGGAAGGGGGATGGGGATATAACACAGACGATCCGGCCAATTGGGACTTTGTGAAATGGAATGATGCGGGCCGCGCGGTAGAGATGAAGCATTCATTTAAAAGATCGTGGTCCTTTTTGAATGTGAGCGGTTTGACGGCGCTGGAAAAGCTGGATCTTTCCGGAAGCTATCTGGTGAGCATCACGGTGAGCGGCCTGACATCACTTAAAAGCCTGAACTGTTCCGGCAGCAATGTAACACTTCTTAGCGTAAGCGGTTTGACGGCGCTGGAATCTATAGACCTTTCCAATAGCAGGATCATGAACATGGATGCCAATGGGCTGGCGGCGCTGAAAAGCCTGGACTGTTCCGGCCGCCAAATGTCCAGGCTGTATGTGAGCGGGCTGACAGCACTGGAAACACTTGATTGTTCCGGCAACAGTCTGCCTGACCTGAATACCAGCGGGCTCACGGCGCTGAAATATCTGGATTGTTCAAATAACAGGCTGGAAAATTTGAATGTGAGCGGGCGGACAACCCTGGAGAATCTTAATTGCTCCTCAAACCAGCTATCCAGCCTGGATATAATAGGGCTGACGGCGCTGAAAAAGCTGGATTGCCACGATAACCGTTTAACGGGTACATTGGATGTAAGTAAAATGACAGCGCTAAATGAATTGGATTGTGGACAGAACAGCTTTACCGGCGCTTTGGATGCAAGCGCTTTGACGGCGCTTAAGATACTCAGCTGTCAGGAGAACCAGTTTACCGGCCTGAAAGTGAACGGGCTGGCATCATTAAAGGTACTGTTTTGCGCCAACAACAAGCTAACCAGCCTTGACGTGGGCGGGCTTACAGCGCTGGAGGAATTGAACTGCTTTGGAAACGATCTTACAAGCCTGGATGTGCATACGCTAACCTCATTGAAAAGGCTGGAATGCTCCGAAAACTTTCTGACCGGCACTTTGGACGTAAGCGGGCTTAAAGCACTGGAGTTTGTCGGTTGCTACGCAAACACCTTGACCAACCTCAAATTAAATGGCTTGACAGCGCTGAAACGGCTGAGATGCAGCGGCAACAACCTGAGCGGCACTTTGGACGTGAGCGCTCTGAAGGCGCTTAATGAACTGGAGTGCTTTTCGAATAATCTGACCGGCCTGACTGTAGGCGGGCTGACAGCACTAACTTATTTGGATTGTTCTTCCAATAAACTGACCGGTACTTTGAACATAACCGGGCTTTTAGCGCTGGAATATTTGAACTGTTCCGCCAATGTTCTTTCCGGCTTGGATGTAGGCGGCCTGACAGCGCTTGCATATATCAATTGTGTTGCCAATCAACTGACCAATCTGAACGTGAGCGGCCTGACAGCGCTTATACAGCTTAACTGTTCCGGCAATAAACTGTCCGGCTTGATCATGAGCGGTGCAGCAGCGCTGGAGTGGCTGGATTGCTCCGGCAACCAACTGAGCACTTTGGACTTAAGCGGGACGGTGATGAGATGTTTATGGTGTCAAAACAATTACCTGGCTTCCAAAGAGCTGATTATTGGGTTGAATGAAAGCCAGTTAACGCATTTTAGCTTTCATCCTCAATACACCGTGCCGTCAACAAACACCCCGGCCCCAACAAATACCCCGACCCCGACAAACACGCCTGTGCCAACCCCAACACCTACGCCTGTGCCGGACGGCATCACGCTGAGCCGTACGGAGATCACCATCGCTGCAGGCCAAACCGTTCATACCGTCACGGCAACGGTTTCTCCCAGCGAGGCGGATGGCACCGTGACTTATGCAAGCGGCAATTCCTCCATTGCTTCCGTATCCGCCGATGGGAACATTACCGGGGTGAACGTCGGCAGCACGGTAGTAAATGTCACCACCGTAAACGGGCTAACAAGGGTGTGCATTGTAACGGTTGTCAAGGCGGGTAAGGGCGTGACCGGAATTGCGGTCAACAAATCCGCCGCTTTCATAGATGAAGGGAAAACGCTGAAGCTTTCCGCGAAGCTTACCCCAAGGTCGCCTCAAAACAAGACCGTTTCCTGGAGTTCCGACAATTCTTCCGTAGCCAGGGTGGATGGCAAAGGGACGGTTTATGGGGTATCCCCCGGCGTTGCAACCGTCACCGCAACGGCTTCCAGCGGGATATCGGCAGCTTGCATCGTCACGGTGAATTCTTTGGCGGTTACCCAGGTGATACTGAACAAATATGCCATCACCATAGTTGAGGGAAAATCAGCCTCATTAAAAGCCTCCGTTATGCCGAAGAATGCCAGGTTCAAGGCGCTATCCTGGTCGTCCAGCAATCCCACCGTGGCCAGCGTAACGCAAAGGGGCGCGGTAAAGGGCATTTCCCCAGGAACCTGCACGATTACCGCCACCGCGCATAATGGCGTCTCGGCCTCCTGCACGGTAACCGTTATGGAAGTGTTCGCCAAACGGTTAAGCCTAAACAAACGCTCCGCCAGCGTCTACATTGGCTCCGGATTTACATTGACCGCGAGAATAACGCCGTCCAACACCCGGAACAAGACCATTGCCTGGACATCCAGCAACCCGTCCGTTGCGGAAGTTTCTTCAAACGGCTATGTGCAAACCCATGCCGTTGGCACGGCCGTCCTAACCGCAACAACGGTTAACGGCTTGACGGCCGTATGCCGTCTCACCGTCAAACCTATTCTGGTTTCCCGTATGACCATATCACAAAGGCGTGCCACAGTTCTTCAAGGTCAGCAGCTTACGCTTTCTGCTTCCATAGCGCCGGGCAACGCCACCAATGGCGCCGTCACTTGGATATCCAGCAAACCCGCCGTTGCGCCGGTTGACCAAAACGGGGTTGTGATGGGCGCAAGCGCCGGCAAAGCCACCATCACTTGCGCAGCAATTGACGGCAGCAGAAAAAAGGTTACCTGCACCGTAACCGTGCCATAACAGCAATGGGGAAATGTTTCACTTCTGCGCCTGGCTATGGCGCAACAGCGAAAAATATTCGGATTGAAGTTTCATTGCCCATAGTTCATTCGTAAAGATGATACTTTTCTTTTCGGGCGATGTACTTTTTCCGGTCAAGCGCGAAATCATCTATCAACTGACTGCCGTTTCGCGCACCGTTGGTATATTCTTTTGTAGCCAGCAGCTTATCCAGATACCGGTCAAAATGCGGCTGAGAGGGCAATTCCAACACATCGTGGCCTGCCGAACAATCCTCCCAAACGATTTTTTCCGGATACATCGACCTGATTTCATCCAGGAGCATGATGCCTGTCCGGAAGGACTCAAAGGTTGTTCTATCGGTGATCACCGTCTGCACGCCGCTGCATACCTGCCCGGCATGTTTGGAGTTTAAGGGTTTAAAGTAGGTTGGCACAAAGGTGACGCCATTTAAATCCAGCCGGCCGAGCCGCTTTGCCAGCTCATACGCGTCAAGCCAGGGCGCGCCAATCAGTTCAAAGGGCTTGCTGGTGCCGCGGCCTTCGCTCACGCTTGCCACGCCCTCAAACACACACATGCCGGGATAAAGAAGGTTGGCTGTTACGTGAGGCAAACTGAAGGAGGGGAGTACCCACGTAAGATCGGTGTCGTCAAAATACATGCTCCGCTTCCAGCCCTGGGCCTTGATTACAGTCAAATCGCATCCAATGTTGTATTCGCCGTTTACATACTCGGTAAATTCACCCATGGTCATGGCGGTGCGCGTGGCCAGTTCATAATCTCCCACGATTGTGTGCATTTCCGGCGGGCATACTGTTCCCTCCACCGTGATGCCATCGATGGGCGCTATCCGGTCGGGTATAATGAGCGGCTTTCCCGCCGCGGCGCAGGCTTTCATCACCGCGGCGCAGCAGTGCAGGTATTCAAAAAACCGGGCGCCCGCGTCGCGAATGTCAAATACCATAACATCCACACGGTCCAGCATATCCAAGGTTGGCGCGATGCGCTCACGGCAAAAGATGCTGTCCACGGTAAGGCCGGTCACACTGTCTGTGTAACTGGGTACCCGTTCCCCATAAATGAACTCGCCACGGATGCCGGCAACAGTGTTGAACAATGCGGTCACATTGTACCGCTCGCAGAGGATATCCACCGTAAGGCGGTTATTCCTGTCAATGGAAGCGCCGCCTGAAACGATGCCTATCCGCCTGCCGCGAAGGTACTTATCCATTACGTCCAATTGATCGATGCCATTTACTACTTTTGCTTTTGTCATTTGCATTCATCCTTCGTCATTTATGGAGACATTATACCATATCAAGCATCATTCGCACATACACAACCCTCTCTCGCGCGCGTGGGCCTAAAACATCGTTCCATTTGTTCCATTTGTTCCATTTGTTCCATTTGTTCCTTGCTGGAACGCATGGAACGATGAAAACGGTGTATGGTTCACCGTTCCAATCGAACCTGAAACGCCGTGGCGGGTACATGCTTTTGGATGAGGATCCCCCTTCCTCTTGCTCCGGTAGGAGAAATCGTCTGTCCAAGCTCGATATGCTCAACTGTTCTGGCGTTATTGAATTGAATCCTTATTTGGCTTCGCTCAAGCAGTTCACGCTGGATATCATTGAGCTTCAACCGCCAGTCCTTTCCGCTTGTGCAGGGGGGATAGCCAATCATTCTTGTGGCGTAGTTGCCAAGCTGCTCGTAGGAAACATACACACCCTTGGGGTTTTCCTGTAGCAGCCGGTTAATGGCAATGACGGCGGGATCATCTTCAAATTTTATGCCTGTCTCTTTTCTGCTGGTTGCCATTTGCAGGCCATCCTCCGTTATATGGGAGTATCCATCCCATTGAACGCCGCCCCGGTCGCCAATGCGGAAAGCAAACGCCTGGCCGGTTTTTGCGTTGCTGGACTTGATATGGCATACTACGCATTGCCCTTCCTCTTCAGGGTTGCGGCCAATGTACAAAACGCTGCGTGAGGCGGCAATAATATCAACAGAGCCCAAAGCCCGGTATATGGCCTTTGTTCCCGGCAATCCCTTATTCAAATGCGAGATAATCACAATGGCGCAGTCATTCCGTCTTGCCATATCAGCCAAATGAGCTAAAACCGGCCTTGTTTCGTTCGCACGGTGCATATCTATTTTCGAGCCAAGAAATGCCTGAAGGGGATCAAATACAAGCAGTTTGATTTTGTTTTCTATAATTGCATCTTCAATTTCGGGGCTAACAAATGTGAGATCACAGGCATTTTCCATAAAAAAGCATCTGGATACATTGCCGCCGCAGGCTTCGATCCTGCCCCGCAGCGTGGAAGGATCGTCCTCCACAGACAGAAGGAGCACATTTCCCATCGGGCATTTGTGTGTAAGTATGCCGCCGCCTTGCGATACCTCCGCCGCCAGTTTGCAGGCAAAAGCCGTTTTTCCTGTGCCGGAGTCGCCCTGCACAATGGTGATTTTGCCGGATGGGATATAGGGATGAATCAGGAATTTTGCTTCTTCGTACTCGATGGAATCAAAGCGCATCAGGGCAGGCTTTTTGCTTTGCATGCTAGACGGCTGTATAACCGCCTGATATACAGGCGCTCCGCTTGGTATATGGCCGTTGATTTTGGCAAAGGGTTTTTCCTTGGCAAGCAGCTTTTGCGCTTCCGGGGTGGAAGAAAGGGCATCGTAGGAAGCAAGCGTATCAGCGTAGGATTTTCCCGTTTGAACCGCCTCCTTCCGCCGCCCACGTTGTCAACTGCGCCGGTGTTGCACACTCTAGCAGATTCAGGCCCATTTCCGCGGCGTCACGGGCCTCCAGTGCCTTTACCAGGATTTCTGATTCCCAGCAGGCTTCGGGGGTTGCGCACGCCGCCTGCGCGGCTTCAAGCATGCATACGGCCTGGTGCTTGATATCGCACAGGCGGCTCCAGCTGCGCGCTTTCCAGGCCTCCACCGCCTGCATCAGCTCCCGGCCTCCCGCCTTTGGGATAGGCGGAGGGGTTCTAAACGAAGGCCCGCTGAGTCCAAAATCACTGAGCAGTCTGCGTGCCGCTTCCAGCGGGGCAAGGCTGTACAGTTTCGCGTAAAAGGAAACGGCATCCCCTTTTTCACCGCAGCCGAAGCATTTGAAGCCTCCATCCGGAAAGAAGCACAGGCTTGGCGTACGTTCCCGGTGGAACGGGCAGCATGTCCACCTCCTTGACCCGGAGCGCTTTATGGGCAGCCCGGCCCGCTGGGCAGCATCATATGCAGTGATGCAGCGGCAGGTGTCAAACAGCGTACTCACCCCCTTGTCATGTTTCATTTCCATCACCGCCCGAATTTTGCAAGGATGCAATGATTTGTAGTGCGCGCTCTTTTTCCGCCTGCGAGAAGGGTTTGCGCAGCTTGCGGGACAAGGTGAAGTCCGTCATGCCCATTGCGTACGCGATACGCCACAAAGGCACGCCGGCCCCTTTCGCGGCTTCCCGGATCTCCCTGTTTTCCATAAAATCCTCCCATCTTGTTGTTGACAGATCAGCAACAACAGTTTACAATGGCATTGTAACACGCGGCAATTGTATACACAAACGTTGGATGTGTGCATATTCGCAAATGCGACAATGATGTGCATTTTGGCAGGTTGTTAAGACGCAAACCGTATGTAACGCAAATATGGAGGGATTGGATATGGACCGCAATGACAATCAGGATTCGTTTGATTTCCAAGCCGTTCGCGATATTTTCCCCGCAAGATTAAAAGCGCTGCGGGAAGCCATAGGCATATCCCAGGAAGCGTTTGCCAAAGCGCTGGGTGTTTCCCGGGCCACCATCGGCTATTACGAAAATGGCAGCCGTCTGCCCGACATAGCATTTCTTAACGTGCTGGTGATGAAAACCGGCTGCAATATTCACTTTTTGCTAGGGCACAGCGACCATATGCATGAGGAATACGAAAGCCTGGGCGCGGAAACAGAACTGAATGACGATCAGATTGATCATCTCATTCACTTGTCAGGGTATAGAAGCTTCAGGTATTTCCTTTCGAATGATAAGTCATGGGAACTGTTTCATTTGATGGATTCCATGATTACAGAGGATTGGGATAACGCAAAAGTGCGCGAGGTGCTCTATTTTGGTTTGTGCCATGATTTCAGGGCGGTCGCGGAAGACATATACGCAAGGCATATAATTGTGAAGGCTTTAGGGAAGGAAGACTATACCGAAAATGAAGTCATGGGGCTGATGGAAAAGGGCAGGGAAAAATACGAGCAAAGCAAGCGGGAATTTGAAAAGGTACAGGCGGAATTTTTGAGAAAAGCGGAAAAAGAGGTGGAGGAAGTCAAGGCCGGAATGGGGGAACGGGAAAAGGACCCGGTGGAGGCGTTTAGGATGAAGTTGGGGAGGATGTATCAGGAGGGAAAGGGGAGGTAAGTCGGCAAAACTTCGAAATATTATGCATGTACAGATGATGTGATTCGGGAATTGGATTCTTGATATGCTGATGATAAGCCTGTAATTTATACCCGGCGTATTTGAACCTGTTAGTTTGAAGACGGTCATATCGTAATCCTCAGAATTTGTCATGATATCTTATTTGTTGCCACAAAATGCTATCTGTGTTAAAATTAAATGATATAATTGGGTGACAACGAATCTGGCGGCAAACGCTGTTATGGTTTCGTTCGAGGGGAGATTTGAATGCCTGTCGAATTTAATTCGTTCATTGTTGATGACTGCACGCATGCAATGCAGCAAATCCAGGACGCAAGCATTGACTTTATTTTGACTTCACCGCCTTATGCTGATCAGCGAAAATATGGAGAAGGCGATGGAAATATTAGGCCAGATGATTACATTGACTGGTTTATTCCGAAAGCCAGAGAGTTCTATCGTATTTTGAAGCCAGAAGGTAGCTTTGTTCTTAACATAAATGACAAAGTCGTTGGCCTATATCAACATCTTTATGTGTTTCGGCTTCTATTGCAACTGTGCGATGTAGTCGGGTTTAATCTTGTAAGGGACTATATTTGGTACAATCCAGCAACGCCGCCCAATGTTTTCTCAAGAGGTGACATGGGCAGAACCAAGAAGTCACATGAATACTGCTTTTGGTTATCCAAAAGCGATAAATGGCGTTTTGATCTTGATGCCGTACGTAAGCCTTATGGCAAAGATATGGAGAAGTACTTGACTGGAAAAGGGAAAGGCTCACGAAACGATAACACTCGTCCAAGTACGCATAATTTCAATTGTGAGAAAATTTGGACAAACCACGGTGGCGCAGATCCCGGTTCTGTAATTGAGATTAGTAATACAGCAAGCAACGATATATTAATGAAGCTCTTTAAACAGAAAGGTATACAACATCCCGCCAGATTTCCAGAAAGGCTTGCAGAATTCTTCATATTGGCTGGTACAACAGAAGGCGACGTAGTGCTTGACCCATTTGCTGGATCAGGAACTACAATAGTTGCAGCGGCAAAGCATGGACGTAGGTGGCTATATATTGATGCAAATCAAGAGTATAGCGAGTTGGCGCAAGAGCGCCTGCGTCTCGAACTAAGTACTATGCGGGAGAACGAGAATGAGTGAAATACAATCAGGGTCGCGTTTTTCTGTCATATGCTGCGATGGATCTGAAGGAATGAAGCAACTCGAGCCAAATTCTGTGAAGTTAGTTTATGGCTCTCCGCCGTATCCTAATGCTGTTCGAGATTATGGAGTGTGGACATCAGATGAGTATATTGACAAAATCGCTCCTTTCATAGATGGCGCTATCTATTGCTTACGAGAAGATGGATTCCTTATCATCAACGTCAAAGCAAATCGTGAAAGACAAACGGTGAAGATTGCATCAAGGCGTTCATTAGTGGTTGAGCGCCTTGCTATCCAACTAGAGGAAAAGTGGCATTTGTATTGTGTTGATATAGAAATCTGGGTGAAAGAAAATCCGGTACCAACTGGACTACGTGTTGCTTGTCAAGATGCGTATGAGCAGAATCTATGGTTTTCCATTGCGCCCAAGTGGAGAATCAATATGGATTCAATTCGGCGTCCATATGAAGAACATAGCCGTATGGTGTATAACGATTATGAATATAAACCGCGTTCTAACGGCTTAACATATGTTCGGAAAGCAAAGCGTATAGAGTGCAATCCACACGGCGCTTTGCCAATCAATGTGATTAAGGGTGGCGTTTCTGCGTCAAAAACCGGGCATCAAGCATCTCAGCCATTATATTTGCCGCAGAAGTATATTCTTGCAACAACAGTAGAAAACGATCTTGTTGTCGATCCGTGGGCCGGAAGCGGCACCACTGGTGAAGCGGCACTATTATCAGGGCGTCGATTTATTGGTTTCGATATTAAGAACGAATACGTGGATCTGGCAAGAACGCGTTTAGGCAAGTATCAAGCGAGGTGAATGTCATGGCCAGTGATGGAACGCGACTTTCAACGCAGGAAATGCATTTCTTCTTTCTTATGGCTCTTGGAAATGCCGTTATTTGGCATGGCCAGCTAGAAAGAAAACCGCTTGAACTTGATGTAGCAAGGCCGTACCCTCTGCGATTGCGTGTATACATGTATAATTGCACTAATCCCCCAGGCGGTCGCCCGCGAGATGAATACAAGTCTCAATTGATTGTGCCGAATCAGCAGCGCGGTGCAAGAGGCAATTTTGACAATTCGGATGGGAGGCTTGTTTTACTTGTAGCTTATGCAGTACTATATGGTGCACCAGAGGAAGGTGTGTTCATTCTATATGATGCCTTGCAACATGCGGATTTTTCTTACAGTGCGAACCTACAAGTTAAGGCTGATATTATAAATCGTGCTTTAGTTGAACCTGTAGCAATTGGACGAAAGACAAACAAAGAAATCATTATCGCAGCTCAGCGAGAGTATTTATGTGAAGCCATTGATAAGCGAATAACTGTGGGCTAATCAACGGAGGTAGCCTTTTATGTTGCGTGATTTGGAATTCAAGCCATCATATAGTAAGAGTGAAGACGACATTGCTTCTTTGTTCTATATTCCTGCAATGAAATGTGCAGCTAGATATGATAGAATCTCTGGTTACTTCGGTAGCACAATTTATATCATTGCGTGGGATGCAATGAAACAATTTATCGAGAACCGTGGGAAAATGCGGCTTATATGCTCACCTTTGCTAACAGATGAAGACCAAGAAGCAATAGATAAAGGATACCATGCCAGAAATGACTCTGTTATATATGACGCAATTATGCGTGAGGTCGAACATATGTTTCACGACCAGTCTTTGGCAGCGCCTACCAAGTTGCTTGCTTATTTGGTTGCAGAGGGCATTATTGATGTGAAACTGGCTGTTGTAGGCACAAAAACATCACCCCAGATTCGACGCCTTTTTCACGATAAAGTTGGAGTATTCATTGACGAAAATCATGATGCCGTTGGCTTTCGCGGTTCAATGAATGAAACATATAAGGGTTTGGCTTCGGACGGCAATATTGAGTCGATAGATGTTTTCCCAAGTTGGGTTGATGAACGCGACCAGAAGCGCGTTGAGGATGCACAAAGGCAATTTGACGAATTGTGGGATGATTGCTCAACAGGTGTTTCCGTGTTTGAATTCCCAGAGGCCGTGCGTAGTGTACTGCGGCAAAAAACTCAGAATTGTAATTGGCCATATCTGCTTGATGAAGTCAAGCGGTCAAACTCATTAGCCGAGAAATGGTGCGCAAATAAGGAACGGAGTGGGAAAAAGCCCCGTCCACACCAAATTAAAGCCCTCGAGTCGTGGGTGGCAAACGGGAGAAGGGGCATTCTTGAACATGCAACTGGAAGCGGAAAGACATATACCGCAATGTGCGCTATTCGCAATGCGATAGACCGAGGCGATTCAGTACTCGTTTTAGTACCATCAATTGATTTACTAAACCAATGGGCAGATGAAATACAGGATAATATACCCCTGCCAAATTTGCGATGCCTTCTTTGCGGAGGCGGGCATAACGAATGGCGTAAACCGGGTATTCTTCGTAGTTGGTCACAGAAACATCCAGACAGCAAAGCAATTATTCTCAGCACTATGGATACGGCTGTTACGAATGCCTTCCTGAGCCAGATTACTCAAGGTGATCAACTCTTTATAGTGGGCGATGAGGTACATCGTCTCGGAAGTAGCAACCGGCAGAAAATCTTTGGTATTAGGTGTGGTTCGTGCCTTGGACTTTCTGCAACACCAATAAGATATGGCGACCCTGAGGGCACACGAGCCATTCTTGATTTTTTCGGCGGAATATTGCAGCCACCATTTACTTTGCAAGATGCGATTAACACTGGCGTCCTGACTAGATATTTTTATTATCCCATAACAACACAAATGTCTGCAGATGAACAAGAAAAATGGGATAAATTAACAAAAGAAATAAGCACAATTGTTGCTAGAACACTTGGAGGAAGCAAGAATTTTAAAAACATAATGCTAACTCCACAGTTGAAGGCAAAAATTTTGGCACGTGCGCGCATTGTTAAAAATGCCTCGGCGAAAATCTATGTCGCTTTAGATGTAATAAACCGCTTTTATCGAGATGATCAAAAGTGGATCGTCTATTGTGATAATCAAAAACAACTTGGGCAGGTATTAAACGTTCTTATGGAGAACGGTTACGATGCATATAAGTATCACTCTGAGATGGCTGGTGACCGAAAACAGACGTTAGCTTATTTTGAGAGCAATGGCGGGATTCTTGTGTCCATCCGCTGCTTGGATGAAGGCGTTGACATTCCATCAACAACACATGCTCTCATTTTAGCTTCGTCTCAAAACCCTAGAGAATTTATTCAACGTCGTGGACGTATTCTGAGAAAGTCACCAAACAAGCATTATGCATATCTGTTTGATGTGCTTGTTTTGCCTAACCGTGTTGCTGATGAATGCGACGAGATCGGTAAAGCTCTGAGTATTGTAGAGTCAGAATTAGCTCGTGCAATTCAATTTGGGGAAATGGCAGAAAACCCTTCCTGCATAGCCAAATTGAAAAACATAGCTGTAGATTTTGATATTAACATAAATGAAGCAAGGGATGGAGGCTTTGAAGATGGAGAGGAATAACCTTGATGAATTACTAAGCGTACTCGAAGTAATTCGATCCGAGCAATTTCCCGATATACCTGAACAAGTGGTAATTGATATTGTGAACACACAATATGAGAACCAATCGGAAATCGATCGAGTGCGATCACGATTGCAAACCCAACAGATAATCTTGCGGTTTCTGAACGATGTCGTCGCAAAAGAAAAGGAGTGATTTCACTTGCTGAGCTTTCAGAGTATGACTTTAGTCAACTTTGGCCCATATAAAGGTAAGCAAGTAATTGAATTTCCGCAGCGTGATGGAGTCATTGTGTTCTGGGGCGATAATGGTCGAGGAAAAACGACCCTTCTTAATGCATTCCGTTTTGCCTTGTTTGGGACAATTCAGCGGCGTAATAATGCTCTGAATTCATTGATGAGTATGGAGAACATTGAGGCACGCGATTCTGGTGAATACGGCTTCAAGGTTGTCCTCCATATGAAGAACGATGAGGACAGTTTCTTGCTCACGCGCGAATTCGCTCCTCGTGATGGCGTACATACCCCCAGAAACGAGGAAGATTATGCAAAACGGTATTTTCTCAAGAAGAACGGCTCATTGTTATCCTGTGAGGATGCAAGTCATGAATTGAACTTGCTGCTGCCGGAACATATATCTCGCTTTTTCTTATTTGATGGTGAATTGCTCCAAGAGTACGAAGAATTACTGATAGACGATACAATTACTGGAGAGCGCATAAAGAATGCCATTGAGCGTATTCTAGGTGTTCCGGTTTTAACAAATGGACGGCAGGATATTGATGATGTTCAGAACGCACTCAGCAAGCAAAAAACAAAGGCAGTCCAAAACGACAGTCAAACGCAACAATACGGAAATACATTGGCAGGAATCGAGTCTGGTATCGAGGAACACCAGAACCGTTTACGAGAGCTTGAGCAGGATATACGAGAACAGTATAATGAACAAGTGCGACTCGAAGATCAGATGCGAAAAACCGAGCAATTACGCGAATGGCAAAATGAATTAGATAGAGTTCGCAAGAACAAAGAACGCAACGAATCTACTCGTGATGGCCAATTACTAGAGATGCGCGCCGCTATGCGGGATGCTTGGCGTGGCTTGTTGAAAAACCGTATTGAAGAATGCCTTTCTGATTTACGTTCAAGAGTGAATGTTCTTGATGTTAAAAAGAACCAAAAGACCATAACAGATAAGATGGTTGCTGACATCAGGCGCGCTGTTGACGAACATTGCTGCCCGGTTTGTGAGCAGCGTGTTGATGGTGGCGTATGGGATATGCTTAACAAACGTCTAAATGATAGCATCACTGGAGTTGGATTAAGTCCTGAAGAGCAGACAGAACTTCTCAATAGTACTGCAAAAATTGGTGTGTTGACGAGAATGCTTCGGGAGAGCGCTCGAAGCACTGTGCGTGCTATTGAAAATCAATTGACCTCGTTGCATATTGACATCGATACTGACAATGAGAAAATCAGAGAATTACAGCAGCGAATTGCAGAATACAACGGAGATGCAGAGGCGGTTCGTGATTTGCCGGTCATGCATTCAAAAGTACTGCAAAAAATCGCTAATTTTAATGCAGCAAAAAAAGAAGAAACTAATAAACTGGAAGAATTGACCGCAAGAAGCGAGAAAATAATGACCCAAATCAGCCGCCTTGAAAGTGGCAGTGATTTGAAAGAGGCAACAAAGAAACTGGCACTCTGCCAACAAATCTATTCGTTGTTTGAGATGGGAATAGGAAAATATCGTGATGCCCTTCGAGAACATGTTGAGCATGATGCAACGGATCTGTTTATTAAAATCACAGGAGATCCAGACTATGTCTCACTAAAAATTAACAGCAATTATGGCCTGTCCATTGTCCACAAGAGTGGCGCTCTTGTGCCAGGGCGCTCAGCGGGTTATGAGCATGTTGTTGCATTATCCTTAATTGGAGCGCTGCACAAAAATGCACCACTTCGTGGACCGATAATAATGGACTCTCCATTCTTTAGGCTTGATAAGACACACAAAAAGAATATTGCTAGAACATTACCGAAAATGGCAGATCATGTAATATTGCTCGCGTATAACGGAGAAATTGAACGTGGTGTAGCAATTGAGGAACTAGGTGAAAACCTTATCCGTGAATATGCATTGAAACGTGTTTCCTCAATGTTCACCCGAATTGAACAGGGGGTATGATTCATGGCTGAAGATTTATCTAACGTACGCTTGTCCTCGCATGCCACAGCGGTTGCTGAAACGCTGTACAATACCGGCTATTTTGATGATCGCGTTGCTATTGCTAAATTGGGCTTTGCCTATGCTATCAGTAATTACTATAAAAAGTTCAATCCATCAGAGATTGAGGGTACGCTTGACTCGGCAGGAATTAATTATAATGTAGGTACGCTCGATAGCGACAAATCAATTGCGGAATTGGTTTGTTCGCTCTATCCAGAAACCTTAACGCCTTATCGGCTTACGCGAGCGATAATATGTTATGGGTTGGATAAGCTGGGTGAACGCAACGACCGAGGTGAGCTATTTCCGCTCTATGAAATGATGTAAGGTTGGATTATTCGATGCAAATTGCGGTATCCTATGCATTCCGGTGTAAAGCATGGGAGGAATATATGCTTTCGGCGGGGTCAATAAAGTATCCAAACAAACCGCAGGTGTTTGTTTTCGGTAAACGTGAAATTGCCCCGCTATACCTTGATGAATACTGCGTGATAGATGCAAAGAACTTTAATGAAAAGCGTTACTTCTCTACTTTTGGTGATGAAGTATTTTCCAATGAACAGTTAGTTGAAAATAACTTTGTAGCAAAGATTGTTACGCAGATTGAGTTCGTAAGTAGTGTTGAGGTCCTTGAAGTATTACATCGTGACTTTTTGCCCGCATTTCATCACAATGCTTCCGTGGCATTCTTCGAAGATCAAACAAGTGGCTTTATTCAACTCCTTCGTGTGTATAAAATTGATCGTTGTATTGACGAACGGTATTTTATCAAAGGAAGACAAGGATCAGCAATTGTCATGCGCCTTTACGACGAGCAGGGGTGCGAAGCTTTAGTCGAAGCCACGTTAGAAGATCCCGTTGTACCAGATGGACGTTTTGATTATATTCGTGATGAAATAATCCATAAACTCAGGGCAAAAGGTGCTCTAATTGGTGTGTACAACAATGATGTCACTGGTAGACAACTACTGCAGCAAATTGGTGATATTAGAAAAAGTATTCAACAACAACGAACACTCGATTTTTCTCTAAATGAAGATCGTTCAAAAACTGACTACGATTCATTCTATTCTAAACTGACACGTGCTTTCCCCAATATTAACATTTTATTAGAATATATCCGTGGAGTAAAACCTGCACAATATGGGGAAATTCCTGCTCTTTTGCTATCAGCAAGGGATGGTGATAAAGCAGCAAACTTGCGCCTAATTGACGTTCATATGCGAGCTGTATTGCGAAACGCATACGCTTGTCATCGACGCTATCATGTTAGCTTCGAAGACGCTTTTCAAGAGGGCATGTATGGCCTGATCCATGCCATACCAAAGTACAGCGATAGCGAGGGAACGTCGTTTTCGGCTTATTCGGCGTTTTGGGTCAAGCAGGTTATGCATCGCAATGTTATAGCCGTAGGCAGATGTGTCTATATTCCTGTGCATGTGATGACAATGGTCACAAAAGTGCAGGATGTTGTTGAAAGCCATTTGTGCCCAGAGTGTAGCCAACAGCCTTGTTCAACGCTTCTTCGAATGGTGGCTGATATTCTTGAATGTGATAATGATCATGCTGCTATTATAATAAATCTATGTATGCCGCCTTTGCCTCTGTTCTGTGATGAAGACGATATGGATAATTCTCAGGACAATAAACGCAATCCTACTGATACGATACTATCGGATTATGGTGCCTGCATTGATGAGGCAGATACTGAATTGGACAAATTAGAGACTCATCAATTTGTCCTTTCGTTTTTTGACAAACTTTCCTCCAGAGAGAAAGAAGTCATTTGCATGCGGTACGGTATTGGAAAAGATTCACCAATGACGCTGGCAGAGATTGGCATGAAAATGGGGTTAACCCGCGAACGAATTCGCCAGATTGAGTTAAAAGCAATCCGCAGGATTGTTAATGATAGATCTTTCAAACAATATTGCAAGAAATACGGGTTAATACCCATTAACTTTGATAAAACAATACGGAATAAGCATGTTTAAGGTAGCACAACGTATTTTCAAAAGAAATAACTTCTAAGGTTTATTCCAAACCTATGGTCAAGTAACCCGGATTTTGGAGGCCCAAGGAGACATGGGTATGTCGCTGTCCCGTCCTTTGCACTCGGGAGTTCAAATCTATACAATAAAACCCCTGTAACCATCACGATTAAAGGGGTTTCTTTTTGGTATGCCCGGCAGGATTCGAACCTGTGACCTTTGGAGTCGGAGTCCAACGCTCTATCCAACTGAGCTACGGGCACATATACCTTGAAACAAGGCTTATTGATTATAGCCGATACAGGGGCGTATGTCAACTGCGGCAACAGTTTTTTCAGGGGTTGCATTGCAAAAAACAGGTGATGCCACATCATATTATCTTCAAAATTGACACCTCATCCGTCGCTTCGCGCCACCTATTCCATCTGGCTCAATCGTCGCGGTGTTCGCTGCGTTCGCAAACCCGACGGCTCAATCATCGCATCACTTCGCTGTGCCCATCTGGCTCAATAGTCGCATTGCATCACTGCCGCTTGCACTGCTCCTTTTCGCCAGCCTCCTTCACCCCTCCCTTATCCGCCA
>JAEZHM010000147.1 GCA_023416585.1 Bacillota bacterium
GTGTTTAATCCTATCATCTTCATCTTGGTTTCCCTCGACAAAGTGAAAACTCATTCTTAGAATCGACTGTCGATTTCTTTCTTCTTTCCTTGAGTCTTTTCGACTCTGTATCGTTTTCAAGGTCCGGTGCTCAAAGGCGAGCTTGATTATGATAGCATGGAGTCAGTGCTTTGTCAACACCCAAATTCACTTTTTTATGCGTTCTTTTTTACCAAAAAGTCTAGGTTGTTGAACACTAAAAACTCAGATGCAAAAGCTACTGTTCCGACTGCTATTTTGATATTTTCCTTCTTATATTATTCAGCATCCTGCTGAAATGTTTGCACTACGTGGCCGCTGTCATGCACTGAGTCCACCACGGCGCCGCCGAGGCATATATCACCCTGATAGAACACAACACTTTGGCCCGGCGTAATGGCCCGCTGCGGCTTTAAAGCAGTAATCAGAAGTTTATCTTCCTTTAATAGTACGGTCACTTCCTGATCTGGCTGGCGGTAGCGGAATTTTGCGGTGCATGCAAGGGGTTCCCCGTCCTTCATGGGCGGATGGCCGCTTAACCATGTGGGCTGGATGGCCGTTGCTTTCGTGGCATAGAGCATGGGATGATCTTCCCCCTGCGCCACCAGAAGAACATTGCTTTTCATATCCTTGCCGATCACAAACCAGCTTCGCCCATCTCCCCGCCCGCCGATTCCAAGGCCGCGGCGCTGGCCAAGAGTATAGTACATCAATCCCTCATGATGACCAACCGTTTCACCTGATAGGGTGCGCATATCCCCCGGCTTGGCGGGCAGGTACGTTTGCAGAAAAGCTTTGAAATCACGTTCGCCAATAAAACAGACGCCTGTGGAATCCTTTTTCTCGCTTACGGATAGGCCAGCCTCCCGAGCGGTTTGCCTAACCTGCTGTTTTGTCATACGGCCTACCGGGAACATGGCCTTGGATAGCTGCTGCTGCGAAAGCATGTACAAAAAGTAGCTTTGATCCTTGTTTCCGTCCACGCCCCGCAAAAGCTGATATGTTCCGTTCTCTTGACCAAGGTTCACAAAATGCCCGGTGGCGATCTTTTCCGCCCCAAGCTTCATGGCAAAATCGAGAAATGCCTTGAACTTGATCTCCCGGTTGCATAGCACATCGGGATTGGGTGTACGGCCCGCCTTGTATTCATCAAGGAAGTAGGAAAACACCCTGTCGCGGTACTCCTTGGCGAAGTTCACCGCATAATAGGGAATGCCGACCCTTGTGCACACCTCCTGCACATCCCGCCAATCCTCTTCCGCGGTGCAGACGCCGTTTTCGTCCTGCTCCTCCCAGTTTTTCATGAACACGCCAACTACGTCAAACCCCTGGCGTTTTAAGAGCAGCGCAGATACGGAGGAGTCCACCCCGCCGGACATGCCCACCACGATGCGAGTCATGATACTTCCTCCAGCGCATACAAGCGGCGCAGCACATTTTCAAATGCCTGCGTGCCAATATCCTCCGGAGATTGAGTTCCATCCACCGTTACATACCGGCTGCCGTTTTCTAGAATCAGCCGGCGGAACGCCTCCTCCACCCTTTTGTGGAAGGATAAGGGCTCCACCTCAATGCGGTCCAGCGCGGAAGCCTTGCCCCTGCGCCTTAATGCTTCCTGATGATCAATATCCAGATAAACCGTGCAATCCGGCATCAACCCATCCACAGCAGGTGCGTTGATGGCAGCCACCTGCGTAACCCCCAGTTGACGGCCACCGCCTTGGTAAGCAATGCTGGAATCCACAAACCTGTCGCATAGCACTACCAGTCCTTTATCCACCGAAGGTCGGATGACCTCCCGCACATGCTGGGCGCGGGACGCCGCATACAGCAGCGCCTCGCAGGTGGCACTCATGCCGAGATTCGCAATATCCAACACCACGTTACGGATCTTTTCCGAAATGGGGCATCCGCCCGGCTCTCTGGTGCGCTTCACCTCAAAACCCCACTGAATCAGATGCTTCTCCAGCAAATCCACCTGTGTGGACTTTCCGCTGCCGTCCAGCCCCTCCACCGACAGGAAAAATCCCCTGGGTGACGGAATGTCAGGGCAAAGCAAAGTTTGAAGGCCGTCTGCAGACGTTACGATATGGTCCGCACCGGCATTTTGAAGCTCTTCCCGGTCCCCGTAGCCATAGGTGACGCCGATAGCATCAATCCCCATCTTTTTGGCGCCTTCCATATCAAACCTGCGGTCACCTACCATGGCAGCGCGTTTGTAACTTCCGGGAAGCGCCCTGCGGATCAACTGCCGCTTATCAGCCTCCCGGTCATCCTCACTGATACCGGCCACTGTTTTAAAGAACTTGCTCAAGCCAAAATGGTCTAGTATTCTTTCCGTAAGCACCTGCGGCTTGCCGGTCGCCACCGCCAGATATACCCCTGCCTTTGCAAGCTTCCTCAAAAGCGTACGGATACCCGGGTATACAGCGTTTTCAAACAGCCCGATGTCCATATACCGCTCCCGGTAAAAAGCCACCGCTTGAACACACGCTTCATCATTCATACCGCACAGATCCCGGAAGGAGCCGAACAGCGGCGGCCCGATGAAGGCACGCAGCGTTTGTTCATTCGGAATATCCCTTCCCATTTTGGAAAGAGCGTACCGTACGCAATTCATGATGCCCTCCTCCGAGCGGGTCAATGTTCCATCCAGGTCAAAAAGCACGGTATCATAAGGTATATTTGACATTGATTTGATGCCTCCGAATCATTATTCCGCCACGCAAAGGAACTGGCCGTCGCACAGGCCGAACCGCCGTTCCTTGGGGGCAGATTGAAGAAGGGACAGGATTTCTGGTTCAAGAATCTCACCTGGTGCAGCCAAAGGGATTCCCGGCGGATACAGACCGACGCTTGTTCCGGATATACGGCCCGCCGCATCCGAAAAATTCACCTGCTCCTGTTTGGAAAGCGCCGCCCGACGCGGATTCATGGCTTGCCTGGGGATGGGAAAGACCGCAGGCTTTGCCGCATCTTCGCTCAAAGCAGGGGATGGCGGTATCTTGGCAAGTGCGGAAAGCAACCTTAAGAGCGATTCCTTTTCGTCCATGACGGTCAGAATGCACACGATACGCCGATCATCCGCCATTTCCACATCAATGCCTTGGGCACGAAGGTTTTTTGCCAGCGCATATCCTCCCTGGGGCGCCGAAATGACAAGGCGGGTAGGATCGAAAGTCATGGGCTGCTTGCTTAAGGCTGCATGACTATCATGATACCCCAAAGGTTTAAGTGCGCAGCGGAATTCGTTAAGGTTTCCCGCAAGGCGCTCAAGTGCGCTTTTACCGTTTGATTCCATCCAGGTTCTCGCGTCATCCAGCGACTGCATCAAGTAAAATGCCGGGCTGGAGGTTTGTACAAGGCGGAGCATCCGCCGTGCCTTTTTTTCATCCTCACCCTTTTTCATATGCAAAAGCGCTCCGGCAGTCAGGCAAGGCAGCGTTTTATGGGCTGATTGCACCCAAAGGTCGGCTCCGCAGGATGCTGCGGTTGCGGCGCCTTCCAGCCAATTCAGGTGTGCGCCGTGAGCTTCGTCCACTAAAAGACGCATCCCTTTTAGGTGGGCCGCCTCCGCGATGCGGTCAAGGCGGATCATGCCGCCAAAGTAATCCGGTCTTGTCACAACGACGGCACAGGCACTGGGATGACGCTCCATCGCCTGCAAAAAACCTTCCTCCGGCGCAAAGGCATACCCATCCTCCGCTGCTACAAGAGGGACATACACCGGGTGCAAGTCCGCCAGCACACAGCCGCTGATGAAGGATAGATGCGCGTTGCGGGGAAGGATAACCGTATCTCCCGGCGAAGTACTGTACAAAAGCATGGCAAGAATGCCGGCCGTTGATCCCCCGGTCAGAAGCAGTGTATGACCCGCTCCAACCGCCTTAGCCCACAGTTCCTGCGCTTTTAATATGGGGCCGGCAGGTGCGTACAAATCGTCCGTGACATCAAGCTCGGTCACATCAAGCGTCTGGACAGGCTCACTTTCAAAAGGGATTTGTCCCTTATGACCGGGCACATGCAGGCGCAGCCTGTTCCGGTTGCGCACCGCCATCTCATGCATGGGGCGGGAAAGTGCCATGTTTTCTCACCTTCCAGGCTATTGTACAGGGGAAGCCGGGGAATTGCAAGTAATCTTCCCGCACATTACCTGCCTCTTCTGTACCACCGTATCAACGATGCCCAAGGCCCTGTTACTCTTTTAGGGATTGCTAAGCATTCATTCTTTCGATTTCGTGCGGTGAAGCTGCGGTTAACAAAATTGAACCGCATCCCGGTTTGGCTGGCTGCCGCCTTATCGCTCACTCACAAGCCATGTCTTTCCGTCCTCCATATCGCTGCAGAAATACAACTGTCCCTTTTCCAGTGCTTTTGATTTCCCTATCAGGTTATTGATTGCCCGAAAGGCATACTTGTCATCACCAGCGATCGCCAGTTTAACGATTTTTGTTTTCATTCTCAGGACATGGTCCGCAAAAGCGGATACCATTTGCTTTGTTAAGTTCGTTTCGTACAAGTCTATCAGAATCCTGCGTTTGATTGGAGAGTGCATGACGAAATGCTCCTCTGCCGACATCAGATCGCCAAATGCCTCCATGTCGTCAAAACAGCTTCCATAATGCATGCCATAAATTTGCCCACCCTTAAAGTAGTATGGGCTTAAGGCTCCGCTGGGGGATTTCGTTGGCATAAGCATCCCTCTTTTCAGCTCCGCAAATCCGTGTATGGAAACGGTTTGCCATGCCCCGGGTAAACCGTATGAAACCTGTATGATTCCAGCTTCTTTATGCTTTCCGTCATCCGTTTATGGTCCATCGCATTGAAAGCAATGCCTGGCTTGCCCATATTGACAAACGTGTCCCCGGCGATCAGTTCGCCGCTTTTTGTCAGTATGGCTATCGAACCCGGCGTATGCCCCGGAAGGCTTAAAATCTGTCCGTCAAAACCATAATCCGATAAGCGGAAGTTATCTTCTATCAAGACATCCGGTGTAAACTTCTCAAAATCATTGAGCACTTTTATCGATACCTTGTAAATGACTCTGCCCATTATTTTGAAGATTGCCCTGTACATCAGCGGTTTGTATCGGAAACTGCTCAGAAAGTCTTCAATATCCGGATTCTTAACCAGCTTTAGGTCATCTGGATGAATCGCTATTTTCGTGCGGTACTGATCCCGGACATATGCCGCGTTGCATACGTGATCATTATCGCCGTGCGTTAATACGACCAGGTTTAGATTACCGGGATTGCAGCCGGCTTTGGCAAGTTCCTTTTGCAGTATTTCCCGCCTGTTTGAAAATTCCTTATCCATCACGATGTGACCGCCGGTGTCAAACAGGAGGAATCCGTTTTCCGTCTTGCCCAAGTAACAGTTCACTGCTCCCAAATCCAGCCGGATAATCTCCTGTTTCATGCTTCCGCCTCCATAGTACAAAGCTCTGACAATGGTTTTCTTTCACGGATATGCCTGCACCATAGGATGTTATTCTGAACAGTGAGGATTCCATAATAAAGGGTGGACAGTTTGTAGTAAAAGCTTTCCTTGTTTTCCATGGCTGCAAAGCGCTTCTCCAGCTTTTGCAAATTTCTAAGATACTTCATGTTGGCAAGCTCGTATTCCTGAAGCAGCTGATTACGGTCATTCTCAGGCAAACGGTCAAAAAAGAAAACTTTTACCAAGTGATTTTCCGTTTCTTTCTCCATCGGGCTAACGAGCCAGGCCAGGAAATCATTCTTGCCTTGATCCGTAATACTGTAAAGCTTCTTCTGCCTGCCGCCCTGCGGTTGTTCAAGCATTGTCAGGCAGCCTTTTTCAGTGAGCCTTTTTAGTGATGGATATAAACTGCCGAAACTGGCTTTGTAAAAAATGCCGATCCCGTCTTCAATGCGCTTTTTGATATCGTATCCCGTGAGCGCTTCATAGTAAACCATTCCGATGATGATAAAGTCAAGCACATCTATCCCTCGCTTCTATATATCGTTTAGATACATAATACTACATTGACAGTTACCTTGTAAAGAAGCACCACGCACATTTTTTGCCAGTATCATCGCAACGGACAAAAATTCTGCAAAAAAAAACGCATCCCCGAAAGAATGCGTCTAGTGGCCCGCCCATTTGGTTTAGGACAAACGCCTGCAGCTATGTACCATAGGGCTGACCGTCTGCGCGGTCCGAACCCACTGACCCAGCCTGCGCCGCCGCTGGACGCTCAGGCGTTGGGCCCCGTCGGGCAGCAGCAGTTTCTTTTCACACGGAAAGCAGATCAGGCATCCCAGCACATGCAAGCCGGCTGGATATTCCTTTCCGCATA